>NZ_CAJMZH010000001.1:0-752036 GCF_905220285.1 Paraburkholderia sp. J94 | reverse complement strand
GGAAGGCGGCGGCGGACCGAATTATCCGAACATGTAACGCGTGCGCAACGCGCTTGCGCAAACCAGCAAACGAGGAACGGACATGAGCAAAGAAGTCGTCGTAGTGGGCGGTGTGCGCACCGCCATCGGCAAGTTCGGCGGCAGTCTGAAGGATGTGGCGCCGACCGAACTCGGCACCATCGTGTTGCGCGAATTGCTGGCGCGCAGCAACGTGAAGGCCGAGGACGTGGGCCACGTGGTGTTCGGCAATGTGATCGCCACCGAGCCGAAGGATCTCTATCTCTCGCGCGTGGCCGCGATCAACGCGGGCATTCCGCAATCGACGCCCGCGTTCAACGTCAATCGTCTGTGCGGTTCGGGTTTGCAGGCCATCGTGTCGGCGGCGCAAACCATTCTGCTCGGCGACGCCGACGTGGCGATCGGCGCGGGCGCGGAGAATATGAGCCGCGCGCCCTATCTCGCGGTCGACGCGCGCTTTGGCGCGCGCATGGGCGACGCGCGTCTGGTCGACATGATGCTCGGCGCACTCAACGATCCGTTCGATACGGTGCCGATGGGCGTGACTGCCGAGAACGTCGCGCGCCGCTACGAGATTTCGCGCGAGCGTCAGGACGCGCTGGCGCTCGAATCGCATCGGCGCGCCGCGCAGGCGATTGCCGAAGGCCGTTTTGCGAGCCAGATCGTGCCGGTCGCGCGCACCGTGAAGGGCCGCGAAGTCGTGTTCGACACCGACGAGCATCTGCGCACCGACGCCACGCTCGAAGACTTCTCGAAGCTCAAGCCGGTGTTCGCGAAGGAAAACGGCACGGTCACGGCGGGCAATGCCTCGGGTATCAACGACGCGGCGGCCGCCGTGCTGCTGATGTCGCGCGAAGCCGCCGAGCAGCGCGGCCTCGCGCCGATGGCGCGCCTCGTTGCCTATGCGCATGCGGGCGTCGAGCCGCTGTACATGGGCATCGGTCCGGTGCCGGCCACGCGTCTCGCGCTGCAACGCGCGGGCCTGCGTGTCGAAGATCTCGACGTGATCGAATCGAATGAAGCGTTCGCGGCGCAAGCGTGCGCGGTCACGCAGGAACTCGGTCTCGATCCCGCCAAGGTCAACCCGAACGGCTCGGGCATTTCGCTCGGCCATCCGATCGGCGCGACGGGCACGCTCATCACCGTGAAGGCGCTGCACGAACTGCAACGCATCGGCGGCCGTTATGCGCTGGTGACGATGTGTATCGGCGGCGGCCAGGGCATCGCGGCGATCTTCGAGAACCTCGCTTAAACGCGGCGGATTCGGCCCATCCGGCGAAACAGGCCATAGCGTATTGCCACGGCGAGCGCCGTGGCAACCGCGTTTGGCACCGCGTTTGTAGCCGCGTTTACAACCGCATTTGCATTTGCATTATCAGAATTGAACTATCCCAAGATGGAGACAGCGATGCACGACCATTCCAGCGAAACGATGGCATCGGCGTATTCGTACCCGTTGTTGATCAAACGTTTGCTGCTCACGCCTTTGCAGCAGGCGCCGAATCAGGAAATCGTCTATCGCGGCAAGACGCGCATTACCTATGCGCAATTCGGTCAGCGCGTGGGCCGGCTTGCGAACGCGTTGAAAAACGTGGGCACGCAATTCGGCACCACGGTGGCCGTGATGGATTGGGATAGCCATCGTTATCTGGAAGCGTATTTCGCCGTGCCGATGATGGGCGCGGTGCTGCAAACGGTGAATATCCGCCTGTCGCAAAGCGAAATCGCTTATACGATCAATCACGCGGGCGCCGAAGTGCTGCTCGTGCACGCCGATTTTCTGCCTGTGCTCGCGGCGATTCGCGACAAGCTGGAAACCGTGCGCACGCTCGTGCTGATCGACGACGACGGCAACGTGAGCGATACGCTCGGTCTGGAATTCGCGGGCGAATACGAGCAATTGCTCGCATCCAGCGACACGCATTACGATTTCCCCGACTTCGACGAAAACACGCGCGCCACCACGTTTTATACGACCGGCACGACGGGCTTGCCGAAGGGCGTGTATTTTTCGCATCGCCAACTGGTGCTGCATACGATCACGGTAATGGCGGCGCTCACCAGCCCCGAATCGGGCCAGCGCTTTCATCGCGGCGACGTGTATATGCCGATCACGCCGATGTTCCATGTGCACGCTTGGGGCATGCCGTATATCGCGACGGTGCTGGGCGTGAAGCAGGTGTATCCGGGCCGCTACGTGCCCGATCGTCTGGTCGAACTGCTGCGCGACGAAGGCGTGACGTTCTCGCATTGCGTGGGCACGATCCTGCATATGCTGCTGAATTGCCCGCAGGCGAAAGGCGCCGACTTCAGCAAGTGGAAAGTGGTGATCGGCGGCGGCGCGCTGCCGCACGGGCTCGCGCGCGCGGCGCTCGAACGCGGCATCGATATTTTCACGGGCTACGGCATGTCGGAAACGTGTCCGGTGCTCACGCTCGCGCAATTGAAGCCGCAGAAGGAACCGCTGACGTTCGATGAGGAAGTGAGCTTGCGTTGCCGCACGGGCTTGCCGATTCCGCTCGTCGATCTGCGTATCGTCGATGCGGAAATGCGCGATCTGCCGCACGACGGCAGCGTGAGCGGCGAAGTGGTCGTGCGCGCGCCGTGGCTCACGCAGGGCTATCTGCACAACCCGGAAGCGTCGGCGACGCTGTGGGAGGGCGGCTATCTGCATACGCAGGACGTCGCGCGTATCGACCCGGACGGCTATTTGCAGATCACCGACCGCATCAAGGACGTGATCAAGTCGGGCGGCGAATGGGTGTCGTCGCTGGAAGTGGAGAGCCTGATTTCGCAGCATCCGTCCGTGGCGGAAGTCGCGGTGATCGGCATCAAGAGCGACAAATGGGGCGAGCGCCCGGCCGCGCTCGTCGTGCTGCGCGCCGACCGCGATCCGGTGAGCGCCGACGAAATCAAACAGCACGTGCTCAAGTTCAGCGAGAACGGCACGATTTCGAAATACGCCGTGCCGGAAGTGGTGAAGTTTGTCGAGGCGCTGGAAAAAACCAGCGTCGGCAAACTGAACAAGAAATGGCTGCGCGAGAATTTCGAATAAGCGCGGTTTGAATAGCGTTAATCAATAACGGCAGTCAATAGCGAAAAAGGCCGGGTGGCGAAACCCGGCCTTTTTTTATGACGTCGTGCTGGCCGAACGCGCCCACGGCAAACGCTTTTTAGGCGTGGCGTTCAGGCGCGGCCATTGCACGCTTTCAACCGCGATACTGCGGCGCGGCGCGTCGGCGATAAAGCGTTCGAGCGTGTCGCGAATATCGCGGTCGACGAAATCGGCGCGCTCCGTGTCGATCAGCACCGTGGCGCGATCGGGAATGCGCGCGAGGCAGCGCATCAGCATCGGCTTGGCGAGAAAGGACGCGTCCTTGCGGAACGACAGCAGGTAATGGTCGTCGTGTTCGGCAAGCGCGAAGGTGTCGTCGAGATTGGCGCGCATCGCCAGCAGCATGCTCACCGCAATGCCGATGCCAATGCCGATCAGCAAGTCCGTGGCGAGCACGCCCACGATCGTCGCCACGAACGGCACGACGCGGTCGGCGCCTTCGCGCATCATCGCAACGAAGAGTGCGGGCTTGGCGAGCTTGTAGCCGGTCTGGATCAGGATCGCAGCGAGGCAGGCGAGCGGAATCAGGTTGAGCACGGCGGTCAGCGCAAACACGCTCGCGAGCAGCAGCACGCCATGCACGAACGACGCGAGCCGCGTGCGGGCGCCTGCATTCAGATTCGCGGAGCTGCGCACGATCACGGCGGTGATCGGCAAGCCGCCGAGCGCGCCGGCCACGATATTGCCCACGCCTTGCGCCTTCAATTCGCGGTCGGGCGACGCGCGGCGGCGTTGCGGGTCCATCTGCTCGACGGCTTCGAGGCTCAGCAGTGTTTCGAGGCTCGCGACCACGGCGAGCGTGAGCGCCACGCGCCAGACGTCGGCATCGACGAGTTGCGTGAAGTCCGGGAACGCCAGCGCGCCCGCGAGCGTGTCGAACGATTGCAGCGCATCGAGCGCCACGCGCTGCTCGCCGGGCAAGGCGAACGCGGGCGCGAAGGCGTCGAGGGCGAGCGTCGCCGCGATGCCGAGCGCCACGACCGCGAGCGGTCCCGGCACGATGCGCACGATCGCAAAGCGTTTCGCGCGCGGCGATTCCCAGACGAACAGCAGGATCACGCAAACGGCGGCCAGCACGAGCGCGGGCACGAGCACGGTGCCGAAGGGCGTGGCGAGCGAGGCGTTCGAAGCCGCGGAAGTGGCGGAAGCTGCGGACGCGGACGCGGAAAGACCGGCGGCCAGCGGCACTTGCTTGACGATCAGCAGCAGCCCGATCGACGCGAGCATGCCCTTGATGACCGGCACCGGCACGAAGCTCGCGAGCTGCCCGGCGCGCAACAGCCCGAACACGAACTGCAGCACGCCCGCGATCAGCACGGCCGCGAGGAACGCGGAAAAGCTGCCGAGCGAGGCGATGGCGGACACGACGATCACCACGAGCCCGGCGGCGGGGCCGCTCACGCTCAAATGCGAGCCGCTGAGCAGCGCGACGACGAGGCCGCCGACGATGCCGGACAGCAGGCCCGCGAACGGCTCGACGCCGGACGCGGTGGCGATGCCAAGACAGAGCGGCAGCGCGACGAGAAAGACAACGATGCCCGCGAGCAGGTCGCTGCGCAGGCTCGCGAAATCGATGAGGCGGGAGTTCGGCATGTAAGGTCCACTAAGGTGACGGGGATGAGGCAAGCGCGCGGCGCGCAGCGTGGGTATCGATATTGATATCGATATCGGCAAGGGTTGCCGTTCAGGCCGTTCAGGCTGTTGAGCCGGCCTCGGTCAGTTGCAGCAGGCGGCCTTCGCGCAGGCCGAACACCCAGCCGTGAATCTGCGGCGGCCGCTGCGCCGCGCGCACGATCGGCGAGGCTTCGAGACGTTGCACCTGCTCGATCACATTGAGTTCGGCGAGGCGGTCGACGCGTGCATCGAGATCGTCGATGGCGTCGAGTTCGGCGCGGTGCCGCGCGGCCAGCTCGCGCAGCCCGGCGATGCGCCGGTTCACGTTCGGCAGCGCGTCCGAGGGCGCGGACAGCGCCGCGCGCACGCCGCCGCAATGGTGATGGCCGCAGACGATGATGTGCTCGACTTCGAGTGCATGCACGGCGTATTCGACGACGCTCGACGCGTTGGCGTCGTCGGCGGTGAACAGGTTCGCGATGTTGCGATGGACGAACAGCTCGCCCGGCTGCGCATTCACGATGCGCTCGGCGGGCACGCGGCTGTCCGAGCAACCGATCCAGAGCGCGCGTGGGCGCTGGCCTTGCGCGAGCTGCGTAAAGAATTCGGGCTCGCGCGCGGCGACCTCCGAGGACCACGCGAGATTGGCAAGCAGAAAGCGTTTCGGATGATTCATCGATCGAGGCTCCAGAATGAGCCGGCTAAAGAAGGTCCCGCGAGGCCGGCGTTGCGATCGATGTTTACGAATTGCTTTCTGTGGCTTGGTTCCGAAAATAAATCGGCTTCCCGGTGGAAAAAAATCGAAAATAATTTCGGTTGTGTATTTTATGAAGAATGCATGAAAAGGCGTGATGCGGAACCTTTCCCTTGTGCTATGCAAGACGCAACGTTATAGTTTTCGGACAAAATAACCTGAGAGAACCAGGCCCGCTGGCGCGCCCATTTTCATGGCGCAGCATTCGCGGCCTGGCGCCGGAGTCATGCATGTCCGAAATCGATCCCTGGTTGGGCCGTTATCCGCTTTTCCGCGAGGCGCTCCGGCATGGCGCCACTTCATTGAACGCATTACCGCTTCAGGCGCGAACGGTCGTATTTAATCGACTGTGCATGATTGAACCGGGCGCGAAATCCCCACAATCCACAAAATCGACACAATGCACAATTGGCGAAGTGCGCGTTGCGTATGTTGAATTGCCGATGACGATTGTCGACGCGGCGGTGCGCACGGAAATGGCCGATCAGAGTCCGCGCGGTGCCGAATCGCTGGAATTGCGCGCCGCGCTCGAAGAAAACGCCGTGCGTTATCCCACGGTCGCGCGGCCGCCGTGTTTGCTGATGCCGGGCGTGGGCGTGTTTCTCGACGGCTGGATGCGCTTTCTCGCTTATCGCGCGCGCGGCGATTTGACGGCGCCGCTGCTCGCGGTCGATTGGCACGATCTTTACGCACGCGTGGCGCGTGCGGACGGCGAATCGATCGATGAAATGGATGGCGCGCTGCTCGAATAAGCGATGAGTCAAAAGATTCTGGTCAGTGCCTGTTTGCTCGGGCGTCCCGTGCGTTACAACGGCTCGGCGAAAACGCTGGCGCATGCCACGCTTGACGCCTGGCAGCGCGAAGGCCGCGTCGTGCCCATCTGTCCAGAACTGAGCGCGGGATTTCCGGTGCCGCGCCCCGCCGCGGAAATCGCGCTCGCGCAATCGGGCGACGCGGTGCTCGCGGGCGCCGCGCGCGTGATCGACGAACACGGTGCCGATGTGAGCGCGCTCTTTATCGCGGGCGCGCAGGCGGCGCTCGATCTCGCGCGCGAACACGATTGCCGGTTTGCGCTGCTGATCGACGGCAGTCCCTCATGCGGCAGCCGCTTTATTTACGACGGCACATTCGCGGGCCGCAAGCTGGCGGGTGCGGGCGTGACGGCGGCATTGCTGCGCGCGCACGGCATTGAAGTGTTCGCCGATTCGGAAATCGACGCGCTCGCGGCGCGTCTCGCGCAAACCGCTTAGCGCATTGCCGCGCCAATACGCGAGCGTACAATGGCGCGATTCAATCACAGCACGCGGCGAATGGCGCGCCGGCCCAGCGCATGGAAATCAAATGGATCGAGGACTTCATCGCGCTCGCGCAATATCAGAGCTTTTCGCGCGCGGCTGAATTTCGCAATGTCACGCAATCGGGTTTCAGCCGCCGCATTCAATCGCTCGAACAATGGGTGGGCGCGGAACTCATCGATCGCAGCAGTTTTCCGCCTGTTCTGACGCCCGCCGGGCAACTGTTTCGCGAAGTGGCGGACGACGTGCTCAGCAAACTCTTCGATACGCGCGCGATTATTCGCACCGAGCAGCGGATTGGCGGCAAGAGTCTGCAAATCGCGGCGGGTCATACGATTGCGCTGAATTTTCTGCCCGCGTGGCTCAAGCAATTGGCGCGGCATGTCGGCGACATTCCCGCGCGCGTGGTGCCGACCAACGTGCACGATTCGATTTTGATGCTCGTGAACGGCAATTGCGAACTCATGTTCGCGTATCACCATCCCGAACTGCCGCTGCATCTCGATCCCGCGCGATACGAGCATGTGACCGTGGGCATCGACACGTTATTGCCCGCTAGTCGCCCGAATGCGCGGTCCGCGCCGATTTACCGTTTGCCCGGCACCGCGAAACAGCCTTTACCGCATATCGCTTATACGGAAACCAGTTATTTCGGCCGCTGCGTGGCGCTGCTGCTCGGGCACGCGGCCACGAAACCGCTATTGCGCCTGCACTACGAATCGGACATGGCGGCGGTGCTCAAGGAACTCGTGATGCAGGGCGAGGGCGTTGCGTGGCTGCCGAAAAGCGCCATTGCGCGCGAACTGGCCGAGGGCGAACTGGTGCCGGCCGGGCCGTCGGCCTGGCATCTCGACGTGGAGTTACGCGTGTATCGCGACGCCTCGAATCGCAGCGAGTTTCTCGACACGCTCTGGCAGCATCTGCGCGCGGCGGCGCCAGGCGGCCACGCATAAAGCAAGCCCGATCGCCAGGGTATTCCCGCGTTATGCGAGTTCCGCATACGCATATGCCAGACCGGCATCGACGTCTTTTTTCTGCTCCCTACCATCCGTTCTGACTGCGCGGCCCTCGTCGCGCGCCATTCAAGGACGGATATGAAGAATCGCCTCACTCTGAATATTGGCGTCGGCATGCTGCTGGGCGTGGCGGCCGGCTACGTGTGCCACACGCATGCAGTCGATGCCGCGAGCGCCAAGACCATCGCCGGTTATTTCTCGATCGTCACCGATATCTTTCTGCGGCTCATCAAAATGATTATCGCGCCGCTGGTATTCGTCACGCTCGTTTCGGGCCTGGCGGGCATGGAAAGCGGGCAGGACGTCGGGCGGATCGGTTTGCGTTCGGTGGGCTGGTTCGTGTGCGCGTCGCTCATTTCGCTCGCGCTCGGACTCGTGCTCGCCAATCTGCTACAACCGGGCGCGGGGCTGCATATGACGGCGGGCGCGGGCGAGGTCGACACCGGTCTCAACACGGCGGCGCTCAACGTCAAGGACGTGCTCACGCACGCGTTTCCGACGAGTCTGCTCGACGCCATGGCGCGTAACGACATTCTGCAGATTCTCGTGTTCTCGGTCTTTCTCGGCCTCGCGCTCGGCGCGCTCAAACGCCAGTCGCGCGTGGCCGTTGTGATCGAATGTATCGACGGCATGGTGCCGGTCATGCTGCGCGTGACGAATTACGTGATGCGCGCCGCGCCGCTCGGGGTGTTCGGTGCGATTGCCTCGGCCGTGACGCTGCGTGGGCTCGACGTGCTTTACACCTACGGCAAATTGATCGGCTCGTTTTATCTCGGACTGCTGATTTTGTGGGCGATTCTCGTGGCGGTGGGTTATCTGTTTCTCGGTCGCCGCGTGGGGACATTGCTCAAGGTGATTCGCGAACCCGCGATGATCGCTTTCTCGACGGCGAGCAGCGAAGCGGCGTATCCGCGCCTCACGGAACAACTCGAACGTTTCGGCGTGGAAAAGAAAGTGGTCGGTTTTACGCTGCCGCTGGGCTACGCGTTCAATCTCGACGGCTCGATGATGTATCAGGCGTTTGCAGCGATTTTCATCGCGCAGGCGTTTGGCGTGGAGATGCCGGTCTCGCAGCAGGTCTTCATGCTGCTCGTGCTGATGTTGAGCAGCAAGGGGATGGCGAGCGTGCCGCGCGGATCGGTGGTCGTGGTGGCCGCCGTGGCGCCAATGTTTCATCTGCCTGCCGCGGGCGTGGCGATGGTGCTCGCCATCGACCAGATTCTCGATATGGGCCGCACGATGACCAATGTGATCGGTAACAGCGTGGCGACCGCCGTGATCGCGAAGTGGGAAGCGGCGCGTGAGCCGCAGCGTGAGACGCCTGCGCAAGCGCTGTTTTCGCAAGCGCAGGGAGACGCGCAGTGATGCAAGGCGCAGGGTTGAAGGCGCTGAAATTCGGCGTGATTGGCGGGACTGCGCCGCTCGTGAGCGCCCGGTTTTATAGCGTGCTGGCGAAGGTGGCGGCGGCGCGAGCGGATGCGCAATATTTCGATGCGATTTTCCGCCAATTGCCGATGCCATTCGAAGCGTTCGATTCATCGGATTGCAAACTGCGGATATTCGAAACGATACGTGAATTCGAAAAATGCGGCGTGACGACGGTGCTGTTGCCGTCGCTCGCGAATCAGGCGTTGATCGATGAATTGAAGGCGAATACGCGTCTGGCTGTGCTCGGCAAATTCGAGGCGATGCAGTTTGCGATATTGGAATCGTTTCCTGATGTGAGGCGCGTGGGTTTGCTGATGTCGGATGACGTGCATGTGCAGTCGCCGTTTGCGTGGCTTTATCCGCGCGTACAGAGCGAGCGACGCGACGATTGGCGTGATGATTGGCAGGCCGCGTGCGAAAGCCTGGTCGAGCAGGGCGCGCAAGTGATCGTGCACGAGCTGAGTGCCGTTTCGCTTGCCGACGCCCAAAAGGCCGCGCCGAACGTGCCGATGATCGATGCGAATCTCGCCTACGCGCGCTATGCGATTGAAGGCCGTCACGATTGGCCGACGCCCGACGTCAAAGTGGGTGTGGTCGGCGGCATCGGTCCGGCGGCGACGGTCGATTTTCTGCAAAAGATCGTGCGCAATACGCCCGCCGCGCGCGATCAGGATCACATCAAGATGCTGGTCGAGCAGAATCCGCAAATTCCCGATCGCACGGAAAACCTGATCGGCGACGGCGCCGATCCCACGCTCTCGCTTTACGCGGCCTGCAAGCGGCTGGAGGAGGGCGGCGCGGGCGTCATCGCCATGCCGTGCAATACGGCGCACGCATTCGTCGAGCGCATTCAGCCTCATCTCGGCGTGCCCATCGTCAATATGCTGACCGAGACCGCGTGTTATTTGCGCGCGGCGCTTCCTGCGCTGCGCGATGTGGGCGTGCTCGCGACTTCGGGGACGATCGAAAGCGGTGTGTATCGAAAGGCGCTCGAATCGCAGGGGCTGCGCGAAGTCGCGCCGGGTGCCGCATTGCAGGCGCGCGTGATGGCGGCGATTTACGGCAAGCAGGGCGTGAAGGCGGGCTTCACGACCGGGCCATGTCTCGACGATATCTGCGCTGCGCTGGATGGTTTGATTGCCGAGGGCGTGGAAGTCGTCATTCTGGGCTGCACCGAATTGCCGCTGTTGCTCTCGTGCGCGACGTACGAATCGGCGGCGGGCGGGCGCGTCACGCTCATCGATCCCACGGACGTGCTGGCGAAGCGCTGTGTCGAGTTTGCGAAAGGGCATCGAGATCAGATAGCGACATTATAAGGTTAATGTCAAATCTCTAGATGGATAAGGTAGAAAATTGACGGTTTACGTAGTATTATTTATCAAATCGTAGCCGTGAAAATTCACCATGTCCGACATCGCCCCCGACGAAGTCCGCATCGCCGCGGAAATCGAGCGTCTTAAAGCCGACTTTCCCAAGACGCGCGAGCTGTATCGCGAAGTCTGCGCGCTGTTGTTCTTCCGCTTCGGCGTCACGCCCACCGCGAACCGGCTTTATCAACTCGTTCGGCGCGGCAGCATGGGTACGCCCACGGCCGTGCTGTCCGAATTCTGGGCGGAGTTGCGCGAGAAAAGCCGTGTGCGCATCGAGCACGCGGACTTGCCCGAGGAGTTGCAGGGCGCGGCGGGCGAACTGATCGGGGCGCTCTGGAAGCGCGCAACGGCATCCGCGCAGGCGTCGCTCGCGGCGCTGCGCGAGGAGGTCGAGGCCGCGCGGCAGCAGGCCGAAGCCGCCGTCGCCGGTTTGCGAAACGACCTGGCCCGCACCGAAACCGCGCTGGAGCAGCGCACCGCTGCCCTGCTCGCGGCGCAAGTGCGTATTCAGGACCTGGAGCAGTCGCAGGCGGCGGCGTCGGCCACGCGCGAGGCGCTGGAGGGCGAAGTTGAGCGGCTTCAGCAGGGCAATCGCGAGCGGGACAACGCATTGACGCAGGCGCGCGCGGACTTCGGCGCCGAACTCGACAAGCTGCGCACCAGCGCCGAGCTTGCCGAAACGCGGCTGCAAGCCGCTGAAAAGCGCGCGTTGCTGGAGATCGAGCGCGAGCGCTCGGCTGCGGCGCGCGTGCAGCGCGATAGCGAGGCCGCCGCGAAGCGCGCCGCGCGTGCCGAGGAAAGCGCGCGTGCCGAGATTCAGTCGCTGCAAGGTCAGCTTGGCGATCTGCGCCATCAGGCCGGCGTGCTCGAAGGGCGGCTCGACGCGCTGCGCGCCACGCATGCGGCGCAGGCGAAAGAACTCAGCGCGGCCCGCAACAAGCCTGGTACGGGCAGCGCGCCGACACCCGTGCGCCGTGCGCCGCGCCGCGCCGGACGGCCCGCCGAAGCCGCCGCGAAACCGCTGCGTCCCGCGCGCAAGACGGCCGCGAAATCGTAATTGCTCCACGCTGGCGTTGGCTTTTCGTGGCCCTACGAGCATGGCACTCTCTGGGTCTAGCGCTAGAGCCACCGCTTCGTTAGTCTGATCGGCATTTCATCGCAACCAGGAGATGCCGAGGATGTCCGAGACCGATAACGCCGCGAGCAAGACCACGCCGCCGTCGCCGCGCACGCGCGTGCGCCGCATGGCCGAGCGCGCCGACTACGAGACCGCCACGCTGTACTCGATTCTCGACGCGGCCTATGTGTGCCACGTCGCGTTCGCCGACGATCACGGCGTGCACTGCATCCCCACCGCGTGCTGGCGCGAAGGCGATCATCTCTACATCCACGGCTCGAACGGCAGCCGCATGCTCAAGCTCGCCGCCGAAGGCGCGCAGTGCTGCGTGACGATCACGCATCTCGACGGCCTCGTGCTCGCGCGCTCCGCGTTCCATCACTCGATGAACTATCGCTCGGCGATGATCTACGGCGCGTTCGACGTCGTGCCCGCCGGGCAGAAGGCCGCCGCGCTCGACGCGTTTCTCGAACACATCGCGCGTGGCCGCGTGCATGAAGTCCGCCGCGGCGATCGCAACGAACTCGCCGCGACGACGATCCTGCGTCTGCCGCTCGATGAAGCCGTGTCGAAGATTCGCACCGGCGGTCCGAGCGACGACGAAGCGGATCTCGCGTTGCCGGTCTGGGCCGGTGTGCTGCCGATGGCGCTCACGCCGCTGCCGCCCGAGCGCGTCGAGGGCGCGCAAGACGCGCAAGGCCAGGAAGCCCAGGAATTCGAGCCGGATTATGTGAAGGCGTGGGCACGGCGTGCGTCGGTGACGTCGCGTTGAAGCGGGGCACGAAGTCAGCGCCTGCTGGATAGCGGGCGCGTCCGCGCAATTGTTTTCTTCCGGGCATGCGCCTTTGATAAGCTCCGACCATGCCCGACATCAAGCTGAACATCACGCTCGACGACAGTCCGCCGATCGCGCCAGACGCCGCGCTGACGCGCGCGGACCGCGTCTATTACACGCTGCGCAACGAAATCTTCGACATGCACCTGCTGCCGGGCGACCGGCTCACCGAGGGCGCGATCGCGGAACGTTTCGCGGTGTCGCGCACGCCCGCGCGCGAAGCGCTGCAGCGGCTGCAAAGCGACGGGCTGATGCAGGGCTACGTGCGCGGCGGCTGGGAAGTCGTGCCGATCGACAACAAGCGTTTCGACGATCTCTACGAAATGCGCCAGATGATCGAGACCTTCGCGGTGCGCAAGCTGTGCTCAGGCGAAGCGCCGCAAGCCGAACTGCATCTGCTGCTCGACGCGCTCGACCGTATCTGGAAAGTCGGGCGCGCGCAGCGCATCGCCGATGGCCGCAAGCTCGTCGAACTCGACGAGGGGCTGCATCACGCGCTGGTGGCGGCGGCGGGCAACGACGAACTGACCGCGACGATGCAGCGCGTGACCGACCGCATCCGCGTGGTGCGGCGGCTCGATCTCGTGCACGGCGACGGCATCGCCGAAACCTACGACGAGCACGCCGCGATTCTCGACGCGATTCGCCGTGGCGACAGCGCGTTAAGCGTCGAACTCGTCTCGCGTCACATCGGCGGAAGTCAGGCGAGCGTCAACGGTCTCACGCTGCAACGCCTGCGCGCCGTGCGCACCGAGACGGGGCGCGATGCCGTTGTGCACGCACCAGCCCGGCCTCGGCGCACCACCTGACGGCACGGCGGGGCGGCCCGCGAAAGGCCGCGTAGGCAGGCTGAAAGCCTTATCCAATCGGCATTCTCAGGGTTTTTACCAAGACTTGGCACGGATTTCGCATTAACGTTTTCGTTGTATACAAGGAAACGTCGATGCCTCTCGAACACACTGCCGAACGCTTTGCTGAACTCCACGCAGCACCCACACTGAATCCCACGCGCGGTTCGCGCGGCATGGCGGTCGCGCCGCACGCGCTCGCTTCGCAGAGCGCGCTCGCCGTCCTGCGCGAAGGCGGCAACGCGGTCGAGGCGATGATCGCCGCCGCCGCGACCATCGCCGTGGTGTATCCGCATATGAACAGCATCGGCGGGGACGGCTTCTGGCTGATCTCGCGTCCCGGCCACGCGCCCATCGGCATCGAGGCGTGCGGTGCGGCGGCGATGCGCGCCGACATCGCCACCTATCGCGCGCTCGGTCTCTCCGCGGTGCCCGCGCGCGGCCCGCTCGCCGCGAATACGGTGGCGGGCACGGTGTCCGGCTGGGACTTCGCGCAACGCTATTCGCAAGCCGCGCTCGGCGGCCGCTTGCCCGTCGCGCGCCTGCTCGAAGACGCGATTCACTACGCGAAGTACGGCGTGCCGGTCACGCGCAGCCACGCCGATTGCGTCGCGGGCAAGGGCGCGGAACTGCAAAACGTGGCGGGCTTCGCACCCACCTTCATGCCCGACGCGCGCGCGCCGCGTACCGGCGAGCGCTTCGCGAACGCGCGGCTCGCGGCGACGCTGCAACAACTCGCCGATGCGGGCCTCGACGACTTCTATCGCGGCGATCTCGCGCGCAGCATCGCGCGCGATCTCTCGTCGCTCGAAACGCTGATCACGCTCGACGATCTCGAACGCCATCGCGCGCGCGAACGCACGCCGCTCGCGCTCGAACACACGCTCGGCACGGTCTACAACATGCCCCCGCCGACGCAAGGGCTCGTCTCGCTGCTGATTCTCGGCGTGCTCGACCGCGTGCTCACCGACGGCATGGACCCGCTCGGCCCCGAATTCGTGCACGCGTGCGTGGAAGCGACCAAGCTCGCGTTCAAGGTGCGCGACCAGTACGTGACCGATCCCGACCATATGCGCATCGATCCCGACGCGCTGCTCGCGCCCGCCGCGCTCGACGCGATGGCGCGCGAGGTGTCGATGTCGCGCGCGATGCCGTGGGGCAACGGACGCGGTCCCGGCGACACGGTCTGGATGGGCGTGGTCGACAACGAGGGCGTGGCCGTCAGCTTTATCCAAAGCATCTATCACGAGTTCGGCAGCGGCATCGTGCTGCCGGAATCGGGCATCAACTGGCAGAACCGCGGCTGCAGTTTTTCGCTCGATCCCGCGTCGCTGAATCCGCTGATGCCGGGACGCCGTCCGTTCCACACGCTCAATCCCGCGCTCGCGCAGTTCGCCGATGGCCGCACGATGGTCTACGGCAACATGGGCGGCGACGGCCAGCCGCAATCGCAAAGCGCGGTGTTCTCGCGCATCGCGCGCTACGGCTGGAATCCGCAGGCCGCGATCGATGCGCCGCGCTGGCTGCTCGGCCGCACGTGGGGCCAGTCGACCGATTCGCTGAAGCTCGAAGCGCGCTTTCCGGCGGAGACGGTCGACGCGTTGCGCGCGCTGGGCCACGACGTGGAAGTGCTCGCCGCGTATGACGAAGCGATGGGGCATGCCGGCGCAATCCTTCGCTATCCGAATGGATTGTTCGAGGCGGGCCACGATCCACGCAGCGACGGCGCGGCCGCGGGCTGGTAGCGCAAGCCAGCGCTCCACCTAATCGACTGATCGACTTTTTTTTTATATCCGGTTCGGCGGCTTGCCGAACCGGAGGGCGTCTCTCGTCCTTTTTCATCCGCATTCAACGGGGAAAACACATGAACACACGCACTCAGACGCTGCACGCTCAGACCACGGACGGCGCGAACGCCGTCGCGACGCATAACCGCTGGCTCCAGCTCGGCCTCGGCCTGCTGTGCATGATGGCGATTTCGAGCCCGCAATATGTCTGGACGCTGCTGACCAAGCCGCTGTCCGCGAAGCTCGGCGTGCCGCTGCCCGAATTGCAGGTCACGTTCTCGCTGCTGATCATTTTGCAGACCTTCTTCTCGCCGTTTCAGGGCAAGCTGATCGACCGCTTCGGCCCGCGTCTGCTGATCTCGCTCGGCACGGTGATGTCGGGCCTGAGCTGGGTGCTCGCCTCGATGGTCACGAGCACGTCGATGCTCTATCTCACGTACGGTCTCGTGGGCGGGCTCGGCACGGGCATCGTCTATGTCGGCGTGGTCGGGCTGATGGTGCGCTGGTTCCCGGATCGCCGCGGCTTCGCGGCGGGCGCGGTGGCGGCCGGTTATGGCATGGGCGCGATCGTCACGACGTTCCCGATCGCGGCCTCGCTCGCGACGCGCGGCCTCGACGCCACGCTCTGGATCTACGGCATCGCGTTCGCGGTCGTGGGCTTTCTCGCTTCGCAAGGCCTGCGCGTGCCGCGTGACGGCGCGGCTGCCGCGGCGCATGCTGCCGCCAACGTGCCGAACCTGCGTCCCTCGCAGATGATGAAGTCGCCGCTGTTCTGGCTGATGTTCGCCATGATGACGATGATGTCGACCTCGGGCCTCATGGTCACGTCGCAGATGGCGACCTTCGCGGCCGATTTCGGCATCACGAAAGTGGTGGTGTTCGGCATGGCCGCGCTGCCGCTCGCGCTGACCATCGACCGCTTCACGAATGGCCTCACGCGTCCGTTGTTCGGTTGGGTCTCGGATCGATTCGGCCGCGAAAACACGATGTTTTTCGCGTTCGCGCTCGAAGGCGTGGCGATGGCGCTGTGGCTGCTGACGCGCGATAACGCCGTGCTGTTCGTGCTGCTCTCGGGCGTGGTGTTCTTTGGCTGGGGCGAAATCTTCTCGCTGTTCCCGTCGACGCTGACCGACACCTTCGGCACGCGTCACGCTACCGAAAACTATGGCTGGCTCTATATCTCGCAGGGCATCGGCTCGATCTTCGGCGGGCCGCTCGCCGCGCTGCTGCATCTGCACGCGGGTAGCTGGGTGCCGGTGTTCGCCTCGGCGATCACGCTCGATATCGTCACCGCCGTGCTCGCGCTGTTCGTGCTCAAGCCGATGCGCGCGCGTTTTCTGCAGAAGGGCGCGGCGGTTGCGGCCAACTGATTCGGCCCACGTGATACGGCGCGCGCTCAGACGGTTTTGATGGCGCGCGCCACGATCGCGAAACCGCCCGCATACGCCGCCGCGATGATCGCGAATCCGGCCGCCGTCGCGCGTCCCGAATCCGCGATGCTATGCAGGACCACCGACGCAATCGCCACGCCGATCAGCGAGCCGATCTGGCGGCTCGCGTTGAGCGACGCGGCGGCGAGATTGGCGTCCTCGGGCCGCGCGGCGTGCATGACGACGAGGTTCATCGCCGGGATCGCCTGGCCCGCGCCGAAGTTCGCGACGCCGATACAGACCGCGAGCGCCCAGTAAGGCAGCGCGTCGATGCCGAGCATGGCGACGCTGCCGAGCGTGGCGAGCGCGAGCCCGGCGAGCAGCGTGCCGCGCGGACCGAAGCGGCGGCTCACGCGCGCCGAAGCGAGATTGCCGATGCCGAACATCGCCATCAGCGGGAAAAGCTGGAAGCCGGTCACGAGCGCGCTCGAACCGCGCTGCTGCTGAAGGTAGAGGCTGATCAGAAAGATTTCGGCGAGGATGCCGAAGTTGATCGCGAGGCCGAGCAGGCTGCCCGCAACGAAGCGCGGTTCGCCGAGCAGCGCGCGCGACAGGATGCGGTGGCGCGCGAAACGCTCGCGCAGCGCGAACGCGGCCGTGGCCGCGAGGGTCGTCAGCGCGCTCGCGACGATCGCGGGCGAGGTCCAGCCCAGACTCGGTCCCTGGATCAGCGTGAGGCTCAGCGCGCCGAGCGCGAGCGCGGCGAGCAGGTGGCCCGCGCCGTTGAGCGGCCCCGCATGGCGCGGCGAACGCGCCACGTAGCGCTGCGTGAGCCACAGACCCGCGAGGCCCACCGGCAGGTTCACCCAGAAGATGCTGCGCCAGCCGATCGCATCGACGAGCACGCCGCCGACGCATGGACCGAGCGCCATCGCCGCCGACACCAGCGCGCCCCAGATGCCGATCATGCGCGTGCGCAGCGGGCCGGGCGCAAAGGCGAGCGTCAGCAGGCTCAGCGAACTCGGCATGAACAGCGCCGCGCCGCCGCCTTGCAGCAGCCGCGCGGCGATCAGCGCGGCGGGCGTGGTGGCGCTCGCGCACAGCGCCGAGGCCGCCACGAACAGCGCGAGACCGATCAGATAGAGGTTCTTCGAGCCGTAACGGTTCGCCAGTGCGCCGCCGAACAGCAGCAGCGCGGCGAAGCTGAGCGCGTAGGCGTCGACGACCCAGACGAGCGTCGTCAGCGAGATCGCGAGGCTCGTCTGCATCGCCTTGAGCGCGACGTTGACGATCGTGACGTCGAGCATCGCCATGACGAAGCCGCAGGCGAGCGCGACCATGATCGTCGCCGGGCGCGCGCCCGGAGGCGCGAGCGCCGCGCGGGATTCTGCCGTTTCGGCCGAGACCGGATTCACGCCGCTCTCCCGCCGAGATAAAGCCGCCGCATCTCGTCGCTGTCGAGCAGGTCGGACGACGCTCCTTCGAGCGCGACGCGGCCCATCGTCAGCACGATGCCGCGGTCGGAGATGCGCAGCGCCTCGATCGCATTCTGCTCGACCATCAGGACACCGATATGTTCGGTGTCGCGCATGCGCACGATCGCGTCGAACACCTCATCGACCATTTTCGGCGACAGGCCCGCCGACGGTTCGTCGAGCAGCAGCATGGCGGGGCGCGGCATCAGCGCGCGCGCGAGCGAGACGATCTGGCGTTCGCCGCCCGAGAGCGCGGCGGCGGGCGAGCGGTAGCGCCGCCGCAGCACCGGATATTGCTCGCACAGTTCCTCGATGCGCGCCTCGCGCGGAAACGACGACATCCCCTGGCCGCCGAGCATCAGGTTCTCGCGCACCGTGAGCGCGCCGAACACGTTGTCGGTCTGCGGCACGAAGCCGACGCCGTGCAGGCGGACCTTGCGATGCACGGGCTCGCGCGCGAGGTCGGCGCCCTGCAGTTTCACCGTGCCCGCGCGCGGCAGCAGAAAGCCCGCGATCGCCTTGAGCAGCGTGGACTTGCCGCAGCCGTTCGGACCGAGGATCGAGACGATTTCGACCGCGCCCACGTGCAGCGTCACGCCATGCAGAATGTCGACGCCCGGCGTGTACCCGGCGACGAGTCCATCGACTTCGATCATGAGGCCTCCAGGGAGCGGCGGCCGTGCGCGCGGCCGAGGTACGCGTCGAGCACGCGCCGGTTGCGCTCCAGTTCGGCGGGCTTGCAGTTGGCGATGGCCGCGCCGCGGTCGAGCACGACGCAGCGGTCGCAGAGTTCGCGGATGAAATGCATGTCGTGCTCGATCACCATCAGCGTGACGCCGAGCCGGTGAATGCGCCGCAGTTCCGCCACCAGTTCGCCGCGCAGATTCGGATGGACGCCCGCCGTCGGTTCGTCGAGCAGCAGCAGCTTCGGCTCGGTCATCATCGCGCAGGCGATGCCGAGCAGCTTCTTCTGGCCGCCCGAGATCGACGCGGCGGGCAGATGCGCGACCGCCGCGAGCTTCAGTTCGTCGAGCAAGGCTCTCGCGCGATCGCGTGTTTTCTGTTCGAGCGCGCGCATTGCTGGGCCGCGCAGCAGCGCCGCGCCGATGCCGTGACGCTCCGACGACGCGGCCATCGTCAGTTCGAGCACCGACATGCGCGCGGGCATCGACGGCAACTGGAACGTGCGGCGGATGCCGAGCTGCGCGATGCGCTGCGGGGACAACCGGTCGATGCGCTGGCCGTCGAAGCGGATCTCGCCGCCCGCGAGCGGCGCGAAACCCGTCACGGCGTTGAGCACCGTGCTCTTGCCGGAGCCGTTCGGCCCGAGCAGGCCGACGATCTCGCCGCTGCCGACCGTCAGCGCGAGCCCGGACAGCACGATATTGCCGCCGTAGTGAATGGCGATGCCGTCGAGTTCGAGAAGCGCGCTCATGGCTGGACCTCCAGACGTTCGGGCAGCAGCCCGCGCGGCCGCCACAGCAGACAGGCGAGCAGCATCAGCCCGACGAGGCCGAGCCGCACGGCGCCCGCGAGATCGCTGCCGACGCCGAACCAGTCCTTCAGGAAGGGCGCGAGCGAATAGACCGCCTGCACGAGCACGGCGCCGACCAGCACGCCCGCATTGCTGCCCAGGCCGCCGACCATCACGATGGTCCAGAGCGCGAAGGTCTCGGACGAGAGCATCGTGTCGGGGCCGACGTAGCTGATGTACCAGGTCAGCAGCGCGCCCGCGAGCGCGGCGGGCAGCGCGGCCGCGACGCTCGCGCGCGTCTTCAGCGAGAGCGGGTCGTAGCCGAAGCAGACGGCGAGCGCCGGTTCCTCGCGCATGACCTTCAGCGCGCGGCCGAAGCGGCTGCGCACGATGCGCCGGTAGGCCAGATAGACGAGCGCGAGGCAGCCGGCCGCGACCGCGAGAAACGCCAGATCGGCCCACGGCGCGGCGAGCCCGCCGAACAGCGGCGCGATGCCGCCGATGCCTTGCGCGCCGCCCGTGAGCCAACTCTCGTTGAGCGCGACGGTGCGCAGGATTTCGGCGACCGCGAGCGTCGCGATGCCCCAGTAGTCCGACGACAGCATGCGGCCGAGCCGCGCGATGGCGACGGCCAGCACGCTGGCGGCCGCGAGCGCGAGCAGCAGGGCCGCGGGCAGTGGCCAGCCCAGTTGCGATGCGATCCCGGCCGCGTAGGCGCCGAGCCCGGCGAACGCGATGAAGCCGAAATTGACCATGCCCGCATAGCCCGCCTGGAGGTTGAGCCCGAGCGCCATCATCGCGGCGAGGCAGGCCGAGGTCAGCAGATGGATCAGGAAACTAGACACGCCGCACCTCCCGGTCGAAGATCCCGTACGGCCTGAACATCAGCGCGACCAGCAGGATCAGGAACGACACCGCGCTGACGTAGGTGACCGGAAACGCCAGCGAACCGTGGCCGGTCAGCGCGCCGAGATCGGTGTCGAGCATCACGGTTTCGGCGAGCGCGATCAGCAGCGCGCCCGCCGCCGCGCCGAGCGGATTGCCGAGGCCGCCGAGAATCGCCGCGGAAAACACGGGGATCAGCAGGTTGTTGCCGAGATTCACGTGCACGCTTTCCGTGAGCCCGAGCATCGTGCCGCCCAGCGCCGCGAGCACGCCGCTCGCGAACGTGATGATGTTGGTGACGCGTTGCGCGTCGATGCCGGTCGCGAGCGCGAGCGGGCGGTTCGAGGCGAGCGCGCGCATCGAGCGGCCGATATCCGTGCGGTAGAGCAGCACGGCGAACAGCAGCAAGGTCAGCGCGCCGCAGACGATCGAGTCGAGCTGTGCGTGCGAAACGGCGACCTCGCCGATCAGCAGCGGCGGCGTCAGATCCTGCGAATACTGGAGCGGACGCGAGCCTGCGGTGCCGAGCACGAGCGCGACCGCGATCAGCGAGACCGCAAGCGAGCCGATCATCGCGACCGCGCTGCCCGAGCGCAGCAGCCGGGCGAACACGAAGGCGTTGAGCAGCACCGCGAGCAGGCCGACCAGAGCGCACGACGCGGTGGCGGCGAGCACGAACGGCAGACCGGCGCGCTCGAAACCGAGCGAGGCGAACGCGCCGAGCATCGCGTATTGCACGTGAGCGATGTTGGGAAAGCGGATCAGCGAGTAAAGCGTGGACAGTCCGATCGAAACGAGCAGCAGGTCGGACGTGCGGATCAGGACGTCGAGCAGGAACTGCAGCATGGCGTTCTCCGTGGAAGTCAGACGAGGACGCTTACTGGGCGACGACGGCCTGCTTGAAGACCACTTTCTCGTAGGGCTGGACCGCGCGCTGACCGTCGCCGTCGAAGGCGATGTCGCCCGTCACGCCGTCGTAGCCTTTACCGATCGCGGCCATCGCGGTGCGGATCTTCGCCGGGTCCGCCGAATGCGCGCTGTTGATCGCCGCCGCCGCGAGCATGGTGGCGTCGTAGGCGTAGCTGCCGAACGCGGAGCGCGGCGCTTCCTTGTAGGCGCTCTGGTAGGCGTCGGCGTAGGCTTTCGCGGTGCCACCGAGGGCGCCCACTTCAAGACCGATCTGGCCTTGCGCGATCTGCGGCGGCGTATCGCTCGTGCACATCGTCAGATAGATGCCGTACCACGGCGTCTTGTTGAGCTGCATTTCGTACGCCTGACGATTGAGCGTCGCGGCTTCCTGGCCGTAGGCGCTGTAGACGTAGGCATCGGGCTTCGCGCGCGCCGCCTGCTCCAGTTCGCGGCGATAGGTCGACTGGCCCTCGGTATAGAGCACCTGTGAGACGACCGTGCCGCCGAGCGCCTCGAAGCGCTTCTTGAACTCGCCCGCAAGACCCTGACCATAGCCGTTGTTCGGCGCGATGAAGGCCACCCGGTGCAGGTTGCGCGCGTAGACGTCCTGCGCGGCGAAACGCGCCGAAAGATCGTCCAGGCCGATCACGCTGAACGAGCCCGCGCCGATCTTGCGCACCTGCTGGCTCGACGAGCCGATATTGACGTGCACCTCGCCTTGCCGCACGAGGAACTGGCCGATCGGAATCGTCACCGACGACGAGAATTCTCCGAGCACGACCGGCACGTGATCGACCGTGGCGAGCTTGCGCGTGGCGTCGAGCGCGGTGTTTGCCGTGCCGCCCGAATCCTCGACCCGCACCTTGAGCTTCTGGCCGAGCACGCCGCCTTGCGCATTGATCTTCGCGACCGCCAGTTCGATGCCGCGCCGCTGGTCCTCGCCGATCGACGCGCTCGATCCGCTCAACGGCAACACGGCGCCGAGCTCGACGTCCGCCCACGCAGTCGACACGCACAGCTGCGCCGCGACGGCGGCCCCGACACTCCAGCGAAACAGGCTCATCGTGGTTCTCCTTTTGCAGTTCTTTGTTGGGTTTTCAGATGGGTTTTTGATGCGCTTTGAACGGTATCGATATACAAAAGTGTCTACAGAATTGCTGAAAAAAAATAGTTGTGCGAGAAATTTTTAGGCATTTATTCGGTGCACGAATCGTGCGCTGTGAAACGCGCTTCTGTTTCGATAAATGCCCTTAAAAAGCGCATGTTTTCGCATTTATTGGGCTTGCGTCCGCACCGTTTTGGACGGTCTTGCACGTGCTTGGCGCGAGGCCGTTTTTTATTGAAAATGTGTATACACTTCTGAATAAGCGATGCTAGGATCGGCTCCAACATACCTGCCTAACGGAGGCGTCTGGATGGAAATCAAGCGATATGAAACCGGCGAGCGGATGAGTCAAATGGTGGTCGCAGGCGGGTTCGTTTTCATCGCGGGACAGGTGGCCGACGATACGTCGCTCGACGTCGCCGGCCAGACCCGCCAGATTCTCGACAAGCTCGACCGTCTGCTCGAAATCGCGGGCGGCGACAAACGCCAGATCGTCTCCGCGAACATCTGGCTCGCGGACCATCGCAGCTTCGCCGAGATGAACAGCGTCTGGGATGCATGGGTGCCGAAGGGCCATGCGCCTGCGCGAGCCTGTGTCGAATCGAAGCTCGCGTTCGAGCAGTACACGGTCGAGATCGGCGCGATTGCCGCCATCGCAGAGTCGACGTCCACGGCTGCCTGACCCCGGAGAACGCGCATGAAAACCATCGTGCTCGGTGGCGGAATCGTCGGCGTGACCACGGCCTACTTTCTGGCGAAGGCCGGCGACGAAGTCGTGGTGCTCGATCGCCGCGACGGCGTCGCGCTCGAAACCAGTTTCGCGAACGCCGGCCTGATCGCGCCGGGGCATTCGTATACGTGGGCGTCGCCGCGCGCGCCGAAGATCCTGCTCAAGTCGCTGTTCATGGAAGGGCAGGCGCTGCGGCTCAAGCCGAAGGCCGACTGGCGCATGTGGGCGTGGTGCTGGCTGTTCCTGCAGAACTGCACCGCCGAACGTTCGCGCCGCAATACCTCGATCAAGGTGCGCCTGTGCCGCTACGCGCAGCAGCAGCTTCAGCAGGCCACGCGCGACGAAGGGCTGGCCTATGACCGCATCAGCGGCGGGCTGCTTTATCTGTATCGCGATCCCGCATCGTTCGAGCGCGGCGTGGCCAATATGTCGATTCTTTCGGACAGCGGCCTGCCGCTCGAAACGCTCGACCGCCAGGCCACGATTGCGCGCGAGCCCGCGCTCAAAAGCGGCGGCGACGATATCGCGGGCGCGATCTATTGCCCGAGCGACGAGAGCGGCGACGCGCATCTGTTCACGCGCGCACTGGAGCAGCGTTGCCGCGAGCTGGGCGTCGATTTTCGCTTCGGCACCGCGATCGAGGGCATCCGCGCGTCAGGCGACGGCATCGACTATGTGCAGACTTCGGCGGGGCGGCTCAACGCCGACCGTTACGTGCTCGCGCTCGGCTCGTACTCGCCGTTGCTCGCGCGCGACCTCGGTTATCGCTTGCCGATTTATCCGGTCAAGGGCTATTCGGTCACGCTGCCGGTCGAGGCTTCGCACGACGCGCCGATGCTCGGCGGCGTCGAGGAGAATCAGCTGGTCGCGTGGGCGCGCTTCGGGCAGCGTCTGCGCCTCACGGCCACGGCCGAGTTCTGCGGCTACGACACGGCGCATGCGCCCGCCGACTTCTCGCACATGCTCGCGACCGCGCGCGCCTTGTTCCCGAATGGCGCCGATTATGCGCGGCCGTCGTACTGGGCCGGCTTGCGCCCGATGACGCCGGAGGGCACGCCGCTGATCGGCGCGACGCGCCATCGCAATCTGTTTCTGAACACGGGCCACGGGCATATGGGCTGGACCATGTCGTGCGGCACCGCGAAAATCCTCGCCGACGTCATGAACGGCCGGCAACCCGAGATCGACATCACAGGGATGACACTACAGTGAGCGAACTTCTAACGAACCGCATCGAGCCCGCTGTCGATGCCCCGGGTGACGACGCGTACACGCGCTTCGACTTCGCGCTCGACGACGGCATTTCCTCGCGCGCGGCGATCGGCCTCGTCGTGCTCGCCACCGATCACACGATCGAATACGAATGGCGCAGCCTGCTCGCGCTGCCGGGCGTGGCATTCTACGAAAGCCGCGTCGAGAATTCGGCGGAGATTACGCCGGCCACGCTGCGCGAGATGGACGACCGCATCGCGCCGGGCGTGGCGCTGATCCGGCCCGGCGAGCATCTCGACGTGGTGGCGTTCGGCTGCACCTCGGCGTCGATGGTGCTCGGCGAGGAGCGCGTGTTCGAGCGAATCCGCGAGGCGCGTCCGGGCATCGCGTGCACGACGCCGATCACGGCGGCGCGCGTGGCGCTCGATGCACTGGGCGCGCGCGGCGTCGCGCTGCTCACGCCGTACGAGCGTCCGATCAATGAGGCGATGGCGCGTTATCTGCGCGAGCGTGGCGTCGATATCGTGCGGATGGGCTCGTTCGAGCATCGCGACGACAACGAAGTCGCGCGCATCGACCGAGCCTCACTGGAGCAGGCGGTGACCGAACTGGCGAGCGATCCGGCCGTCGACGCGGTGTTCGTGTCGTGCACGAGCCTGCGTCTCGCCGCAGCGATCGCCGATCTCGAAGCGAAGCTCGACAAGCCGATTCTGTCGAGCAATCATGCGCTGGCGTGGCACGCGTTGCGGCTCGCGGGCGTGGACGATTCGATGCCGCAATTCGGGCGCTTGTTTACGGTTTGACGCGCCATTTAAGGCGCCATTTAACGCGTCATTCAACGCGCCGTTTAACGTGCGATCCCGCGCAGGTTTCAACGCACGCTTTCACGCGCGGCAACACGGGCAGGGTAGGCGATAATGTGCAGTCACAGATCGATTCAGGAGACGAGATGGCAGCGAATTCCGTGATGACGCGGAACGTGCGTCCCGGTTTGCGCGACTCCGCCGCGCCCAGGCGCACGGGCATGACGGTGAACGATATTTACGAGCAGTTGAAGCAGATGGCGGTGCTCTATGAGATCCGGCCGGGCGAGCGCGTCAACGAACTGGAACTGGCGGAGCGGCTCGACGTGAGCCGCACGCCGATCCGCGAGGCGCTCAACCGGCTGGTGGCGGAAAACCTGTTGGCCTTCGTGCCGAATCGCGGCTTCTTCATTCGCGAACTCGACGGCAAGGACGTGTTCGATCTGTTCGAGCTGCGGCGCTCGATCGAATCGACGGCGGTCATGCTCGCTTGCGAGCGCGCGTCGGACAACGATATCAAGGGGCTGCGCCGCTTCTGGAAGCAGGTGATGAAAAGCGCGGAGCGGATGCCGTCCGATGAACTCGTGGTGAAAGACGAGGAATTCCATCTGGAACTGGCCGCGATGTCGGGCAACGGCGAGATCGGGCGTGTTTTACAGGGCATCAATGCGCGAATTCATTACGTGCGTTGGGTCGATGTCGATCAGCGCCGCAACGAGGCGTTCACCGAGCATTTGCAGATTCTCGACGCGCTGGCCGAACGCGATACCGCGCGCTGCATGGCGTTGACGGACACGCATATTCGCTGGCGCATGGAGGAAATCACACGCGTCGTGCACGCGAGCGTGGTGAAGCTGTACGCAAAATAACGGACGCACGGGCCTGATCGGCCCGACGCGTTCGAACGAGACAGCGGCAATCAAAAGGAGGAACCGGCCGTGCGCGATCCGCGCGGTGCGATCGTCACTTTTGCGAAGAGGCGTCGTCATGAAACATGGCACGTTGATTACGCTGTACAAGCCGGACGCGCGGCAGGCTGAGCATCTGCTGCGTTTGCCCGCGCTGAGCCCCGAAGTGGTCGCGGTCGATAATTCTCCGCAGGCGGACGCCGTGCTGCATGCGCGTCTCGCGGCGCACGGCGTGAGCGTGATCGCCAATCACAATCGCGGCGGCATTGCGGGCGCATTCAACGCGGGCCTCGAATTCCTGATCGGACGCGGCTGCGATGTGTTCTTCATCTTCGATCAGGATTCGACGGTGCCGGACGATTATTTCGACCGGATGCTGATCGGCTGCGCCTCGCTGGGCGAGCCGCGTTTTCTCGTCGGTCCGCGCATCTTCAACCTCAATGTGCGGCGCGATCTGCCGCTGTTCACCGTGCGGCGCTGGTCGGCACGGATCGCGCCGATCCGCGACGGCGCGCACGGGCTGCTGCCGTGCTCGGTGATCATCTCGTCGGGCACCGCGATTTCGCTCGCAGCCTACCGCGCGCTCGGGCGTTTTCGCGAGGACTTCTTCATCGACCACGTCGACGCCGAGTACTGCATGCGCGCCCAGGCGCATGGCGTGCCCGTGTGCGTCAACGCCGATGTCTCGCTGCCGCACGAGCTTGGCAAGGCAACGCCGGGACAGCACTGGCCGCGCGTCGATATCTTCGATCAGAGCGCCTTGCGGCACTACTATGCGGCGCGCAACTGCATTCTCGTGGCGCGCGATTACTGGCACAGCTATCCGGCGCTGTTGCTGATCAATCTGATCACGCTGAAACATCTCGCGTTCGTGCTGCTGCACGCACGGCAAAAGCGCATGAAACTCCAGGCCATTCTGTGCGGTATTGGCGACGGCCTGCGGGGCAAATGCGGCCGCGTCTGAATTCGCGGCGATCCAGTCCGATTCCTTTGTTTGAACCCCAAGCACGATACGGGAATCGGTTGTTCAGTAGGTAATCCTAACTTAATGCGGAAGGGAAACGAGATGAATGGAACGAGGCCGATCAAGCGTCGCTATACGGGTGCCTACTCCGTGGCGCCGACCATTTTCACCGAGACGGGCGCGCTCGATCTCGAAGGGCAGAAGCGCTGCGTCGATTTCATCATCGATGCGGGCGCGGACGGCCTGTGCATCCTCGCGAATTATTCGGAGCAGTTTTCGCTGACCGACGACGAACGCGCGCTGCTGACTTCCACGATACTCGATCACGTGGCCGGACGCGTGCCGGTGATCGTCACGACCACGCACTTCAGCCCGACGATCTGCGCGGCGCGCAGCCGCGCGGCCCAGGCCGCCGGCGCGGCGATGGTGATGATCATGCCGCCTTATCACGGCGCGACGATCCGCTGCAACGAGGCCGCGATCGAGCGCTTCTTCACCGAGGTGTCCGAGGCCATCGAGATTCCGATCATGTATCAGGACGCGCCGATGAGCGGCACGTCGGTCTCGGCGGCGTTCCTCGCGCGGCTCGCGCGCGAGGTCCGCAACCTGTCGTACTTCAAGATCGAAGTGCCGCAATCGGCGGCGAAATTGCGCGAATTGATCGAACTGGGCGGTGATGCGATCGAGGGTCCGTGGGACGGCGAAGAGGCGATCACGCTGATGGCCGACCTCGACGCGGGCGCGACCGGCAGCGTGCTCGGCGGCGGCTACCCGGATGGTCTGCAACCGATATTGAAGTCGTATCTGGCGGGGGACCGCGACGAAGCGATGGCGGGCTACGCGCGCTGGCTGCCGCTCATCAACTACGAAAACCGCCAGTGCGGGCTGATCGCCTGCAAGGCGCTGATGAAGGAGGGCGGCGTGATCGCGTCGGATGCGGTGCGCCGTCCGCTCGTGCCGCTCCATCCGGGCACGCGGGCCGGGCTGATCGAGATCGCGCGGCGGCTGGACGCCCAGGTGCTGCGCTGGGCGCATTGAAGCGGCGTTCGTGCAATGCGCATGGCGCGAGCCACGCCTCGATCTGCGTGAACTCGCGCCCTGCGTGCGTGACGATCAGTCTGCGCCGTCGCGCCAGGCGTCGATGCGGCCGCTGTCGAGACCGAACTGATCGAGCGCGCGGCTCACCGAATGATCGACCATTGCTTCGAGGCTCGCGGGCTTCGCGTAGAAGGCGGGAACCGGCGGAAACACCGTGGCGCCCGCTTCGGTCAGCGTCGTGAGATTGCGCAGATGAATCAGGTTCAACGGCGTTTCGCGCACCATCATCACGAGCGGCAAGCGCTCCTTGAGCACGACGTCGGCGGCCCGTGTGAGCAGCGTGCTCGTCACGCCCGACGCAATCTCGCCGACCGTGCGCATCGAACACGGCGCGATCAGCATGCCGAGCGTGCGAAACGAACCCGAGGCCACCGACGCACCCACATCGGCGATCGGGTGCACGTGATCGGCGAGCGCGTGAACCTCGTCGCGCGAAAGCGGCGACTCGTATTCGCGCGTGAGTTCGGCGGCGCGCGACATCACGAGATGCGTTTCGACTTTCATCTCGCGCAGCAGACGCAGGGCGCGCTCGGCGTAGACGAAACCCGTCGCGCCGGTGACGCCGACGATCAGCCGCCGGTGGCCGTGACGCGCGCGATGAGGCGAACGCTCACGCATCGCCGTGCGCATCGGCAAACAGCTCGGGCGCGAACGGACGCGGATCGACGTCCATGAACTTCGCGCGTTCGAACTCGCCGCGCAGATGGAACGGCGCGGTGCAGTCGAACACGGTCTTGCAGGTCACGCCGCGCGCGGGCAGCGCCGGGTTGAAGTCGGGCGTCTGCGACGGATCGAGCACATGGCCGTTCACCTTCGGCAGGAACATCGTCGACAGGTCGCCCTGGAAGCGCGTGGTCATGGCCCACATCACGTCTTCGGTGTCGAAGGGGTCGACATCGGTGTCGACGAGAATCACGTGCTTGAGTTCGGAGTACACGCCGAGCGCGATGATCGCGGCCTGACGCGCGCGGCCGTCGTCGAACGCCGATTGCTTGTTCACCTGAAGCACCGCGAGCAGCTTGCCGCCGCCGGCCGTGTGCGCGTAGACCTGCTTGACGAAGCCCGGCATCGCCGCTTCGACTGCGTTGTAGATGCTCGCCTCGGTCGGAATGCCCGCGAGACTCGTGTGCTCCTCGCCGGGCCCGACGAGCGTTTGCATGATCGCGCCGTGACGCATCGTCACCGCCTTGACCTTGATGACCGGCAGCGAGGGATTCGCTGGGCCGTTATAGCCCGGAAACTCCGGCATCGCGTGACCCGTGTTCGTGTTCTGATCCTCGACGACGCGCACGTTCGGCAGAATCTCGCCCTCGATGACGATCTCGGCGCGCGCGATGGACTTCTGCGCGACGCTCACGCACTCGACCAGCTCGACCGGCTTGCCGCGCAGGCCGCCCGCGATCGAGAGTTCGTCGAAACCCAGCGGCGTGGTCGGCGCCTCGAAGCACGCGCCGATATGGATGGCCGGGTCGAGGCCCATGTTGATCGAGACCGGCAGCGGTTCGCCGCGCGCTTCGGCCTTCTGGCGGAACGTGTCGATATGGCGGCCCGGCGCGAAGAAGATCGAGAGTTCGTCGCGGCCCTGCACGCAGAGACGGTGGATCGTGACGTCGGCGTGGCCGGTATCGGGATCGCTGCCGAGCACGAGGCCGAGGCACAGGAACGGGCCCGCATCGCTTTCGGTATTCGTGGGCGCGGGGATCAGCTTGCGCAGATCGAAATCGGCGTCGCTCGCGAGATGCACGACCTGCTGGCAGGGCGCCTGGTCGCGCGGCACGGTGGTCGGCGCGATCGCGTTGTGCACGGCGTCGGCCATGCGTTGCGTGAGGCGGCGCGGTTCGGCATCGAGCAGCAGGCCGACGCGCTTGCGGCTCGCCATCAGGCCGACCAGCACGCGGCTCTGCGGATAACCCTTGACGGCGTTGAACATCATCGCGGGTCCGAGACGCGTCGGACGCTCGACGGTGCCGCCCGCGCCGATGCGCTTGTAGACGCCGGCCAGTTCGGCGTGCGGGTCGACTTCGCGATCGGTTTCGATCAATTGCCCCGGCGTCGCCGCGAGGCGCGCAAGCGCGGAGCGCAGATCCTCGACGGGCGCGGTGGCGTTCGGTTCGATGGTGGAAGGGCGGGGGGATTCGATTCGTTGATTCATGGCATAGCTCTCTTTTAACGGCTGACCCGCTGACGCTGGTACGGCGAGCGTGCGTCATCGCTGGGACAGGCTCTATTTGACCCCCTGAGGTAGATTGAATCAATCAATCAAAACCGGCGATTTTGATAAGATAATCTTATTTTTAAACGGGGCGGCCATGGACTTCCGTTACTTCCGCACCTTCGTGATCGCGGCCGAGGAACTGCATTTCGGGCGCACCGCCGAGCGCCTCGGCATCGCTCAACCGGCGGTCACGCAGCAGATGAAAGTGCTCGAAACGCAGCTCGGTTTCAAGGTGTTCCAGCGCGTGCGTCGCGGCATCGAACTCACGGCGGCGGGCGCGGTTTTCCTTGATTACGCGCGTCAGGCGCTCGCGCAGGCGGAAACCGCCGTGCTGGCGGGGCGGCGCGCGAGCCGCGGCGAACTGGGCAAGCTGTGTATCGCGTACGCCAACTCGGTGGCGCTGGAGCCGGAGTTGCCGGCGCTGCTCAAGCGCTTTGCGCAGGAGCGGCCGGACGTCGAACTCGAACTGCGCGGCATTCCGGTTCAGGCGCAGATGAACGCGCTGACCGACGAGCGCATCGACGTGGCCTTTCTGCGTTCGCCGCCGGGGCCGCTGCCGATCTCGATCCGCATCACGCCGTTCTCGCGCACGCCGCTCGATCTCGTGCTCGCGCACGATCATCGCTGCGCGAAACGGCGGCGCATGGCGCTGCGCGATGTCGGCGACGATCGCCTGATCGTGGTCGACGATCCGCCCGGCGTGGGCGTCGGTCATCGGGTGCAGGAGTTGTGTCTGGAAGCCGGTTTCGTGCCGAAGAACGTGCTGCGCACCACCGATTCGTTGGGTGTGCTGAGTTTTGCGGCGGCCGGTCTGGGCGTGGGCGTGGTGCCGCGCACGCTCGCGCGTTTTCAGGTGGAAGGCGCGGTGTTCAAGCCGCTCGAAATGGCGAACGGCTACAGCGAAGTGGTGATCGCGACGCGCATGTACGATCGGTCCGCGGGGACGCGCGCGTTGCTCGATATGGTGGGGAAAGCGTGAGGCGGGCCTGAGCCGCCTCTAGCCCGCCTCTAGCGATTCACAGGCCGCGCCGGCGCGCCGCCGCTGAAAAACAGCCGCACGCCGAGCGCGATCATCACCACGCCGGTAAAGCGCTCTTGCCAGGCAATCAATCTGGGGTAGCGGCGCAGCCACTCGCCGACGGTGCCCGAGGCGAACGCAACGCCACCGAGCGAAACGATCCCGGTCAGCTTCTGGATCGAACCGAGGATCAGGAACTGCGACCACAGCGGGCCGCGCGCCGGATCGACGAATTGCGGCAGAAACGCGAACATGAACAGCAGCGACTTCGGGTTCGTCAGGCTGTTGAGCGCGCCTTGCCGAACCGCCTTCCAGTCGGACACCGGCGCTTCGCTTTTCGTCCGCGTGTGGCCGGACGCGCTCGCCGCCAGCATTTTCACGCCCAGCCAGATCAGATAGACGGCGCCCGCCCAGCGCAGCACGTTCAAGGCGGTCGGGTAGCGGTGGATCAGCGTCGCGAGTCCGAGTACGAGCATCGATACCTGAACGATTCCCGCGACGAACACCATGCCGACGACCGTGAACAGCGCGGTGCGTCGGCCCTGACCGACCCCGCGCGCCAGGACCAGCATCATATCGGGGCCGGGTGACAGTTCGAGCAGGCAGAGCGCGGCGAGAAAGGTCAGGAAGGTGGCAGGGGTGGGCATCGCAGGGCGGCGGTTGAAGGTGGGGGCGGTAACGGAAGTCGAGCGCGATATTTTACAAACTTCGACAAGCCGGTCGCGTGGCGTCGGCTTTGCTCCCGGCTTTGCGCTCGACTCCGTGTGCCCATTGCGCGCTGCTTCGACTGCGCGCCAATCCCGGCTTGACGGGCGCCTGGCCGCCTTATCGGGCAACTCCCCATTTGCATCCGTGAAAATGTCGTGCTAATTTTTCATGAAAATAGTGACGTAAAATTTCACGGATGCCGCCATGTTCGTCGAATCGACCCAGCATGTTGAGAGCTACTACGCCCGCACCTGGCCCGGCGCACTGCCCGCGCGGCCGGCGCTGGAAGGCGAGCACGACGTCGATGTCGCGGTCGTCGGGGCGGGGTTCAGCGGGCTGCATACGGCGCTGCGGCTTGCGCTGGCGGGCAAGCGCGTGGCGGTCGTGGAGGCGAGCCGCGTCGCGTGGGCGGCGTCCGGGCGCAACGGCGGCCAGGCGCTGCTCGGCTGGTCGTGCGATATGGGACCGCTCGAACAGGCGATTGGCGTCGAGGGCGCGCGCGAACTGTGGGACAGCATGCGCTGGGCGGCGCGCGAAGTGCGTGAACTGCCCGCGCGTCATGGTTTCGATATCGACTACCGGCCGGGGAGTTTGTGGACCGCCGTGAAACGCGGGCGCGTCGGCCTGCTCGAAGAGGCGCGAGACGAAGCCGCGCGCAAGTGGGGCTACGACGCGCTGCGCGTGATTCACGAAGCGGAGATGCCCGGGTGGGTGGGCAGCCGCCGCTATCGCGCGGCGCTATACGATCCCGAGGCCGGGCATCTGAATCCGCTCAAGCTCGCGCTCGGCCTCGCGGCGGCCATCGAGCGCGCGGGCGGACGCATTTTCGAGCAGACGCGCGTGCGCGAGTGGCGCGAAACGCCCGCGGGTTTCGTCGTCGCGACGCCGCATGGCACGCTCTGCGCGGACACGCTCGTGCTCGCCTGCAATGCCTATATCGACCGCCTCGATCGCGATCTCGCGCGCCGCGTGCTGCCCGTCGGCACGTATCAGATCGCGACGCAGCCGCTCGATCCGGCGCTCGCGCAGTCGCTGCTGCCGCGCAATAGTTGCGTGATCGACAACCAGTTCGTGCCCGACTACTTCCGGCTGAGTCCCGATCATCGCCTGCTGTTCGGCGGCGCGTGTTCCTATCTCGGCGGCATTCCGAAGGACATCCGCGCGGCGATCCGGCCGAGCCTCGAACGCGCGTTTCCGCAATTGCGCGGCGCGACGCTGGACTACGCGTGGGGCGGCCATATCGACATCAGCATCCGGCGCACGCCCGATGTCGGTCACGCGCGCGGGCGCTACTGGCTGCAAGGTTTTTCGGGGCACGGCGTGCTGCCGACGCTGGCCGCCGCGCGCGCCGTCAGCGACGCGATCCTCGGCGACACGCGCTTGCTCTCGCATTACGAGGGCATTCATAATCCGCGCTTTCCGGGCGGCGACTCGCTCGCCGCGCCGCTGGAGGCGCTCGGCAAGCTCTGGTATCGATTGCGCGACGTCGTTTAGCGACCCGGCCCCGCTCCGACCGAATCGAACGCACATGGACAAACAGGAAGAAATCGAAGGTCTCGCGATCCTGATTCGCGATCTGCGCAAACACAAAAAGGTGACGCTGTCCGACCTCGCGAGCCGGATCGGGCGCTCGGTGGGCTTTCTCTCGCAGGTCGAGCGCGGCCTGTCGCGGCCCACGGTGGCGGATCTCACCGCCATCGGCGAGGCGCTGCAGACGCCCACCACGTACTTCTACAGCGTGAGCAAACCGCGCGCGCTGCCGTGGGTCACGCGGCCCAGCGAGCGGCGCACGCTGTATTACGGCGGCGGCATCACCGACGTGCTGGTGTCGCCGACGATGTCGTCGGGCTTTTCGATGCTGGAGAGCCTGCTGGAGCCGGGCGCGACGAGCGGCGAGCGCCCCGTCGACGACAGCGACGAGCAGGGCGGCTTCGTGCTCGAAGGCGAGCTGACGATCTGGGTCGACGGCGAACACGACGCGGTCACTTTGCGCACCGGCGACAGCTTCCAGTTGCCGTCGCGCTGCCGTTTCAGCTACGCGAACCGCTCGGAACAGAACGCGCGCGTGCTCTGGGTGTTCGCGTAGTTTGACGTTTGCAGACGCGCGTCTGAACGGCGCGCATCGGCGCACGCGCATTGATAATTTTACGGAATCCGAATTAAAAGCAAGCAAGACGTCCGACTTCTCGCGAAACGAAACGCGACACAAAAGGAAATCGAAGTGATTGCCAATGCAAACGCCTACGCCAACACCAGCGCGAACTCACACGAAAACGACCTGCTGGCCGAAGTCCGCGCCTTTCGCGCCGCGCATCCCGACGTGCGTTACGTCGATCTGATCTGCCTCGATCTTCCGGGGCATTTCTACGGCAAGCGCTATCCGATCGACATGCTCGAAAAGGTCGCCGCGGGCGCGATGCTCAAGCTGCCGCAGAACTGCATCCTGCTCGGCGCGCAAGGCGGCGTCTATCCGATCGGCGATTATTGCTTTCGCGACGGCGACCCCGACGCGCCGCGCCGCCTCGTGCCCGGCACGCTCAAGCGCGTGCGCTGGGAACAGCAGCCGCTCGCGCAGATGCTCATCACCTCGGACGGCACGGCGGCGCCCATCGGCTTCGAACCGCGCGAAGTGCTCGCGCGCGTGCTCGAACGTTTCCGGCGGCGCGGACTGAAGCCGGTGGTCGCGTTCGAACTGGAGTTCTATCTGTTCGATGCGAAGCTCAGCGAGGGCGTGCCGCGTCACGCGCGCGATCCGCTCGGCGGCGACGAGGACGATCAGCCGAACATGCATATCGAGCGCCTTTCGCGTTTCGCGCCGGTGCTGCACGAGATGGTCGACGCGGCGCGCGAGCAGGGCGTGGACGCGACCGTCATCACGGCGGAACTCGGACCGGGCCAGTTCGAGATCAACTTCGGTCATTGCGACGACGCGCTGCGCGCCGCCGACTGGTCGGCGCTTTTTTGCCGTAGCACGCGCGGCGTGGCCACGAAGCACGGTTATCGCGCGAGCTTCATGTCGAAGCCGTGGCTCGACGCGCCGGGCAGCGGCATGCACGTGCACGTGAGTCTCTACGACGAGGCGGGCCGCAACGCGCTCGCGGCGAACGGCCGGCGCGGACTGCGTCACGCGGTGGCCGGCTGCCTCGCGCTGCTGCCGCATTGCATGCCGGTGTTCGCGCCCAATCACAACGCATTTCGCCGCTACGGCGCGATGGTCAACGCGGCGAGCCGGGCGAGCTGGGGCTTCGAGGATCGCGACGCGTGCATCCGCATTCCGGAGTCCGACGAGGCGAATCTGCGCATCGAACACCGTCTCGCGGGCGCCGACGCCAACCCGTATCTGGTGCTCGCCGCGATCCTCGCGGGCATCGAACATGGCCTCGACGCGCAGCGCGAACCCATCGCGCCGCTCAACGAAAACCGCGCCAGCGGCGTCGATTTTCCGGGCGACATGCTCGCGGCGGTGGCCGCCATGCGCACGCATTCGGGCGTGCGCGAAGGGCTCGGCGAGGACTTTACGATGGTCTTTTGCGAAAATAAACGTCAAGACCATCTCGATTTCATGAACGCCATCCACGCACGCGAATATCGGTGGTTTTTGTGAAAATAGGCGAAATAGATACAAAATAAGCGAGAAAATCGCTCTGCACGAATCGTTCCAGTTTGTGACAAGGCGGTGTAAGCCCCGTGTGCCGGAGGTTTCGATATGCAACGCGATTTGCCTGTTTCGCCCTTGTGCGGTAGGGTATGCAGGTTTTCTCAACTCAACACAGGAAGCAGATGAACAAACAGGAACTCATTGACGCAGTCGCCGCAAGCACGGGCGAGACCAAGGCAGCCACGGGAGCCGCAATCGACGCGATCCTCGAAGTGGTCACCAAGGCGGTCACGTCGGGCGATTCCGTGCAGCTCGTCGGCTTCGGTTCGTTCTCGACCGGCCAACGTGCCGCTCGCGTCGGCCGTAACCCGGCCACGGGCGCGGAAATCCAGATCGCTGCGGCGAAGACGGTGAAGTTCACGGCTGGCAAGGCCTTCAAGGACGCCGTCAACGCGTCGTGATGTCGTCTGCCGCCGGCTGACCGTTCCGCAAGGTCCGGTTAGCCGCGTCGTCGAACCGGGCGGGCGCGGGCGGTAACTTACCGCCTGCCTCCGCCGCGTGGCACGCCTTCGGGCGGCAACGCATCTCAAGCCGGGAGCAGGGCGCGTCGCGCCTTGCTCCCGGTGTGCATTTCTGGCGCGGGTTTTGCGGTGCGCTTTGTCGTTGCGTCTTTGCGTTGCGTTTTTGCGTTGCGCTTTATTACGCAGCGGGCGTGACATCACGGCATCACGCGTCGACGTCGCGTGTTTTGCGCCACTGTTTTACGTTCCAGTTTTACATTCCATTACGCCTCGCCCTTGCCCGCCGAAGCGCGCAAATCCTCATTCGCCGCGCCATTGCGGTGCAGTTCATAACGGTGACGCTTGGCCTCGTACATTGCGGCGTCGGCTTCGCGCAGCATCGCCTCCACACTCTCGCCTTCCTCGCAACTGGCCCAGCCGAGTGAAAAGCTCAGACGCGGCCCGCCATAGAACTGGTTGTTCAATTCGACGAGTTTCGTGATGCTGTCCGCGACGATTTCCGCGTCGCGCACGTCCGCGCCCGGCATCAGCACGGCGAATTCGTCGCCGCCGATGCGCGCCGCGTGATAGGGCTTCTGGATCGCCTTCGCGAGCACTTCGCCCGCGCGGCGCAGCAGCGCGTCGCCGGCCGCGTGGCCGAGCTGATCGTTGACGGTCTTCAGATTGTCCATGTCGACGACGATCGCGCTGACCGGGAACGGCCCCTTGCGCTGCAGACGGTTCAGTTCGTCGACATAGAACGAGCGATTCTTGAGCTTCGTGAGCACGTCGTGCTTGCCGAGGAATTCGAGGTAAGCCTCGGCTTTTTTGCGCGCGGTGATATCGGTGAGCGCGAGCAGCACGAGATCCCACTTTTCCTCGTGGCCGGGAAACACCGAGAATTGCAGATGCACGTTCAGTTCGCTGCCGTCGAGCGCGTAATTGACGACCTCGCGCTGCTGAAACAGGCGGCCTTCCCAGAGGTCGAGCAGCTGCTCGCGGAAATGCGGCCGCATCTCGTCGCGGAACACATCGGGCAGGCGCGCGAGCAGCGTGGCCTTGTCGGGCGCGCGATACATGCCGAGCGTGTAGTGATTCACGTCGATCACCTGAATCTCGCTCATGCAGCGCTCGACGAACTCGGGATGCACGTCGGTGAACGTGCGGAAATCGACGATGCCCTGCATGCGCGCTTCTTCGATCAGCTCGCGGATCGCCGAAAAATTCTCGACCCACAGCGACACCGGCGAGTGCTCGAAAATGCCCTGCGCGTAGAGCTGGCTCGCGGCCGCGCGCTGACGCGCGTCCTCCAGCGCGGAGACGTCCTCGATCGCCACGAGCACGCGGCTCCAGTCGTCCTCGTGGCCGGGCAGGATCACGCCGCTCAGCAGAATGTCCATGCGCCGCCCGCCGAGCGTGTAGTTCACGCTCTTGCTCTGGAAGCGCGTTTCGCCGACCCACATCCGTTCGAGTTCGCCGACGTGCGCCTGGAACATGTCGTCGCGCAGCACGTCGGCGAGGCGCGCGGTGAGCTCCTCGTGACTGCTCGCGCCGTAGAGCTTGAGCGTGTGCTGGTTCACCTTGAGCACGCGGATGCACGCCGAGCATTCGGCGACGCGGCGCGGATCTTCCAGCAGCCAGGCGCGAATATCGACGACGCCCGCCGCCCGCCAGCGCTCGAACAGCGAACGCAGCTGGCTATAGTCCTCGAGCCACAGCGAAGTGGGCGTGACGTCGAAGAAGTCGAGCAGGTCGACGCCCATATTGGCAAAGCTGGCGGCGGTGGCCGGGGTGCCTTGTTGCATGTCGGTGCGGTGTGGTGGCGAGGTTGGGGCGCGCGCGGTCCGGCGCGCAGCGGCTGGGCGCGGCGGCGGGTGCCAGGCGCGCGCTATCCCGCATCCTACCCGAATACGGGCCGCATGAAACTGCGTTCATAACTCACGATGCAGCGGGTCTCGTTGGCGTACTGAAAGGCCGCCTGGCAGTCGGGATCGTCCATCGAACGCGCGCGATAGGTTTCGTAGGCGGCCAGGCTCGGGAACGAGAACAGCGCGAGCGCGATGTTATTCGCGCCTTCGGACGGCAGAAAGTAGCCGTGATGCTGGCCGCCAAAACGCTCGACGAGCGGAATCCACATTTTGGCGTAGGCCTCGAATTCGGCCAGACGATAAGGGTCGATGACGTAACGCAGGCTGCAGGTGATCATGACGGCGGTCCTTGTTGGCGTGTGGCGTGGCGCGCAGGGAGCGTATCGTTGCGCGCGCCTCCTGTGACGGATGGGCACGATTGTAGCGATCCCGGACGCTCGCTCAATAACCGTTTGATACCTGTCAACGTCCTCTTTTCGTCGGGCTCTAAAGTCAAAAAGTGTAAAGACAACGGCTGCAACGCAAGAGGAGGGATGCGCGATGTATGAACGGATTCTGGTCGCCTATGACGGCAGCGCGACGTCGCGCGCGGCGCTGACGCATGCGATCCGGCTCGCCGATATCTGCGGGGCGGAGCTGCGCGTGCTGCATGTGCTCGACGCCACATCGCCGTTCGGGCTGGGCGCGAGCTACGTGCCCGCCGATCTGCTGGATGCCTGGCGCGGCGACGCGCGGCGCTTGCTGAAGGACGCTGATGAGCAGGCGCGGATCGCGGGCGTGGCGTGCGAGACCGATCTGATGCAGCTTGCGAGCCTGAACGACGATATCGCGAGCGGCATCGCGCGCGATGCGGCGGCGTGTGGTGCGCGGCTCGTCGTGATCGGTACGCACGGGCGGCGCGGGATGCGCCGCGCGTTGCTCGGCAGCGTGGCCGAGCGGGTCGCGCGTCAGGCGCCGTGTGCGGTGCTGCTGGTGCGCGTCGGGGACGAGCCAGCCGATGCGCCTGGCGAATCGAACGGTGAATCGACCGAATCTGGCGGCTAGCCGGGCTCGATCCCGCGTTCGAGTTCGAAGCCTTCGTCCAGCCATCCGGTGATGCCGCCGATCATCACCTTCACCGGGCGGCCGAGCCGCGCGAGCCGGATCGCGCCGCGCGTCGCGCCGTTGCAGTGCGGGCCCGCGCAATACGTCACGAACAGCGTATCGGGCGCATACGCGTCGAGCTTCGAGGCGACGATCTTGCCGTGCGGCAGATTCACCGCGCCGGGCACATGACCCTCGGCGTAGAGCGCCGGGCCGCGCACGTCGAGCAGCACGAAATCGGGCGGGCGGCTGCGATCGGCGAGCGTGGCGTGCACGTCCCAGCAATCGGTCTCGAAGGCCAGCGAGGCGCCGAAATGCGCCAGCGCGTCCGCGCTCGCGGCGGCGGGAATTTCGCTGACGAAGGAGGGAGAAAGCTGCGGCTGCGTGGACATCGTTATGCTCCGGTTTCGGGTGTCGATGCGAGCTATTTTCGCGTGGTTCGCCGTCGTGACGACAGTGGCGCGATCGTCATTTTCCGGTAACATCGCGCCATGTCCGAACCGGCTCCTCAATCCGCTCCTCACCTCGTCGTCGCGCTCGCTTACGACCGGCTTTGCACCTTCGAATTCGGCTGCGTGACCGAGTTGTTCGCGCTCGAACGGCCCGAACTCGACGTCGCGTGGTATCGCTTTGCCGTGTGCGCGGCGGAGCGCGGACCATTGCGCGCGGCGGGTGGCGTGACCGTGTCGGCGCCTTATACGCTGGCGATGCTCGATCGCGCGCAGACCATCGTGATTCCAGGCTGGCGCGACGCCGACGAGCGTCCGCCCGAAGCCCTGCTGCGCAAGCTGCGCGCTGCTTACGCGCGCGGCGCGCGTCTGTGCTCGATCTGTTCGGGCGTGTTCGTGCTGGCGGCGGCGGGCGTGCTCGACGGCAAGCGCGTCACGACGCACTGGCGTTACGCGGACAAGTTGCAGCAGCGCTATCCGCAGCTGCAGGTCGAAGCCGATGCGCTCTATATCGACGAAGGGCAGGTGCTGACCTCGGCGGGATCGGCGGCGGGCATCGACATGCTGCTGCACCTCGTGCGCCGCGACCACGGCGGCGCAGTCGCCAACCGCGTCGCGCAGCGGCTCGTCGTGCCGCCGCATCGCGAGGGCGGACAGGCGCAGTTCGTGCCGCGTCCGATGCCGCGCGACGAGAGCAGTCCGCTCGCGCGGCTGATGGACTGGGTGCGCGCGAATCCGCGGCTCGAACATAGCGTGGCGTCGCTGGCGGCGCGCGCGGCGATGAGCCCGCGCACGCTGCAGCGGCAGTTTCTCGACGCGACTGGGATGGGGCCATACGAATGGGTCGTGCGCGAGCGCGTGAGCGTCGCGCGCGATCTGCTCGAAGCGCGGCCGACGCTGAGCATGGAGCGCGTGGCCGAACTCGCGGGCTTCGGCTCGGAAGAATCGCTGCGGCGGCATTTCCGGCGCATCGCGCTCACGAGTCCGGCGGCGTATCGCGAGCAGTTTGCACGCGGCGCGCGGCGTCGCTCGGCTGGGTAATCAGCATTCCAAAGTAATCTGACCAAACTACGCCAACGCTCGCTCGCGCTTGCGCTGCCTGTTTCCTCTGTTCCGCGTTTCTCCATTCCGCCCAGCCCGACGTTTTGGCCGCGACGCCCAGCGCCGTGAAAACGGCGCGCGCCTGTCCGTCGCCGTCTGCGGGACACGGCGTCCGCCACTTCGCCCATTCATCCGATCAATAAAATTAGCATTGGGCGAATTGATTTGGTATTGACAAACAAATTGGGCCACTCCTATGATGGCCCCACAGTCTCCACCCCGCACCGTGCGCGTCGCGCCGAACGGGGTGGGGCGACTGTGAGCCGCCACGGCGCGTCAGACGCCGGCGACCGAAAGCCCGCCACGCGGGATTCGCCACAATGTTTGGAGACAGGCTCATGCCTCAATCGATCATCACGGACCGCGCGTCCGAGCGTCCGCTCGCGCCCGCCGCCCACGCTTCGGGCGCGGCCAGCGCCAGCGACGACCTGCTGTTTCGCAAGGTCGCGTGGCGCGTCATCCCGTTTCTGTTCGTCTGCTATGTCGTGTCGTTTCTCGACCGCATCAACATCGGCTTCGCGCAGTTGCAGATGAAGCACGACCTCGGTTTCAGCGATGCGATGTACGGGCTCGGCGCGGCGATCTTCTATATCGGCTACGTGCTCTGCGAGGTGCCGAGCAACATGCTGCTCGCGCGGTTCGGCGCGCGCCGCACCTTCATGCGCATCATGCTGCTGTGGGGCATCGCCTCGACCTGCATGATGTTCGTGCACACGCCCACGCATTTCTACGCGCTGCGCTTTCTGCTCGGCGTGTTCGAGGCGGGCTTCTTTCCGGGCATCGTGCTCTATCTGACCTACTGGTTTGCGCCGCGCCGGCGGGCGGCCGTGTTCTCGATCTTCTTCGCGGGCGTCGCGGTGGCGGGCGTGCTGGGCGGGCTCGTCTCGGGCTGGATCATGCGCGACATGGGCGGCGTGCTCGGACTCGAAGGCTGGCGCTGGATGTTCGCCATCGAAGGGCTGCCCGCCGTGCTGCTCGGTTTGCTGGCGGCGTTCTGGCTCGTCGACGGTCCCGAGCAGGCGCGCTGGCTCAGCGACGCGGAAAAGTCCCAACTGATCGCGCAACGCGATGACGCGCACGCGTCGCATTCCTCGCACGATTCGCGCTCGTTCGGGGCCGCGCTGCGCAATCCGCGCGTCTATCTGTTCGCGTTCATCTACTTCTCGCTGACCTGCGCGTCGCTGACGCTCAACTTCTGGATGCCGCTGATGATCCGCGACTTCGGCGTGCACGACGTGCTGGCGATCAGCCTCTACACCGTGATTCCGAATGCGGTGGGCGCGGTGGGCCTGATGCTGATCGCACGGCGCTCGGACCGGCGCGGCGAGCGGCGCTGGCACTTCGCGGCCTGCACGGTCGGCGGCGGCCTCGCGCTCTCGCTGCTCACGCTGCATCTGGCGAGCTTCGCGGCGATGATGGCGATACTGTCGATCGCCGCCGTGCTGATCTTCGCCGCGCTGCCGATCTTCTGGTCCGTGCCGCCCGCGTATCTCTCGGGCAAGGCCGCGGCGGCGGGGATCGCGCTGATCAGCAGTATCGGCATTACGAGCGGCATCGTGAGCCCGTGGGCCATCGGCCTGATCAAGACGCACACGGGCAGCATGGACAACGCGCTCTACGTGCTGGCGGCGTTGCTCGTGACGAGCGGCGCGGCGCTGCTGATCGGCGTGCCCGCGCCGCGCAAGGCGCGTTGAGCGGCGGCGGCCGGCACGCGTTCAGGCGTCGCGCAGTCAGTCCAGCTGCTCGATTGCGTCCACTCGGTCGGGATAAAACGCCAGAAGGTTTCTGATCGGCTCGACGGCCGCGTGCGGATGCTCGTAGGTCCAGACCGCGTTCGCCGAGCGCTCGCCGCCCGGCACGATCGAGTAGTACGCGCAGTCGCCCTTGTACGGGCACCAGGTGCTGTGATCGGTGCGCGCGAGCAGCGACATGTCGGTGTCCTCGCGCGGCACGTAGAGCACCGGCGGGTAGTTCGCTTCGCGCAGCGTGAGCGCGTGGCGCGTGTCGACGAGGGTGTGTCCCGCGATCTTCACGACCACGCGTTTCGGCGTGGGCTCGATCGTGATCGGATGATCGGGCCCGGGGATTTTCACGGTTTTCGTTGGCATGACGCGGCTCCTTGCGGTCGGCATTCGGCGCACGGCCGTGGCGGTTGCCGCGTGCTGCGCTCGCTCGACAGTGTAGGGCGAAGCCGCAAATGCCGCTCGCGCCGCGCCGCGCTGCAAGGTCAGGCGGCAGGGCGCCGCCTGGTCATGACAGATTGATGACTGCCGGTGAGAATTTACTGCTGCGGCGCGCCGTTCCAGGCGGGCAGCGTCACGCCGTGATAGACGGCGAGAATCTTCGCCGCCACGTTCGGCTGCTGGTAGCTGGCGACGAGCGTCTTCACCCACGGCGCGTTCGCGTCCTTCTCATTCACGGCGATGAAGTTGCGGTACGGGCTGCCATCGACCTTTTCCTGCGCGATGCGCTCTTGCGGAATGCGGATGCCGGCCTTGATCGCCCAGTCGGTATTGACCACGGCGGCATCGAGATCGCCGATCGCGCGTCCGACGATCCCCGCATCGAGTTCCTTGATCTTGATTTGCTTCGGATTGCTTGCGATATCGCGTGCCGTGGGCAGCAGGCCGACGTCGCTACGCAGCTTGATGAGCCCCTGGCCCTGCAACAGCAGCAGCGCGCGGCCTTCGTTGCTCGGATCGTTCGGCACGCCGATGGTCGCGCCCTGCGGCAGCGCCGCGACCGACGGATACTTGCGCGAGTAGAGCCCGATCGGCTGCACATAGGTGAAGCCCACCGGCACGATGGTGTAGTGGCGAGCCGCCACCTGGGCGTCGAGATAGGGCTTGTGCTGGAACGAATTGGCGTCGAGATCGTGCTCGGACAGCGCCTCGTTGGGCTGCGTGTAATCGGAGAACGTCGTCACCTTGATGTCGAGGCCGTGTTGCGCGGCATTCGCGGCCACCACGCGCCAGACGTCCTCGTCCTCGCCGGACATGATGCCCACGCGCAGCGTCTGCGCGGCCTGCGCCGCCGAGGCGAGCGGCCCGAACAGACCGGCGACGAGCGTAAGCGAGGCGAGTCCCGCGGCGATCAGGGTTCTTTTGTTCTTGTTCATAGTCAGGGCGCCCGTGGCGGAGTGAAAGATGGGGCGATGCTAGGACGCGGGCGGGCCGCGCCCAACCAATTTCGCGCACGTTGTTTATCGCACGCAGGCTGATAAGCACATCGCGGCGCGTGCTTATGGCTGGACCGACTGGCGGATCTGGGGTGCGATGCGGCCACACCACGCAATGCACGCAATGCACGTCTCGCGCGAAGCATATGCGTATTCGTCGTTTTGCGGCGGACCGGGCGATGACTACGATGCACCGATCGTCACTCCGCACGGATTCCGCTCATGTCGACTCTCGCCGTTCCCGCGCACGCCGATCCTGCCGATCGCCTCGATGCGCGCACCGACGCCGCCGCGCCGCCCACGCGGCCCGTCATCCGCTCGGCGCAGGACGTCGCGCGCATCGTCAACGAAGGGGCGCAGACGGGCAGCAAGGCGCGCGTGGTGATTGCCATCGCGCTCGGCGGCGTGTTTCTCGACGCCTACGATCTCACCTCGCTCGCCTACGGCGTGAAGGACATCGCGCGGGAATTCGCGCTCTCACCGGTGCAGGTGGGTTTCGTCTCCGCCGCGATCACGTTCGGCGCGATTCTGGGCGCGCTGTTCGGCGGCTATCTGACCGACCGCATCGGGCGCTATCGCGTGTTCATGGCCGACATGCTGTTCTTCGTGGTCGCCGCCATCGCGGCCGGGCTCGCGCCCAACGCGTGGGTGCTCGGCGGCGCGCGCTTTCTGATGGGCTTCGGCGTGGGGCTCGATCTGCCCGTGGCGATGGCCTTTCTCGCCGAATTCTCGCGCGTGGCCGGACGCGGCAACAAGGCCGCGAGCGTGGCCGCCTGGTGCCCCGCGTGGTACGCGGCCACGAGCACCTGCTATCTGCTGATTCTCGCGCTCTACGCGATTTTGCCCGCGCATCACGCGGACTGGCTCTGGCGTTTGACGCTCGCGTTCGGCGCGGTGCCGGCGCTGTTGATCATCGCGGTACGCAGCCGGTATATCAGCGAGTCGCCGGTGTGGGCCGCGAATCAGGGCGATCTCGAAGGCGCGGCGCGCATTCTCAAACGCTCGTGGGGCGTCGACGCCGTAGTCGAGCGCGACGACACCACCACCGCGCAGCAACACACGCCGCGCGACGCATCGTGGCGCAATTACGGCGTGCTGTTCAACGCCACCTACCGTCGCCGCACGATACTCGCGGCGACCATCGGCGCGGCGTCGTCGTTCGGCTATAACGCGATCATCTTCGGCTTGCCGGTGATCATCGCGAGTTTTCTGAAGCAGGGGCCGCTCACGACCATCGTCGCTTCGCTGCTGCTCAATCTGCTGTTCGCTTTTGTCGGCGGCCTGATTGGCGTGCGCACCGCGCCCACCGTCGGCGCCTGGAAGATGACGGTGGCAGGGCATGCGCTGCAAGTCACCGCGCTGATCGGGCTGGCGTTGATCGGCCATCCGTCGAGCGGCGTGTTCGTCGCGCTCGCGATTCTGCTGCTGGGCGCGTATCTGTTCGGGCAGGGCTTCGGCCCCGGCTCGCATTCGATGACGTATGCGTCGCTTAGTTATCCGACTTCGCTGCGCGGTATCGGCGTGGGCTTCAATCAGACGCTCGTGCGTTCGTCGTCGACGATTTCGCTGTTTCTGTTTCCGGTGCTGGCGGCGGCGCTCGGCACGAAAGTGTTCTGGGTGATCGCGGTCGCGCCGCTGACCTCGCTGCTCGTGCTGCTCGCGATTCGCTGGGAGCCGTCGGGCTACGACATCGACGGCGAGGATTACGCGCCGCCAGCGAGCGAGGCCACGCGACGCGCCGACGATTGCCCCGCGTGCCTGCGCGGTTGAGCGGTTGAGCGGCTCAGCATGGCGGCGCGCATCGGTGTGCCTGCTCCATAGCCGAAAACCTCATATGCAATCGCGGATTTTCTAGTAGGGGATTGCCGCAGGGGCTGTTCAAATGACCGCAGGACTCGCCTGCCGCGATGCGCGGGCGAGGCGCTCACCGGTCCATTCGAAGCCATCCTGTCATGCCGAAGACGAAGCAACCGATTCTGCTCAACGCGTTCAACATGAATTGCGTGGGCCATATCAATCACGGCCTGTGGACGCATCCGCGCGACCGCTCGGCCGATTATCGCCAACTCGCCTACTGGACGGACCTCGCGCGTACGCTCGAACGCGGCCTGTTCGACGGGCTGTTTCTCGCGGATATCGTCGGCGTCTACGACGTCTATCAGCGCAATGTCGATGTCACGCTGCGCGAGTCGATTCAGTTGCCCGTGAACGATCCCACGCTGCTCGTGCCCGCGATGGCGGCGGCTACGCAGCATCTGGGCTTCGGCGTGACGGTGAATCTCACTTACGAAGCGCCGTATCTGCTCGCGCGGCGCTTTTCCACGCTCGATCATCTGACGCAGGGGCGCATCGGCTGGAATATCGTCACCGGCTATCTGGACAGCGCGGCGCGCGCCATGGGCGTGCGCGAACAGCTGCCGCACGACGAGCGTTACGAGCGCGCCGACGAATACCTGGAAGTCCTGTATAAATTGTGGGAAGGCAGCTGGGAAGCGGACGCGGTGCGGCGCGACAAGGCCGGGCGCGTCTACGCCGATCCGGCGAAGGTGCATCGCGTGCAGCATAAGGGGCGTTATTACGATGTCGACGGCTACCATCTCGCGGAACCGTCGCCGCAACGCACGCCGGTGCTGTTTCAGGCGGGCAGTTCGGGACGCGGCCAGCGTTTCGCCGCGCGCCACGCCGAGTGCGTGTTCATTTCGCCGCCCAATCGCGCGGTCGGACGCGAAACGGTACGCGCCTTGCGCGAGCAGCTCGTGCGCGCGGGGCGCCGTCCCGACGACGTGAAGGTGTTCGTCGGCGCGGCGGTCGTGCCGGGCGCCACGGAGCGCGAGGCGCGCGAGAAGTACGCGGACTATCGCCAGTACGCGAGCCGCGAGGCGGGGCTTGCGCACTTCGCGGCGAGCACGGGCATCGACTACGCGCAATACGATCTCGACGCGCCGGTCGACTACACGCCGGGCAACGCCATCGAATCGGCCACGCGCACGGCGCAGCAGCACGGCTGGACGCGCCGCTCGCTGCTGGAAATGTTCGAACTGGGCGGGCGCTATCCGGCCATCGTCGGCAGCGCGTCGCAGGTGGCCGACGAGTTGCAGGCGTGGGTCGAGGAGGCGGGCGTGGACGGCTTCAATCTGAGCCGCACCGTGGTGCCCGAGAGCTACGAGGATTTCGTCGATCTGATCGTGCCCGAGTTGCAGAATCGCGGGCTGTATAAGACCGCCTACGAACCGGGCTCGTTGCGCCACAAGCTGTTCGGCGAGGGCGACACGCTGCCCGAGCGCCATACTGGCGCGGGTTTCCGGCACAAGGAGGCGGCGTCCGTTTGAGTTGGGCGGGTGCGCGGTCGCGCCCAAAATATCGGTGACGGCGATATTTCCTGTTTATGCGTATAAGCGATATTTGTGATTTATGCCTCAGAGGCATATAATCGCTTTATGCTTCACAGGAATATCCCATGAAGATCATCGTCAATACGCCGGCGGCGCTCGCCGAAATTCTGCTGTCGGCCAGAAAAGAGTACGGACTGACCCAGGCGCAGGCCGCGAGCGCGCTCGGCATCGGCCAGCCGCGCCTGTCGGCGCTCGAAACCACCGGCACGGCCAGCATCTCGCTGGCGCAGATGCTCGCGCTGCTTTCGCTCTACGGCCTCGAACTCTGCGTGCAGTCGCGCGACAACAGCGGGGTGCTGGAGGCGCGCGAAGACCGGCTGGAGTGGTAGCGCATGGGCCGCAAATCGCATTCACGCAGCCTGTCGATCTGGGCCAACGGCGAGCGCGTCGGCACCTGGACGCTCGGCGTCACGGGCGAAGCCGAGCTGCGCTACGACGCCGCCTGGAAGGTCTCGGAGGCCGGTCGGCCGCTCTCGCTGTCACTGCCGTTCGGTATCGGCGAGCGGCCGCTGCGCGGCGAGCGCGTCCATCATTACTTCGACAATCTACTGCCGGACAGCCTGCCGATCCGCCGACGCATCGCGGCGCGTTTTCGCACCGGTTCGGTCGACGCATTCGATCTGCTCAAGGCGATCGGGCGCGATTGCGTGGGCGCCGTGCAACTGCTCGACGAGGACGAAACGCCCGTGCCGCCGGGGCGTATCGAAGGCACGCCGCTCGACGAGTCCGACATCGAACGGCTGCTGCTCGAAGCCTCGGGCGCGCTGCCCGCGCGTGCCGACGATGACGGCGATAACGACGAGCCGCTGCGCATCTCGCTCGCGGGCGCGCAGGAAAAAACCGCGCTGCTCCATCACGAAGGCCGCTGGCTGCTGCCGCACGGCGCCACGCCCACCACGCACATCCTCAAGCTGCCGCTCGGCCTGATCGGCCATCGCAAGGTCGATTTCAATACCTCGGTGGAGAACGAGTGGCTGTGTCTCGCGCTGCTCGCGGCGTATGGGCTGCCGGCCTCGTCGGCGCGTATCGTCACGTTCGGCGCGCAGAAGGTGCTCGCGGTCGAGCGCTTCGACCGCGCCGTGTCGCGCACGGGCGCGCTGCTGCGCCTGCCGCAGGAAGACTTCTGCCAGGCGCTCGGCGTCGCGCCGCATCTCAAGTACGAAGCCGAAGGCGGTCCCGGCGTGCGCGAGATCGCCGATCTGCTGCGCCAGTCCCAGCAGGCGCGCGCGGATATCGAAACCTTTCTCGCCGCGCAGATCGTCTACTGGATGATGGCCGCGCCCGATGGCCACGCGAAGAATTTCAGCCTGCGTCTGCTGCCGGGCGGCCGTTTTCAGCTCGCGCCGCTTTACGACGTGATGTCGATCTGGCCCGTGGCCGGCGACGGCGGCAATCAGTGGTCGTGGCACAAGGCGTCGCTGGCGATGGCGGTGTGGGGCAAGAGCCGTCACTACCGCATGCGCGACGTGAAGCGCGCACATTTCAACGCCACGGCGCAGCTTTGTCATTATGGTTCGGATGCCGAATCGATTATCGAGCGTCTGATCGATCGCACGCCCGCGGCGATCGAAACCGTGAGCGCCGCGCTGCCTGCGGGCTTTCCCGAGCGCGTCGCCACGAAACTGTTCGACGGCCTGCGTTTTTCCGCGCAACGGCTTGCGCAATGATTCACTGATTCACAGAATCGCCCGCATGCTCAACGCGCCGCCGGCGCCACGTGTTCCATTTTCGCTTCGCCGTAGAGCACGTAGATCAGCTCCAGCATGCGGCGAATATCTTCCGATTCGTCGAGCATGCGCATGCTCATGATGACGGGCGAAACGAGCTGCTTGTCGTCGAGATCCTTGTACGAGACGTCGTCGCGCTTGAGTCCGTAGACGCTGCTCGGCACGATCGAAATGCCTTCGCCCGCCGCCACGAGCCCTAGCGCGATCTGCAGTTCGCGCGCTTCGTAAATGCGCATCGGTTCGAGCCCGCGATCGTGAAAACCCGCGAGCACCTGATCGGCGTAACTCGGACGCGGCTGCTTGGGAAAGATGATGATGGTCTCGTTGAGCAGGTCGTGCAGCGAGAGTTCCGGCTTCGCGTCGATCAGCGGATGCCCGAGCGGCAGCGCCACGATCATGCGCTCCTCGCGCAGCACCACGCGGCGAATGCTCGGATCTTCGAGCCGGATGCGCCCGAACCCCACATCGATACGGCCTTCCTTGAGCGCCTTGATCTGATCCATCGTGGACATTTCCACGAGGCTCAGTTCGACCGCGCCATTCTCCTGGCGAAAGCGCCGGATGATCTTCGGCAGCATGCCGTACAGCGTCGAGCCGACGAAACCCACCGTGAGCCCGCGCTCGATCTTGCCGACGCGCCGCGTCATCGATTCGAGTTCGGTGGTTTGCGCGAGCAGTTGCACCGCGTGCTGATAGAAGAAGCGCCCGGTGTCGGTGAGCTTGAGCGGTCGCGAGTCGCGCTCGAACAGTTGCACGCCGAGCAGTTCTTCAAGCTGCTGGATCTGCCGCGACAGCGGCGGTTGCGCGATATGCAGCCGCTGCGCGGCGCGCGTGAAATTGCGCTCCTCGGCCACGGCCACGAAGTAGCGCAGATGTCTCAGTTCCATATTGCCCGCCTGCCTGATTTGCTCGCCCGCCATACCTCGCGAGCATGAATTTACCTGTCATATACGGGTTTTCCCTCGTATTTACGATAATAACTATACCCCAAAGGTATGAAGCCGCAGCCCGAAAAGTATTGGACGGTCCCTTTGGGCGACGCGTATAAATCCATTCCATGAACTCCACTCCTGCCGTTGCCGCCATGAATTACGCGACGATCGAACGTATCGAAACCTCTCTCGTCGATCTGCCGACGATCCGCCCGCACAAGCTCTCGGTCGCCACCATGCACGGCCAGACGCTGATGCTCGTCAAGGTGTTTTGCAGCGACGGCGTGATCGGCGTGGGCGAGGGCACGACCATCGCGGGCATGGCCTACGGCCCGGAAAGCCCCGAAGCGATGAAGCTCGCGATCGACGCGTACTTCGCGCCCGCCATGATCGGCCAGGACGCCACGCGCATTCAGGCCCTGATGGCGCATCTCGGCAAGCTCGTGAAGGTCACGCACTTCGCCAAGAGCGCGCTCGAAACCGCCTTGCTCGACGCGCAGGGCAAGCGCCTTGGCGTGCCCGTGAGCGAGTTGCTCGGCGGCCGCCGCCGCGATCGTCTGCCGGTGGCGTGGACGCTCGCGTCGGGCGACACGACCAGGGACATCGCCGAAGCCGAAGCGATGCTCGAAGCGCGCCGTCATCGCGTGTTCAAGCTGAAGATCGGCGCGAAGGCGCTCAAGACCGATATCGAGCACGTCGCGCAGATCAAGCGCGCGCTCGGCGACCGCGCGGCGGTGCGCGTCGACGTGAACATGGCGTGGAGCGAAACGCAGGCGGCCTGGGCGATTCCGGCGCTCGCCGACGCGGGCTGCGAACTGGTCGAGCAGCCGGTGGCTTCGGCAGCGGCGCTCGCGCGCCTGATGCGCCGTTTCCCGATCGCGCTGATGGCCGACGAAATCCTGCAAGGCCCGGAAAGCGCCTTCGAGATCGCGAAGCAGCACGGCGCGGATGTCTTCGCGATCAAGATCGAACAAAGCGGCGGGCTCTTTGCGGCGCAACGCGTGGCGACGATCGCCGACGCGGCCGGCATCGAACTGTACGGCGGCACCATGCTCGAAGGCGCGTTCAGCACGGCGGCCTCGGCCCATCTGTTCGCCAGTTTCGCCAATTTACAGTGGGGCACCGAATTGTTCGGCCCGCTGCTCATCACCGAGGAAATTCTGACCCAGCCGCTCGATTACAGCGATTTCGAATTGACCGTGCCGACCGGCCCGGGACTCGGTATCGAGCTGGACGAAGCGAAGGTCAAGCGATTCACGCGCGACGGTCTTATCAAAGTCACGCGCTAAATCGCGCTATCCCGTTACAGATTGCAGATAAAGGATTCAACGATGCTTTTCCAGGTACGCATGGACGTGAAGATTCCGGCCGATATGCCCGCCGACGTCGCCAACGAAATCAAGGCGCGCGAAAAGGCTTATTCGCAGGATCTGCAACGTAGCGGCAAGTGGCGCCATATCTGGCGTGTCGTGGGCGAATACGCGAATTACAGCATTTTCGACGTCGAAAGCAATGCGGAACTGCACGACATTCTCACCGCCTTGCCGCTGTTTCCGTATATGGACATTTCGGTGACGCCGCTGTGCCGTCATCCGTCGTCGATTCGCGATAACGATATTTGAGTCGGAGTTGAAGACCGGGCTGCAACATCGATAGCCCCATTCCTTATTAGAGGGCGCCCACGCCCCATTGAAAATTTTCCCCCGCTAAAAGATTAAGTGGAGACAGTGATCATGAACGTGAAAGTGTTCGACACGAAAGAAGTGCAGGACCTGCTCAAGGCCGCGACCAACGCGGAAGGCGCAGGCGGCAATGCGCGTTTCAAGCAGGTGCTCAGCCGCCTGCTGGGCGATCTGTTCAAGGCCATCGACGACCTCGACATCACGCCCGACGAAGTCTGGGCCGGTATCCATTATCTGAACAAACTCGGCCAGGACGGCGAGGCGGCGCTGCTGGCGGCCGGCCTCGGTCTGGAAAAGTATCTCGACATCCGCATGGACGCCGCCGATAAAGCGGCCGGCATCGAAGGCGGCACGCCGCGCACGATCGAAGGCCCGCTCTACGTGGCCGGCGCACCGGTGCGCGAGGGCGTCTCGAAGATCGACCTGAACCCCGACGCCGAAGCCGGCCCGCTCGTCATTCACGGCACCGTGACCGGCCCGGACGGCAAGCCGGTGGCGGGCGCGGTGGTCGAATGCTGGCACGCCAATTCGAAGGGCTTTTATTCGCACTTCGACCCGACGGGCGCGCAGGACGACTTCAATCTGCGCGGCGCGGTGCGCACCGGCGCGGACGGCAAGTACGAAATCCGCACGCTGATGCCCGTGGGTTACGGCTGCCCGCCGCAAGGCGCGACGCAGCAGTTGCTCGACGCCGTCGCGCGTCACGGCAATCGCCCGGCGCACGTGCACTTCTTCGTCACCAGCGAAGGCCACCGCAAGCTCACGACGCAATTCAATATCGAAGGCGATCCGCTGATCTGGGACGACTTCGCCTACGCCACGCGCGAGGAACTGATTCCTCACGTCGTCGACAAGACCGGCGGCGCGTCGCTGGGCCTGAAGGCCGACGCCTACAAGTCGATTGCGTTCGACTTTTCCCTGACCACGCTCGTGCAGGGTAAGGACAACCAGATCGTCAACCGCCCGCGCGCAGCCGCGACGGCGTAATCGCCCGCCAGCGCGACGGTGCTACGCCACCGTCGCCGCCGGGTTCCCGCGAGATTCAATGCACACCGATGCGCGAAAGCCGTGCAGGAGCTTGCTCGCGCCTACGGAGAGAAACCATGTCCGCCACCATCGACAAAGCCAACGAACTGGAACACCTGTTAGCCACTGCGGTGCAGGACGACAAGCAAGCCGGTGTGTACCGTTGCCGTCGCGATATCTTCACGAATGCCGCGTTGTTCGATCTGGAGATGAAACACATCTTCGAGAGCAACTGGGTTTATCTGGCGCACGAAAGCCAGGTGCCGAACAACAACGATTACTACACCACGTGGATCGGCCGCCAGCCGGTGGTCGTCACGCGCGATAAAACCGGCGAGTTGAACGCCATCATCAATGCCTGCGCGCACAAGGGCGCGATGCTGTGCCGCCGCAAGCACGGCAACAAGGGCAGTTTTACGTGTCCTTTCCACGGCTGGACGTTTGCCAATACCGGCAAATTGCTGAAAGTGAAGGACGAAAAGACCACCGAATATCCGGTGCAATTCAATAAGAACGGCTCGCACGATCTGAAGAGAGTCGCGCGATTCCAGAACTATCGCGGCTTCCTGTTCGGCAGTCTCAACGCGGATGTGATGCCGCTCGAAGATTATCTGGGCGAAGCGCGCGTGATCATCGACCAGATCGTGGATCAGGCCGCGCAAGGGCTCGAAGTGCTGCGCGGCAATTCCTCGTATGTCTACGAAGGCAACTGGAAAATGCAGATGGAAAACGGCTGCGACGGTTATCACGTCAGCACCGTGCACTGGAATTACGCCGCCACGATGGGCCGCCGCAAGGAAGACGGCACGCAGGCCGTCGATGCGAATAGCTGGAGCAAATCGATCGCGGGCGTGTATGGCTTCGATCACGGCCATATTCTGCTGTGGACCAACACGATGAATCCCGAAGTTCGCCCGGTTTATCGCCAGCGCGACGAAATCAAGGCGCGCGTGGGCGAAACGAAGGCCGATTTCATCGTCAATCAAACGCGCAATCTGTGTCTCTATCCGAACGTGTTTCTGATGGATCAGTTCAGCACGCAAATTCGCGTGGTGCGTCCGATCAGCGTCGATAAAACCGAGGTATCGATTTTCTGTTTCGCGCCGAAAGGCGAGAGCGCCGAAGACCGCGCCACGCGCATTCGTCAATACGAAGACTTTTTCAACGTCTCCGGCATGGGTACGGCCGACGATCTGGAAGAGTTTCGCGCCTGCCAGAACGGTTATGCGGGCACCACGGCGCTCTGGAACGATCTCTCGCGCGGCGCGCCGCTGTGGGTCGAAGGCGCCGACGATAACGCCAGAAAGATGGGCCTGAATCCGCTGATTTCCGGCGAACGCAGCGAAGACGAAGGCTTGTTCGTGGTGCAGCACGAATACTGGGTGCGCGTGATGCGCGACGCGCTCAAGAAGGAAAGCGAGGAGTTGCCGGTATGAGCATCGATTATCAAACGATTTGCGCGACGCTCTATCGCGAAGCGCGTTTTCTCGACGACCGGCAGTGGGACGAATGGCTGGCCTGTTACGCGGACGATGTCACCTACTGGATGCCCGCCTGGGACGACGACGATCAATTGACCGACGACCACGAAAGCCAGGTGTCGCTGATGTATTACCCGGATCGAGGCGGACTCGAAGATCGCGTGTTCCGCATCAAGACGGAGCGCAGCGGCGCTTCGATGCCGGAGCCGCGCACGGGCCACAACGTCACGAACGTGGAAGTGCTGGCCGATCGCGGCGACGAAGTGGACGTGCGCTACAACTTTCACACGCTAAATCATCGCTACAAGGTCACCGATCATTTCTTCGGCACCATGTTCGTGACCTTGCGCCGTTCGGGCGATCAATTACTGATTGCCTATAAAAAGATCGTGTTGAAAAACGACTATATCCGGCAAGTGCTCGACGTGTATCACGTGTGATGTCGGGCGCAACGTATCAGAGGCAGTAAAGGAGGTTCCCATGTCCAGTTTCAAGATTGCGCTGAATTTCGAAGACGGCGTCACGCGGTTCATCGACTGCAAGGCCGGAGAGAAAGTGCTCGACGCCGCGTTTCGCGCGAAGATCAATTTGCCGATGGATTGCTCCGATGGCGTTTGCGGCACCTGTAAATGCCGCGCCGAAAGCGGCAGTTACGATCTCGGCGACGACTATATCGAAGACGCGCTCAGCGACGACGAAAAAGACGGCGGCCTCGTGCTCACGTGCCAGATGGTGCCGCAAAGCGATTGCGTGATTGCGATTCCCAGTTCGTCCACGGCGTGCAAGACGGGGCAGAGCCAGTTCGCCGCCACGGTCACGAAAGTCGAGCAACATAATGACGCCGCCGTGGTGCTCGAAATGGACGTGGACGCCAATGCGCCCGTATTCCTGCCCGGTCAATATGTGAATATCGACGTGCCGGGCAGCGGCCAGCATCGCTCGTATTCGTTTTCTTCCGCGCCTGGCGAATCGAAAATCAGTTTCCTGATCAAAAAGATTCCCGGCGGCGTGATGAGCACGTGGCTCGAAAGCGCGCAAGCGGGCGATAAACTGAATCTGCAAGGTCCGCTCGGCAGTTTTTATTTGCGCGACGTGCAGCGCCCGCTACTGTTTCTCGCGGGCGGCACGGGACTCGCGCCGTTCCTTTCGATGCTCGAAGTGCTGGCGCGTACGCATGCGCAACAGCAGGTGCATCTGATTTACGGCGTCACGCGTGATCTCGATCTCGTGCAGGTCGAAGCCATCGAGGCGTATCGCGCGAAGCTGCCGAATTTCACTTATTCGACCGTCGTGGCCGAAGCGGAATCGACGCATCCGCGCAAAGGCTGGGTCACGCAGCATATTCCGGCCAATGCGCTCAACGATGGCGATGTCGACGTCTACCTCTGCGGGCCGCCGCCGATGGTCGACGCCGTGCGCAAGTATTTCGACGACGAAGGCGTGAAGCCCCACAGCTTCCACTACGAGAAGTTCACGCCTAATGCCACCACTGCCACCACCGGCACGAACGTTACGGCGAAGGCGGCGTGATGAGACAACGATTCGCAGGCAAGGTCGTGGTCGTCACGGGCGCGGCGCAGGGCATCGGCATGGGCGTGGCGCTGCGTGCGGCCGCGGAGGGCGGCAAGGTGGTGTTCGTCGATCGCGCGGTGTTCGTCGCCGAAGTGGCGGCGCAGGCGCAAGCCGAACGGGCCGATGCGCAAACGGCGGCTTTCGTCGCCGACCTCGAAACCTACGAGGGCGCGCACGCGGCGATGGCGTTCGCCGCGCAACGGTTCGGCGGCATCGACATTCTGATCAACGGCGTGGGCGGCGCGATCCGCATGCGTCCGTACGCGGAATTCGAGCCCGCGCAAATCGACGCGGAAATCCGCCGCTCGCTGATGCCCACGCTCTATACATGCCACGCCGTGCTGCCGCATTTGCTCGAGCGCGGCGGCGGCACCATCGTGAACGTCTCGTCGAACGCGACGCGCGGCATCCGGCGCGTGCCGTATTCGGCGGCCAAGGGCGGCGTCAACGCGCTGACGCAATCGCTGGCGATGGAATACGCGCCGCAGAATATTCGCGTGGTCGCCGCCGCGCCGGGCGGCACCAGCGCGCCGCCGCGCCGCGTGCCGCGCAACGCGGCGGGCGATACCGAGCAGGAAAAGGCGTGGATGGACGAAGCCGTGCAGCAGGTCACGGAATCGACTTTCTTCAAGCGCTACGGCACGCTCGACGAGCAGATCGCGCCGATCCTGTTTCTCGCGTCCGACGAGGCCAGCTATATCACCGGCGCAGTGCTGCCGGTGGCGGGCGGCGATAACGGTTGAACGCGCCTGATGGCCGCGAGCGCTACAGCTTCGGGCAAGAGAACACGTTCAAAGGCGGCGTATCGATGCCCGGTTTGCCGTCGTTCGCGGGCGTGCCTTGCGGCGGCGTCGAAATCAGGCGCACGCCGTTTGGCGCGGCGTTCGCGAGTGCGTATTTTTCCGCACTCGCGGGAGCTGAACCGGCGGGTTGCCCGGTCGGCTGCCAATACGCGCGATAGAGCGCGCCGTCGTGAAAGAGCAGCAATTTGCCGTGCGCGGTCTGGCCGCCGCTATTGAAATCGACGGGCTCGCCGTCACGCAGCACGAAGTGCGCGTCGGGGCCGCCAGGGCCGCTGAGCTTGCCGCACAGCGGCCCGGTGGTGGTGGTGGGCGTGGCGTCGCCAGATGTGCCAGACATATCGGCGGCGCACGCGGGCGCGATGGCGAGCCCAACCGCGCTCGCGCACCAGCACGCGCTCAGCGCCAGCTTCCAGGACGCTTTCATGGCGACCTCGCATCGGGAAAGGCAATCTATCCGATCAGCAATCGCCATGCCGCGCCGCTGCATCGGCGTTATTCATCCGGCACTTTAATCGGCTCATCCAGATAGTTGAAATTTTCAACTATTTGACTATACTCCGATGCGTTGCCGGTTCGCCGGCCATGCAGCGGGAGCGCGCGTGTCATCCGGTCAGTATTCCGATTTCCTCACCTTCAGGCTCGACCTCACGAGCGCCTTGCTCAGCGAGCGCGCCAATGCCGTGTATCGCGAGCGCTGGGGGCTCGACGTGCGCGCGCTGCGTGTGCTGCGCATCGTCTGCGCGGAGCCGGGCGTCACGCCGAAAGCCGTCTCGCAGCGCGCGCTGATCGAAAAAACCCTGTTGTCGAAAACGCTCGCCGAACTGGAGTCGCGCGGCCTGATCGGCCGCGACACGCACGCCGACGACCGCCGCAGCGTCGCGTTGCGCGGCACGCCCGAAGGGCAGAAGGTCGCGAAGGCATCGGCGAAAGCCGGGGCCGCGCTCGAAGCCGAACTCGCCGTCGCGCTGACCGAGGCCGAGCGCAAGACGCTCGACCGCCTGCTCGGCAAGCTGTCGGACAGCCTGCTCGACGGCGCATCCGCTTGACGCCCCACGCTGCGTCCCCATCCGCCATCCCGTATCCGAAGCCGTCATTGAAGGAGCCGCCCATGTCCATTCCGGTCGCCACCCCGCTCGTCGAAACCGTCGCGCCTGCCGTCGACGCCTTGCTGCCCGAACTCGAAGCCGTCTACAAGGATCTGCACCAGCATCCCGAACTCTCGATGCAGGAATTCCGCACCGCGAAGATCGCCGCCGATTACGTGGAAGCGCTGGGCTACGAAGTCACGCGCGAAGTGGGCGTGACCGGCGTGGTGGCGATCCTGCGCAACGGCGAAGGCCCGACCGTGATGCTGCGCGCCGACATGGACGCGCTGCCCGTGACCGAAGCGACCGGCCTGCCGTATGCGAGCAGCGTCACCGCAAAGGACGACGAGGGCGTGCAGGTGGGCGTCGCGCACGCTTGCGGCCACGATCTGCACGTGACCTGGCTGATGGGCGCGGCGCGGCTGTTCGCGCAGCATCGCGACGCGTGGCGCGGCACGCTGATGTGCGTGTTCCAGCCCGGCGAGGAGGTCGGGCGCGGCGCGCGCAGCATGATCGACGACGGCATGATCGCGCGCTTCCCGAAGCCCGACGTGATCCTCGGCCAGCACGTGATGGTGGGCGCGGCGGGCACGGTCGGCTATCGCAGCGGCACGATTCTCTCGGCGGGCGACAGCCTCAAGGTCAAGCTGTTCGGGCGCGGCTCGCACGGCTCGCAGCCGCAGACCTCGATCGATCCCGTCATCATGGCGGCCTCGACCACGCTGCGCCTGCAGACCATCGTCTCGCGCGAGATCTCGCCGCGCGACAGCGCCGTGCTCACGGTGGGCGCGCTGCAGGCGGGCACGAAGGAAAACATCATCCCCGACGACGCCACGCTCAAGCTCAACATGCGCACCTACGACGAGGACGTGCGCGAATACATGCTGGGCGCGATCCGCCGCATCTGCTGCGCCGAGTGCATGGCCTCGAACGCGCCGCGCGAGCCGGAATTCACGACGCTGTCGAGCTATCCGCTGACCGTCAACGACGACGCCACCACGGCGCGTCTGCGCACCGCGTTCGAAGCGCGTTTCGGCGCGCGCGCCTACGAAACGCAGCCCGCGGCGGCGAGCGAGGACTTCAGCGTGTTCGGCCGCGAATGGGGCGTGCCGTACGCGTTCTGGTTCATCGGCGGCACCGATCCCGAGACCTTCGAGCAGGCGAAGGCCGCGAAGAAAATCAACGAGATTCCGAGCAACCATTCGCCGAAGTTCGCGCCGGTGCTCGACGGCACCTTGCGCACCGGCCTCGAAGCGATGTTGTGCGCGGCCGCCGCGTGGCTCGGCCACGAAAGCGAGGCCGCGTGAGCATGGCGCTGGGCGCGCACGTGGGCGCGCATATGAACGCCCACACGGCGTATACGGTGCTCGATCTGATCGGCACGTTCGCCTTCGCGATCTCGGGCGCCGTGGCCGCGCGGCAGCGGCGGCTCGACCTGTTCGGCATCGTCGTGGTGACGTTCATGGTGGCGTGCGGCGGCGGCATCGTGCGCGATGTCTGCATCGGCGCGATTCCGCCTGCGGGGCTGTCGAACTGGGCCTATCTCGCGGTCTCGCTGGCCGCGGCGGGGCTGACCATCGCGGCTTATCCGCAGGTGCGGCGGCTGCGCCATCCGGTGCTGTTCTTCGACGCGATCGGGCTCGGCCTGTTCGCGGTCGCAGGCGCGCAGAAAACGTGGATCTGGACCAATAGCGCGGAGACCGCCATCGTGCTCGGCATGGTGAGCGCCGTGGGCGGCGGCGTGCTGCGCGATATTCTGCTCTCGCGCGTGCCCGCGATTCTCGAACGCGAGATCTACGCGTCGGCGGCGCTGCTGGGCGCGGCGGTGCAGATGGGGCTCACGTACTTCGACTGGTCGTCGTTCTGGACGCCGTGGGTGGCAACTATCGCCTGCGTGGCGCTGCGGCTCGCGTCGCTTTACTACGGCTGGCGTCTGCCGGTGTTTCAGACGCGCGATCTGGTGAAGAAGCCACCGCGCAACACGGCGGCCGACGAGGCGTCGCGCGACGCGAGGTGAAGCGGCGCGTTCAGCGCGCCGTGCGGGGCTTTTCCTCGAACAGCATCAAACCCACGAGGCTGATGATCCCGCAGCCGAACACGTACCACGCGGGCGCGTAGAAACTGCCCGTCGCGCGCCACAACGCGCCGACGGCCAGTTGCGCGAAACCGCCGAACAGCGTCACGCCCACCGCGTAGATGATGCCGAGCGACGTCGCCCGTACTTCGGGCCGCAACGCTTCGAGCATCATCAGGAAACCCGCCGGGCTCGTGAGCGTCATCAGGCCGATCAGTACGAGCACGACCGCCAGCACCGTGCCCACCGCAGGCCACGCGGCAATCGCCGCGAAGGCCGGAAACAGCAGCGCGAGCGAAACGAGCGAACCGGCCGCCAGTAGCGGCTTGCGGCGCGTCACGCGGTCCGCGAGCCGCCCCGCGAACGGCGAACCCACCAGCAGCACCACGCCCGCCGCGCAGCCGCTAGCCGAGGCGGCCGCCGTCGGCATATGCAGCGTCAGCGCGAGAAACGCGGGCAGGAAGAACACGATGGTGTACATCGTGCCGGTCGCGCCGATCACGAGCATCGTGCCCGCCACGATCTGGCGCAGCGGCAGTGCGCGGCGCACCGGCGCGGCGTGGGATTTTGCCTGGGCGTTCGAATCCGCAGCAGATGAAGCAGACGCAGCGGCATGCGCAGGCAAGGTATCGTCCAGACGCGCGCGCAGCCAGAAGCCCACCGGCCCGATCGCAAGGCCGATCAGAAACGGCACGCGCCAGCCCCACGTCACCAGTTGCTCGTGCGTCAGCGACTTCGAGAGCAGCACGGCGATCAATGCACCCGCGAGCGCCGCGCCGCCCTGGCTCGCCATCTGCCAGCTCACCAGCACGCCGCGCCGGCCCTCGCGGCCCGACTCCATCAGCAGCGTGGTCGCCGCGCCCACTTCGCCGCCCGCCGAAAAACCTTGCAGCAAGCGTCCGAGCACGATCAGCGCAGGCGCGGCGAGGCCGATCTGCGCATACGTGGGCGCGAGGCCGATCAGCCCGGTGCCGAGCGCCATCAGCAGCACGGTGAGGATCAGCGCGGGCTTGCGTCCCGCGCGGTCCGCATACGCGCCGATCAGCACGCCGCCGAGCGGACGCACGACGAAGCCCACGCCGAAGGTCGCGAGCGACATCATCAGCGAGGTGAGGGCGTCGTGCGCCGGAAAGAACAACTGGCCGATGAGCGCCGAAAAGAAGCTGTAGACGGTGAAGTCGAAGAACTCCAGGCCGTTGCCGAGCGCGGCGGCGAGCACCATCGTGCGGCTCGTGCGCGCGGCGGGCGTGACTGAGGTGGCGGGCGTGGCGCTGGCCGCGCCGGACGCGCGTTCGTGTGCGACGTTCATGATGAAACCTTGATCGGATGACCGGATGACAAGACCGGCGAGGCCGCCGGGTTGAAGCCGGCGCGGTGCGTACGCCGCGCCGTTGAGGCGATTACGTCACTGACTGCCCTTGATACTTTCGCCGTCGCGGATGGTGATCTTCGTCGTCACCGAGCGCACGCCGCTCACGCCTTGCGCGATCGACACCGCGAAGTCGATCTGCTTCGCGTCGGCGACCACGCCCGTGAGGGTCACGTCGCCGTCGTGCGCGCGCACGCGGATAAAGCTCGCCTTGAGGCCCTGCTTGCGCGCCGCGCGCAGCGCGTGACGCACGTCGCCGGCGAGCGCGCGGTCGGCGGCTTTGGTCGATGCCGCGTTCGTCTGGGTTTGCGGGTGCGTTTGCGGCTGAGTTTGCGGATTCGTCGAAGCCGCATCGGCCTGCGCCGCGCTGCCGCCCTGGGCGTGGGCGCTCAGGCTCGCCGTTATCGTCGCGATGCAGAATGCGGCGGCGGCCACGCGCGCAAGGGTTCGCTGTTTCATCTCATCTCTCCACGGTTGTTATCGATCGGCGCTCAGAACTTGTGATACATGCCCACGAGCACGAGGTGCGGCGACTGATACGAGGTCGTGCCCTCGGAGCTCGTATAGCTCGTCGCGATGTTGTCGACGGTCGGCTGCATCGTCGGATACTTGCCGTAGGTCGGCGTGGTGCCGGTGTTGTGGATCAGCGAGCCGCGCACGTAGAGCGCGGTGCGTTTCGAGAGGTTGTAGTCGTAGCCGAGCGTCACGCCGTACGAATGGCTGCCCGCGCCGGCCACGCCGCGATACGCGAGTTCCATGCGGAAGTCGTTGCGTTGCAGATAGCGGTAAAGCGCGCCGAGCGTGTAGAGCGAGGCCACGCGGTCGCCTTCGAGACGCGGCGCGAGGAAGCTGTAGCCCGCCGACAGCACGTAGTTGCCGCGGTCGTAGAGCAGGCCCGCCGCGAAGTTGTCGGTGCGCACGTACTGCGAGGTCGTGAGCGCGTTCAGTGCGTAATTGCCGACGTAACTCAGCGTGCCGAACAGATGGCCGTCGAAGTAATTGAGCGCGAGCGCCTTGGTCTGGATGGTCGGCGCGGTCGAGCCCGAGTCGTGCAGCGAGAGCGCCACCTGCGCGTTGAGCGGCCCGAACCACGGCGACGAATAGCTGACCGCGTTGGTGAGGCGGCTCGCCTCGTAGCTCGCGCCGGGGCCTAGATCGTAGGTCCACGCCGTGAGATACGCGACCGTGGAGACGGTGCCCACCTGGCCGAACACGTCGACGAACAGCGGCACGCCCACATCGTCCTGCAAGCCGAATTTCAGCTCGCCCGTTTTCGACGAACCGATGCCCACCCACGCCTCGCGGTTGAAGATCGTGTTCGCCGTGCCCAGTTTGCCGGTGGCCGCGTCGAAGCCGTTTTCGAGCGCGAAGCGCACGCGATAGCCGCCGCCCAGATCTTCCACGCCATAGAGGCCGATCTTCGAAGTCCACTCGCCGCCGCTTTGCTGCACGTAGGCCGTCTGCGCGCCCTTGGTGAAGCCGATCGCCTGGTCGACGGTGCCGTAGAGGCGCACGCCGGGCGTGTAGGCGCCGGTCGTCGCGTACGGAACGCCCTGGAAATAGTCGAGGAGAAACAGATCCGAGGTCTGCGCGTGCGCCGCGTGCGAGGCGCCGCCGAGCGCCGTGGCGCAGGCCAGAATCCGCGCGGCGCGCGTGGTCCGCGCGCGCCGTGGTTCGCGGGAAGGCGACGTGTTGCTGCTTGCTGACATTGTTATTAACTCTTCAGGTTGGTCAGAAACTGCGGGGGAACTTCGGGGAAACGGCGGGAAAGCGGCGCGCGCAAGCGAGAAGAAGGGCGCGGCGCCGCCTTCGGTCCATCGATCAGGAATCCATAGCGATATCGGCTGAGCCGCGCGAACGCGGCCTCATACGCGGCCTCGCGGTTAAGGTCAGCCCGCGCGCAAATAGCGCTGCGTGAGCGCGACGAACCACGCCGCGCCGTAGGCGAGCGCGTCGTCGTTGAAGTCGTAGCCGGGGTTGTGCACCGAGCAGCCGCCCACGCTGCCCACGCCGTTGCCGATCAGCACGTAGCAGCCCGGACGCACCTCGGTCATCCAGGAGAAGTCCTCGCTGCCCATCACGGCGTCGGTCATCATCGTCAGGCCGCGCGGGCCGACCAGCGACTCGATCGCGTCGATGGCGAGCAGCGTGGCGTTGCGCTCGTTCACGAGCGGGCGCGAGATCGCCTGATAGTCGACGGTGGCCGTCGCGCCATACGACTGCGCCTGCAACTCGGCGATCGCGCGGATGCGCGCTTCGAGCAGATCGCGCGTCTCGCTGTCGAGCGCGCGCACGGACAATTGCAGCGTGGCCGTTTCGGGAATCACGTTGCCCGCCTTGCCCGCGTGGATCGCGCCGACCGTCACCACGGCGGCGCGCGTGGGCTCGACGTTGCGCGCGACGATGCTCTGCAAGGCCATCACGATGCTCGCCGCCGCCACCACGGGATCGAAGCCCAGATGCGGCATCGCGCCGTGCGCGCCGCGCCCGCTGACGGTAATCGTCACCGAGTCCGACGAGGCGAGCATGCAGCCGTGGCGCAGCGCGAAGTGACCGACGGGCACGCCCGGCGCGTTGTGCAGCGCGAACACCTGATCGCAGGGGAAGCGCTCGAACAGGCCGTCGGCGATCATTTTCGAGGCGCCGCCCAGGCCTTCCTCGGCGGGCTGGAAGATCACGTTGAGCGTGCCGTCGAAGTCGGCCGTGGCGAGGTGATGCGCGGCCGCCAGCAGTGTGGCCGTGTGACCGTCGTGGCCGCAGGCGTGCATGGTGTGCTCGACGGTGCTCGCGTAGGGCAGGCCGGTGCTTTCCTGGATCGGCAGCGCGTCCATGTCGGCGCGCAGCCCGATCGTGCGCGCCGAGCCGCCGCGCCGCAGACGCCCGACTACGCCCGTGCCGCCCACGCCCGTCGTCACTTCGTAGCCCCATTCGGCGAGCTTTTCAGCGACGATGCGCGCCGTGCGCGTCTCCGCGAAGCCCAGCTCCGGATGCGCATGAATATCGTGGCGAATCGCAACGAATGGCTGCTGTTGTGCGCGGATGGCGTCGATCAGCGCGGCGCGCTCGGGAGCGGTCGTGGTCGGGAGGTTCTGTTGAGTCGGCTGCGTCATGGTCTCGTCCTGATGTTTTCTGGTGTTTCCAGATGTTCCGGTGCGGGCGGCCGCGCGATGCGCCGGCCTCTGGAACCACAGACTAAGGACGATCGATCGAAATAAAAAAGCAAAAATCGGCATGTCGATAACCGATGGTAATATCCACCGCATCATGAAAATCCACCAACTGAGAGCGCTGGTCGAAATCGCGGCCACGGGCACCATCAACGGCGCCGCGCGGCGGCTGCACGTGACGCAGCCCGCGATCACCAAGGCCGTGCGCGATCTGGAGGATGAATGCGGCGTGCGCCTGTTCGAGCGCAATCCGTGGGGCGTCGTGCCGACGGCCGAGGGCGAGGCGCTGTTGCGGCGCTCGCGCACGGTGCTGCGCGAACTGGAGCGCGCCGAGGAAGATCTCGCGCAGCTGAAAGGCCAGCGCGAAGGGCGGCTGGTGATCGGCGTGACGCCCATCGCGGGCACGGCCGGTCTCGCCGATGCCTTCGTCGACTTCCGGCGGCATTGGCCGCTCGTGACCGTGGAGTTTCGCGAACTCGGCTTCAACCAGTTGCATGAGCAACTGAGCAACCGCACGCTCGATCTCGCGTTCGCGGCGTTTCCGGCCAATCCCGCCGAGTCGGACCCGGAAGCGGTCAAGACACTGTTCGCCTTCGATTCCGTGTTCGTGACGCGTGCGCAGGGCGCGTTCGCGCACGCGACTTCGCTCGCGCAATTGCAGGACGCCGAGTGGATCCACGCCGACGCCACCGATCATTACCCCGAGCGCATCCGCGCGATGTTCGAGCACGAAGGGCTTGCGCCGCCGCGCCGCGTCACGCGCTGCACGTCGTATGGTCTGCTGTATGGTCTCGCGCTGAGCAACGACGCCGTATTCGCCTGGACGCGCCACACGCTCGAAACGGTGGAACTGGGCCGCGCGTTCGTCGAGCTCGCGCTGCCGCAACGTCCGCCGCCGTTGCAGCTTTATCTGTACTCGCCGCCCGAGGCGCAGCTCACGAAACCGGCGGAATATTTCGTCGACTGCATTCTCACCGTGGCCGCCGAGCGCGCCCGCACGGGCAAGGGCGGCACGCGCCTGAGCGGGGCCTGAAATCCCGGTTGAAATCCCGGCCGATATTCCGGTGCAATTCCGCTGCAATCGCACTGCTATTTAATTCGCTAGCTAAATCGATACTTGGCTAGACGCCGCGTTTTTTGCGCCGCGCAATCAGTTTTATCTGCTTCATTCGCGCCATTCGCATGACGTATCGCGAGCCGCCACGGCTTCGCGACACGCGCTTTCTCATCGCTATTGAAATCAAAAAGTAAGGTTCGCGACGCGCTATACATGCGCGTCCGTATGTCCGTGCACGCCCGCTGCGTGCGGGTTTTGCCCAATTGCGCAATTTTCAATGCACATTTTGCCGCAGGCTGTTATAGTCGCGCCCCGCTGCAACCCGCCAGAAAGCACCTTTCCGGATGACGCGCTATATTTTTTAGACGCCATGTGCCTGGCCGGTTCGCATTGCACCCCCTGCGTTGCCGCCGGGCGCCGCGTAAAGCAACCCTGCGGTGCGGATGAATCGGCCTGTTTGCGTCTCTCGCCCCTGTCTGGTCAGGCACGGCGGGAAGCGCCCGGACGGCACGGACAAACGACAAACGAAAGAAGAATCCACCTGGGAGCTGACGTGAAATATCAACTGGGCGCACTCGTGCTGCTCGCAGCGAGCTCGGCTGCATCGGCGCAATCGAGCGTGACGCTGTACGGCCGCGTGGACGGCGGCATCGAATATCTGAATCACATCGCGAACGGCAGCGGCGGCTCGTCGAACCGATGGAGCGCGGAAGGCGGCGACTGGGGCACCAGCATGCTCGGCATGAAGGGCACCGAGGATCTGGGCGGCGGCACCACCGCGCTGTTCGACCTCGAAACCGCGCTGCAGATCATGAACGGCACCTCGGGCGGCGGCAAGCTGTTCTCGCGCCGCGCGTATGTCGGTTTGAAGAACGACACCTGGGGGCAAATCCAGGCCGGTCGCAACCTCTTCATCGACAGCGACGGCGTCTGGGAATTCGATCCGTTCGTGCAGCAGGCCGTGTCGTCGGCCTCGCTCGTGCGCGGCCGCAACTGGCAGCAGACCAGCAATAACGTCGAGTACCACAGCCCGGTGTGGAACGGCTTCGACGTGCAAGGCCAGTACGCGTTCGGCAACCAGACGAGCGGCTTCAACAATGGCGCGGACGGCGACTTCGGCCGCTCGGACGGCGTGATGCTCTCGTACCACTCGACGCTGTTCGACGTGCGCGGCATCTACGACGAGCTGCGCGACTCCAACGGCCGCTTCTCCAACATCTTCACCTCGTCGCGCGAATACTTCGTGGGCGGCAACCTGCATCTGGAGAAGTGGAAGATCCAGGCGGCCTACACGCACTACAGCGCGCCGGATTCGCCGGTGGGCGTGGCCGATACGGCCGATCACTACTGGCTCGGCGCCACCTATCAGGCCACGCCGAAGTGGGCCGTCACGGCGGCGGGCTTCTACATTCATGTGGGCGAGGGCAGCGGCGACATTTCGCACGACCCGGGCAGCCACGCGATGCTGTACGCGCTCGGCACGACCTACAACCTGAGCAAGCGCACTTTCCTGTACGGCACCGTCGCGTACGTGGACAACAGCAAGAACGGCAATTTCTCGGTGTTCGCGACGTCGCGCGATTCGAGTTCGCCGACCAGCCCGAACGTGGGCGAGTCGCAGACCGGCGCGTACATCGGGATGATGCACGTCTTCTAAAGGCTTATTTCGCGGAGGTTTTTTCCGCATTGCCAGCCACTGCGCGCGTAGCGCAGCGGCTGGACGACTCGCCGGTGTTCGCGCCGGCGCGCCTCGCCGCCGGCATCGTGTGACAGACGCTGTGGGCGGCGTCCTCAAAAGAAGGTTGAGATCATCATGTCCAGATCCAGAGAATCATCATCGCCGGGGTTCATCGGCGTCATCACCCTGCTATTTATTGCGCTCACCTCGCTCTATCTGCTGATAGGCGGCGCGTACCTGCTCTCGCTCGGCGGCTCGGCGTACTACGTCGTGACCGGCGTCGTGCTGCTGGCCGTCACGTGGCTGCTGTATCGCCGCCGCGCCACCGCGCTCGTGCTCTACGCGCTCGTGCTCGTCGGCACCGCGATCTGGTCGCTGTGGGAGTCGGGTCCCGACTTCTGGGCGCTCGCGCCGCGTTCGGGCGTGCTCGTCGTGTTCGGCGTGTGGCTGCTGCTGCTCGTGAGCTGGCGTCTCGAAGCGCCGCGCAAGCTCGGCGTGCAGACGCTCGTCGGCTCGCTCGTGATCTGGGCGGGCGTGCTCGTGTACGCCTGCTTCAACGATCCGCAGACGATCAACGGCACGCTGAATGCGTCGACCGGCACGCCGGCCGCGCACGTCGACGGCATCCCCGCGTCCGACTGGCCCGCCTATGGCCGCGACCAGCGCGGTACGCGCTACTCGCCGCTGCAGACCATCACGCCCGATAACGTGAAGAACCTGCAGGTGGCCTGGACCTTCCGCACGGGCGACATGAAAGGCCCGAACGATCCGGGCGAGATCACGAACGAGGTCACGCCGATCAAGATCGGCGATCTGCTCTACCTGTGCTCGCCGCACCAGATCCTGTTCGCGCTCGACGCGCAAAGCGGCAAGCTCAAGTGGAAGTTCGATCCGAAGCTCCAGCCGGACCCGTCCTTCCAGCACGTGACCTGCCGTGGCGTGTCGTATGTCGACCTGTCGGCGAGCAACGCGACGGCGGACGCGGCGGCACCGGCTGAAGCCGCGGCCGCTTCGGATGCTGCTGCATCGGCCACGACGGCGGCCGCTTCGGGCGCTTCGGCGACCGACGCTGCGCAAGCCACGCAAGCCGCCGCTCCGGCCAGCGACGCACCGGCCACGGTTGCCGCTGCGCCGGCCGCGAACGCCGCCTGCACGCGCCGCATCTATCTGCCGGTCAACGACGGCCACCTGTACGCGCTCGACGCGGAAACGGGCGAGCGCTGCTCGGAGTTCGGAAATAACGGCGACCTCGATCTGCAACACGCGATGCCGGTCACCACGCCGGGCATGTACGAACCGACGTCGCCGCCGGTCGTCACCAGCAAGGTGATCGTCGTGGCGGGCGCGGTCGAGGACAACTTCTCGAACCGTGAACCGTCGGGCGTGATCCGCGGCTTCGACGTGCGCACGGGCAAGCTCCTGTGGGCCTTCGATCCGGGCGCAGCCGATCCGAACAAGATCCCGGGTCCGGGCGAGCACTACACGTGGAACTCGCCGAACTCGTGGGCCCCGGCCGCCTACGACGCCAAGCTCGACATCGTCTATCTGCCGATGGGCGTGCGCACCCCGGACATCTGGGGCGGCGACCGCACGCCGGAGATGGAGCGCTTCGCGAGCGGCCTGCTCGCGCTGCACGCCTCGACCGGCAAGCTCGCCTGGTTCTACCAGACCGCGCACCATGACCTCTGGGACATGGACATGCCCTCGCAGCCGACGCTCGCGAACATCACCGACAAGGACGGCAAGACCGTGCCGGTCGTGTACGCACCGGCCAAGACCGGCAACCTGTTCGTGCTCGACCGCCGCACCGGTGAGACCGTCGTGCCCGCGCCCGAACTGCCGGTGCCGCAAGGCGCCGCGCCGGGCGATCACACGTCGCCGACGCAGCCGTTCTCCGAACTCACGTTCCGTCCGAAGAATCTCCTCACGGACAAGGACATGTGGGGCGCGACGATGTACGACCAGCTGGTCTGCCGCGTGATGTTCCACAAGCTGCGCTATGAAGGCACGTTCACGCCGCCTTCGCTGCAAGGCACGCTCGTGTTCCCGGGCAACCTGGGCATGTTCGAGTGGGGCGGCATTGCGCTCGACACGGATCGTCAGATCGCCATCGCCAACCCGATCGCGCTGCCGTTCGTCTCGCGCCTGATCCCGCGTGGTCCGGGCAATCCGCAGGAACCGGAACCGGGCGCGAAGGGCAGCGGCACGGAATCGGGCATCCAGCCGCAATACGGTATTCCGTTCGGCGTGACGCTCAACCCGTTCCTCTCGCCGTTCGGCCTGCCGTGCAAGCAGCCGGCATGGGGCTACATCTCGGCCGTCGATCTGAAGACCAACGAGATCGTCTGGAAGAAGCGTATCGGCACCGTGCGTGACAGCTCGCCGATCCCGCTGCCGTTCAAGATGGGCATGCCGATGCTGGGCGGCCCGATGGTGACGGCTGGCGGCGTGGCGTTCATCGGCGCGACGGCGGACAACTATATCCGCGGGTTCGACGTGAACAACGGCAAGCAGCTCTGGGAAGCCCGCCTGCCGGCAGGCGGCCAGGCGACGCCGATGACCTACTCGGTCAACGGCCGCCAGTTCGTGGTGATCGCCGCGGGCGGCCACGGTTCGTTCGGCACCAAGCTGGGCGACTACGTGATCGCTTACGCGCTGCCGCAGTAAGGGCAGGGCAGTGATGTGAGGCGCGGCGCGAGCCGGCCGGAACGCTCATCGAGCGTGACCGGCCGGGCGCGCCGCGCCTTTTTTTATGGGCTATTCCGCGATTGTGGTATTTGTACCAAACGGTTAATTCGCGAGTCTCGATGCGAAATTGCTGCGGTAAAATGCGGCGCTTTCCCGAAGGACTTCCGGGAGCCGATGCCACTATTCAGTAGTCGAAACGAGTCGTTTGATACGATGAGTCCGCTGGACCAGGCAGCATCTCCGGCCGCGTGAATCGCGCGGCCCGACATGCGGCTTCACCCGCCGCGCCCACCATGCTCACGGCGCGCCGCGCAGCCACACGCACGCGCCGTTTTTCTGTTTTCCCCGTATTTTTCCCGTTTTTTCCCGTATGCATTCAAGCTTCCGTGCGCCTTTCGGCCCGCACCGGTCTGCCTCACGCGCGCGCTTTTTCGGGCGCCGCCTGATGCCGCTCGCACCTTTCGCCCGCCTGGCACGGAACGCGCCGTGCGCCGGCATCGTCATGGCCGCGCTGGCGGTCCACGCGGGCGCCGCGCACGCGCAAAGCTCGGTCACGCTGTACGGCTCGATCGACACCAGCATCGAAGTCACCAATCCCGGCGCGGGCTATGTCGCGCGCATGGATTCGGGCGCGTATCGCGGCTCGCGCTTCGGTTTGCGCGGCGCGGAAGACATCGGTAACGGCGTGAAGATCCTGTTCGATCTGGAGAATGGTTTCGGCTCCACCGACGGCAGCTATGCCGTGGCCAATACGATCTTCAACCGCCAGGCGTGGATCGGCGTGGGCACGCCGTACGGCACGGTGCGCATGGGCCGCCAGTATTCGCCGATCTATATCCCGTTCAAGGGCGGGCTCGACGCGTTCGGCGCAGGCACCATCGCCTCGGGTTTGAACAATCTCTCGAAGATCACGCCGTACGAGAGCAACGCGATCACGTATCTGTCGCCGGAATATCACGGCTTCTCCACGACGATCATGGCCGCGCTGCGCAACGCGAGCGACGGCGACGGCAACGGCCTCGCCGGCCACATCGAAACCTTCGCGTACCACGACGGCCCGTTCCGCATCTCGTACGCGCATCAGCAGACGCACGGCTCGGGCGCGCTGCGCGCGAATCTCGGCGGCGTGTCCTACGTGTATGGTCCGGTCACGGGCTTCCTGTCGTTCTTCAACGGCGACGGCGGCACGCCGCGCTATCACAACGACGGCGTTTCGGTCTCCGCGCGCTATGCCGTGAGCGCGCGTTTTCGCGCCTCGCTCGGCTACACTTACATGCGTGACCGCTCGGGCGGCGACAACAACGCGGATCAGTTCAGCGCGGCCTGCGAGTACGATCTCTCGAAGCGCGTGCTGCTCTATGCGAGCGCGGGCTGGCTGCGCAATCACGGCGAGGGCGAGATGACGCTGCGCGGCGTGAACGTGACGGGTCTCACGCCATCGTGGCCGGGCGCGTCGGTGCGCGGCGTGCAGTTCGGCATGATCGACCACTTCTAGACACTTCGAGCCACTTCTTTTCAGCGCGGCGCCGCGAGAGGCGCCCAGGGGAAAGCGTGACGCACACCATCGTCGGCGGGGCTGCGGTTGCTTCACGCGGCGCGCGCGTTCATGACGGAGCGCGCCGATGAGATTGCGCGCGCTGCCCGACTTCTCGCCGCTGCGCGTGTTCTTCTTCACGGTCGCGCTGGGCGGCGCGGCGGGCGTGGACTTCGTCGCCTCGTCGATGATGGGCATCGCCGGCACGCACATTCGCGGCGGCGTGCATGCCTCGCCCGAAGATTTCCTCTGGAGCATGACGTCCTACGCAGCGATGGCGAGCGTGGCGAATCTCATGCTCGCGCGCATCGCGCGGCACACCAGCTATCGTTCGTACACCGTGGCCGGTCTGCTTGTGGCGGCGCTCGGTTCGCTGCTGTGTGCGCTCTGCGAAACGCCGCTCGAATTGACGATCGCGCGCGGCGTGCAGGGCTTCGGCGCGGGCGGCCTGTTCGCCGCCTCGCGCATCCTCATTCAACTGGTGGCCGCGCGCGACGAACGCGGGCCGCTCTTTATCGGCTTCAATATCGGCTCGCTGGGGCTTTCGGCGATCACGCCCTGGCTCGCCGCCGAACTCGTGGAAAGCGCCGCCTGGCAGATGGTCTTCGCGATCCAGGTCGTGCTCGCGCTCGTGGTGCTGGTGCTCGTGCTGCTCACGTATCCGCATCGCGTGACGCCGGCTGGCGGCCTCTGGGAACTCGATATCGATCCGATGGACTGGCCCGTGGTGGTTCTGTTCGGCCTCGGCGCGATGGTGCTCATGCACGGACTCGGCGACCTGCGCTTTTACGAATTCGCGAGTTCGCCCTCGGTCGCGCTCACGCCGCTCGTGGGTTTCGCGCTGATCGGCGCGGCCTTCCTGCGGCTGCATCGCGAACCGCAACTCTGGCTCGATCCGCACGCGCTGCTCGGCCGCCGCTATCTCGTCGGCATTCTGTTCTACGCGATCTACTATTTCCTCAACGGCCTCTGGAATTACCTGATTCCGACGCTGCTGCAAAGCGGCTTCGGTTTCGGTTTTCAGGTCACGGGCGAAGTGCTGACGTGGGCGTCCACCTTGAGTCTCGGCGCGATGCTGTGCTTCTCGCTGATCGCGCCCAAGCTGTTCGGCCAGCGCCGCTATATCGCGCTCGGTTACGTGCTGTTTTCCGTCGCGCTCTTGATGCTTTCGCTGCGCACGATGACCGGTGCGTCGATGGATGTGATCCTGCCCGCGCTGTTCCTGCAGGGCTTGACCGTGCCGTTCGTGATGGCGCAAGTGGCGGGCATGACCTTCGTCGATTTCGCCGAGGACGATTTCCAGCACGCCTACGCGTTCAAGAACATCGTGCGGCAGATCGCGACCGCGAGCGGCACGGGCGCGGCCAGCCTGTGGCTGCAATACGGCGAGGCGATCGCGCGCACGCGGCTCGTCGAGCGCATCACGCCGTTCGATCTCGGCGGCATGCCGCCGATGCCCGAGATGATGCGCATGGCCGCCGCGCTCGAAACCCAGGCGACGCTCGTGGCGAGCGCGAATCTGCTGTCCTGGCTGGCGGTTTTTTGCGGCGGCGTGGCGGTCATTGCGCTGGTGATTCGCTGGCGCACGGATCCCGCTGGCTAGCCTTCAAACCACATCATTCGGTATCCGTACTATTTCGCCGCCGCACGACGCGTACGCTTTCGCACCGGCCCGGTGGAATCGCGCACGACGAGTTGGGGCGGCGGTCCGATCGCCATCGACGGCTCCTGCACCGGCTCGCCGATCAAGCGGATCAGGCTGCTGATCGACAGCTCCGCCACGGCTTCGGTCTGGATCGCGACGGTCGTGAGGGCGGGGCGCACCTGATGCGCCAGCTGGATATCGGTGATGCCGATCACCGAGACATCGCCGGGCACGGCGAGCCCCATGCCCACCAGCGCCTGGATCGCGCCAATCGCGAGCAGGTCGTTCGACGCGAAGATCGCCGTGAGTTCAGGATGCTCGGCCATCAGCGTCATGCAGGCCGTGTGGCCCGCGTCGATCGAGTCGCGCACCTGCATTTCAGCCACCGCGCGCGGCACGCCGCCTTCGGCGAGCGCCGCGCGAAAGCCGTCCGAGCGCGCGTCCTGCAAGCCGCCGCAGCCGTCGCCGATCAGCATGCCGATCTTGCGATGACCGAGTTCGAGCAGATGTTGCGCCGCGAGCGTGCCGGCGCGCGCGAAGTCGACGGCCACGCAGGGCAGCGCGGGCGGCTTTTCCGGGTGCTCCCACATCGCCAGCAGGATCGGGCCGTTGTGCTTCGCCGAGATGCACAGCTCGTTCATGGCGATGTCGGTGTTCATCACGAGCACGCCGTCGGCGAAGGTGCCCGCGATCTGGTTGAGGTAGGCGCGGCCGATCTGCGCGTCGTCGTCGGTATTGCAGACCATCAGGAAATGGCCGGCCTTGCGCGCCGCGCGCTCGGCCGCCAGCACGAACTCGGGATAGAACGGGTTGGCGATGTTCGAGAGCATCAGCGCCAGCGTGGACGAGCGGCCCTGCGCGAGCGCGCGCGCGTTGAGGTTGGGGCGGTAACCCAGCTCGGCGATGGCCTTGAGCACGCGCTCCGCCGTCTCCGGGCGGACCTTCTCGCGGTTGCGCAGCACGTTCGAAACGGTGGCCGCGGTGACGCGGGCGCGTCGCGCGACTTCTGACAAGGTGACCATGTGCAGCCTTTAGTGTCTCGTTTCCCACATTCAGGGACTGCGACTCAAATGTTGCAAGCCGCCGGGGGAATTTGATAATTTTCACCCACACCGCGCCGGGAAGGCGATGCGTGCAGGATAATACCGTTCAGCAATTTAAGCGGTTAAATCCCCAGCGCACAAGCCCCCGGCCATATTTATAGCGTAGAATTTAAGCGCTTAAATCTGGAGGAGACAACATGGCGACGATCCAGCTATCAAACGTCGGCAAGCAATACGGCGACCACGCGCCCGTGATCCGGCGCGTCGATCTCGACATTGGCCACCACGAATTCTGTGTGTTCCTCGGCCCCTCGGGCTGCGGAAAATCCACCTTGCTGCGCATGATCGCGGGCCTCGAAGAAGTCACCGAGGGCGAGTTGCGCATCGGCGGGCGCGTCGTCAACGACGTGCCGGCGGCGCAACGCGGCGCGGCGATGGTGTTCCAGAGCTACGCACTGTTTCCGCACATGACGGTGTTCGAAAACATGGCCTTCGGCCTGAAGATCGCCAAGGTGCCGAAGCCCGAAATCGAGCGCCGCGTGCTCGACGCCGCGCGCAGCCTGCAACTCGACACGCTGCTCGACCGCCATCCCAAGGCGCTCTCGGGCGGCCAGCGCCAGCGCGTCGCCATCGGCCGCGCGATCGTGCGCGAACCCGGCGTGTTCCTGTTCGACGAACCGCTTTCCAACCTCGACGCCGCGCTGCGCAGCCACACACGTGTGGAAATCGCGCGTCTGCATCAACGCTTCGAAAACGCCAGCGTGGTCTACGTCACGCACGATCAGGTCGAAGCGATGACGCTCGCCGACCGCATCGTGCTGCTGCATGCGGGCGCGGACATGGAGAAGTACGGCAGCGTCGCGCAAAGCGGCGCGCCGCTGGAGCTTTATCACCATCCGAAGTCGCGCTTCGTGGCGGGCTTCATCGGTTCGCCGCGCATGAATTTCATCGACGGCACGGTGGACGCCGTGAGCGAGGAGGGCGTGCACGTCGCGCTCGCGGGCGGCAGCGACACGCTGCTCGCCTGCGTCGACGGACGCAGCCTGCAACGCGGCGAACGCGTGACGCTGGGCGTGCGGCCCGAGCATCTGCGTCTGGACGGCGAGGGTCAGTCGATCGCGGGCGCGACCGTGCTCGCGGAGCGTCTGGGCGAGCACAGCTATCTGCACGCCGATCATGCGGCCGGCACGCTGGTCGCGAAAGCGCCCGGCGACACGCCTATCGGCGTGGGCGAGCGGCTGCGCGTGCGCGTGCCCGCCGAGGCCTGCCATCTGTTCGACTCGGCGGGACTCGCGCTCAAACGGCTGGCCGTCGCGCGCACGAACACCGATGCCGGTTCGACTGCGGCTGCGGCGCTGATCTGATACAACGCCATCGCGAGAATTCAGCTTGACCCCGCCATCAGAGCGGGCGGTTTGCACGACAGGCAGCACAGGCAGGTCAGCAGTAAAACCACGCAGGACAGGCAAACAACGCACATCTGGAGACAACAACATGTTCGCACAACGCTTCCGCAGCTTCGGCACGCTCGCGCGCGCCACGGCGGCCGTGACGCTGGTGGCCGCCACGCTCGCGAGCGCCGGCGCCGACGCGGCCACGCTCACCGTCAACGTGTCGGCGCGCGGCAATCAGCGCTCGACCTGGCAAGACGCCTTCGACAAGTTCAAGAAGGCCAATCCCGACGTCGACCTCAAGGTCGCGTATGTCACCGAAGAAGCCTACAAGGTGCAGATGAGCGGCTGGCTCGCGACCGATCCGCCCGACGTGGTGTCGTGGCACGACGGCGAGCGCATGGCCTACTACGCGCAACGCGGCCTGCTCGAAGACCTGTCGTCCGACTGGGCGAAGAACGGCTGGAACGAGCAATACGCCTCGGTCAGGGAAGCTTCGACGTTCAAGGGCAAGCAGTACGCCGCGCCGCTCGGCTATGACGCGTATGGCTTCTTCTATCGCAAGGACCTGTTCCAGAAGGCCGGCATCAAGGAAGAACCGAAGACCTGGGACGAGTTCCTCGACGCCTGCAAGAAACTCAAGGCGAGCGGCGTGCAGCCGATTGCCGTGGCCGCGCGCGACAGCTGGACGCTCGCCGCGTGGTTCGACTATCTGGACCTGCGCATCAACGGCAACGCGTTCCATCAGCAATTGATGGCCGGTGAAATTCCCTATACCGACCCGCGCGTGAAGAAGGTTTTCACCGCCTGGAAGACGCTGATCGACAACCACTACTTCATGGACAACGCGCTGTCCTATGACGTCGACTCGATCGCGCCGGTGCTCGTGAACGGCAAGGCCGCGATGATGCTGATGGGCACGTTCTTCTCGGCGAGCTTCCCGGCCAACATGAAGCAGGACGTGGGCTTCTTCCGCTTCCCGATCATCGACGCCAACGTGCCGACCGCCGAAGACGGCCCGGTGAACGTGCTGCTGATTCCCGCGAAGGCCAAGAATAAGGCCGACGCGCGCCGTCTGCTCGCCTTCATGGAGTCGCCGCAGATCAACGCCGATCTCGCGCGCGGCTGGGGCCAGCTGCCGTCGAACAACAAGGCGGCCGAGCCGGAAGACGCGATCTCGAAGGTCGGCTTCCAGACGCTCGCGAACACGAAGGGCGGCATCGCGCAGTTCTACGACCGCGACATGCAGAAGGAAATGGCCGACGAAGGCATGAAGGCGATGCAGCAGTTCTATTCCGATCCGACGCAGATCGACGCGCTGCTCGCGCGCCTCGAAACCACGCGTCAGCGCATTTACCACAAGTAAATCGCGCGTCATGGTGTAACGGCCGGCGGCGCTCAGCCGCCGGTCCACTGCGGAGATTGTTTTCCGCTTGATTCGCAATCCGTAATAAAAGTCGAGGCCTGAACATGTCCGATACCGTAGCGCGCCCCATGGGGGCGGCGCGGCCGCGTCGCGCGTCCACGGCGCGGCGCCAGCAGAATCGCGCCGCGCTGTATTTCCTGTTGCCCGGCGGCGTGCTGTTCACGCTGTGCGTGATCTACCCGATTTTCAGCAGCATCGCGCTTAGTTTCTACAACTGGGATGGCATGACCGAAAAGACGTTCGTGGGCCTCGCGAACTACATCGAGTTATTCCAGACCGACACGTTTTATACGGCGCTCAAGAACAATCTGCTCTGGCTCGTGCTGTTCCAGCTCGCGCCGCCCTTCGGGCTGATGTTCGCGCTGTATCTGAATCAGACCGTGCGCGGCATCCGCATCGTGAAGTCGCTGTTCTTCGCGCCGTTCGTGCTTTCGGGCGTGGTGGTGGGCCTCGTGTTCTCGTGGTTCTACGACCCCACGTTCGGCCTGCTGCGCCTGATTCTGGGCCACGGCGTGCCGGTGATCGGCGATCCGAAGCTCGTCACCTACGGCATCATCTTCGCCGCGCTCTGGCCGCAGACGCCGTTCTGCATGGTGCTCTATCTCACCGGCCTCACGTCGATCAACCCGGAAATCGTGGAAGCCGCGCGCATGGAAGGCGCGAAGGGTTTCAAGCTTTTCTGGCACGTGATCCTGCCGCAATTGCGCCCGGTGACCTTCATGGCGATCGTGCTGACCGTGATCGGCGCGCTGCGCAGTTTCGACCTGATCGCGGTGATGAGCGGCGGCGGCCCGTTCGACAGCTCCACCGTGCTCGCCTATTACATGTACGACCAGGCCATCAAGTATTACCGCGAAGGCTATTCGGCTTCGATCGCCGTCGTGCTGTTCGCCATCATGCTGGTCTACATCGTGTTCCATCTGCGCCGCATGCTGCGCGAAGAACACTGAATTCAAGGGAGTTGTCTTTATGTATCCGCTTCCCGTCGAACGCTGGAAACCCGCGAATCGCGCGCTCTACAAACTCTCGCTGCCCATTGCGCTGGTGATCTGGCTGCTGCCGATGCTCGCCGTGCTGATTACCTCGATCCGTTCCACCGAGGAACTGCAGCAAGGCGATTACTGGGGCTGGCCGAAGCATTTCGCCTTATTCGATAACTACGGCGCGGCGCTCACGCAAACGCCGATGCTGCATTACTTCGCCAATAGCGTGTTGATTGCCGTGCCTTCGGTAATTGGCGCAATCGTATTGGCGTCGATGGCGGGCTTCGCGCTCTCGACCTACAAATTTCGCGGCAATACGGCGGTGTTGTTTGCTTTCGTCGCGGGCAATTTCGTGCCGATCCAGATTCTCATGATTCCGGTGCGCGACATGGCGCTGCGCGTGGGGCTCTACAACACCGTGTGGGCGCTGATTATTTTTCACGTCTCGTTTCAAACGGGTTTCTGCACGCTGTTTCTGCGCAATTTCATCAAGCAGCTGCCGTTTGAATTGATCGAGGCGGCGCGTGTGGAAGGCGCGAGCGAGTGGACCATTTACTGGCGCATCGTCATGCCGCTCGTGCGGCCCGCGCTCGCGGCGCTCGGCATTCTGGTGTTCACCTTCGTCTGGAACGACTACTTCTGGGCGCTCTGTCTCACGCAAGGCGACGACGCCGCGCCGATCACCGTGGGCGTGGCCGCGCTGAAAGGCCAGTGGACCACGGCATGGAATCTCGTGGCGGCGGGCTCGGTGCTCGCGGCGCTGCCTTCCGTGCTGATGTTCTTCGCCATGCAAAAGCATTTTGTCGCGGGTCTCACCTTCGGCGCCAGCAAGGGCTAAACGAATCCTCGCGGGTGTCGAAGGTGCTTTTTCCGCTGTTCAACGTTTAACCGTACCGGGTTTTTAATCATGCAAATCGGAGTCTGCTACTACCCCGAACAATGGCCGCGCACGATGTGGGCCGACGACGCGCGGCGCATGGCCGAACTCGGCATCTCGCACGTGCGCATCGCCGAATTCGCGTGGAGCCGCATGGAGCCGCGCAAGGGCGTATTCGACTGGGCGTGGCTCGACGAAGCGGTCGAAACGCTCGCGGCGCGCGGCCTGAAGGTCGTGCTTGGCACGCCGACGGCTTCGCCGCCGAAATGGCTCGTCGATTCGATTCCCGACATGCTGCCCGTGCGCGCGGACGGCACGCGCTGGAATTACGGCTCGCGCCGCCATTACGACATCGCGAGCGCGGCGTATCGCAAGGAGTGCGTGCGCATTACCGAAGCGATGGCGCAACGCTACGGCAAGCATCCCGCCGTGGTCGCGTGGCAGACCGATAACGAACTCGGTTGCCACGACACGGTGCCGAGCTATTCGCCCGCCGCGCAACAGCGTTTCCAGGCGTGGCTCGCGCAGCGCTACGGCAGCATCGAGGCGCTCAACGAAGCCTGGGGCAACGTGTTCTGGAGCATGGAGTATCCGTCGTTCGAGACGGTCGGCCTGCCGGTGCTCACGCCCACCGACGCCAATCCCTCGCATCTGCTGGATTTCCGCCGTTACATGTCCGACGAAGTGGCGAGCTTCCATCGCGAGCAGGCCGACGTGCTGCGCCGTCACGCGCCGAACGCGGACGTGCTGCACAACTTCATGGGCTTTTTCACGACCTTCGATCACTACGAATTCGCGGCGAACAAGGCCATCGACGTGGCGACGTGGGACAGCTATCCGATCGCGCGCACCGAGGTGATCGGCGTGCCGGAAGCGGACAAGGCGCGTTATGCGCGCACCGCGCATCCCGATGTATCGGCTTTCGATCACGACCGTTATCGCGCGATCGGCGCGGGCCGTTTCTGGGTGATGGAGCAGCAGGCCGGTCCCGTGAACTGGGCGCCGTGGAATCCGGTCCCCGCGAAGGGCATGGTGCGCCTGTGGGCCTACGAGGCCTTCGCGCATGGCGCGGAACTCGTGTCGTATTTCCGCTGGCGTCAGTGCCCGTATGCGCAGGAGCAGATGCATTCGGGCCTGAATCTGCCGAATAACGAACTGTCGCCGGGCGGTCAGGAAGTGGAGCAGGCTGCGCGTGAAATCGCGCAAAGCGACACGTTGCGCACGCTCGCCGCGCCAGAGCGCGCCGCCGTGGCGCTTGTGTTCGACTACGAGACGCAATGGATGTTCGAGATTCAGCGCCACGGCGTGGGTTTCGATTATCAGACGCTCGCGTTCGACTATTACAGCGCGCTGCGCGAGCAGGGCCTCGACGTCGATATCGTCTCGCGTCACGCGGATCTTTCGGCGTACCGCCTCGTCGTGGTGCCGTCGCTGGCCGTGCTCGACGACGCGTTCATCGACAAGGTCGAGCAGAGCGGCGCGCGCTGGGTGTTCGGTCCGCGCACCGGTTCGAAGACCACGCACTTCGCGATTCCCGGCAATCTGCCGCCGGGGCCGCTGCAACGCGTGCTGCCGCTGCAGGTGCTCGAAGCCGAATCGCTGCGGCCCACGCTCGCTCCCGCGCTTGCGCTTGGCGATGTGCGCGGCGCGGCGCTGCACTGGCGCGAGCACGTGCGCGCGAATGCGGGCGCGCAGGTCGACGCCAAGTTCGAGGACGGCTGGCCCGCGCTGCTGTCGAATGGCCGCGTGCAATACGCCACGGCATGGCTCACGCACGATCTGCATCGCGCGCTGCTGGGCGACGCGGCACGTGCCGCCGGGCTCGCCACGCAGACGCTGCCCGAAGGCGTGCGTCTCGCGCGACGCGGCGGTCTGAGCTTCGCGTTCAACTTCGGCGAAGCGCGCGTGCGCGTTCCCGCGCCCGAAGGCGCGGAGTTCGTGCTGGGCGCGGCGGAACTCGCGCGCGGCGACGTCTGCGCGTGGCGTGATCCGCGATGAGCTGATTCATCACGCAGGGCACGCCGGAATGCTGGCCGGCGTGCCCTGACTATCAGGCGGACCGTCGCAGCGTTCGCAGGGCCCGCCGCATACCAAGGAGGAGCACAGATGAATCGAAGAGACATGCTGTCCTGGCTGGCCTGCACCGCGCTTGCGTCGGGCGCCTCGCTTCCTGCCATTGCGCGGGCGGCCGAAGCGGCCAGCGAGGCGCGCGGCGAACACGGCGAACGCCTCGCGATGGGTGCCGACGTATCGACGCTACTCGAACTCGAAGCAAACGGCGCGCGCTTCTACGACCACGGCAAGGCCGACGACTGCCTGCGCATCTTCAAGCATCACGGTCTTGACGCCATCCGCATCAAGGTCTGGAATGATCCTGGCAATCCTGATTATTTTCCGGCGAACCAGAGTCCGGCCGCCGGTTACAACAACGCGAAGCATGTGCGCATGCTCGCGCGCCGCGCCGCCGAACTCGGCCTGCGCGTGCTGATCGACTTCCATTACAGCGACTGGTGGGCCGATCCGGGCAAGCAATATCCGCCGCATGCGTGGGCGGGCAAGGATCTCGCGCAGACCTGCGACCTGCTCGGCGAATACACCACGAGCGTGCTGCGCATGCTGCGCGAAGAGGGCGTGCGGCCCGAATGGGTGCAGACGGGCAACGAGATCACGGGCGGCATGCTCTGGCCGCTCGGCAAGTACGATCAGTGGGACAATCTCGCGACACTGCTCAAGACGGCGCACGACGCCGTGAAATCCGTCGATCCCGACATCAAGCACATGCTGCATATCGATAGTGGCGGCGACAACGCCAAGAGCCGCTGGTGGTTCGACAGCGCCGTGCAGCGCGGCGTGAATTTCGATCTGATCGGGCTGTCGTATTACCCGCAATGGCAAGGCTCGCTCGACGATCTGCAGAACAACGCCAACGATCTTTCGGCGCGCTACGGCAAGGACATCATCGTGGTGGAAACGGCTTTTCCGTGGACCACGAGCGACGGCGACTCGGAGCCCAACGCGATGACGAATACGGGCACCGTCACGTTCCCGCCTTCGCCGCAAGGTCAGGCGCAATTCTTCGCGGCGCTGACGAATGTGGTCAAGAGCATTCCGAACGGGCGCGGCAAGGGCATCTTCTGGTGGGAGCCCGAGTGGATTCCCACGCCCAATGTGGGCTGGAAGGTGGGCGCGGGCGATCAGTGGGACAACAACACGCTGTTCGACTTCCACGGCCACGCGCTCTCGTCGATCGACGTGTTCAAGACGCGCTAGCGTAGCGGGGCGCCTGCCCGCATTTCTCCCTTTTTTCTCCAAAGGCTGGCGCGCGTCCTTGACGGACACGCGCGTTGGCCGTCAATTCCGTCAATTCGTCCCTTCCATTGCGGCGTTTTGTCGCCTGCTGCTGTCCCGCACCCGCGTCACGACGGCACGACGCCGATTCCGGCGCTGTTCCGCAGCCATCGAGCCTGCGCTTCGATGGCATACTGCGCCCGCGCGACGCCCGCCGATCTCCCCACGCGTCAACCTAAAGGATTCTTCATTCTTGCCCATTGCGCCTTTGCGATACTGATCGCAAAGCGGGCGGTGATCGGCGCCCATTTCAATCAGGTCGAATCATGAGCAAAATTCTCACCATTGAAGACGATCCCATCGTCGGCCGGGATATCACGGAAGAACTCACCAACGCCGGGTTCGAAGTCGAATGGGCGCGTACGGGCGCGGAAGGAATTGCACGCGCGCTCAGCCCGGAATTCGACGCCATCACACTCGATCGCGTCTTGCCCGGCATCGACGGCCTCACGATTGTCAAAACGATACGCAGTGTGGGAATCGAAACGCCGGTGCTGATGATCAGCGCGCTCACCGACGTCGACGAGCGCGTGACCGGCCTGCTCGCAGGCGGCGACGATTACATCGCCAAGCCGTTTTCCGCAACGGAAATGCGCGCCCGCATTCAGGTGCTGCTGCGCAGAAGAGGGCGGCTTCAGCAACAGGTCGTCACGACATTGAAAGTCGAAGACCTCGAAATCGACCTGATCGCGCGATCGGTGAGCCGCGCGGAAATCGAAGTCAATCTGCCGCCCGTCGAATTTCGTCTGCTCGAATATCTCGCGCGCAATTCCGGGCAAGTCGTCACGCGCACCATGATTTTCCAGTCGGTGTGGGACATGCATTTCGATCCGGGCACAAATCTGATCGAAGTCTATATCGGCAACTTGCGCAAAAAGATCGACAAGCCAGGCCTCAAGCCGCTGATCAAGACGATCCGCGGATCGGGATATATGCTTGGATGAGCCGTATGAAGATGAGCCTTTGGCGCAGCGCGATTTTCCGGCTGCTGTTGATTTACGGATTCGTGTTTGCAGGCTCGATGTCCGGCGTCGTGTATATGAATTACTGGAATTCGGCTTCCTATACGGCGACGCAGGCGGACTACAACATCGCCTGGCAATTCGCCTATTTCTCCGCGCTGCCCGCCGAGAAAGTGCCCATGCAGATTGCCGCGCATATTCGCAGCGAAATGCGCCGCCCGGTCAATTTCTACGGGCTGTTCAACGGCAATCACCGGCACATTGCGGGCGACATTCTCGCGTTTCCCGCCAACGTGCAGCCCGACGGCGACGGCGTCTGGAGCAAACCGATTCTCGCCGAGCAGGCCGCCGCGCGTCCCGAGTATATGCGCACCAAGGCGATGAAACTCGAAAACGGCGACATTCTCGTCGTCTCGCGCGACGTCGACGAAATGTCCCGATTGCGGGCCTATATGCTGGGCGGACTGGCATGGAGCGCGGCCATCGTCGTGCTGGGCGGCCTGGCGATCGGCATCCTCGTATCGACAACGCAATTGCGCCGTGTCAGCGACGTACGCCGCGTCGTGCAGCAGATTACGCGCGGCGACTTCGAAGCGCGTTTGCCCGAAGCGGGCCGCGACGAAATTGCGTGGCTGTCCACCATGGTCAATCACATGCTCGACGAAGTCTCGCGGCTCATGCACGAAGTGAAGGGCGCGAGTGACGGCATCGCGCATGATTTGCGCACGCCCGTGATTCACATTCGCTCGCTGCTGGCGCGTATTCAGGGCGACGAGTTGTCCGCATCGCACGCGCAACTGCTGGAGCAGGCGCGCGAAGAAACCGAGGACGTGCTGCAGCGTTTCGCCGCCATCATGCGCATTTCCGAAATCGAATCGATGAAACGAAAAAAGGGTTTCAGCGATGTCGAAATCGATGCGTTGTGCCGCAAGGCCGCCGATCTTTATCAACCTGTTGCCGCCGCCAATGGCCTCGTTTTCAGCGTCGATCTGCGCACGCGCGCGACCATTCGCGCCGATTACCCGCTGATGTTCGAGGTGCTCGTGAATCTGCTCGACAATGCGATCAAATTCACGCCCGAAGGCGGAACGGTCGAACTGAGTCTCGTGGATGGCAGCGATGGCCCGACCATCGTGGTATCGGATTCCGGCCCCGGCATTCCCGACACCGAACGCACGGCGGTCTTTCAACGCTTTTATCGCAGCGATCTGACGAGCGTGGTTCCCGGTTCGGGGCTAGGACTTTCGGTGGTGCAGGCGGTCGTGCGGCTGCATGATTTCGGCCTGACGCTTTCGGATGCGCGTCCGGGCCTGTGCGTCAGGCTCGATTGCTGGGCGCAATTCAAGCGCGATTGAGCCCAACCCGAGCCAACCCCGATCTAAACCGAGGAGACGTTGCATGCGCATCCTTTGCATCGGCGCCGAGCGGCGGCGGCGCTATCTCGCCAGAGCGCTGGAGGAATCGAACCATAGCGTCGTCGAACTCGACGGCGCCGATGACGCCGCCTGGCTCGCCAGCACGGAACATATCGACGCGATCATCGCCCTGACCAACGGCGAGGCCGAACACGTCACGCGAGCGCTCGCGGCCCGACCGGCACACACCGTGCTGGTGATCGTCGACCTGCGCGGCACGACGGAAGCGCGCGTCAAACTGCTCGAATCGGGCGCGGATATCTGTCTCGACGAGCCTTACGACTACACCGAGCTGCATGCGCGCCTGCATGCCATCACGCGGCCAGGCAAGAGCGAGGCGAATTCGGCGGCGCAAGGCAGCACGTCACGTCAGGCGCTGCTGTCGCTGTCCACGCGCAGCCTGATATGCCGTGACGGCAGCGCGCTGCTGCTGCGGCGCCGGGAATATCTGCTGATGGATCGCTTGCTGCGCAATCCGGGCGAGGCGGTCCGTCACGCGGAATTGGTCGATTATGTGTTCGGCGAACTCGAAGTGGATCCAACTTCGCTTCACAGGCTGGTGTCGCGATTGCGCGGACGTTTTCTAAAGGCTCGCGCGCCGGTGAGTTTGATCGGTATTCCGCGTGTCGGCTATCGGGCCGATGTGGAAATTCCATAAGAAAATCAAAGCTGAAAAGGCCGGTCTTTGGGGCGTTCCAATCGAGTGCCTAAATTATCTTTAACTTTTTGGGCGACGATTGGAGAGGGGTGGTCGGCTAGGCTAGAGGTTCGAATTAAGCGCACTGCGCAACCGATAAAAAAGCCGCCCATGAATTCCAAATCAAGCTTGCCTCATCTCGCGATGGCCATCGTTGTTCTCACGGCGAGTGTCGCCGCCAGCGCCGCGCCGCGTCTTTCACATCAGCAATGTGTCTCCTATCCCTTCATGAAAACATCGGGAGAAGTGACGCACGCCGATCTGATGAAAGAGCTCGGCGAACTGGAAGCGCGCGGCTATCAACCCGGTTCGGACAATGGCGTGTTTCCCGCCGATCTGAATTCGGCGGAGCAAAAACTCGCGGTCGACTATAAGCAGGATTGCCAGATCTCGCATCGTTAATCGCGCGCTCGCGCGGAGTTGATCGCCCGTTTAAACGCCGGTCGCCATGACCGGCGTGGCATCGCCCATCGTTTCCTAAAGAAACCTTCATTTTTCGCGGCGGCGTTTCGCCAGCGTCCTTGTTACGATACCGCTCGTTTTCTCGCGGGTCGTTCTGATCATTGATCTTTTCTCGCATGGCGTACTGCCCGTTGCTCGAATCGAGTGACGGGCCGCGACTATTGCCGTTCGCACCGCCGCGCGGCGCGACACAGCGAGTCCGCGAACTACCCGAATACATGAACCAGGAGTTTCAAACGATGAAGATGCGCAAGACGGTGATTTCGCTTTCGATGTTGCTGGGTATGCAGGGTCTCGCGATGGCCGCGACCGCGTCGGCGGCGACCAGCGCCCCGGCTGCGGCCGTCACCCAGCGTCATGCCGAGCCGATCACCATCCGCAACGTCGTGATTGGGCAAGGCGCGCCGAAGATCATCGTTCCGACCACGGGCGCGACCGCCGATGAAGTGCTGGCCCAGGCGCGCGCGATCGGCAATAACCCCAATGTCGATATCATCGAATATCGCATCGACTACCTGAACTTCGATACCGACGCCACGCAGATCGCCGGACTGGGCAAGCAGGTCGCGTCGGTGGCCAACGGCAAGCCGCTCATTCTCACGTTCCGCACCAAGTCGGAAGGCGGCTCGAAGCAGATCAGCGACAAGCAATACGGCGATCTGTATCTCGCGCTGATCAAGGCGCATTTCATCGATATCCTCGACGTCGAAATGTTCCGTGATCCGTCCGTCGTGCGCGAAGTCGTCGCGGCGGCGCACGCAGCGGGCATCAAGGTTGTGATGTCGAGCCACGATTTCCAGAAGACGCCGTCGACGGCGGAGATCGTTGCGCGTCTGCGCAAGCAGGACACGATGGGCGCGGATATCCTGAAGATCGCCGTCATGCCGCATAACGCCGCCGACGTGCTCAAACTGCTCGACGCCACCGAGCAGATTCGCGACCGCTATTCGCGCAAGCCGCTGCTGACGATGTCGATGGGCGGATTGGGCGCGGTGTCGCGCTTCTCCGGCCAGGTGTTCGGTTCCGATCTGACCTTCGGCATGATCGGCCAGGCGTCCGCGCCGGGGCAGGTCGATGCCAAGGCGCTGCGTCAAGTGCTCGACACGATCAATACCGCCGTCAGCGGCAAATAAACGACGTTCCGGGCGGCACGGTCCGTCGCAAGCACGGCCGTGTTTGCCGCTCGAAACCGAACGCGCGCACCGCGCCATTAAGCGGTGCGCGCGTTTTTTTATGCAATGCGGCAGCAACGCAGCAAGTCTGCGCTGAATTGGGTTTTCTCCAGATCATTCTGGATTGCCAATTATTATTACGCGCAGGTCCCACATTTTTATAATGAAACAGCAAAGTTACTTTCGCGGCGCGTCCGCGAATGCGCTGCGCGTCATCGCGGCGGCAGCAGCAGCGATGACGGCACCCGGTGCGCACGCGCAAAGCGGCCTCACGTTCTACGGTGTCGCCGACGACGCCATCAGCTACGTCAACAACCAGAACGGTCACGCGAATCTCTATCTTCGACAGGGCAATCTGTACGCCTCGAAGTTCGGCTTGCAAGGCAGCGAGAATCTCGGCGATGATATGCGCGCGGTCTTTGTCCTCGAAAACGGCTTCGACCTGAACAATGGCACGCAGGCGTCGAGCGGATCGATATTCAATCGGCAAGCGTATGTGGGACTCTCCAGCGAGCGCTACGGTAGCGCCACGCTCGGGCGTCAATACACGCCGTATTTCCAGTTTGTCGGGCCGCTATCGTCGGTGGCCGCGCTGACCGGTGCAGCGGGCGCGCATCCGGGAGACCTGGACGGCATGGACACGACCGTGCGCGCAAGCAACGCGGCCCTGTACGTGTCGCCGCAATGGCACGGCCTCCAGGCGGCGGGCATGTATGCGCTGGGCGGCATGGCGGGCAGCACCGGACGCGGGCAGACGATCAGCGTCGCGCTGCGTTATTCGCAGGGACCGCTCGCGCTGGCCGCCGGTTATCTGCGGATGGACAACGCATTCGCGAGCACCACGAGTGCCGCGTTCGACTCGTCGTCGAGCGGCTCGTTCGGTGAGTCGGTGGTGAATCAGGGCTACGTCACGGCGCGGTCGATGCGCGACGTCGCGATCGCCGGAAACTACACCTTCGGCGCCGCGCGCGTGGGCCTCATGTATTCCAATGTGCGCTATCTGCCTGGCGCCCGTTCGCTGTTCACCGATACCGCTTCGTTCAACACGTATGGCACGTTTGTGCGCTGGCAGGTCACGGCGCCCGTCGATCTGGCGGCGGGCTTTTCGTACACGCAGGCATCGAAAGCCAATGGCATTTCGCATGCGGCGCGCTACACGCAGTTTTCACTGAAGCAGGGTTATCAGCTTTCGAAACGCACGGCGCTTTACGCGCTCGAGGCGTGGCAGCACGCCAGCGGTCAAACGCTGGGCAGTGCGGGTGAAGTCGTGAATGCCGCCCCGGCCGTGGGCGATTCGCAAAACCTGACGGGATCGTCGACGCCGACGCAAATCGTCGCCATGCTCGGCATCGACATGAAGTTCTGATGGGCGAGCAGCGCCGTCTCTCGCCAGACGCAGCGAGGCCCGCACGGGGCCTGGCCGCTTAATTGAAGCGATACGTCAACGCCACCTGCGCGACCGGATACCAGTGGTAGCGCGTGACCTTGTCGGTGAACTTCTGTTCTTCGTTGGCGATGTCCTGCTGCGAAACGTACGGATCGTAAATCGACGGCACGTCATACGCGACGCGCGGACGGCCATACGCCACGCCGAGATCGAACGACAAGCCCAGACCGAGCGCGGGCTTCTTGTGACCATAGCCAATGCCGATATACGGCATCACGTGCGGAAGCGTCACCTTCGCGCTCGGCGCGGGACCGAGCGCCGGCACCGTCTCGCCGCCAATCTGATAGTTGCCCTGCGCGTTCGGCGAGAGCGTCGCCGAGAGCGAATCCCCGTTGAAAAGGGCGCCTGCCGTGAGGCGGAACGCGCTCGACGTAAACGGGTACAGATCGAGGTAAGTGCCGCCCTGGGCGAGCGTGAGATGCCCGTCGTAGCGGTTGTCGTCCACCGTCACGGTGTGGCTGAGCCCGAAGCCCGCCGCCTCCGCATGCAGGCCCACATGCGGCCCCAGATTGAGCGCGCCGCCCAGTCCCGCGCCCAGCGTGCCGCCCGTCACATACACTTCCTGCGCCTGTACCGCCGAAGCCGTCCCCCACATCGCCGCGCCCATCACCATCGCGCGCAGCGCCCAACCCATACCACCGAATACCGAAGCCACTGCTTTCTCCCTGAAACCGGGAAACGCTCGCTATGGGTTCCCCGACGGCTTCGACTTTACGGTTCACGCGCACGAATCAATTGCACGAGTTGCGGGCATTTGGCATCGCAAATCAAAACGCAATTGAAATGAATCCGCACGTCTGCGCTTCATCGCCGTGACCCCGTTTTTTCAGGGGTGAAAAGCGGTAAATATTTCGTTTAACCGATGGTTTGAAAAGCGGGCGCACGCCGTTCGCGTTCACTGAAACGGGGTACACAGACGCTCGATTGGCGCGATCACCAGCACGCAGGTGGAGAACGCGATCAGCCCCAGAAACAGCACGGAAATGGCCGCGGCGCACCACGCGACGAAACGCAGCGCGTCGTGCTTGTCGGGGGCGAGCGAGACGGTCCGGCGCCATGCGCGGCCCGCCATGACCGCGAGCACCAGCGCGATCACGAACGCGCCGCCCGACGCCACGCCGACGATGCCCTCGACGTGCGGCCAGGGCATGTTGGCCTCACGCTGGATGCCGTCGCCGCAGGCCGCCGACACCAGCGTGACCGCCAGCGCCAGCTGCATGAGCCAGAGCAGCGGCCCGCCCACCAGCGCGAGCCAGATGGCCACGCGCAGCGGACGCAGGGAAACGGGAGCCGGAGTGCTTCCCGGTGAGGACGAATGAGCGTTCATCGCAAAGGGAGTCGAGCGGGAGTAGGGCGCGCACGCGCCACCCGATACTGGCTGCGCCGCAGAACGCATGCCCGCAGCGTCGCGTGAGCGCGACACCGCGCCAGCAACGTTAAGCACGACCGTCTGGACGGTTAAACGGTGGAACGCGCTTCCACAGCGGTTTTCACGCCGCCGCGCCATGCGGGTGCACGCGCCGCCCACGCAAATACCGGCCTCGCCGCGCGATCTGACCAGATAACGTGGCCATAACGTTAGCGCTAGCGCAACTTCCGAGTGGAAACAACGTTAGAACTGGGGCGCATTTTCCCTGGCGCTTTCCGTCTGCGCGAGCGCGCGGCGCGTTTTTATAATCGGCTCCCGAAGTGCATGGGACGTGATCCCTGCGCATTTCGGGACGCTGCGCCGGCTACCCCACGAAGCCGGGACGTGGTTTGGAGACACACGCAAAAAGATAGGATACCTGATGAAAAAGAAGCTGATTGGCCTCGCCGTGCTGGCCGCGGTATCGTCCGCCGCCCAGGCGCAAAGCCAGGTCACCTTGTACGGCCGTATCGACAACGGCATCCAGTATGAAACGGGCCTGCCGGGCAACAAGAACGCCGTGAGCGCCCAGAGCGGCGACTGGGGCTGTTCGTGGTTCGGCCTCGAAGGCTACGAGGATCTCGGTGCGGGCACGAAGGCGATCTTCAAGCTCGAAGGCCAGCTCAACACGCAGACGGGCCAGTCGGCGGGCGCGCTGTTCGGCCGTCACGCGATCGTCGGTTTCGACAACGACCGCTACGGTACCTTCAAGATGGGTAACCTCGGCGCGGGCGAAATCTCGCAGGACAGCTGGGGCGCCGACCCGCAGCTGATGCAGCGTTACGCGATTTCGACGCTCGTGCGCGGCCGTAACTGGGCGAGCGCCTCGAACGGCTTCGAATACCAGACGCCGAGCTGGGGCGGCTTCTACATGCGCGGCCAGTACGCGCTGACGAACAACACCAAGTGGAACGCGGCCTCGACGCCCACGGGCCAGGGCCGCACCGACGGCATCGAAGGTGTCTACTCCTTCGGCATGGGCGACTTCCGCGTGATTTACGACGAAGTGCGCGGCGCCGACGGATCCTTCAACGACGTCTACCAGCACTCGCGCTCGATCCTCGCGGGCGGCACGCTGGTGTTCGGCCCGGTCAAGTTCTACGCGGGCTACCAGCATCTGAGCGCGCCGAACGCGACCAACGCGAGCGTGGGCGTGACCGACGCCTCGCAGCCGGGCGGCGTCTCCGCGCCGACGGCGGTCGATCACGAGTGGATCGGCGCGGCCTGGCAGATCAACGCGGCAGCGGCGATCACGGCGGCGGTCTTCCACGCCAACGCGAACAAGGGCAACGGCAACGCCACGCTCTACACGCTGGGCGGCACGTACAACCTGTCGAAGCGCACCTTCCTCTACACGGAAGCGGGCTACGTGCATAACAGCTCGACGTCGAACATCAACCTCGGCAACGGCTCGTACGGCAACAACGACTACGATCCGACCACGGGTTCGTCGGCGAACGGCAATCCGAACTACGGCCAGGGCCAGTTCGGCGTGTTCGCAGGCGTCATGCATCTGTTCTGATTCGGGCAGAACAGATGCGGCCTGCATCATCAACGCAGCATCGACTGTATCTCCAGTGAGTTACCAGCAGTAGCAAGTCGCATGGACAGGCCCGGCCGGACGTTGGTCCGGGCCGCGCCGGCGTGGTCAACCTCCTCCACCCTGACACGCCGGCGTCCCTTTTTTCAGTCTCCGCTTCAAACCCATCCGATCACAATCCCTCGTATTTAATGGGGTCCCGGCGCTTTTGGCGTACCCGGGAAACTCCGCGTTTGCCCGCCCTTGAACGACGCCCGATGACCATGCTATCTTGCAGACGTTAGCGATAACGTCCACGGTGCGCGACGTCTCGCAACGCAGTCCCATACAAAACTACAGCGCGCCGATCACGATGGGTGGAGATCCTTCAATGGAAAAACGGGTATCGAAAGCGATGTTCAAGGCCAAGGCCTGCGAACTGTTCCGGCAAGTCGAAATGCTCGGCGAAAGCGTGGTGGTCACCGACCGCGGCCAGCCGACCATCGAAATACGTCCGTATCGCGCCAAGCGCAAGAGTCCGCTCGACTCGCTGCGCGCGGCGATCGTCCACTGCGATTTCGATCCGCCCGGCGATGCGTTGGGCGAGGCGTTGAGCGAAATGGCGGGCGAGGGTGAGCGAGTCGGCACGCGCCGCGCTGTGGCCATCGACACGTAAGCCACGGCCATGGTCACGCTCGACACTTGCGCGCTGATCTACTGGCTGCGCGGCGACCGTGCACTGAGCGAGCCCGCGCGCGCGGCCATCGACGGCGCGCTCGACGGCGGCGAAGTGCTGATCTCCACGATCAGCGTGCTGGAACTGGCGCAGTTCGTGGAGAACGGCCGGCTCGCGCTGGCGATGGACACGCGGCGCTGGCTCGCCACGCTCGCGTCGCTCGAAGGCGTGCGCATGGTGCCCGTCGATACCGCGATCGCGGTGCGCGCCACCACGCTCTCGCCGGAATTGCCGTCGTCGCAGCGGCTCGTCGCCGCCACCGCGCGCACGCTCGGCGTGCCGCTCGTCACGCCCGACGCACGCGTGCGCGCGCTCACGCACCTCGACACCATCTGGTGAAAGCCGCGCGAAAGGCCGGCTGAAAACACCAACGGGGCGCCTTATCGTGGATAAGGCGCCCCGTTTTATTTGCGCGTTCGACTGGCGAAGTCGCTCGCGCCAATGCTCATGCTCACATTCACGCTTTCGCGCGCTGCTTGCCCGCCCGCCGCGCCGCCTCGGCAGGCCGCCGCGCGACGGCGGGCGCCTGCGCCGTGGACTGGCGCACCACCAGTTCGGCGGGGAAGGTCGTGCGCTGCGCGACCGCGTCGTTGCCCGCGATCTGCGCGAGCAGCGCATTGACCGCCGAACTCGACATCTGCTGAAACGGCTGGCGCACCGTGGTCAGCGCCGGATGAAACTGCTCGGCCATGGGGATGTCGTCGAAACCGATCACGGAGATGTCGTCGGGCACGCGCAGGCCCGCTTCGCGCGCGGCCGCGATCGCGCCGAACGCGCTCTGGTCGTTGGCCGTGAAGATGGCCGTGGGCGGATCGGGCAGGTTCACGAGGCCCGTCGCCACTTCGAACGCGGTCATCTGCGAAAGATCACCGGTCACGACGAGTTCGGGATCGAGCGCGATGCCGTGGCGCACGAGCGTGTCGTGATAGCCACGCTGACGGTCGCGCACGCCTTCGATCGCTTCGTCGCCGCCGAGAAACGCAATGCGCTTGTGGCCGAGCGAGACCAGATGCTCGACCGCCATGCGCGCGCCGCCGTAATTGTCGACCGACACCGAGGGAAAACGATTGAGCGTGCCGCGCTGATCGACCACCACCACGGGCACGTGCGCGGCCGCGAGCGAGTCGAGACACATGGTCTCGCGCGGCAGGATCACGAGCAGGCCGTCGGAAAACTGGCGCACGAGCTTGATGAGTTCCTGATGCGCGTGGCTGTCGTCGGACACCGTGTAGACGAGCACTTCGCAACCGGCGGCGCGCGCCGCGCGGCCCGCGCCCAGAATCAGTTCGCTCGAAAACTGCGTGTCGAGCGTGGGCGTCATGATGCCGATGATGCCGTTGCGTCCGCCCGAGAGCTTCTGGGCCGTGCGATTGACGACGTAACCGATGTCGGAGGCGATGCGCAGCACTTCGTCGCGCGTTTCCCGCGACACGCCCGGACGCCCGTTGAGCGCGCGCGACGCGGTCATCTGCGACACGCCGGCCAGCCTCGCGACGTCTGCCAGCGTGGGATTTTGCTTGGTCATGCGACTAGCTTGTTATGAAGGAGTGAGGCAGCGCGACCCGAACCGCGACCCGGAGAGGTCTTGGTAACGCTATCGTTACAGTGGAAATCATTCTAACAGAACCGCGCAGCCCGACAATTCAGGCGCGCACGGGCCGCCTGTCAAGCGTTGTACGGATACGTCGCGCAGACGGCAGCTTGAGGGTTAACACGGTCTGGCGACGGTAGAACGTTATGACTACGATCTCGTAACGTTAAGGCTAACGTTAAACGGTCGCAAACAAAACCAACGACAGGAGACACCCAAGATGGCGTACGCGGCGGTAGCGAAAACGACGGGCGCGGCGGTGCTGTTCGCCGCACTCGCGGCGGCGGGCGTGGTGCACGCGCAGGACGCGAAAGTGATCACGACGTGGGATCAGCAAACGAATGCCAGTTCCAGCAAGATTCTGCGCGACGCGTCCGATCGCTTCGAGCAGAAAAACCCCGGCTACAAGGTCGAAAACTCGCACATCCTCAACGACGCCTACAAGACCAAGCTGAAGGTGGCGTTCGGCGCGAACCAGCCGCCGTGCGTGTTCGAGTCGTGGGGCGGCGGCACGCTCAACGAATATGTGAAGGCCGGCCAGATCGCCGACCTCACGCCGTATCTGCAGAAGGATCCCGCGTATCGCGACCGCTTCCTGCCCGCCTCATGGAAGGCCGTGACTTTCGACGGCAAGACTTACGGCGTGGCCGCCGAAAACGCGTCGGCCGCCGTGATCTTCTATAACAAGGACCTCTTCAAGCAGTACGGTCTCAAGCCGCCCGCGACCTGGGACGAGCTGATGCACGTGGTGCAGGTGCTCAAGTCGCACGACATCGCGCCGTTCGCGCTCGCCAACAAGAACAAGTGGACGGGCTCGATGTACTACATGTACCTCGTCGACCGCATCGGCGGCCCCGAGGTCGTGCGCGGCGCGGTGGAGGGCGGCGGCAAGGGCTTCGGCGATCCGGCCTTCGTGGAAGCGGGCAAGTACATTCAGGATCTCGTGAAGGCCGGCGCGTTCGCGCAGGGCTACAACGGCCTCGACTACGACGTGGGCGCCTCGCGCCGTCTGCTGTATTCGGGCCGCGCGGCCATGGAATTGATGGGCGGCTGGGAAGCCTCGACCATCGCCAACGAAAACCCCGCGTTCTCCGCCAAGCTCGACTTCTTCCCGTTCCCGAGCGTGCCGGGCGGCAAGGGCGATCCGCGCGACGTGATCGGCACGGTCGGCGACGGCTTCCTGAGCATCTCCAGCGCGTGCAAGTACCCGGATCAGGCATTCAAGCTCATCCAGGCGCTCACCGACGACGAATCGATGCGCGCGCGCGTGACCGACCACAAGGTGCCGCCGGTCAAGGACGTGGCGATTCCCGATCCGTTCCTCAAGCGCCTGCAGGCGCTCATCGTGCAGGCGCCGAACGTGCAGCTCTGGTACGACCAGGCGCTGCCGCCGCGTCTGGGCGAGCTGCATAAGGACACGACCCAGGCGCTGTTCGGCCTCTCGGTCACGCCGCAGGCCGCCGCGCAGCAAATGGAAGCGGCTTCGAAGTCGGGCGGCTGATCGAAACGATTCGCCATCCTGATCAATCTCTTCATCAAGACCGGTGAGCGTCCGCGAGGACGCCGCCGGCAGGCCTATCCGTGAACATCGCACTTTCCGCCGTTCCCGAACGCCGCTTGCGATTCTCCGCGCAGTGGCTCGTCGCCGCCACCTTTCTCGCGCCCGCGGTGCTGCTGCTCGCCGTGTTCCTGCTGTACCCGCTCGTCTCCAGCTTGCGGCTTTCCTTGCTCGACTGGAACGGGCTCGGCAGCAACGCGCGCTTCGTGGGGCTCGCCAACTGGGCGAAGCTCGCGCACGATGCCGTGTTCTGGCAATCGCTCGCGAACAACGCGCTGCTCGCGGCCGCGTCGATCGTGGTCGAACTGCCGATTGCGCTCGCGCTCGCCGTGCTGCTCGAAAAAGCGGGGCGCGGCTCGCGTCTGCTGAAGATTCTCTATTTCCTGCCGCTGCTGATGTCGAGCGTGGCGATCGGCGTGCTGTTCAAGAACGTCTACGATCCGAACTTCGGCCCGCTCAACGCGGCGCTCCATGCGCTCGGACTCGATGCGCTCGCGCAGGACTGGCTCGGCGATCCGCATCTGTCGCTCGGCTCGACCATCGCCGTGATCTGCTGGCAGAACACGCCGTTCTACATGATCCTGTTTCTCGCGGGGCTGTCTTCGCTGCCGCAGGAAATCGCCGAAGCGGCGCGCCTCGACGGTGCATCGGAATGGACCATTTTCTGGCGCATCAAGCTGCCGCATCTGCAAGGCACCGTGCGCACCGCCGCGCTGCTCTCCATTCTCGGCTCGCTGCGCTATTTCGATCTGATCTACGTGATGACGGGCGGCGGTCCCGAAGGCTCGTCCGAACTCATGGCGACCTATATGTACCGCACCGTGTTCAGCTCGTTCCAGCTCGGCTACGGCAGCACCATCGGCTCGGCGATGTTCATCATCGTCTGCGCGGTGGCGGCCATTTCGCTGCGCTTCACGCGCCGCTACGCAACGGAGGTCTGAGCGATGTCGACGCTTCCGCATCAACCGGGGTTCGGCCTGCGCAAGCTCCGCGTGGGCGTGCCGCTGCTCGCGCTGATCTGGCTGGCCGTCACCACCGTGCCGTTCATCTTCGTGGTGGCGACTAGCCTCAAAACGCAGGACGAAACCTTTTCCTCGCCGGTCTGGGCCTTGCCGAAGCGTCTGTATTTCGGCAATTACGCCGCCGTGCTCGAAGGCCCGTATTTCACCTACTTCCGCAACAGCCTGTTCGTGGTGGGCGTGTCCGTGGTGCTGATCGTGATCGTCAGTGCGATGGCCGCCTATGCGTTCGCGCGGCTGCGCTTCACGTTCAACAAGACGCTGTTCGCGCTCGTGGTCGCGGGCATGATCGTGCCGCTGCACGCGACGCTGGTGCCGATCTATCTGCTCACGCGCAATCTCGGCCTCTACGACACGCCGTTCGCGCTGCTCGGACCGTACGTGGCGCTGAGCCTGCCGGTGTCGATCTTCATCCTCACCGAATTCATGCGGCAGATTCCGCGCGAGCTCGAAGAGGCCGCGCAACTCGACGGCTGTGGTCCGTTCGGCATCTTCTGGCGCGTGTTTTTTCCGCTGTCCGGTCCCGGCCTCGCGACGGTGGCGATCTACAACGGCATTGGCCTGTGGAACGAATTCATCTTCGCCTACATGCTCACCTCGACCTCCGAGCATCGCACGCTGCCGCTCGCGGTGTGGGATTTTCAGGGCCAGTATTCGTCGAACGTGCCCGCGATGCTCGCGGTCGTCACGCTGACTTCGCTGCCGCTGATCGTGGCCTACGCGTTCGGTCAGGAGCGCGTGATCAAGGGCATGATGGCCGGCTCGCTCAAGGGCTGAAGCACGTTTCAAACCGCACCGATACCGACATCACGACATGGCAAGCATCTCTCTCGCAAACGTACAGAAGTCCTATGCAAATGGTCAGGCGGTGATCCGCAACGCACAGCTCGAAGTCGGCAAGAACGAGTTCTGCGTGTTTCTCGGGCCGTCCGGCTGCGGCAAGTCTACGCTGCTGCGCATGATCGCCGGGCTCGAATCGATCAGCGACGGCGAACTGCGCATCGACGGCCAGCGCATGAACGACGTCGCGCCCGCGAAGCGCCGCGTGGCGATGGTGTTCCAGAACTACGCGCTTTATCCGCATATGAGCGTGTACGAGAACATGGCGTTCGGCTTGCGCCAGGCGAAGATCGACAAGGCGGCCATCGACACGAAAGTGCGCCGCGCCGCCGCCGCGCTGCAACTCGATGCGCTGCTCGAACGCCGTCCTGCGGCGCTCTCGGGCGGCCAGCGTCAGCGCGTGGCGATTGGCCGTGCGATCGTGCGCGAGCCGGGCGTGTTCCTCTTCGACGAACCGCTCTCGAATCTCGACGCCGCGCTGCGCGTGCAGACGCGCACTGAAATTGCGCGCCTGCATCGCGAGTTTCGCGAGGCGAGCGCCGTCTATGTGACGCACGATCAGGTCGAGGCGATGGCGCTGGCCGACCGCATCGTGCTGCTTCAGGCCGGCAAGGACATGGAGCGGCACGGCAGCATCGCGCAGGTGGGCGCGCCGCTCGATCTCTATCACCATCCAAGGAGCCGTTTCGTGGCCGGTTTCATCGGCTCGCCGAAGATGAACTTCTTCGCCGGTACGGTCACGGGCGCCGACGAAGGCGGCGTGCACGTGGCGCTGGACAGCGGCGAGCGCGTGCTCGCGCGCGTCGAGCCGGGCCATGCGAGTGTTGGCATGAAGGTGACGCTGGGGATTCGCCCCGAACATCTGCGTCTCGCCGACGCCGCGCGCAACGAGCCGACGCTCGCGTGCCGCGTGCGCCTCGTCGAGCGCATGGGCGAGCACAGCTACGTGCATATCGGCCAGCAGCACGCGGACGCGCCCACGCTGATCGCCAAGCTGCCCGGCGACAGCGCGCTGGCATACGACGAGAACGTCAATCTCGCGCTGCCGCCCGACGCCTGCCATCTGTTCGACGACCGCGACATGGCGTTCAAGCGCATGCATTGATCACGTCGCGCGGCGCTTCGGCAGTCTGAACACACGCTTGAAAAATAAGCAGGATAACTAACGTGCCGGGACGCGATGCGCGCCTTGCACACGACCCAACAGGAGTGTTGTGATGTCGCTTGACCATCAAAGCGAGGTGCCCGTTTACCGCCGCGCTCACGCGCCCACCGAAGCGCGCGTGGCCGACCTGCTCGCGCGCATGACGATCGACGAAAAGATCGCGCAGCTGCACGCCGTCTGGCTCAAACTGCGCGCGCATGGCCGTCACGAATGGCGCACCGAGGACTTCGCGCAGCGCGATACGGGTGTGCCGCTCGACACGCTGCTGCAACACGGGCTCGGTCAGGTGACGCGTCCGCTCGGCACGCATACGGTCGATCCGCAAGAGGGCGTGGAGGCCTTCAACGCGCTGCAACGGCAGATGATCGAGCAGACGCGCCTGGGCATTCCGGTGATGGCGCACGAGGAATGTCTCGTCGGGCTGATGATCAAGGACGCCACGCTGTTTCCGTCGCCGCTCAATTACGCGGCCACGTGGAATCCTGCGCTGGTTGGCCGCGTGGGCGAGGTGATCGGCGAACAGGCGCGCTCGATCGGCTGTCATCAAGGACTCGCCCCCGTGCTCGATGTCTCGCGCGATCCGCGTTGGGGACGCACCGAGGAAACCTTCGGCGAAGATCCGTATCTGGTGGGCGTGATGGCGTGCCACTACGTGCAGGGCCTGCAAGGCGAGAAGCGCGACGTGCTCGCCACGCTCAAGCATTTCGTGGCGCACTCGGCCAGCGAAGGCGCGCGCAATCACGCGCCCGTGCACGTCGGTCCGCGCGAACTCAACGATACGTTCCTGCTGCCGTTCGAGATGGCGGTGAAGCTCGCGCACGCGGGCTCGATCATGCCTGCGTATCACGACATCGACGGCGTGCCGTGCCACGCGAACCGCGATTTGCTGCAAGGCGTGCTGCGCGATAAATGGGGTTTCGACGGCCTGATCGTCGCGGATTATGCGGCCGTGAATCTGCTCTACACGCATCACGGCATCGCGCGCGACGCGGCCGACGCCGCCGCGCAGTCGTTCAACGCGGGACTCGATATCGAATTGCCGGGCCACGAGTGCGCGCTGCATCTCAAGGACGCGCTCGCGCGCGGCGAGATCAGCGAAGCGACCATCAATGCAGCAGTGAAGCGCGTGCTGCGCGTGAAGTTCGACATCGGCCTGTTCGAGCAGCCCTATGCCGATGTCTCGCGCGTGAACGTGCGCAGCGAAGCCGCAAGCGATGTGGCCTACGACGTGGCGCTCGAATCGGTGGTGCTGCTGCGCAACGACGGCGTGCTGCCGCTCGCGAACGACGGCACGCAGAACGTGGCCGTAATCGGCCCGACCGCCGACGATCCGCTCGCGCTGCTCGCGGGCTACAGCTTCCCCGTGCATCTGATCAACAGCGGCGAGAGCGCGCATTCGTCGATGACGACACCGCTGCACGCGCTGCGCGATGTGCTCGGCGAAGCGCGCGTGAGCTACGCGCCCGGTTGCGCGATCATCGAAGAACGCCGTGCGGGCGCACCGGTCTTTCCGGGCGACGTCTCGCTCGATACGCGCGAAGTCGGCACGCGCGACGCGCTCATCAGCACGGACACGTCGCGCATCGCCGCCGCCGTCGAAAAGGCGCGCGCCGCCGACGTTGCGATCGTGTTTGTCGGCGACCTCGCGGGCCTGTTCCAGTCGGGCACCGTGGGCGAAGGCTCGGACACGGACAGCCTCGCGCTGCCCGGCGTGCAGCAGGCGCTGCTCGACGCCGTGCTCGCGACCGGCACGCCCACCGTCGTCGTGATGACGGGCGGCCGCCCGTACAACCTCGGCGGTCAGGAGGAGCGCGTCGCCGCGCAGGTGATGGCGTTCGCGCCGGGCGAGAAGGGCGGCGAAGCGCTCGCCTCGCTGCTCTCGGGCCGCGAGAATTTCAGCGGACGCCTGCCGCTTTCCGTGCCGACGAGCGCGGGCGCGGTGCCCTACGTCTACAACCATCGGCTCAAAAGCGCGGGCACGCCGGTCGCCTGGCACTTCGGTTCGCGCTACCCGTTCGGCTTCGGTCTCGGCTATACGCGCTTCGCTTACGAAGCGCTCGAACTCGCCGCGTCCGATGCGCCCATCGAAAACGGCACGTTCGAATTGGCGTTCACGGTGAAGAACATCGGCGCGCGCGACGGCGTGGACGTCGTGCAGATTTATCTGCGCGACAAGCTGGCGTCGAGTGCGCGTCCGGTGCGTGAATTGAAGGCGTTTTCGCGCGTGACGGTGGCAGCGGGCGGCGCAGCGCGCGTGCAGGTTCGCCTGCCTGTCGACATGCTGAACTTCACCGATGGACGCGGCGAACGCATCGTCGAACCCGGCGATTTCGATCTGATGATCGGCAGTTCGAGCCGCGATATTCATCTGCAAGCGACGCTCACCGTCACCGGCGATGCGACGCGTACGCTGCCGCGCGACTGGCGCATGACGAGCGACGTGACCGTCGAATAAACCCCCGCGCGACCCTTGACGCAACGATTGAACCGAAAGCGAAATTATCCATGTCTTACGCAATTTATCCGAGCCTGAGCGACAAGGTGGTCGTAATCACGGGCGGCGGCACCGGCATCGGCGCCGCGATGGTGGCGGCCTTCAGCGCACAGGGCGCGTGCGTGCATTTTCTCGACGTGGCCGACGAAGCGTCGCTCGCGCTCGTCGAAGCGAGCCGCCACACGAAATACGAACCCGTCTACCATCGCTGCGATCTGCGCGATATCGACGCCTTGCAACGCTGTTTCGACGCCATCGCGCAAGCGTCCGGCGACGTGCAGATCCTCGTCAACAACGCCGCCAACGACGACCGCCACAGCGTTGGCGACGTAAGTACCGCTTACTGGGACGACCGTCTCGCCGTGAATTTGCGCCATCAATTCTTTTGCGCGCAAGCCGTGAGCGAAGGCATGCGCAAGCAGGGCGGCGGCGCGATCATCAATCTCGGTTCGATTTCCTGGCATCTCGCCACGCCGAATCTCAGCGTCTATATGACGGCCAAAGCGGGCATCGAAGGCCTCACACGCGGACTCGCGCGCGATCTCGGCGAGCACGGCATACGCGTGAATTGCGTGATTCCGGGCGCGGTGCGCACGCCGCGCCAGATGAAACTCTGGCAGTCGAGCGAGAGCGAATCGGAATTGCTTGACCAGCAATGTCTGCACGCGCGCATCGAGCCCGAGCACGTCGCGCGCATGGTGCTCTTTCTTGCGTCCGACGACGCCGCGCGCTGCACCGGCCGCGATTATTTCGTCGATGCCGGATGGTACGGCGCATGAGCCCAACGATCCCGGAAGTCGAATGGAACGTGGGCGCATTGCTCGGCGAAGGCCCCGTGTGGGTCGAACGCGAACGCGCGCTGTATTTCGTCGATATCAAGCAGCGGCGCGTGCATCGCTACGTGCCGGAAAGCGGCGCGCGCAGCAGTTGGGACGCGCCCGCGCAAACCGGTTTCGTCCTGCCGCACGCGGATGGCGGCTTTGTCTGCGGATTGCAGGGCGGCTTGCACCGCTTCACGCCCGAAGATGGGCGCTTCGTGCTGCGCGTGCCGGTCGAAGCCGCGCTGCCTGGCAACCGGCTCAACGACGCGCACGTGGATGGCGAAGGCCGCTTGTGGTTCGGTTCGATGGACGACGCGGAAACGGAGCCGACCGGCTCGCTCTGGCGCGCAGAAGACGACCGGCCGCCGCGCGTGCACGACAGCGGCTACATCATCACGAACGGCCCGGCGATGAGCCCCGATTCACGCACGCTGTATCACGTGGATTCGCTGCGCCGCGCCATCTACGCGTTCGACGTGGGCGACGACGGCGAACTCTCGGCGCGCCGCCTGTTCACCACGCACGCGCCGCCGGGCGATCCCGACGGTCTGGTCGTGGATGCCGAGGGCTACGTCTGGGTCGCGACGTTTGGCGGCGCACGCATCGAGCGCTACGCGCCGAACGGCTTGAGCGTGGCGCACGTTGCGTTCCCGTGCTCGAACGTGACGAAGCTCGCCTTCGGCGGCGACGATTTGCGCACGGCGTATGTGACCACGGCGCGCAAAGGACTCGACGCAGCCGCGCTCGCCCGCGAGCCGCTCGCAGGCGCACTGTTTTCGTTTCGCGCGCCGGCCGCCGGGCAGCCGCAATCGCTGTGCCGGATCGTGTGGCCCTAGTGACGATATTGTCTAACGGCGTTTAATCAGACTTTCTCGCATGAATACGTTTTAAAACATGTAAACCGCTGCGCTTTTTATTCGCCGCTTTTCATTCAAAGAACGCGCACGCATTCATCGTTCGATCACCTCGCCGGTGCATAATGGCTTTACCGCCGATGCAGTCGATGGCCATCCGTCGAGGAGTCCGCCATGCAAGCGAGGAACGAGGAATTCGTCGCCCATCTGCTCTCCGATGTTCTGGCATTCGCGCGAGCGCGATTGCCGGAACCCGCCTTTCAAACGGTCGAACCGTTCCTGCGCCACTATTACGATTTCGTCGATGCCGAGGATCTGCGCAGCCGCAGCATCGCCGATCTCTATGGCGCCGCCATGGCGCACTGGCAAACGGCGCAACGCTTCGTGCCCGGCACCGAGCGCATGCGGGTCTATAACCCGATTCTCGAACAGCACGGCTGGCATTCCGATCACACGGTCATCGAAATCGTCAACGACGACATGCCGTTCCTGGTCGATTCGGTGTCGATGGCTGTCAACAAGCTCGGGCTCGCGCTGCATTCGGCCATGCACCCGGTGTTTCGCGTCTGGCGCGGCAAGGAAGGCGGCATCGAGCGCATCGACGTGGGAGCCGCCGGCGCCGACGACGGCCCCTCGCAACTGGCCTCGTTCATTCATTTCGAAGTCGACCGCTGCGGCGATGCAGCAAAACTCGATGAACTGCGCCGCGAAATCGCCAAGGTGCTCGGCGACGTGCGGGCCGCCGTCGAAGACTGGCCGAAGATACTCGACGTCGCGCGCGAGACCATCAAGAGCATGAAGGCACGCGAAACGAGCGCGGAAGATATCGAAGCGCGCGCGTTTCTCGACTGGATGGTCGCCGACCATTTCACCTTTCTCGGCCAGCGCGACTATGCGCTCGTCGAACACGGCGACGGCTTCGCGCTGCGCGGCGTGGACAACTCGGGCCTCGGCATTCTGCGTGAAGCCTTGCGCGCGCCCGGCACGCCCGACGTCACGCCGCTGCCGCCCGCGGCCGCCGACATCGTCACGGGCGCATGGCCGATCTTTCTGACCAAGGCGAATTCGCGCGCGACCGTGCACCGGCCCGGTTATCTCGACTATGTGGGCGTGAAGCTCGTGGGCGCGGACGGCAAGGTCTGCGGCGAGCGCCGCTTCGTCGGGCTCTATACCTCGACGGCCTATATGGTCCCCGCCGCCGATATTCCGATCGTGCGCCGCAAATGCGCGAATATCGTGCGCCGCGCGGGCTTTCTGCCGAAAGGGCATCTCGGCAAATCGCTCGTGACCGTGCTCGAAACCTATCCGCGCGACGAGTTATTCCAGGCCGCCGAAGACGAGCTTTACGATATCGCGCTCGGCGTTTTGCGTTTGCAGGAGCATCAGCGCACGCGTCTATTCGTGCGGCGCGATCGTTTCAATCGATTCGTTTCGTGCCTCGTTTATGTGTCGCGCGATAAATACAATACCGATTTGCGGCGGCGCATCGCGAATCTGCTCGCGGAAGCCTTCAACGGCATTTCGGTGGAATTCACGCCGCTGCTTTCGGAATCGGCGATTGCGCGCATTCATTTCGTCGTGCACGCCGAACCCGGCACGATGCCCGATGTGGACACGCGCGAACTGGAAGCGCGGCTCGTGCAGGTCACGCGGCGCTGGCAGGACGATCTCGCCGACGCGCTGCTCGACGCTTTCGGCGAGGAACAGGGCACGCGCCTGCTGCATCGTTACGCCGATTCGTTTCCCGCCGGTTATCGCGACGATTATCCCGCGCGCACGGCTGTTCGCGATATCGAATTGATCGAACGCGTGCAGGGAACGGCGGGCATCGCGATGAATCTGTATCGGCCGATCGAATCGGGGCCGCGTGCGTTTCGTTTCAAGGTCTATTGCGCGGGCGAAGCCATTGCGCTCTCGCGCAGTTTGCCGATGCTCGAACATCTCGGCGTGCGCGTGGATGAAGAACGGCCTTACGTGATTCAGGTGCCAGGCTGCGATCCCGCGTGGGTGCACGACTTCGGGCTCGAACTCGCCGACGACGCGGAATTCGATATCGAGCGCGTGAAAGATCTGTTCGAGGAAGCGTTCGAAGGCGTATGGAGCGCGCGCATCGAGAACGACGATTTCAATCGACTCGTATTGCGCGCGTATCTGGGCGCGCGCGAAGTAACGATTTTGCGTGCCTATGCGAAATATCTGCGTCAGGTGGGTTCGACATTCAGCGACGCCTATATCGAACGCGCGTTGACCGGCAATCCCGCGATTGCGCGGCAACTGGTCGAATTGTTTCTCGTGCGTTTCGATCCGCGCGCGGAAGCGGCGCGCGAGGAACGCACGGCGCTCGCGCTCAAGGCCATCGAGGCCGCGCTCGACCAGGTGCCGAATCTCGACGAGGACCGCATTCTGCGGCAGTTTCTCGGCGTGATCAACGCAACGGTGCGCACCAATTATTTCCGCCGCGAGCCGAATGGCGCGCTGCGTCCGGCGCTGTCGTTCAAATTCGATCCGTCGAAAGTGCCGGGGCTGCCCGAGCCGAAACCGATGTTCGAAATCTGGGTGTATTCGCCGCGCGTGGAAGGCGTGCATTTGCGCGGCGGACGCGTCGCGCGCGGCGGCCTGCGCTGGTCCGACCGGCGCGAGGATTTCCGCACCGAAGTGCTCGGCCTGATGAAAGCGCAGATGGTGAAAAACGTCGTGATCGTGCCGGTGGGTTCGAAGGGCGGCTTCGTGGTGAAGAATCCGCCGCCGCCGAGCGACCGCGAAGCGTGGATGCGCGAAGGCGTGGCCTGTTATCAGACCTTTTTGCGCGGGCTGCTCGACCTCACCGACAACCTCGTGAACAACGCCATCGTCCCGCCGCCCGACGTCGTGCGTCACGATCCCGACGACCCGTATCTCGTCGTGGCCGCCGACAAGGGCACGGCCACATTCTCCGATTACGCGAACGCCATTTCCGCCGAATACGGCTTCTGGCTCGACGACGCCTTTGCGTCGGGCGGCTCGGTGGGCTACGACCACAAAAAGATGGCGATCACCGCGCGCGGCGCGTGGGAATCGGTCAAACGCCACTTCCGCGAAATGGGCGTGGATACCCAGGCGAGCGACTTCACGGTGGTCGGCGTCGGCGACATGTCGGGCGACGTGTTCGGCAACGGCATGCTGCTGTCGCCGCATATCAAGCTCGTGGCGGCCTTCGATCATCGCCACGTGTTTCTCGATCCGGCGCCCGATCCGGCGCGCAGTTTCGCGGAGCGCCAGCGGCTGTTTGCCCTCGATCGATCGAGCTGGGCCGATTACGATCCGGCCGCGATCTCGGCAGGCGGCGGCATTTTCCCGCGCACCGTCAAGACGATTCCGCTTTCTCCGGCCGTGCGCGAGGTGCTGGGCATCGACGCCGTGGCGCTCACGCCGAACGAACTGATTCGTGCGATCCTGCAGGCGCCGGTCGATCTGCTTTATAACGGCGGCATTGGCACCTATGTGAAGGCCTCGCGCGAAACGCACGCGCAAGTGGGCGACCGCGCCAACGACGCCGTGCGCGTGAATGGCACGGATCTGCGCTGCAAGGTCGTGGGCGAGGGCGGCAATCTCGGCGTGACGCAACTCGGGCGCATCGAATTCGCGCAGCGCGGCGGCCGCATCAATACCGATGCCATCGACAATTCAGCAGGCGTCGATTGTTCGGATCACGAAGTGAATATAAAGATCCTGCTCGGTCTCGTGGTGGGCGACGGCGAGATGACCACCAAACAGCGCAATACGCTGCTGGCCGAAATGACCGATGAAGTCGGTTTGCTCGTGCTGAGCGACAACTATTACCAGACTCAGGCGCTCTCGATCGCGGGCCGCTATGCCGTGCCGCTGCTCGATGCGGAAACGCGCGTGATGCGCTGGCTCGAACGCGCGGGGCGCCTCAATCGCGTGATCGAATTCCTGCCGACCGACGAGGAAGTGGCCGAGCGCCAGGCGTCGAAACTCGGCCTCACGTCGCCCGAGCGCGCGGTGCTGCTCGCGTATAGCAAGATGTGGCTCTACGATGCGCTGCTCGATTCCGAGGTGCCCGAAGATCCGCTCGTCGCGGCCTTGCTGATCGACTATTTCCCGAAGCCTTTGCAGCAGCGCTTCAGCGAACCGATGCAGCGGCATCCGCTGCGCCGCGAGATTCTCGCGACGCATCTGACCAACGCGCTCGTCAATCGCGTGGGTTGTGCGTTCATTCACCGGCTCATGGAGGAGACCGACGCGCGGCCCGACGAGATCGTGCGCGCCTGCATCATGGTGCGCGACGTATTCGATCTCGACGAGATCTGGCGCGCCATCGACGCGCTCGACAATCGTGTGCCCGATGACGTGCAGGCGCGCATGTTCGTCGATATCGCGCGTCTGCTCGAACGCGCGGCGCTGTGGTTCCTGCGTCATCTGCAAGCGGGCGCGGTGGATCGCGACGACGTGGGTTCGCTGCTCGCGCGCTGCCGCGACGCGGCGCAACGGCTCGCCCCACAATTGCCCGCGCTATTGCCCGAAGCCGATCTCGAAGCGCTCTCGGTGCGCCAGGGCGAACTCGTGAATGCAGGCGTGGAAAGCACGCTTGCGCTGCGGGTGTCGAGCGGCGAAATTTCGGTGGCGCTGCTCGATATCGCCGAAGTAGCGGCGGCGTGCGGGCGTCCGCTCGAACTGGTCGCGGCGGCGTATTTCGCGCTCGGCACGCGCCTGAATTACGGCTGGATCAGCGAACGCGCCGCCACGCTGCCCACGCCCACGCACTGGGACACGATGGCGCGCGCGGCGGCGCTTGCCGAGGTGGCGAGGCTTAAACGCGCGCTCACGACCAGCGCGCTCGCGCAGTCGCCCGACACGGCCGATGCGCAAGCCATCGTCGATGCCTGGTGCGCGCAGCACGAAGCAGCGCTCGAACGCTACGGCCATTTGCTCACCGAATTGCGTGCGTCGAGCGGCGTGAGCATGTCGGTGCTGCTCGTGATCGTGCGGGCGATGGCGGCGCTCGAACGCGCGTAAGCGCCGCTCAGGGCAGGTTTCGCGCGGCCAGGCCCACGGCTTCGCTGATCGCAGCGGGCAGATACGACACGTGATTCTGCCCCGCGTAGATCTGGAAATCGGCGTCGAAACCGAGCGTGGGCGTTGCGTGCAGCAAGTCGGCGATTGCGCGCGCGTTGTCGAGCATCGCCGCGTGCGTCACGCGTTCGACGCGCGCGGGCGGCGCATTGGGCGCGAGTTTCTGTTCGTCGCCACCCACGCGGATCGCGAGCGGAACGGCCGCGTGCGTCGCGCTGCCCTTAGTCGATGCCGAACGCGCGCTCGCACGAGCGCTCGCCAGTAACTCAGCGCCATTCCACCAGATCGACGGACTCGCCGCCATGTAACGCGAGTACGCCTGCGGATGTGCAAGCGCGTCGTTCAGCACGAAGAAACCGCCGAGCGAATGTCCGAACAGCATGCGTGAGCGCGGCGCGGCGTGCGTGCGGGCTTCGATGGCGCGCAGCAAGGTCTCGTTGACGAAGGTCTCGAAGGCCTGCGCACCGCCGGTTTCGAGCGGTGCGCCTTGCGCGTCGCGCGGCACGCCCCAGCCATCGCGCGCGGGCGTGGTGAAATCGCGGAAGCGCTGGTGTTCGTCGAAAAGCGTGTCGTTGTCGGCGGCGATGGCGGCGATCGTCACGGGGCCGATCAGCTTCGCCTGCAATCGCGCCGCGCTCACGGCGAGCGCGAAGGTCGCGTTGCCGTCGAGCAGTACGAGCAAGGGCGGCTCGGCATTGGACCCAGCCGCCTTCGGGTGATACAGCCAGATGCGATAACGCGGACCATTCGGCGTAGCGTCGATCACGAACGATTCGGTATCGGGAAGCAGGGCGCTTACGTCATTCGATGCTTCGATATCCGAATGATTAATCGCGGCATTCGAGGCAGCGACAGGCGTTGCCGCCCACGCAGCCGCCGCCATCGACAAGCCCGCGATTGCACATACCGTTCGCCTTGCAAAAGCGCGTGAAGATTTCATCGTCGGCCTCACCATTGATAGCGCGCGGTGCCGATCACTTCACGGCGCACGCCCCAGAAACACTGCGTCGCGCTCGCGCAAGCGGCCACATATTGACGGTCGAACAGATTCGACGCATTGAGCGCGAAGCGCCAGTTGCGCAACTCGTAGTGCACGGCGAGATCGACGAGCGTGAACGAGCCGACCTTGAACGAATCGTCGGCGGCGCCATACGTGCTGCCGATATAGCGCACGCCAGCGCCCATACCCAGGCCCTTGAACGTGCCGCGATGAAGCGTGTAATCGGCCCACAGCGAAGCGGTATTCTTCGGCACGGCGGCGGGCGTGTGACCGAGCGAGCTGTCGTTCGCGCTCGCCACATAGGCGCTCGTGTAGCTATACGCCGCGATCAGCGAGAGATCGCGCGTGATATTCAAATGCGTTTCCACTTCGACGCCACGGCTTTTCACAGCGCCGGTCTGCACGCGGTAGTTCGAGTTGTTCGGATCGGGCGTCGACACGTTGGTCTGCTGCAGATCGTAGAGCGAGAGCGTCGTGAAGCTCGTCGTGCCCGGAATCTGATACTTCACGCCCACTTCGAACTGACGCCCCGTCGATGGCTTGAGCGAACTGCCATCCGCCGTCGTGCCCGAGGTGACCGGCTGGAACGAGCGCGAGAAACTCGCGAACGGTGAAATGCCGTTGTCGAACGCGTAGAGCACGCCCGCGCGCCACGTGAACGCGCGATCGAATTGATACGACGACGTGTGCTTCACGTATTCATTCGCGCTGGTCGACGCGTAATCCTCGCGCGCGCCGAGAACGAACGACCACTTGCCGATCGTCATCTGATCCTGCACGTAGAGGCCGAGATCGTCGGTGCGCTGGCGCGTGTAGCTCGCGAGTTTGGGCGCGGTCAGCGTCTGGCCGTAGACGGGATTCGTGATATCGAGCGAGGGCGCCTTGCCCGACGAAAGACGGCGGTCGGACATCGTCATCTGATAGTCGAGGCCCATCAGAACCGCGTGGCGCACCGCGCCGGTGTTGAAGTCGGCTTCGAGTTGCGTGTCGGTCGAGAGCGCGTCGAGATGTTCGAGCGAGGCGGTGGTCAGGCGATTGAGGTAACGGTTGCTCGAATTCGTGTAGCCGCTCGAATAGACCGTCTGGTAATCGCTCCACATATGCATGTAGCGCGCGTTCTGACGCACCGTGAAGGTGTCGTTGAAGCGGTGCGTGAACGCATAACCCACGCTGGCCTGCGCGCGGCGGAAGTGATCGTAATCGGGTTCGCCGTCGTTGAAGCCGGTGCCGATCTGCCCGTTCGGGTTGTACGACACCGTGCCGTAGCGCGGCAGAAAACCGTAATAGCCGTTGTTCGGATCGTATTGATAACTCGCGAGCAGCGTGAGTTCGGTGTTCGCATCGGGACGCAACGTGAGCGAGGGCGCCACGTAAATGCGTTGCTCCTTCGTGCCGGACACCTGCGTGTCCGCATCGCGCGCGAGGCCGACGAAGCGATACAGCACGCGCTTGTCCGCATCGACCGCGCCGCCCAGATCGAACGCGCCCTCCCAGCGGTTGTGCGTGCCCGCGCCGAGCATCACCTCGTTCACGTGATCGGCTTCGGGACGCTTGCTTTCGAGCACCACCACGCCGCCCGGATTCGCCTGGCCATACAGAATCGAACTCGGGCCGCGCAGCACTTCGATGCGCTGCAAACCGTATTGCTCGATCTGCGGCACGGCATACGACAGACCGCGTCCGAGATTCAGGCCATCGAGAAAATTCACGTAGACCGCATTGCCGCCGAAGCCGCCGAAACCGCGCATCTGCAAGCTGTCGTAACGGTCGCCGATACCGCGCGTTTCCGGCACGATGCCCGCCGAGTAACGCAGCGCCTGCGCGACCGACTGCACGTTCTGCTCGTCCATCTGCTTGCGTTCGATGATCGACACCGATTGCGGCGTGCGCGTGAGCGGCGTGCTCGACTTGAGCGCGGCCGTGGCGACGGTCGGATCATGTGCATCGGCTTCGCTTTGCGCGCGGATCGTCATGGCGGGCAACGATGTTTCGGCGCTCGCGTCGGGGCCCGGCGGTTCGGGATCGACTTCGAGCACGAAGGCTGCGTTCTGGCCGCGTACGGCGCGCAGACCGGTGCCGCGCAATACCTGGGCGAGCGCGCTGCCGGCATCGGCGCGGCCCGTGAAGCCCGGCGACTGCTTGCCCGCGACGAGCGAACTCGCGTAGGCGAGCTGCACGCCGCTCGCTTCGGCGAAACGGTTGAGCGCCGTGTTGAGATCGGAAGGCGCGATGCGATAGTCGATGCGTGCATCGCGCGACATCGCAGCCGCCGTGGAAGTGGATTGACTCGTGGATTGCGCGGCTTGTTGAGCGAGCGCGGGCAACGAAGCGCCGAAGAGTGCGGCAGCCGCCGCGCTAATCGCGAGCGGACGAAGTGATGCTTGCGTGAACAACGACATTCCCCTGATTGTTTGTCTTACTGAGGGAATAGACGTTGTGCGAAGAAAAAACCGGACGTCGCGCGTAAAAAAATTTTTCGCGCGACGGATTACTCCACGTGACTCACGACGACGCGGACAGAATCACCACGCGACCCGCGATGCGCGTGGCCTGCAAACGCAGCGTTTCGGCGAGCGTATCGAGCGCCTGCGCGGGCGCACCGATGGCGAAGTTGCCCGACACGCGCAGCGTCGCCGCGCGGCCACGCACGTAGATGAAGTGGCCTTTCCAGTAGCGGTTGAGTGCAGCGGCCACGTCGGCGAGCGGTGCGTCGGTGAACACCATGCGTCCGCGCTGCCACGCGGTGGCCGAATACGCGTCGATGGCGACGAGCGCGGGCGGGCGCACCGCATCGCCATACGCGACGCTCTGGCCCGCGCCGGCTTCGAGATCGCCCCAGGCGTTGCGCACGTCCACGCGTCCTTGCGTGACCGTGACGACGGCATCGCCGCCGTGGCCGGTGCCGTCGCCGGGCAAGCTCGCCTGAAACGCGGTGCCGATGTCCACGACCTCGCCGTCGCCCGCGTGCACGACGAAGCGGCGCGCGTCGCCGTGCTTCACGTCGAAGGCGGCGCGGCCGCGCGCGAGCACGATGCGGCGCTCGTGCGCGTCGTAGCGGACGTCGATGGCCGAGTCGGCGTCGAGCTTCACGATGCTGCCGTCGTCGAGCGCGAAGGTGCGCACTTCGCCTGCCGATGTCGACAGATCGGGCGCATGCAGATACCACGCCGCACCCACACCGAACGCCACGCAGAGCGAAGCGAAAGCGGCACGCGGCGGCGTGAATAGCGCGGCAAAGCTGAAGGCGAAACGCGCGGGCGTACGCGGACGCGCGGCGGGGCGTTCGATTGGGCGGTGATCGTTGCGCTGTTCATTGCGTTGATCGGCGCCAGCAGCACGTAATGGCGCGTGCTGCGCGGCGCGCAGCGCATCGGCGCCGCGCCATTGCGCGAGCGCGCCGTCGAAAGCCTCGCGATGCAGCGGCGAGCGCGCGCGCCAGCGCGCGAGACGCGCGTCGTCCTGCGTCGCGCGGCCCGCGTCGATCCGCACGACCCAGACGGCGGCCTCGGCGCGCACGCGGCGCGCATGCGCGGCCGCCCGCGCGTCGCTCGGGGTGTCGGCTGAAGAAGAAACGGACATGGCCGGTTGCGGGAATTCCTTAGTCATGGGCCGGCGGGGCGTCGTCGCCGTGCGCGCCGCGGTCGAACTCGACGAGACCCAGCAAGGCGCGCCGCAAATGCTTTTCGACCATGTTCTTGCTGATCTGAAGACGCTCGGCGATCGCTTCGTGCGAGAGCCCATGCACCTTGCGCAGCACGAACACCTCGCGGCAGCGCGCGGGCAGCGCGTTCACCGCGCTTTCGAGCGCGCGCGCCGTCTGCGTGGCCTCGGCGAGCTGGCTCGGATCGACGGGATCGATCGCCAGATCGGCGAAGGCGTCATTATCGTCGTCGAGCGGCGTCACGTCGATGCGCGCGTGCGACCACGCGCGGCTTTCGCGAAAGCGGTCGATCATGAGGTTCTCGATCACGCGCACGAAGAAGGCGCGCGGCTGCCGGACCTCGGCGGTGCCAGGCAGGGACGCCACCTTGACGAAGGCGTCGTGGACCAGATCCGCCGCCGCTTCCGCCGACCGCATGCGGCGCGCGGCGAACGCGACGAGCGTCCGGTAATGCGCGGCGAAGGCGTGGGCGAGACTGGAAGACGGCTGCACGGATGGGTCTGCACGGCACCAGTGCCGCGCGGGCGGCCGGTTTCATGTCACTTACGTTTAATTTACGAATGAGAATTATTATCGTTTATTGGATTTGATGCAAGATGGTTGAGCAGGAAAGCTTCTGAAAGGGAAACGCCCGTCTCCGATCAGCTGTCAGCCCTGCGCGCAGCCCCGCAGATGCGCCAGCGCCCGCGCGACCGCCAGCCGGTTCGCGCTGTCCGAGCGCCAGTACATCGAGACCGAGCCGATGCTTTCGAGCGTCATCGGCAGGATGCGCAGCGCCCCAAGTTGCGCGAAACGCTGCGCCGCGCGCCCGGAGGCGACGCCCAGCAGTTGCGTCTGATTGAGCAGGGCGACGTTGAGCATCGACGAATTCGACTCGATGCAATGCTGCGGCATGCGACGGCCTGCCGCGTCGAGCGCGGTTTCGAGCGCCTTGCGCACCGGCGTGCCGGCGGGCCAGACGATCCAGTTGCAGGCGAACAGATCGTCCCAGCCGAGCGTGCTTCGTTCGGCCAGCGGATGATCGAGGCCGCAGACGAAGGCAATGCGCTCGCGATACAGCAGCTCCGCGCTCAAGAGCGGATCGACGGCTTCGTTCGACGAGCGGCCCACCACGATGTCGAGTTCGCCGTGCAGCAGTTGCGGCATCATCAGGTTCATCGTGCTTTCCACGAGCCGGATCTGCGCGCGCGGCAGTTCCTTGACGAGCCGCGCGACCGCCGTGGGCACGGTGTCCGCCGCCGCCACGCCCGAGGTGCCGATCGCCACGAGGCCGCTGCCGCCTTCGCGCTGCGCGGCCATGTCGTCGCGCGCGTTGTCGAGCCGGCCGGTGATGCGCCGCGCGTGCTCCATGAGCGCCTCGCCATACGAGGTGGGGCGCAGCCCGCGCGCGTGCCGCTCGAACAGCGGCAGGCCGAGATCTTCTTCCAGTTCCTTGAGCCACTTCGAGAGCGCCGGCTGCGTGGTGTTGAGCGCCGCAGCCGAGTGACTGAGGTTGCCGGTTTCGCCGACTTTCATCAGCAATTCGAGATGCCTCAGACGCAGCCGCTGGGTCCAGTCGCTCATTCGCCTGCCCTCGTGATCTGCATCAAGGTATATCCCGAACCATATACATGAGATGAATTGAGAATTTTACAGGCGATGTCTGCTGGGACACCATGCTCCAGATCACATTGTCCTGTGCCCGAAGCGCGCTTTGCGGTGTGACGACTGGCCTGATGGCCGGCGCGCTTCTCAAAAAACGGAGACCTCTCATGTCCACGACTCAGTCCACATCCAATCGCGCTCAGTACTACGAACAGATCGCCCGCGAACGGCTCGCGCCGCTGTGGGAATCGCTGCATGCGCTGGTGGTGCCCGAGCCGAAGCCCAAGGCCGTGCCGGCCCTCTGGCAATACGCGCGCATCCGCGATCTGGTCATGGAAGCGGGTTCGGTGATCAGCGCCGCCGAGGCTGTGCGCCGCGTGCTCGTGATGGAAAATCCGGGCCTGCCCGGCAAGTCGGCGGTCGCGCCGAATCTCTATGCGGGTCTGCAACTGATCCTGCCGGGCGAGATCGCGCCGAGCCATCGGCACACGCAGTCGGCCATGCGCTTCATCGTGGAGGGCGAGGGTGCCTGGACCGCCGTGAACGGCGAGCGCACCACCATGCATCCGGGCGACTTCATCATCACGCCGTCGTGGACGTGGCACGACCACGGCAATCCGTCGATCGAGGCGGGCGGCGAGCCGGTGGTCTGGCTCGACGGTCTCGACATTCCGCTCGTCGCGCATCTGGACGCCGGTTTCGCCGAGAACTACCCCGAAGCCACCCAGCCGATCTCGCGCGCCGAAGGCGACAGTTTCGCGCGCTACGGCAGCAACATGCTGCCCGTGCGCCACACGGTCAGCGACCCGACCTCGCCGGTGTTCAGCTATCCGTATGCGCGCAGCCGCGAAGCGCTCGACACGCTGTACCGCAACGGCGAACTCGACGCCTGGGACGGCGTGAAGCTGCGCTACGTGAACCCGGCCACGGGCGGCTGGCCGATGCCCACCATTGCCACCTTCATGCAGTTCCTGCCGAAGGGATTCCGCGGCAAGACGTATCGCAGCACCGACGCCACCGTCTATTGCGTGGTCGAAGGCCAGGGCACGGCGCATGTCGGCGACAACACCTTCACGCTCGCGCCGCACGACATCTTCGTGGCGCCCTCGTGGGTGCCGGTGCGACTCGACGCCGACGCGGACACCGTCCTCTTCAGCTACTCCGACCGTCCGGTCATGGCCGCGCTGAATCTGCTGCGCGAATCGCGCATCTAAGCCGTACTCCTGATTAATTTCACGTTCCGGATCTATCGACCGCTATGGCCTTCATTTTCCCTCCCGAGCAACCTGTTGCCGTTCCCGTGGCCGGTTCGTCCGACCAGTTCGCCGTGCGCCGCGTGTACTGCGTCGGCCGCAATTACGCCGCGCATGCACGTGAAATGGGCTTCGATCCCGATCGCGAGCCGCCGTTCTTCTTCTGCAAGCCGGGCGACTCGATCGTGCCGGTCGCCTATGGCGAAACGCTCGACCTCGCGTATCCCGCGCAGACCGCGAATTACCACTACGAAGCGGAACTCGTCGCCGTGATCGGCAGGAGCGGCGAGGACATCGCCGTGGAAGACGCGCTCGAATACGTCTGGGGTTATGCGGTCGGCCTCGACATGACGCGCCGCGACCTGCAGATGAAGATGCGCGAAATGGGCCGTCCGTGGGAGATCGGCAAGGCTTTCGACCGCTCGGCGCCCATCGGTCCGATTCATCCCGCCAGCAAGGTCGGCCACTTCGGCGAGGCCGGTCTGTGGCTCACCGTCAACGGCGCGACGAAGCAGAAAAGCGACGTCTCGCATCTGATCTGGTCGGTGGCCGAAACCGTCTCGTATCTCTCGAAGTTCTTCCGCCTCGAACCGGGCGACGTGATTTTCACGGGCACGCCCGAAGGCGTGGGCCCGGTCGTGCGCGGCGACACCATCAAGGTCGGCGTCGAACGTCTGGGCGAGCTGACCGTGCGCGTGGTCTGACCAGGAGGGCGACGACCGTGCAGCTCTACAGTTTCTTCAACAGTTCGACATCCTGGCGTGTGCGCATCGCGCTGGCGCTCAAGGGCGTCGACTACGACACGTTGCCGGTGAATATCCGCGTCGGCGCGCATCGCAGCGAGCAGTACGTGGGTGAGGTCAATCCGTCCGCTGCGGTGCCCGCGCTCGTGGATGGCGCGATGCATCTGGGCCAGTCGCTCGCGATCATCGACTGGCTCGATTCGCGCCATCCCGAACCGCGCCTCATTCCCGGCGACGCGCCACTGCGTGCGCGCGTGCTCGAACTGTCGTACCTGATCGCCTGCGACATGCATCCGGTCAACAACCTGCGCGTGCTGCGTTATCTGCAGGACGAGTTGCAGGCGTCGCCGCAACAGAAGGACGCGTGGTATCGCCACTGGATCGCCGAGGGCATGGCGGGCGTCGAGCGCCTGCTCGTTCGCGCCGCTGTGCAGCACGACGGCCCATGGTGCTTCGGCGCGCAGCCGACGCTCGCCGACTGCTGCCTGATTCCGCAGATCGGCAACGCGCAGCGCATGGGCTGCGATCTTTCCCGCTATCCGCGCGCGCTCGCGATTGCTGCGCACGCGCAGCAGCACCCCGCATTCATTCAGGCTCAGCCGCAACGGCAGCCGGACTTCACGGCCTGAGCCAGTTAGAGGAGACATCGATCATGAACACAACCCGTCAAACCGGACCGCGCGCCATCGTGGTGGGCGGCGGCATCGGCGGCCTCGCGGCGGCGCTCGCGCTCGCACGCCAGAACGTCCAGGTGCTGCTGCTCGAACAGGCCGAGAAGATCGGCGAAATCGGCGCGGGCATCCAGCTCGGCCCGAACGCCTTCAACGCGCTCGATTCGCTGGGCGCGGGCGAGGCCTCGCGCAAACGCGCGGTCTACACCGACTGGCTCAATCTGATGGACGCCACCGACGCGAGCGAGATCGTGCGCGTCGAAACGGGCGCGCGCTTTCGCGAGCGCTTCGGCAATCCGTACGCGGTGATCCATCGCGCGGACATCCATTTGTCGGTGCTGGAGTCGGTGCAGCGCAATCCGCTGATCCAGTTCCGCACCAGCACGCAGGTGAAGTCGATCGAGCAGGACGAGCACGGCGTCACGCTGACCGACCAGCACGGCGAGCGTTATCACGCCGACGCCGTGATCGGCTGCGACGGCGTGCGCTCGGTGATCCGCGCGACGCTCGTGGGCGACGCGCCGCGCGTGACCGGCCACGTGGTCTATCGCGCGGTCGTCGACGTCGAGAACATGCCCGAGGATCTGCAGATCAACGCGCCCGTGGTGTGGGCCGGGCCGCATTGCCACCTCGTGCACTACCCGCTGCGCGGCGGCAAGCAATACAACCTCGTCGTCACGTTTCACAGCCGCGACCAGGAAGAGTGGAGCGTGCGCGACGGCAGCAAGGAAGAAGTGCTCTCGTACTTCGAGGGCGTGCATCCGAAGCCGCGCCAGATGCTCGACCGTCCGACCTCGTGGCGGCGCTGGGCGACGGCCGACCGCGAGCCGATCGCGCGCTGGAGCTTCGGCCGCGTGACGCTGCTCGGCGACGCCGCGCATCCGATGACGCAGTACCTCGCGCAGGGCGCCTGCCAGGCGCTCGAAGACGCGGTCACGCTCGGCGCGGCCTATCGAGCCGCCGATGGCGACTTCGAAAAGGCCTTCGCGATCTACGAAAAGGCGCGCATCGCACGCACCGCGCGCGTCGTGCTGGGCGCGCGCGAAATGGGGCGCATCTATCACGCCAAGGGCGTGGAGCGTCTGGTGCGCAACGGGCTGTGGGCGGGCCGCACCCAGGACCAGTTCTACGACGCCATGCAGTGGCTCTACGGCTGGCGCGAGGAAACCTGCCTGCAAGGCGCGATCTAGCGCGGGCCGGTTCAGGGCAGTGCATCAGCGAGGCGGCGTGCCGGGCCGCTTCGCGTCACATAAAGATCGTGTCGCGGCGCGACACGTTCAACACGGCTTTCGGTTTGGAGGAGACCCATCATGGCAGCAACCCAGTCCGCCGTCGACGTGACGGCGTTCATCGACCATCATCGCGTGTCGCCGTTTCAGGCGTTCATCGTGGTGCTGTGTTTTCTGATCGTCGCAATCGACGGCTTCGATACCGCGGCGATCGGCTTCATCGCCCCCGCGCTGCATACCGAATGGAATCTGCAACCGGCGCAGCTCGCGCCCGTGTTCGGCGCGGGCCTGGCCGGGCTCATGCTCGGCGCGCTGGTGTTCGGGCCGTTCGGCGACCGCGTGGGGCGCAAGCGTCTGCTGCTCGCCTGCGTGGCCGTGTTCGGCCTCGCGAGTCTCGCGTCGGCATGGTCGCCTTCGCTCACCTGGCTGCTCGCGCTGCGCTTTCTGACCGGTCTCGGGCTCGGCGGCGCGATGCCGAATGCGATCACGCTCACGTCCGAGTACTGCCCGGCCGCGCGCCGCTCGTTTCTCGTCACGACGATGTTCTGCGGCTTCACGATCGGCTCGGCGCTCGGCGGTTTCGCGGCCGCCGCACTGATCGATCTGGCCGGCTGGCGTTCGGTGCTGCTCACGGGCGGTATCGCGCCGCTCGCGCTGCTGCCGTTCCTCGCCTGGCAACTGCCCGAATCGGTGCGCTTTCTGGCCAGCCGCGGGAATCACGCGCCGCGCATCGCCCGCACGCTCGCCCGGATCGCGCCGGGCACCGATTTCACGGGCGTCGCGTTTCGCATCGCCGCGCCCACCACGGCGCTCGGCGGCTCGACCGTGCGCGGGCTGTTTCGCCCCGAACTGCGGCGCGGCACGCTGTTCATGTGGCTCGCGTTCTTCATGAGCCTGCTCGTCATCTATCTGCTCTCTAGCTGGCTGCCGACGCTGCTGCGCAGCACGGGCGCGACGCTGCGCACGGCGGCGCTCGTCACCGCGATGTTCCAGGTCGGCGGCACGCTTGGCGCGATCGCGCTGGGCTGGCTGATGGACCGCATCAATCCGCACTACGTGCTCGGCGCGAGCTATGCGGCGGCGGGCGTGTTCACGGCGCTGATCGGCTCCTTCGCGGCCGAGCCGTGGGCCGCGGCGGTCGCGGTCTTCTGCGCGGGCTTTTGCGTGTCGGGCTCGCAGGTGGGCGCCAATGCGCTGTCCGCCGCCTATTACCCGACCGACTGCCGCGCGACCGGCGTGAGCTGGGCGAACGGCGTCGGCCGCCTGGGCTCGGTGCTCGGTTCGATGGCGGGCGGCGCGATGCTCTCGATGGGACTCTCGATGGCGGCGCTGTTCATGCTCGTGGGCATTCCGGCGGTGATCGCGGGTGCCTCCATGGTCGCAATGGGCCGCTGGCGCGCGCAGCAGGTTGTCGCCGCCGCGCCTGCGTTGCAGTCCTGAGCGGGAGACCGCACCCGAGCGCCCGACCGCCCCGTTCTGGCCGTTTGTGCAGCATGCGCGGCGCGCGCGATGTCCGATGTGCGCGCCGCGGCTCTCTCTTTCCGGCGCACGCGCGCAAGACGCGTCGCCTCACCGTTTGGAAGATCCGATATGAAGAAGTTCGTTGCCGCCCTGTGCGCGGCAGGTTGCGGCGTGGCCGCGAGCGGCGCGAGTTACGCGCAAAACAGCGTCACGCTGTACGGCATTGTCGATACCGGCGTGGAATACCTCACGCACGCGAACCGCAACGGCGACAGCCTCGTGCGCGTGCCCGGCATCACGGGCGAAGCGCCCTCGCGCTGGGGCGTGCGGGTCCGCGAAGATCTGGGCGGCGGATGGGCCGTGCTGTCCACGCTCGAAAGCGGCTTTAACGTGCGCAGCGGCGAGTCGGGGCAAGGCGGCCGCCTGTTCGGCCGCCAGGCCTGGGTGGGCGTGCAAGGTCCGCTCGGCACGCTCAGTTTTGGCCGCCAGTACACGATGACCTTCTGGGCCTTGTCCGATGCCGACGTGCTCGGTCCCGACATCTACGCGGGCACCGGCTCGTTCGACAACTACATCCCGAACGCGCGCAGCGACAACACGGTGGCCTGGAAAGGCACGTGGCAGGGCGTGACGGCGGGCGCGACCTGGTCGAGCGGACGGGATTCGGCGGGCACCGGCAATTCGCCCGGGCAGGGCACCTGCGCGGGCTCGCTGCCCGGCAACTCGCGCGCCTGCCGGCAGACCTCGGCGATGCTGCGCTACGACGCGCCAGCGGGTTTCGGCGTCGCGGCGTCCTGGGACGAGCAGCGCGGCGGGCCGGGCGCGGCGGCCAATCTCTTCGCCGGTGGCGCGCCGATTCCGCTCACGCAGTCCGGCGACACCGACACGCGCCTGCAGCTCAACGGCTACGCGAAGTTCGGGCCGGTGAAGGTCGGCGGCGGCTGGCTCGGGCGGCGCGTGGACACGATATCGCCAGCCGCGCCCGACGCGCGCACGAATCTCTACTATCTGAGCGCGGCGTGGCAAGTGCAGCCCGCGTGGCAGCTCGACGGCGGCGTCTATCGCATGCTCGACAGCGATCACGACACGCGCGGCACGCTGGTGGCGCTGCGCAGCACGTGGCTCCTGTCGACGCGCAGCGCGCTCTATCTGCAAGGCGGCTACCTCGTCAACAGCGCCCACGCGGCCTACACGCTGAGCCAGGGCGGCGCGGGATCGACGCCGGGCGCGGGCATGAACCAGCTCGGCGTGATGGCGGGGATCAAGCAGACGTTCTGATGTCCCGCCGATCGCGTCGGCCTCCCCGCGCCGGAGGCCGACGCGCGCCGATGTACCCCCACGCGCCCGACCTGTGGCGCCGCAACCCGCGCGAGCCGCTAGAATTACGGTTTTAGTCCGGAATGCGCCCATGTCTTTCGCCTCGCTTGGCCTGATCGATCCCTTGCTGCGGAATCTGCAAGACCTCAATTACCCGACACCGACGCCGGTGCAGGCCAAGGCGATTCCCGCTGTGCTCGAAGGCAAGGACGTCATGGCCGCCGCCCAGACCGGCACCGGCAAGACGGCGGGCTTCGCGCTGCCGCTGCTGCAACGGCTGGTGCAGAACGGCCCAGCGGTGTCGAGCAACCGCGCGCGCGTGCTGGTGCTGGTGCCCACGCGCGAACTCGCCGAGCAGGTGCTCCAGAGCTTCGTCGAATACGGCAAGGGCCTCGATCTGCGCTTGCTCGCGGCCTACGGCGGCGTGAGCATCAATCCGCAGATGATGAAGCTGCGCAAGGGCGTCGATGTGCTCGTCGCCACGCCGGGCCGCCTGCTCGATCTGAACCGCCAGAACGCCGTGCAGTTCGATCAGGTGCAAACGCTGGTGCTCGACGAAGCCGACCGCATGCTCGATCTGGGCTTCGCGCGCGAACTCAACGCCGTCTTCGCCGCCTTGCCCACGAAGCGCCAGACGCTGCTGTTCTCCGCCACTTTCAGCGACGAGATCCGCACGATGGCGGCGGGCATTCTGCGCAGCCCGGTCAATATCAGCGTCAGTCCGCCCAATGCCACGGCCAGCAAGATCAAGCAGTGGGTCGTGACGGTCGACAAGCGCAACAAGCCCGAACTCTTTCTGCACCTCGTGGCCGAGAACAAGTGGGACCACGCGCTGGTGTTCGTGAAGACGCGCAACGGCGTGGATTACCTGGCCGTCATGCTGGAAAAGGCGGGTTATGCGGTCGACACGATCCACGGCGACAAGCCGCAGCCCGCGCGTCTGCGCGCGCTGGAGCGCTTCAAGACCGGCGACGTGCAGATGCTGGTCGCCACCGACGTGGCCGCGCGCGGGCTCGATATCGACGATCTGCCGCTGGTGATCAACGTCGACCTGCCGATCGTGGCGCAAGACTATGTGCACCGTATCGGCCGCACCGGACGCGCGGGCGCGAGCGGCGTCGCGGTGTCCCTCGTGTGCGCCGACGAAGCGCCGCAACTGGCCGCGATCGAAGCGCTCATCCGGCAAACGCTGCGCCGTGAGGAGGAGCCCGGTTTCGAAGCCGAACACCGCGTGCCGGAAACCAGCGCGACGGGCGAGATCATCAAGAAGCCGAAAAAGCCCAAGAAGCCGAAGGTGCCGCAAGGCGCAGGTGCGGGCGTTGCGCAGACGCAGGGCAAGAAGCCGGGTCCGCAAGGCGGAGAAGGCAAGCGCAAGCCTGCGGCGGCGGGGAAGGGCGCGGGTCCGTCGAAAAGCAATCCGTTCAGCCTGGAAATGCCGCGCGCCAAGCCGGTCGGCAAACCCGCCAGCAAGCCCACGGGAAAATCCGCCAGACCCGCGGCGGGCGCGCACAAGCCCGCGGGCAAACCGGCCGGTGGCCGCGGCAAACGCTAACCCGCATTCGTGACGACGACGCCAGCCCCGCATCAGGCTGGCGTTTTGCTATCCGCCAGCGGCGCAGCATCGCCGCGCGATCCTCGCACGCAGAACGGTCTAAGCAATCCACAAATACTTGGTTGTCCGATGCAATCGGGCTGACTAGATTGGACGATACGCGATGCCACGGAGAGATCGTCATGTCGAATCCGATTGCCGTTCAGCTTTTCAGCCTGTTCCGCCGCGAGCCTAAGTCGCCGAATAAGTCGCCGAATAAAAACGCCGAAGCCGCCAACGCAGGCGCGGAACCCGCGCAACGCCTCGAACGCGCCGCGCTCTACGCGCGGCACGGCTATTTCCACGCGAGCTTCACGCCGCTGCTTTATCCGTTCGTGCCGGAAATTCCGCCTGAATAAGCGTGTGATCCAGGCGCGCGCCCGTGCGCCCACTGACTCCAGCGGGCGCGCTTCAATACTTCAATACCTCAATCCCAGAACACCAGCGCACGCAATTCGATACTGCGTCGCGGCGCGGCATCTTCCGGCGTGTCGGGGTCGTCGAACGCCGTGTGCGCGGTGAGCCGCGCGGTCCCGTCGTCGCGCGAATCGTAGATCTTCAGCAGCAGCGCTTCATCGGGACGCAATCGCGGAAAATAAAACCAGCGATGACGCGGATTCGCCAGAAACGAATACGTCTCGCCGATTTTGTCGCGATAGACCAGATCGGTGGGAACGAGATCGTCGGGCGCGATCGAACGCGCGTCGCAGAGCGCGAGCGGCAGTTGCTCCACCTCGCCCAACGGCCGCCACAGATTGACGATCGCGAAGCGGCGCTGAAGCCGTTGCGCGGCTTCGACGGCGTCCAGATGATCGCGCACGCGCCGTGGCCCGGAGACGAAGGTCTGATCGTTATGCACACGGCGGACCGGCTCGCGCAGCGCGGCGTTGGCGCGCGAACCCTGCGCGCTGTCGCGCAGCGTGTGATCGAAGATCACCACTTTCGCGGCGCCCGTGAGGGTGCGCAGAAGCGCTGCGGATTCGGGCAGATAGACGTCGCGTATCCGCGCATCGTCGCTGAAATCGTGCAGGCGGCTCGTGTGCGCCACCCACTGAAAACCTTGATGATCGAGCGAAATGCCGCCGCTTTGCGCAAGCGGGCGCGCGTCGTGAATCGTCACGCGGCGCGGATCGAGCGTGCCCGAACTCCAGGGCGTGCCCTCCGGCGGTTCGAACGTGTAATTGACGGGCCGCGCTATGTCCGGCGCGAGGTAGTTGAGTTCCGCCTCCACGGCGTGCGCGGGCGAGATTGTCGATGACGTTAAGGGTGAAACGGCGGGCGATGCGGCGAGTACAGTGCTCATGAATGCTCCAGTCAGAACGGTTCGCGCCACGGACGCTGGCCCATCTGCAATGAAGCAATGGCTGCGCCGAGGATCATTCCAAACTAGCCGCCACGCGCGCGTTTGGAAAAGAACGAAACTTCATATCGTTATCAGGCCGCCACGGCCATGCGTTGCGCCGATCGACCGACTACGCCACGCAGGCGCCCGAGCGCATCTCCTCTGCGAGAACTTTGAGCGCACGCCGCGTCGCCGCGTCGGTGGCGCTCGCGTAGAGCACGACGTTACGCGTGGGAAGCGGCGGCAAACCCAAGCGCGCACCCACATCGACGGCCCCGGGCGGCGCCACGCGTTTGACGAGCGCCGCCACCGCGAGTCCCGCCGCCACGGCCGCGCCGATCGTCGCCACGCCGCCGCCCAGGAATAGCTCGGTCCAGGCGATCCCCGCGCGATCGAGTGCATCGACGGCCATCGCGCGCACGCTGCAAGGCGCGGGTTGCGTCGCGAGGCGCAGCGCGCTGCCGCGTGGATACACGAAATCCTCGGCGGCCATCCAGCCGAAGGCTTCTTCGACCACGATGTCGCCGTCGAGGCGGCGGCTGTCGTGCTGCAACACCAGGGCCGCGTCGAGTGCGCCGGCATCGAAGGCGGCAAGCAGATCGCGCGACGCCGCCACGCGCATCTCCAGCGACTGCGCGGGTTCGGCTTCGTTGAGCCGCTTGAGCAAGCGCGGCAATTGCGCGCCCGCGAGATGGTGGCTGAGCCCGACGATCAAGCGGCGCGGCCGCGGCTCGAACGCGCCGATCGCCTGCTGGTGCGCCGAAACGAGCGCGCGCGCGGGCTCCAGAAACGCGCTGCCTTCCGACGAAAGGCGAACGTGACGCGGCGTGCGCTCCAGCAAGCGGCGGCCGAGTTCGCGTTCGAGCCGCTTCACCTTGAGGCTGACCGCCGCCTGCGTGGTGTCCAGCGCCTGCGCCGCGCGCGTGAAGCTTTTGTAGTCGGCGATGAGCAGGAATGCGCGGATTGCGTCGATATCGAGAGCTTTCAAGATTCACTCATGGCGAAATGAAATCACTGAAACAAGCCGCGCTATCTGTGCGCAGAGCCAGCCCAAGACTAAGGTCTACGAGCGTGTTGCGCAACCGGAGTTCTCATTCCGAATTCCGCTTATTTCTCGACGTTTTTCTATTTCGATGGAGCGATCATGCTGACTGCCTATTATGTCCACCGCCTGCCCGGCGATTATGAAACGACGCGCATTCATGCGCGGGCGCGCGAGCGCGGCGCACGCTGGGACGATGCGCAGGACCTGTATTTCAAGGCTTTTTTGTTGCGCGAAGCGGGTCAATATGGTGCGTCGGAAAACAGCTATGCGTCGTTTTATTTGTGGCGCGGCGACGCCGCATTGCGCAGCTTTCTGCTCGACGGCCACTATGAAAACGTCACCAAGAGCTTTGGCCGCGCGCCGATCCAGACACAACTCGCAATCGACGCGCGCCAAGGCACGGCAACGACCGCGCGCTTCGCTCGCCTGGACGAAATCGACATTCCCGCAGACGCCAATCTGCACGCGACGCTATTGCATGAAATCGAACAGAATCGCATCGAGGCCGGGCAGCGCGATGTCGTGGCGCGCGCGATCAGTGTCGATACGCTGCGCTGGCGCATCACGCGTTTGACGCTGCTGGACTCCGCGCCGGAGCCGAACGAGCCGAACCCAGAGTCCGGCGCATCGACGCTCTTTCAGGTCGCGCATCTGGCGAAGCCGCTGCTGCATACGCTCTGAAATCTGCGGGATCGCCCGTCACGATCCCTTCATCGACGCCAGCAGCCAGTTCGCGAGCCGTTGTGCGCCGTCGGGCAATTCGGCGTCGGCGCGCCAGCAGAGATAGTAGTGGCGGCCGTCGTCGAGTTCCTGATCGAACAGCTTGCGCAGCGCGCCCGACGCCAGCTCGCGCGAGACGAGCGGCGCGCGCATCAAGGCCGCGCCGAGATCGGCGAGCGCGGCGCTCAGCGTCAGCTGGCCGTCTTCGAACAGCGGCCCCTCGGCGCGCGTCATGTGACGCGCGCCCACGCTGTGCAGCCAGTTGACCCAGGTGCTGCGGTCCTCGTCGTGCACGAGCGGCACGCCCGCGAGATCGGCGGGCTTGCGCAGCGGGCCGTAGCGCTGCAGGAAGCGCGGCGTGCAGACCGGCACCACCGCGCCCGAGAGCAGCGGCGTGCTCGTATAACCGACCCAGTCGCCCGTGCCGAAGCGAATCGACAGATCGGCCGCGTCGCTGCGGTAATTGCGGTGATTCGCGTAAAGCACGGTCACGTCGACGTCTTCGTTCGCGGCCAGGAAATCGTGCAGGCGCGGAATGAACCAGCCCATGCCGAACAGCGGAATCAGACTGATCGTGATCTGCCGCCGCGACGAGCGCTCGCGCACGAAGCCCGTCGCGCTGCGCAACACCGAGAACGCCGCGCTGATCGATCGGTAATAATCGCGGCCCTCGTCGGTCAGCACGAGCGAGCGGCCGCTGCGCACGGTCAGCGGCGTCTGCACGAACGATTCGAGCAACTGAAGCTGATGGCTCACGGCCGAGGGCGTGATGTCGAGCTCGCGCGCGGCCGTGCTCACCGAGCCGTGACGCGCGAACGCCTCGAACGCGCGTACCGCGCGCAGCGGCGGATCGTCGGCGATTTCCTGAATTTTTTTCATGTGTCGAATTATATCGAAGGCATCATGCGGCGAGCATCATAGATTTTCTTCCACAAAATCAGCGATTTAATCGCAAACCAGGCGCATGGACATAACGATAGAACGAAACGTCATTTAAGCGTGCGAGCGCCAAACCTTAATCTTTTTCAACTTTCGGAGGCAAGGTTTCCGCACCCGGCCTCCCGACCCCACGCATCGACACGCACACACCCACATGAAAAAGAACGCTCTGTTGTTGCCGCTCGCAGCGCTCGCTGCCTCGGTTTTCGCCTCCGCCGCGCACGCCCAGGACGAACAGGTCGTGCTGATCGGCCTCGCCGCACCGCTGACCGGCGCGTCGGCGCGTATCGGCAAGGATCTGGAGAACGGCGCGCAACTCGCCATCGACGACGCCAACGCGAAGCACCCGACCCTCGGCGGCAAGCCCGTGCTCTACAAGCTCGTGAGCGCCGACGATCAGTCCGATCCGCGCACGGCCGTGACGGTCGCGCAGCAGCTCGTCGAGCGTCATGTGGTGGGCGTGGTCGGCCACTGGAACACCGGTTGCAGCGTGCCCGCCGCGCGCATCTATCACGACGCGGGCATCGCGCAGATCGCGCCCGCTTCGACGGGGCATCAGTACACGCTGCAGGGCTTCGACACCTCGTTCCGCATTATGGGCCACGACGACGACAGCGGCGCCTATACCGGCGCGTACGCCGTGAAGACGCTCAAGGCGCAGCGCATCGCCGTGATCGACGATCAGACGGCGTTCGGCGCGGGACTCGCGAACCAGTTCATCAAGGGCGTGCAGGCCAACGGCGGCAACGTGATCGATCATCAGTACGTGACCGACAAGACCATCGACTTCAGCGGCGTGCTCACGGAAATCAAGGGCAAGCGCGCCGATCTGGTGTTCCTCGGCGGCATCGACGTGGAAGCCGCGCCGCTCGTGCGCCGCATGCGTCAGCTGCATATTCAGGCGCCGCTGCTCGGCGCGGGCGGCTTCGTCAGCCAGACCTTCCTGAAGCTCGCCGGTCCGGCGGGCGAGGGCGTCACTGCGCTGGAGCCGGGCCGTCCGCTCGACCGCATGCCGGGCGGCCCCGCCTTCGACGCGCAGTACCGCGCGCGCTGGCATGCGCCGATCGAACTGCACGCGCCGTTCGCCTATGACGCGGCCGCGACGCTGATCGCTGCCACGCAGCAGGTGAATTCGGCCGATCCGAAGCAGATCGTCGCCGCGCTGCACACGATCCGCCGCGATGGCGTGACGGGCACGATCGCCTTCGACGCGCAAGGCAATCTCAAGGATCCGGCGTACACGATCTATCAGGTGCGCGACGGCAAGTGGGCCGTGGTCGACGTGCTGGGCGGCGGGACGCCCGCGCAGGCCGCCGCCAAACCCGCTGCAAAAGCGGCGGCGAAAACGGCTGCGAAAACGGCTGCGAAAACGGCTGCGCGCTGAGCCGGGCGAGGAGAACACAGCATGACGCAACATCAACACGATCATCGCGACGAGCGCGCGGAACATCGCGCGCAGGAAGTCAACGTCAACGGCGTAACGCTCGGCATTCTCGAACGCCGCCGGATCGAAGCGGAAATCATCAAGCCGATCTACGAGATCCTGAAGCGCGATTTCGGCGCTGAGCGCGCGCAAGCCGTGATCGGCGAAGCGGTGCGCGGCGCGGCGATCGGCGCGGGTCAGGAATTCGCGGCGCGCGAGCCGAACGGCACGAGCATCGCATCGTTCGTCGCCTTGCAGGTGCTCTGGGAAAAGGACGATGCGCTCGAAGTCGACACCTTGCGCGCCGACGACGAAGCCTACGACTACGACGTGAAGCGCTGCAGCTACGCGGAGATGTATCACGCGATGGGCCTCGGCGAGATTGGCCATCTGCTCAGCTGCGCGCGCGACAGCGAGTTCATCGCGGGCTACGATCCGCGCGTCGAACTCACGCGCACCAGCACCATCATGCAGGGCGGCAAGCGCTGCGATTTCCGCTACCGCGTGCGCGATGTGCAAAACGATGCGCAAGGCAGCGCCCAGCCGGAGCAACCCGCACATGGCTGACACGAACACGAACACCAACATCGATGCGCTGAACGAACGCGCCGCGCTGCGCGTGAATGGCGCGCGCCTGTGGGATTCGCTCGACCGCATGGCGCGCATCGGCGCGACGCCCAAGGGCGGCGTCTGCCGTCTCGCGCTGACCGAACTCGACCGCGAGAGCCGCGATCTGTTCGTGCAATGGGCGCGCGAAGCGGGCTGCGAGATTCGCATCGACCGCATCGGCAATATCTTCGCGCGCCGCGCGGGCCGCGATCCGCACGCGGCGCCCGTGCTGACCGGCTCGCACGCCGATACGCAGCCCACCGGCGGACGTTACGACGGCATCTACGGCGTGCTCGGCGGGCTCGAAGTGCTGCGCGCGCTCAACGACGCGAACGTGCAGACTGAGCGGCCCGTCGAAGTGGTCGTGTGGACCAACGAGGAAGGCTCGCGCTTCGCGCCTGCGATGATCGCCTCGGGCGTCTACGCGGGCGTGTATCCGCTCGATTACGGCCTCTCGCGCAGCGACGCGTCGGGCACCACGATTGGCGAGGCGCTCGCACAGATCGGCTATGCGGGCGACGTGCCCGTGGGCGGCACGCCGGTGCACGCCGCCTACGAATTGCACATCGAACAGGGCGCGATTCTCGAACGCAGCGGCAAGACCATCGGCGTCGTGACAGCCGGACAAGGGCAGCGCTGGTACGAGATCGAACTCGAAGGCGTCGATGCGCATGCGGGCACCACGCCGATGGATCTGCGCCGCGACGCGCTCGTGGGCGCGGCGCGCGTGATCACCTTCGTCTCGGCGCTCGGACACAGCTATGCGCCGTATGGACGCGCGACGGTCGGCATGATCGAAGCGAAGCCGAACTCGCGCAACACGGTGCCGGGACGCTGCTTTTTCACGGTGGAGTTTCGCCATCCCGAGTCGGCGACGCTCGCGGAAATGGACGCGAAGCTGCGCGAGGAACTCGCGCGCATCGCGCACGAGGAACAGCTCGGACATCGCATCGAGCAGATCTTCGATTACGCGCCCGTGCCGTTCGCGGCGGAGTGCGTCGAGATCGTGCGCGAGGCTGCGGTCGCGCTGGATCTGTCGCATGCCGACATCGTCTCCGGCGCGGGCCACGATGCCTGCTATCTCGCGCGCGTCGCGCCCACGGGCATGATTTTCGTGCCCTGCATCGACGGCCTGAGCCACAACGAAGCCGAAGCGATCACGCCCGAATGGGCGGAAGCGGGCGCGAACGTGCTGCTGCACGCGATCCTCGCGAGCGCGGGCTAACAGCGGTCGCGTGGGCGCGCGCAACGCGCCCGTTCAGAAGAATGCGCCCGTGGGCGGCAGTTGCCCGGTCAGCAGGTTCTGACCGAGCAGCCGCTCCTTGTAGAGCCGCGGATTGTGCGAGGCGATCACCTTGATGTTGCGCCAATGCCGGTCCAGCGCGGCGACGCTCGACACCGCCGAACCCGAGCCGAGATCGATGAGCCAGCTCGCCACTTGCGGCGCGAGATCGTCGATCACCACCTTCGCTTCCGAGGCGGCGAGCGTCGCGGCCAGCACGCTCGCGTAATCGTCTCGCGTGCCCCGGCTCGCGAGCGCGTGTTGCAGCGCCTGCACGGCGCGATCCGCGCTCGCTTCGATGCTCGCGGCGTAAGCGCGTATGCGGCCTAGCAAGGCTTGCAACGCGGGCTCGTCGGCGGGCTGCGCGGCTTCGCCATGGTAGAAGTTCCGCTGCCGCCCACGCAGCACTTCGATGCCGTCCAGCATCACACGCCGCGCGATGCCCGCGATGCAGTTCGTCAGATACACCTGGTGGAACGTGAAGCCCCACGGCGCGGCGTCGGGCGATTTTGGCGGATCGGGCGGATAGACATGGTCGGCCCGCACCGCGACCTCGCGAAACCGCGCCGTGCCCGAGCCCGTGAGGCGCTGGCCGAAGCCTTGCCAGTCGTCCTCGGTGGCGACGCCTTCGCCGCGTTCGAGCACGTATTGCACCGTTGCGTTCTCGCGGCTCTCGACCGCGACGCCGACGAAGGCATCGTTGTAGAGATTGCCGGTCGCGTAGACCTTGTCGCCCGAACCCACATAGACCTGCCTGCGCGCGTCCCATTCGAGACGGCTGATCACGCGGCTCGAACGCGCGCCCGCCGCCGTCGCATCGGTATCGGCGAAACTCAGGCCGACCGTCTTGCGCCGCCGCGCGAGATCGAGCACATGCGCGTGGAAAGGATGATCGCGATTTTGCAGCGCGGCTTCCACTTGCCAGAGGTGATTGCGAAACGCGTGGGCGATGTTCGAATCGGCGGCGGCGAGGTCGCGCGCGACCGTGAACAGCCCGCTCAGCGACACGCCGTGACCGCCGTCGTCGACGTGCAGACGCAGCGCGCCGAAGCCGAGCGACTTCAGCGCGGCGATCTCTTCGTGCGGCAGACGTTGCGCGCGTTCGCGCTGCGCCGCCGTCGCGGCGATCCCGGCAATCGCGGACGACAATCCGAGCGACGCGGACAACGGCGAAACCAGCGCGACAGCGCCGGGATTGGGTTGGGAAAGCTCAGCCATACGCGCTTCACACCTTCACGCTGTAATCGGCGACCTTGATCGGCGCGCTGATGATCTTGCGTTGCGCGAGCCAATCCGCGGCGCGCTGGAACTGCGCCATGAAGGCGGCGTCGTCGGGTTCGTGGAACTGATTCACGCGCTTGAGGCTCGCCAGATAGTCGCGGACCTCGTTCGGATATTTCGCCTCTCTTTGCACGAGCAATTCCGATTCGGCCGAATGCTGCGACTGCCACGCGCCTTCGACGTAATACGCGTCGAGCACCGCGCGCACGAGTTCGGAATTCTCCTCCGTGAATTTGCGGCGCGTGACCAGCGAGCTGTAGTCGATCAGAAAGTCGAGATCGCGGCCTTCATTGAAAATGTCTTTCGCGTCGTTCGCATGACGCGCGATATCGACGGCGGGCGACCACATCGACCACGCGTCGACGCGGCCTTGCGCGAACGCGGGCGCCGCATCGGGCGGATTCAGATAGACGAACTCGACCTTGCTGCGATCGACGTGGTATTTCTCCAGCGCCGCGATCAGCAGAAACTCGCCGAGCCCGGAGCGGTTCACGGCCACCTTGCGGCCGGCGAGATCGGCGACCGAATTGATGTTGCTGGACTTCTTCACGATGATGGCCGTGGAGCGCGGCGAATACACATCGAAGCCCGTGAAGACGATGGGCGAGCCGGCCAGCATGGCGGCGAGCGCGGGCGTCGTCGATCCCCAGAAACCGAAATCCGCGCTGCCGCCCACGACCGCCTGAATCGAGGGTGCATGGTTCGGGAACGGGCCGATCCATTCGACCTTGATGTTCTTCGCCGCCAGCGTTTTCTCGAACACGCCGCGCTGTTTGGCGATGTCGGGCAGGGCGCCGTAGCCCCAGCCGATGCGTACCGTGTCGGTGTTGCGCGTGAGCTTGGCCGGTTGTGAGGTTTGGGCCGCCTGGGCGACAGGCAGCAGCGGCGCGGCGACAGCGCCCGCCAGCAGTCCGCCCGCCGCGCGCAGGATACGGCGGCGAGTCAGTGAAGCGTCATTCATTCGTTATCCTTGCTTTCTTGTTTGCGTGGTTTGCGTTATTCGCGAGCGCGGCTTCAGTGCGTCTGAACGCCGAGTTCCGCGAGTAGCGTGTGCCGCAAGTCCTGCGGCGTGTGATGGCGCGTGTCGAATGCAGCGGCGATACGTCCCGCACGCATGACGAGAATCCGGTCCGCGAGCACGAGCGCTTCGTCGACGTCGTGCGTCACGATCAGCACGCCCGGCGCGTGACGCGCGACCAGTTCCTTGACGAGCCCGTGCATCTTGATGCGCGTGAGCGCATCGAGCGCCGCGAACGGCTCGTCGAGCAGCAACAGCGCGGGTTCGCGCACGAGCGCGCGCGCCAGCGCCACGCGCTGCGCCTGGCCGCCGGACAGATTGCGCGGCCAGTCGAGTTCGCGGCCCGCGAGGCCGACTTCGGCGAGCGCACGCGACGCGCCGCTGCGGCCGATGCTCGATTCATGGCCGAGCGCGACGTTCTCCCACAACGTGGCCCACGGCAGCAGACGATGCTCCTGAAACACCACGGAAGGGCGCTCGGGCGCGCGAATCTGGCCGGCATCCGGCGTGTCGAGGCCCGCGAGCGCGCGCAGCAGCGTGGTCTTGCCGCAACCGCTTTCGCCGAGCAGCGCGACGAATTCGCCGCGGCGGATATCGAGGTCGAGCGCATCGATCACGACACGCGCGCCATACCGGCGCTGTAGACCGCGCACCGAAACGGCCAGCGGCGAAGCCGGGGAAGCGGTTTCGTCGTCGCGTTGAGGCGCGGCGCTCGCGCGCGACGGCAAGGTGGCGAGAAGACTCATGCTTGCGCTCCCTTCGTGTAATTCGCGTGCCACGACAGCAAGCGCGCTTCGAGCGCACGAACCAGCGCGTCGGCAACGACGCCGATGATCGCGTAAATAATCATGGTCAGCAAAATGACATTGGTTTGCAGGAATTCGCGCGCGTCCATCGCCAGAAAACCGATGCCCCTGGTCGTCGCGAGCGTTTCGGCGATCACGAGCGCGAGCCACGCATGCGCGAGCGCATAACGCACGCCGGTGAGAATGGCGGGCATCGCGCCGGGCAGAATGATCCGGCGCACGACGGCGGGCCATTTCATGCCGATCACTTTCGCGAGTTCCATCAGCTTCGGATCGATCTGGCGAATGCCGAGCATCGTGTTGATGTAAATGGGAAACAGCACCGCGAGCGCGACGAGAAAAACCTTCGCGCCTTCGCCCACGCCAAACCACACGATGACGAGCGGCAGCATCGCGAGAAAGGGCACCGCGCGCACCATCTGGATCGAGCGGTCGATGAGCGCCTGAGCGAGACGCGAAAAGCCGACGAGCACGCCCAACGCGAGCCCGATCGCGCCGCCAATCAGAAAGCCGCAGATCGCACGCAGCAGCGAAACGCCGAGATGGACGAAGAGGTCGCCGGTGCGGGCCAGATTCCATGCGGTGACGGCCACGCTGCTCGGGGACGGCAGCACTTGCGGTTCGAGCCAGCCGGCGCGCGCGGCGATTTCCCAGATCACGACGATCAGGACGGGAATGGCCCAGGAAAGCCAGCTATAAAAAAGGTCTTTCGACAGCAGCGAACCGGCTCGCGACGACGAGACGTAGCGGTTCGAAGAAGAGGTGACGTCAGCCATGTCAGTTCCGTGATGAGAATGAACGGATACAACCGGTGGTAAAAAGCCTTCCATGCGGTTGGCTGCGTGGCCTGGCTCGCGCGAGGCGGGTTCATGAACGAGCGGCTGTCGCCGCGCTTCATTGAACGGATCCGCGTTTGCGCGGCATGAAGCTGGTTATTAAAAACGCATCGATGCGGCTGTGACAAACGCTTTTTTATGCTTTGCTTTTCGGAAATGCTGCGCTGGCGTTTGCACTTGCGTCATGCGCATTGCGCATGATCTAATATAAATGATATGCGCACGTAGAATGCTCCAGGCGTGGCGAGAACGAGCCCGATCCAATGCAGACGCCCGAATAACAAAATTCAAATTCCGTGGTTAGCCGCGGATGGCGCGCTCCCTATACTTTTGCTCCTGGTGATATTCAGGAACCGGGGAGCACCGCGAAATGAGTCGAAATTCGGCGAACGACACGCCGCGCCATCTGCATCTGAACGTCAATATCCTGCACTCGGGTTTCGTGCCATCCGCGTGGCGCCTGCCGAATGCCGATCCTCGCGCGTTCGTGGATGTCGCGCACTACGTGCGGGTCGCGCAACTCGCCGAGCGCGCGAAATTCGATGCGGTCTTTCTCGCCGACAATGCGGCCATCGTCGATCAGATCGACTTCCGTCCGATCACGGCGCTCGAACCCACGGTGCTGCTCGCCAGCATCGCGGCGGCGACCACGCATATCGGCGTGATCGGCACGGCTTCGACGAGCTATAACGAGCCGTACAACATCGCGCGGCGCTTCGCCACGCTCGATCACGTGAGCAGCGGGCGCGCCGGATGGAATATCGTGACGACGGCCGATCTGCCGTCGGCGCGCAATTTCGGCCACGACGCGGTGCCCGATCATGCCCAGCGCTACGCGCGCGCGGCGGAGTTTACGGGGCTGGTCAAGGCGCTCTGGGATAGCTGGGCCGACGACGCCTTCATCGGCGACAAACAGAGCGGGCGTTTTGTCGACGCGACGAAGGTGCGGCCAGTCGCGCACGAGGGGCACTTCTTCAAGGTGCAGGGGCCGCTGAATCTGCCGCGGCCGCCGCAGGGGCATCCTGTGCTCGTGCAGGCCGGCGCTTCCGGCGATGGGCGCGATCTCGCGGCGCGACACGCGGAGGCGGTGTTTTCCGCGTCGCAGTCGTTCGAAGAATCGGTGGCATACCGGGCCGATCTGAATGCGCGAGCGCACGCTTATGGGCGTCGCCGGGGCGTGCTGGTGCTTGCGGGGCTGACGACCATCATCGGCGCGACGGAGGCCGAAGCCATTCGGCGTCGCGATGAACTCGTCGAGCAGATTCCCTGGCGTTACAGTCTTGCGCGACTAGCGGGCATCCTGGGGATGGCGCCCGAGCGGCTCGATCTCGATGGGCGCGTGCCAGATGATCTCGCGTTGCCGAATGGCGGCAATGGCAATCACACGTTTTTTCACGCGACGCTGGCCCAGGCACGTCGAGGCGGTTATACGGTGCGCGAGTTGATCCGCTCGCTCGCAGGTGGCGGCGGACATCGCGTGATCGTTGGGACACCTGAGCAGATTGCGGATGATATCGAGCGCTGGTTCGCGGGCGGTGCCGTCGATGGATTTAATCTCATGCCCGATGCGCTGCCGGACGGTCTGGAATCGTTCGTCGATGGCGTGGTGCCGATCTTGCAGCGACGTGGAATTTTTCGAATGGATTATGAAGGTAGAACGTTACGCTCGCATTTTGGGCTTGAACGGCCGGGAGCTTGAGGATGTCGCGGCAGAAGAAGAGGGCGACGGAACGGAGGCCGCCAGAAACGCAAAACCCGGCAAGCATGCCGGGTTTTGCGTGTGTGAAAGCCTGATCAGCACTCGCCTTTCTTCGCGTGCCCGGGCGGGCAATGTCCGCCCTTATCGTGATGATGATGCCGCTCCCAATCATCACGTTGCCAGTAGCGGTGACCGTCCCAATAGCGGTCGCCATGCCAGCCCGGCGTAATGACGACGGCAGCAGGGGGCGGCGGTGCGACGACGACAGGCGTGCCGACGTTGATGCCAATGTTGACGTCCGATGCGTAAACCGCGCTCGACAGGCCAGCGCTGGTCAGGCCGATGGCGAGCGTGGCGAACGCGACCTGCGCGAATACCGGCTTTCTCATGGAGCCTCCCTCCAGTTATGTGTTCGAGTCGAGCCGGTTTTACCCGTTGTCGTTCTCTCTGGTGCGCGAAGCATGCGACCGACTCGCTGAACGTTATCTTACAATATTGAAGCGGTTGGCCCGTGGCGTCACTCGGCCGGACGCCCACCGCCTTTCGCGCGTCGCGCCAGCATGTTCAAACCCTCGACCAATGCCGAGAACGCCATCGCGGCATAGATATACCCCTTCGGCACATGCGTGCCGAATCCCTCGGCGATCAGCGTCATACCGATGACCAGCAGGAAGCTCAGCGCAAGCATCACAATGGTCGGATGCCGCTCGATAAAACTCGAGAGCGGTTGGGCGGCGAACATCATCGCGGCGACCGCCACGATCACGGCGACGATCATGATCGGCAAATGTTCCGTCATGCCGACCGCGGTGATGATGCTGTCGATGGAGAATACGATATCGAGCAGAATGATCTGTCCAATTGCCGAGCTGAACGAGATCGACTTTTGCGTGCGCGCCGGTGCATCGCCCGACCCTTCAGGATGATCGGCGGGCGAGACGTGATGGCGGATTTCCGTGGTGGCTTTCCAGACGAGGAACAAACCACCCGTTGCCAGCACGATATCGCGCCAGGAAAAACCATGATCGAAAATGCTGAAAGCTGGCTCGGTCAGACGGGCGATCCAGGCGACGGCGCCGAGTAATGCGAGCCGCAGCACAAGCGCAAGAAGAATGCCGATGCGCTGCGTGCGCGCCCGCTGCTCGCGAGGCAGCTTGTTCGTGAGCACGGAAATGAAGATCAGGTTGTCGATGCCCAGCACGACTTCCATCACGATCAGCGTCACGAGCGCGGCCCAAACCGCAGGGTCTGCCGCGAGAATGAAAAGATGCTCCATCACACTCCCCATGTGAACGATGCATAGCGTTGGACTACGTTACGAGAGCGATTTCACTCCGGGATTATCCGGTATTTATCGCGTGGGTTTATCGGGTTTGTCCGGTTTGTTTATTGTGGGCCGACCGTTTACTCCAGGGATCGACTTCTCCTCGGGGCATCGCGCCACGGCTCTTGCAACCACGACGCCTGGATAACGGCGAAAAAAGCTGATACTGTCCGAGGCACATCATCGCTGCAATTTATCTCATCTGCATACGTGAGTCTCCGTCATGGACGAATTGCTTGAGCGCCTCTCGCACAAGGTGGCCGCTACGCAGAGCCTGGAAGGGTTAGTGCGCCCGCTCCTTGAAATGTTGGGGATGATGACCGGACTCGAATCGACGTATCTGACGTCGATCGATTTCAGCCGCGAAGTCCAGACCGTTCTTTATTCGCGCAACGAGGGGCGCACACAGGTGCTCGAAGGCTTGCAGGTCCAATGGTTCGACACATTGTGCAAACGCAGCCTGGAAAGCGGGCAGCGCGTCGTCAGCAACGTCAAGGAAATCTGGGGCGACTCGCGCGCCGCCGCCGATCTGGAAATCCAGACTTACGCGAGTGCGCCGGTCTGCGCCGAAAACGGAGCGGTCATCGGCACACTATGCGGTATTAGTCGAGAGCGCCTGGAGATCAATTCGCGCGCTCGCAGCGCGCTAAACGTTTTCGCGAAACTGATTTCCGAACATATCGAGCGCGAGCGATTAATCGAACAATTGACGCTTGCAAACCAGCATCTCGCACAGCGTGCGCTTATCGACGATGTAACGGAGTTGCCGAATCGGCGCGCGTTGCAGGAGGAACTCGGCCGCTTGCTGGCGAATTCGTCGACGGACGGTTCGTATGTGGCGGTTTGCATCGTCGATCTTGAGGGCTTCAAGGAACTGAGCGATGAACAGGGATATTCAGTCGGTGAACAATTCCTGCGAATGTGCGCTGAGCGGATGCTGAGCGCGAGTTCAGGTCATGGTCAGCTTGCGCATTTTGGAGGCGGACGGTTCGCATTTGCCGGCGCGCTGCCGTCGGGTTTTGCGCAGGCGTCGAGTCAAGCGGAAGACATTGCGGACAGGTTGGCTGCGGCGGCCGCCGGCGACTATGTTTTGGCGAGTGCGAGAGTGAATTACGAGCGTGCGTTGGCGGGCGGCGTGGCTGTTCGCTTTGTGACCGTCGCGCAGGCGCTTGATCAGGCGGATCAGTTGATGTGTCGGATTAAGCGGATTGGGCGCGGGGGGATGTAGTTTTTGTGGTGGCGTTGGAGTGCTGGGGATGTGGCTTCGTGGTTGGTCGGTCTATGGGCGACTTGAAAGCGGATATTTCTGTGAAGCTACTACACAGAATGTCATGGCCAGATAGAGATGTCGTCCTGCCAGCCATTTACAGATGTCGCATCTTTCCCTGTTTCTGTGTTCACTCATTGTTGAAGAACACGGGTTGAAGCAGCAGGGCGTTTGCGTTCATTCAGCGGGCCCTGGCAGACCGCGGGCCCGGTTTGGCTGACTGAACGGCTGCAGGTTTGCGCTGCGCGAGCTTCACGATCACCGCTTCCATGTCCGCCTGCGTGAACTCGCGCGTCTTCTTCGTGCCCGGCACACGCTCAGCCTGGCGCACCTCGATGCCGCGGTTGGTGCGCGACGGCGAGCCCGAGGCGCGCCGGTCGTCGCGCTGTGCCTGCAGCGCCTGCGCCACCGCCAGTGCGTGTGCCAGCCGCTTGTGCTCGACCACCGCGCCCTGGTCCACCTCGGTCAGCCGGTCATACTCGCGGTACGGCAGCACGCGTCCCTCCGCACGAATCTCGATGCGTCTGTCCGGATACTCCCAGACCTCGATGTAGCGGTGTACCAGCTTCCGGTTCTGCGGCGTATCGTCGAGCAGGTACATCACCCGGTCGTACTGCACCGTGAGCGACTTCGTCACACGCCGCGTTTCGCGCCAGGTGAGCAGGGCGTCCAGATCCTCGTCCTCACGCAGCGGCCGGTGCGCATCGAACGTACTGCGCGGCGGCTTCGCAAAGCGCAGGTTGTAGGCGCGCATGAACACAGGCGCATACGCATTGGCGTCGGCGAGCGTGCTGATGCCACGCAGGCGCAGTTCCTTCACCAGCCGGTCCTGCATCGTCAGGTGCGCACGTTCCACACGCCCCTTGGCCGAACTGCTGTTCGCGCAGAACGTGTCGATGTTCAGCTCGTACATGGCGCGCCCGAAGTGTGTCACGCTGCGGCCCGTTTCGTGGGCCCGGACGCTGCGGAACACGCTCGCCTTGTCGCTGTAGAGCGCCACCGGCTTGCCGTGACGCTCCAGGTACGCACGCGTCGCCTCAAAGTAGCTGAAGGTCGATTCGGTTGCCGTGAAGTGCAGGTGCATCAGGCGGCTCGTCGCGTCGTCTACGTAGACCAGCAGCGTGCAGGCCGGCGCTCGGTCCTCGAACCAGCAGTGGTCGCTGCCGTCGATCTGGATCAGCTCGCCCAGGCACGCGCGACGTGCACGTGGCTGGTAGACCTTCGGTGGTCGTTGCCGCCTTGGCACCCACAGCCCGGCGTCCGTCATGAGCTTCCTGAGCGTTTCCTTCGACAACGCCATGCCATGGCATTCGGCCAGCTTCTCGGCGGCCAGCGTCGGCCCGAAATCGGCGTAGCGCTCGCGAATAATGCTCAGAGCGCGCTGTGCGAGCCCATCGGGCAACTGGTGGTTGCCGGCATTGCCGCGTCGCCGGGAAACCAGCCCGGCGGCACCAGATTCGCGATATCGCAGCACCAGTCGCTCGACCTGGCGACGACTGATGCCCAGACGTTCAGCGGCGCGCCAGGGCATCAGCCTTGCCTCGACAACGGCCTCGATCACCGTCAGGCGATCCAGCTCGCGCATGCTCATTGTGATCATCCCGGTACAGGCCATTGGCGGCTCCATGCATCCGTGAAAACCGCGCCAGCATGCACCTCAAGTTGGGCCAGAGTACGACATTTGTACTTTGCCCAGCTACGACACTACTACTTTGCTCTTACATTAAAAAGTGCGCTAATTGTTATTATGTTAAATTTATGATGACCGGCTTAAAGATCAGAAATTTATGCTGGTGAGGCAGCCTACGATTCATGCATTTACGCGTATAAACGTTAACCACCACCACTTTACCCGCAAACCTTTTCATGACAAGTATCTAGTTGAATTGCGCGTGTTTGATTACCTTTTATATACGAGAATTATCTCGCCTACTCGTCGTCAATCGGATTAGAACGACCGTAGATTACCCTCGGTGCTAACTATTCCACCCAAGATCGCGCGATATCGCATTCGCCGTTTCCAGTAACGGCTCCAGCATGAGGTTCTGCATCGCCTCAAGATCGTGGATCGCCTTGAGTTCGATGACCGACACCGCTGCCACGACCTGTCCGCTCACGTCGCGAATGGGCGCTCCGATACTCGTCACGTAATCCTCGCGCTCGCCGTCGTCGGTCGCCCAGCCGCGCTCGCGCACTGCCCGGAGTTCACGCTCCAGCGCCTCATAGGAAACCAGGCTCGTCGGCGAGTGCTTCTCGAACACATAATTCTCGAAAAGCGCCGCTCTCGCGCCATCGGGCAGAGACGCGAGAATACATTTCGCGACACTCGCCGTATGCAGACAGACCGCCTGACCGATGCGCGACGTCAGGCGAATGGACCGCTTGGGCTCGATCTTGTCGATATAGACGATCGTGTCGTGCTGCAACTCGGCAAGATGCACGGTCTGATCGCGCAACTCGCTCAAGGCAACGAGATGCGGATGCGCAAGCTGCGCGAGATTGAACTGGTCCTGCGCGCGATGCGCCAGAGACACGATGCCAGGCCCGACACCATAACGCCCGTCCGCGAGCTTGCGCAGCAGCCGTTGCGCCTGCAACACCTCCATGATGCGCAGCGCGGTCGAACGATGAACGTCGAGCCGACGCGCGACCTCCGCCGGCGTTTGTGGTCCGTCGCCCAGCAAAATCAGCACGTCGATCGCGCGTTCGATGCTTTGTGACACGGCTTTTCTCCTCTCTCTATCGCGGCTGGACGCCCAGCCGTCGCGGAAAAATCGACGCGGCGCACGCATGCCTACGCGTTTTCCCTTGGTTGCCCCGACGACCTGCGAAGGGTAACGTCGAGCCTGTGTTGCGAAATATACATCCGTGTTGCGTATTACGCAACACATTAGATTGCGGCACACACGTCAAACCTGAAGGAGGACATCAACGTGTACAAGGTGTACGTCACCGACCACGATTACCCCGACCTCGCCATCGAGGAATCCGTGCTGGCTCCCATCGGGGCGCAGGTTATCGGGTTACAGGACCGCTCGGGTGCGCATCTCGCAGAAACCGCACGCGACGCCGATGCACTGATGCAGCAATACGCCAGGATTTCCGCCGATACGATCGGCTCGCTCGAGCAATGCAAGGTCATCGCACGCTACGGCATCGGCCTCGACATCCTCGATGTCAAGGCGGCCCACGCGGCGGGCATCGTCGTCACCAACGTGCCGGACTATTGTCTCGAAGAGGTGGCGGATCATTCCATCAGCATGGCCCTCACGCTGCTGCGCTCGATTCCCACCTACGCCGACGCCACGCGGCGCGGAACCTGGCACTGGTCGGCCTGGAACCGGCCTATCCGGCGGTTGCGCGGCAGCGTGTTCGGCCTTGTCGGCTTCGGGCGCATCGCGCAGAACATGGCGCGCAAACTCAAGCCGTTCGGGCTGGAGCTGCTCGCGTACGACCCGTATGTTTCGGCTGGCGTGATGCAATCCCACGGCGTGCGCAAGGTCGACCTCGACGAACTGCTTCGTCACGCCGATCTCGTCGACGTGATGTGCCCGTACACGCCCGAGACGCATCACCTGATCGACGAAGCAGCCATCGAACGGATGAAGCCCGGCGCGCTGCTGGTCAATTGCGCGCGCGGCAAGATCGTCGACAACGCGGCGCTGCATCGCGCGCTCATCAGCGGCCGGCTCGCCGCGGCGGCGCTCGACGACACCGAGGAAGAACCCGCCAAGCAAACCGACTGGTCGCCGGGCGACAACCCGCTGTTCGCGCTCGACAACTGCATCATCACGCCGCATGTCGCCTATGTTTCGGAAGATGCGCTGCACGAGGCTCGCCGCGTCGCCGCCGAAAACGTGCGTGCCGTGCTGCTGGGACAGGTGCCGCCTAACGCGGTGCCTTATCGCAACTGATCTTTTAGTACTACTTCAGGAACAGAAATGAGCATCATCATCAACCCGCGTCCCGAGTTGAACGCCGACCTGATCGCGCGATTCGTCGCCATGGCCGACGTCATGTCGCTTTCCTGTGTGGTATCCGACGCGCTCGAGCGCAACGGTACCATGCGCCACGACATCAAGCCGCGCGCGGCCGATCACAAGATCATCGGCCCCGCCCTGACGGTTCAGTTGACGGCGGGCGACATCGTCGACTGCCTCGAAATCTTCACGGTCGCGCGTCCCGGCGACGTCGTCGTGATCGACGCATTCGGCGAAGCCGAAACGTCGATCTGGGGCGGCCTCATGACGGGGCTCGCGAAGAACGCGGGCATCGTCGGTGCCGTGATCGACGGAAGCTGCCGCGACACCGACGAAGCGCGCTTCCTCGACTTCCCGATCTCCTCGAAGGCCGTCGGCCCGCGCCAGGCGCACACGGCACTCTCGGGACGCCGCGAGCCGCTTAAGGTCAACGTTCCCGTCTCGTGCGGCGGCGTGATCGTCAACCCGGGCGACCTCGTGGTCGCCGACGAAATCGGCGTGGCGGTGGTGCCAGTCGCGCAGATGGCCGAGGTTCACGAACGCGCCGCAACGATCGCGCGCAACGAAGCGCAAATGCGCGAACTCATCCTGGAAGGCAAGACCTTCCAGGACCTGCTCGCGAAGTTCGGACGCATCTAGTCCGCGCGCCTGCAGGCTGGGAGACAAGAAGGAGACACCGTATGCATACCAATCTCAAAGGCGCGCCGATGCGCGCGCTACCCAAACCGCGAGGCCGACGCCGCTGGTACGTCCTCGCCCTGCTGTGCCTGCTCGCGCTGGTGAACAACATCGACCGCCTCGCCTTGTCGATCGCCGCGCCTGCCATGCAGGCCGATCTCGGCATCACCGCGACCGAAATCGGCCTGCTGGGCAGCGCGTTTTCGCTCTTTTATGCGTTCGGCCAATTGCCCGCGGGCTGGTTCGTCGATCGCTTCGGGCCGCGCTGGCTGCTGGGCATTTCGGTCACGGTCTGGAGTGCGGCGACCGCCGCCATGGGGATTTCGAATTCGCTCGGCGCGTTCGTCTGCGCCCGCGCGGCACTTGGCATCGCCGAAGCGCCCTCCTTGCCGTCCACCAACAAGATCGTGACGCAATGGTTTCCGCGCCGCGAGCAAGGCATCGCCAACGCAAGCTGGGACGCGGCGCTGAAAGTCGGCCCCGCCTTTCTGACGTTTGCGCTCGTGTGGGTCGTGGCGGAACTCGGCTGGCGCACGATGTTTTACTTTGCGGGCGCCGCCGGCATTGTCGTCGCCGTCGTCTTCCTGGCGAGTTTCCGCGACGTGGATCGCTGTCCGCATCTGGGCGACGAGGAACGCCAATGGATCGATCAGGATCACGAATCATTATCCGGGACGGAATCACGCGTACCGTGGTTCACGCTGTTCAAGCGCCGCAGCATGTGGGGCATGATGGCCGGCTTCTTCTGCAACATGTGGGTCTACCAGACCTTCCTGGTCTTCATTCCGCTTTTCATTATCAAGCAGTTCGGCGTGAAATTCGCATCGCTCGGCCTGATCGCCAGCGTGCCGTGGATCGGCGCCATCATCGGCGACCTCGCCAGCGGAGTCCTCTCAGGCAAGCTCGCCGCACGACCCGGCTGGAGCACCCTGCGCGCCAAGAAAGTCACGCTCGTAGGCGCCCTGCTGCTGCAGGCGGTCGTGCTGGCGCTGCTGCCGCTCAACAGCTTCCTCGGCGCGACGCAAGGCCTGACGTTCGCCGTTCTGCTGATGGCGTTCGCGCTCGGCTTCAACGGCGCGGTGGTTGCGCATGCGTGGTCGCTGCCTGCCGAAGTCACTGCGCCGTCGACGGTTGCTTCGGTCGGCGCGGTGCAGAATTTCGGCGGCTTTCTCGGCGCGACGGTTTCGCCGCTCGTCGCGGGCGTGATCGTGGATGCCACAGGGTCGTTCGCGTCGGTGTTCGTCATATCGGCATTCGTTTCCGTGCTGGGCGCCGGCATCTATCACCGGTTCGTGCGCCAGCCGATCATCGCCGTGCAAGAAGACGCGTTGAACGCCTCCATCCAGATCTCCGCTACCTGAACAGCCCGTTGCTTCGTTCAAGAAAACTCTCCAACGATCAAGGACGTCGATGATGAAACTACGTAACCTGCCCCTGCTCGCGACCGCGGCCCTCTTCGCCTTCAATGCTGGCGTGGCCCACGCCGCGGACGGCACTTCCATTGCCGGTATCGTCTTTCAACAGGACATGTTCATGCGCAGCGTCGCTCGCGGCATGAGCGACGAAGCCAAGGCGGAAAACGTCACCCTGCTCGACGGCAACTCCGACAACAAGGCCGAAAAGGAAGCCAGCCTGATCGACACCTACGTGGCGCGCGGCGTGAAGGCCATCGTCATTGCGCCGCTCAGCGATCAGGCGTCGATTCCCGCACTCAAGCGGGCGCACGACAAAGGCGTACAGATCGTCACGTGGACCACCGATATCAAGGCCGACTTTCCGGTCGCGCGCGTCGGTTCATCCGGCGCGAACATGGGCGGCGGAACCGGCAAGGCCGCCGCTCGCTTCATCAAGGAGAAACTCGGCGGCTCCGCCACGGTTGGACTGATCGGCTTCAAGGCGCAACTGCCGGAGTTGAGCAACGCGCGCACGCAAGGCTTCCTCACCGAAGCGCGCAAGGGCGGCAAGCTCAATGTGGTCGCGGAGCAGGATGCGTGGCTCGCGGAAAAAGCCGTGAGCGTGGTCAGCGACATGCTCACGGCCAACCCCAACATCAATGTCATCTACGCCGCCAACGAAGGCGGCACCGTGGGCGCGGTCCAGGCCGTGCGGCGCATGAACAAGCAGGGCAAAGTCTTCGTCTTCGGCACCGACGGCTCCGAGCAGTTGACGAGCTTTCTTCAGGATAACGACGACGTGCTGGTGGCCACCACCGCCGCGCAGCCCACGCTGATCGGCCGCGAAGCGGTGAAGGCGGCGCTCAAGGCCGTCAAGGGGCAGCCGGTGGACAAGGTCATCGAGGTGCCCGCCGTGCCGCTGAGCCGCGACGATCCCAAGACGCTCGCCAATTACGCCGCGAGCCTCAAAAATGTCAATTGAAATCCCGGCTGATACGCCTGCCGCGCTCGCGCCGGGCTCCGACGAACGAGCACGCTATCCGACGACCGCGCGCATCGAAGCGCGCGGCTTGTCCCGCAGCTTTGGCGCCAACGTCGCGCTCAGGCCCTTCACGCACACGTTCGAGCCCGGGCAAATTCACGCGCTGATGGGCAAGAACGGCTCGGGCAAGTCGACGCTGCTGAAGATCCTGGCCGGTTCGATTCGCGCGGATGCGGGCAAGCTCCTCATCAACGGCGAAGCGTGCGACTTCCATCACCCGTCCGATGCGTTCGACGCCGGCATCCGCATGGTGCACCAGGAGTTGTCGCTCGTGCCCACGCTCTCGGTCGCCGAAAACATTTTCCTCGGACGCTTGCCGATTACGCGCACAGGGCTCGTGCGCGGCATCGACTGGAAACAGCTGCGCGAGGACGCGGTCCGCATGCTCGAAAGCACCGGGCTGGAGATCCCGCCGGACGTGCTGGTGTCGAAGCTGCCGGTCGGTCAGCAGCAGATGGTCGAGATCGTCAAGGCTTACGCGACCTCGCCCGCCGTGCTGCTGCTCGACGAGCCGACCTCGGCGCTCAGTCATCGCGAAGTCGAGCGCCTCTTCATGCTGGTGCGCCGCCTGCGCGCGCACGGCGTGACGATGCTGTACATCACGCACCGCATGAACGAGATCTTCGATATTGCCGATACCTGCACGGTGCTGCGCGACGGCGACCACATCAGTTCGCTGCCGATCGCGCAGACGAGCCCGAGGGAAGTCGTGCGCGCCATGTTCGGCGAGCATCACATGCCGGCGCGCGTCCAGCCGCGTCAGCTCGGCGCGGATCGGCCCGCGCTCTCGGTTCGGAACCTGCATCGCAAAGGCGTATTCGAGAACATCCATTTCGATTTGCGGCGCGGTGAAGTGCTGGGCATCGCGGGCATGCTCGGCGCGGGACGCACCGAACTGCTCCGTTCGATCTTCGGCGCGGACCCGCTCGATGGCGGCACGATCGAACTGCACGGCGAAACCGTCGACACCCCCTCGCCCGCCGCCATGAAAAAGCGCGGCCTGGGCTACACGCCGGAGAACCGCAAGGAGCACGCACTCGTCCAGACGCACTCCATTCACGCGAATCTGTGTCTGGCCGGTCTGGCACGCTTGTCGCGCTTCGGCTTCGTCAACAGCCGGATGGAAGCGGAGCCGGTCCGCCGGCAGATTGCCGAAATGGCCATCAAGGCGCAGGACGCGCAACTGCCGGTGTCGTCGATGTCGGGCGGCAACCAGCAAAAGGTCGTGCTGGGCAACTGGTTCAACACGGATCCGCGCGTGATGTTCTTCGATGAACCGAGCCGTGGCATCGACATCCAGGCGAAGGAGCAGATCTTCAGCATCATCCGCGAAAAAACCTTGCACGGCATGAGCGCGATCGTGGTGTCGAGCGAGCCCGAGGAATTGCTCGAGGTTTGCGATCGCATCCTCGTCATGCATCACGGGCGGCTCGTGGCCGAGGTCGACCCGCAAACAATCGCACTCGACGATCTTTACCAAATCATGATGGAGGGCGTGCAATGAACGCCAAAGAAAGCACCTTGACGAGCACGACGTCGCCCGCGAGAACGCGGCAGTCCACGGACGGGCTGCTCTATCGCTACATGCTCGAGGTCGTGCTGATTCTCGTGGCCGTCATGCTCACGATCTACGCGCCGGGCTTTTCCACGCTGTCCAACCTGCTCAATGTGATGCGGGCGATCTCCATGCTCGGCATCGTCGCCTGCGGCATGACCGCCGTGATCATCTGCGCCGAAATCGATCTTTCGGTCGGCTCAGGCATGGCGCTGGCAGGCTGCATTCTCGCGTGGGTGGTGGGCGTCTGCACGCCGCTGGTCGGGAGCGTTGCGGCGGTCGTGCTCGGCGCGTGCGCCGCAATCGTCTGCGGCATGGCTTGCGGCGCGTTCAGCGGCGCGATGAAGGCGGTGTTCAATGTGCCGACCTTCATCACGACGCTCGGGTTGTTCACCGCGCTGCGCGGCGCCGCCAATCTGATCACGGGCGGCTACCCGCTGGCGACGTTTCCGGGCTGGTTCGATTTTGTCGGCAACGGCGCCTTGTTTGGCCTGCCCTTTCCGGCCTTCGTCTTCGTGGCGGTGGTGCTCATCATGCACTTCGTGATGAATTACACCACGTTCGGCCGCGCCGTCTATGCAGTCGGCGGCAATCCTGAGGCAGCGCGCCTCTCGGGCATCAAGGTGTCGTGGATCAAGACCGCCACACTGGTGCTGACCGGCAGTCTCGCCGCGGTGAGCGGCATTCTGATCGCCTCGCAGATTGGCTCGGGCACCGGCACGACCGCCACGGGCATGGAACTCGACGTGATCGCCGCGACCATCATCGGCGGAACCAGTCTGTTCGGCGGCAAAGGGCGCATCTGGGGCACCTTTGTCGGCGTGCTGTTTCTTGGCGTGATCGGCAATGGCATGACGCTGCTGAATGTTTCGGAGTACTGGCAGTATGTAGTGCGCGGCGGCCTGATTGTCGGCGCGGTCATGCTCAGCCAGGTGACCGACAAGCGTCGCTGAACATCTCTCCAATCGACATGTTGCGTGACGCGGCGTTCAATACCGATGCCGCCCACGCAACCACGGCAATGTGCAGAACGCGCCGCGGCGCGTTCAAACGTTAAGCAGGCTGGATGGCGTGACGGTATTTCTGCGCATTCTCTCTCGTTACGCCGACGCTCTGCCCCGGCTTATACAGCCCGGATCCCAACCCAAAGCCATTCGCGCCCGCCGCCGTCAAAGACACGATATCGGCGGGCTGCACGCCGCCCACGGGAATCAACACCGTATCCGCAGGCATGACGCTGCGCCACGCCTTGAGCACGCGCGGGCCCAACTGCTCGAACGGAAACAGCTTAAGCACATCCGCGCCGCAATTCAGCGCGGCGAAGGCTTCGGTCGGCGTGGCCACACCCGGCGCCGTCGCGAGACCGCACTCGCGCGCGGTCTCAATCACCGCCGGATCGCCATGCGGCATGACGATCAATTGACCGCCGCCCGCCTGTACGTCGCGCACTTCGTGCGGACGCAGAACCGTACCCGCGCCCACGATGGCGTCGGCGGGCAACGCTTGCCGGATCGCGTGAATGCTGTCTATCGGGCGTGGCGAATTGAGCGGCACCTCGATGATGCGGAATCCCGCTTCGTATAACACGCTTGCGTGAGCAGCGGCATCCTGCACCGTAATGCCACGCAAAATGGCGATCAACGGACAGGCGTTCAGCGCCACATTCAGTTGCGAGCGGATCGCCAGACGCGGCGAATCATCGGATTCGAAATTCATGGTCGGATTGTTCATTCAGGGATTCAGTGGGCGCGTGCGATCGCTGGCAGCAGCCCGGCGTCGCGTGCGATATGGAAGAGTCCGTGCTCCGTTGTTCCGTGAAGGATGCGCGCCTCGGCAGCGCCGATTCGATCGAGCGCCGTGCGATACCGTTCACACAGGTCCGCCCCGCCGATCAGGCCGAGTTTCCAGTCGTCCAGAGTCGAGTCCTCGCCTGCCAGATGATTCGACAGTCCCGCGAGTTCGTGGCCGATCAACAAGCCCGATAGATAATCCGATTGCTGTTCCGGCCGCAGTTCGCCGGTGAGCCCGAGCGTGCGCGTACTGAAGATGGTAGAAAGCACGCCGGTCGCACCACAATGCACGGCCATATCGACACCACGCAGGAACGCTTCGTCGTCGCTGCCGGCGCACGGATGCATCGTGCGGCCAAGAATGGTGTAGTCGCGCAGCACGGCGAACACTTCGCCGGTCATGAACGTGAGGAAGCGTTCGATATGTCCGTCGACCACGAACGCCCATTTCGCGTGCGTGCCTGGCAAGCCGATCAGCGTCTTGCCGCCAGCGCCGAGTTCGGGCTGCGCCGCCAGCGCGCCGAAGATTTGCGTTTCCTCGCCGCGCATCACGTTGGGGAACGCGCCATGTTCGATGATGCCCGGCACGATATGGATCGCCGCGCCGCGCGACGAACAGACCGTTTTTAACGCGCCGATCAGCGGTCCGCAGTTCGCGGGCGCTGCGACATAAGGCGCCTCGGCCCAGCCTTGTGCGCTGCCGACCATGCCGGCGGCGATCACCGGCACAGCGTGCGCATTCAGCCAGTCGCCGCATAACGATTCGAACACTTCGTCGAAGCCGCCGGACTCGCGCGGCTTCGGCAAATGCATGATGCCGCTGGCTGAATGCCGGGAGTCGAGCACGCCTCCTGTGGCGTCGAACAGATAGGCGCGCAGTGATGACGTGCCCCAATCGAGCCCTATCAGCGCGGGCGTTTCGGTGAATTGAATGTCCATGCATGTTTCCTGCTACAGGAATCCCTGCCCCGGACACTTCGCATCACGCCGCGGATCACAGGCGCCGACGTGCACGGGGCGCGTTGACAATGCACGGTGCGCGCGCTTTCTGTCGCGCGCCACCGCTGCATTGAGGCTATGCCGCGAGGTAACCGCCGTCGACGGCCACGATCGCCGCCGTCATGAACGACGCGGCGGGCGTACACAGAAACAGCGCGACTTGCGCCACTTCTTCCGGCGAACCCCAGCGGCCAAGCGGCGTTCTGCCGAGAATCGCCTGCGAGCGGTCATCGTCGTTCTGAAGCGTCTGGGTCAGCGGCGTCGCGATCCAGCCCGGCGCGACGGCGTTGACGCGAATGCCATCGGCTGCGTAGGCAATCGCCAGCGACTTGGTCAATTGCGCGACCGCGCCCTTGCTCGCGCTATAGGCAGGCACCAGTCCGCCGCCAAAGAAACTCAGCATCGAAGCCGTGTTGACGATGCAGCCCGACGATTGCTTCAACAGCGCGCGTGCGCCCGCGCACACGCGCATGGTGCCGTTCAGATTGATGTCGAGAACCTTTTCGAACACTTCGACCTTGTGCTCGTCGCCGCGCCGGATCACACCGGCGCAATTCACCACGATGTCCAGGCGTTCGAACCGGCCAAGCACCGCATTCACTTCGTCGGTCGAACACACGTCCAGCGCGACCTGTTCCACCGTACCGGCGAGCGCGTCGGGCGTATCGGCCGGCGGCGGCAAGCCTGCCGCGACGACCTTTGCGCCGAGCTGCGACAAACCATTGGCAATTGCCGCGCCAATGCCCGTACGACCGCCTGTCACCAGCGCGACTTTCCCTTCGAGGAGTCCTTCTTTGAACGTCATGTCAGTTCCAGATTTAGGGGATTGCTGTTTCAAATTGTCTTCATGTGCACTACTACACGATTTGCATAAAATTGAACGGCAACGGTTGAATGAACCTGATTAGCGAATGAATTGATCGACGTAGTCTTCACCCAGTCCGACCGACGCATAGTGTTTTCTGCACATATCGATCTTGGTGAAAACGTCTTCGTAACCGGTGTAGTTGCCGTACGGATCGCAATAGAACATCACGCCGTTCACCTGAAAATAGGTAATCATCTCCTCCACGTCATCCGGCACGTAAAGTGTGTGGGTTTCCCCCGGCGGCTCGTAGACGTAGCTGCCTTCGGTGGCGGTCCAGTCATGCTCCAGATACTTCCAGCGCCCCTTCAGCACCATGCCGTGAACGCTCTGCGGATGGCGATGACGGCTCAGCACGCCCGACTTGCGCACGCGCAGCAGATTCATCCAGTAACCCTGCGATGCGTTCAGGCAGAGAGGACGAAACGAGACATTCTCAGCCTGCGGCACCCAAACGCGCTCGTCGTCGGGAATGGCGAACGGCACGACGATTTCCTGCTGGGCCTCCTTGGGAAACGGCAGCTGGTACGGCGTCATGGGGGAATACTTCTCGATGATTTCCGACATGGTAGTTCTCCGTGATGTTTTTATCGGGGACGTTCAATGGTTGACAGTCGATATACCTGGCGTGCGGATCGCAGCGTCGAGCAGCTCGCCGACGGCAACGGCGCGAGCTTGCTCAACCTGATGACAGCGATGGCGCACCGCGTCGCGATTCGCGCGCAATTCGTCGATCGAGCGCATGCCCATCAGCGCGAGCGTCAATTCCGTTTCCGTGCGAAGCAATTCGATCGCCTGGCTCACGCCCTTGCGCCCGGCCGCGCCGAGTCCATAGGCATAGGCGCGCCCGAGCAGCACGGCGTCCGCGCCCAGACCGATTGCCTTGACGATATGACTACCGCGCCGAATCCCGCTGTCGAGCAACACCTCCGCGCGGCCGCCGATAAACCGCGCGATTTCGGGCAGCACGGAAATCGACGAACGCGCGCCGTCGAGTTGACGCCCGCCGTGATTGGACACGCAAACACCGTCCGCGCCGCCATCGAGCGCCCGTCCCGCATCGTCGACGGACAGCACACCCTTGACGACCAGCTTGCCCGGCCATTGCTCGCGCAGCCACGCGAGATCGGCCCAGTTCATGCTCGGGTCCACGTTGCCAGATAAATATGCGGCCTGCGCCATCAAGCTGTGCGGCACACCGGCCTTGCCCTTCACATTGCCGAGCATCAACCGGCCGTTCAACCCCATGCGCAGGCACCACGCGGGCCGCGACAGCAGATCCAGCAAGGCACCGAGTTTCAGCGACGAAGCCGTTCGAAACCCGTTGCGCGTATCGCGTTCCCGCACGGAAGAAACGTTGGTGTCGGCCGTCAGGAACAGCGTGGTCACGCCCACCTTCCACGCGCGCTGGACGATTTCGGAAGCCAGCTCGCGATCCTTGAATACATATAGCTGCATCGCGAGGCCGCGCGGCATGACCGCGCCGACCTCCTCGATCGAGTTGATCGAAAAAGTCGAGAGGCACATCGGGATATCGGCTTGCGTCGCCGCCCTCGCCGCCTGGACCTCGCCGTTGGGCCAGAACGATCCCGCGAACCCTACCGGTGCGAGCATCGCGGGCATTGAGTAACGCGCGCCGAGGAATTCGCTCGACAGATCGCGCTTCGAGAGATCGACGAGCACGCGTTGCTCCAGCGTCCACGCGTCGAAGTCCTCGGTGTTGCTCGCCAGCGTGCGCTCGGAAAACGCGCCGCCATCGATATAGTCGAAGAACATGCGAGGCAACTTGCGCCGCGCCTGCCGACGCAGATCCTCAATATTGGAGATGGTCATGGGCACGCGATTCCGTCATGTGCGCTCGACATGCAGGTAAGCGTCGTCTTCGGGCTGATAGCCGAGATAGCGGATGGCATCGCTCAAATCCCAATCCATGCCCGCGTTATTCGACACACCGTTGACGATGATCGCCGGTGCCGGCCATTCGTTGCTCGGCGCAAGCACCGAGCGAATGAACAACTGGTCGAGATCGCGATTGGACAGCCACATGTTGCGGAACCACCGCAGCGTGCGGCGCGCGGACTCGTCCAGCTCGGTCGTATCCGACGTCGAAGCCGGTGAGCCCGAATGCGTGATGTCGCGCGCATTGTTATCGCCGGTCAGCGCCCAGCCCACTCGTATCGACACCGTGCTCAAACGTCCTTCGGACAACTCAGCAATGGAGGCGCAAAGTTTTTCGCCCATGACTTTTGCGGTGCCATACGCCAGCGAATGCAGTTCGCGCTTGCCGTCGTGCCATCGTGTGCCGGGCGCCGTGGCGATCTGGGTGGTCAAGCGCCCCGGTCCCATCTGTTCGGCGAGCGGCATGTCCTTGTACGCGCCCATCGTATGATTCGACGAAGCGAACACGAAGCGGCTAACGCCTGCGCGCACGCATTCCATCAACAGATTGCGCGTCATGTCGTACGACCCCAGAGAGTCGAGCCACGACGAATCCGGCACGGGATTCAAGGCGGCAAAGTGAATGACCGCATCCACCTCGTCCATCGCCTCAGTCCATTCACCGGCGCGTTGCGTGAGGTCGCCGCGAACCAGCCGCAGGCGCTTGCGCGCTTCTGCCGAGAACTTCGAATAGTCGCCGCTGCGATCGATGCCGATGACCTGCTCACACCACTCGGCGCGCGTGAGCGCTTCGACCACTTTCTGGCCGAGGTTGCCGCCAGCGCCCGTAACCATGATCTTGCGGGGCAGAGTTTGATTCACGGTGTCATTCTCCCTGGATAAATTCGAGGCACACTGCGGTGGGAATCGGATAGGTGTAGCCGGTGTCGGTCAATGCGCCCGACTGCGCGTCGATAGAAAACACGCGGATGAAACCATCGTCCTGCGCGGCGGCCAGTAGGTGCTTTCCGTCGGGTGAGATCGCCAGATCCCGCGGCGTGCGTCCGCCCAGACTCCAGGTGCCGATCGGCGTGAGCGTGCCCGCGGCTTCGTCGATGCGCGCGCCAAAGATCGAGTCATGCCCGCGATTGCCGACATAGACGAACTTGCCCGACGGATGCAGCCGCATGCCGCCAGCACCGCTTTCGCCGCTGAAATCTTCGGGCAGGCTGGAAATTTCGCAGACGAGTTCCGCCGTGTTGCCGACGAGCCGGTACATGCGCACCGTCGACGCGAGTTCGTAGTTGGCGAGCAGATGGCTGCCCGAAGCGGTGAACACGAGATGGCGCGGACCGGCGCCGGGCGCTGCCTTGAGAAGATGGTCCGGCGTCTTCATGACCGTGCCCCCGTCCAGCGGATGGCGCACGACGCCGTCGACGCCGAGATCGGCCAGATACACATGGCGACGGTCGGGACTGACCACCGCGCAATGCGCATGGGGCGCTTCCTGACGCGCGGCGTTCGGACCGCTACCGTCACGTTCGAGCATGACTGGCTCGCCCGCCGGTGCGCCGCTCGCATCGAGCGCGTAGGCGAGCACTTCGCCGCTCAAATAGTTCGATGCGAGCAGCAGGGCCAGTTCCTCGTCCACGGCCACATGACACGGCCACGCTCCCGGCGTCGCCAGATCGCCCAGCAACTTGAGCGAGCCGCCACCAGCGTCGACTTCATAGGTGCTCACGCCGGGGCCGTCTTCGGCGTTCACTTCGCGAACCGCATAGAGGCGGCGGCCATCCTTCGATTGCGTGAGATACGACGGATTCGCCGCCCGCTGCACCGCGAGTTCGCTCAACCGGCCGGTCGTCGCGTCGAAGTTCAGCAGATAAATGCCTTCGCCCTTGCCCTCCACATGCGGCATGGGCAAGGTGTAAGTGCCCACCGCCAGCAGGGACGTACTGCCCGCGTCCTTGTTCACGTTTGTCTCCATGATTGTTTGCTTTCCGGCGAACCGGCAGGCCCGCTGCCCGGCTTCTTCTGGCCGGTGCGCGGGACAGGCGTGCTGCCGCCTACAACACGCCGCCGCTATTGCGAATGTTGTTGATCATCTTTTCGCGCGTCGAAGCCAGGTGCTGACGAATGGCGCGCGCCGCCGCCGCGTCGTCTTTCGCCACGACGGCTTCGAGAATCGCGAGGTGCTCCGTATGCACGCGCCGGGGCGGCACGAGCGGCCGATAAAAATGGCTGCGCATGATGTGCATATAGATGTTGAGATTTTCGTAGCTGGTTTTCAGGCGCTGGTTCGCGCAGGCATCGATCAACGCGTTATGGAAACCGGCGTCGGCGATGGAAAACGCGGTGTAGTCGCGGAACTCGTCGTTGGACATGAAACCGCTCATCTCCTCGATCAGCGACTGCATGCGCGCCGTCACCGCCTCGCTTTCCGGGCTGTGGATCACCTGGTACGCCGCGAACAGTTCGAGCGCTTCGCGAACCTGAAAGATCTCGTTCGCATCCTGCTCGGTGATGCCTTTGACGAACGTGCCGCGCCGCGCCCTCACCTCGACCAGACCGTCGGTCGCCAGCCGCTTGATGGCGTCGACCACCGGCGTGCGGCTGACCTGCAACTCGGCGGCCACTTCTTCCACGTTGATCTGCTCATCGATCTTGATGGCGCGGCTCAGGATGCGGGCCCGCACCGCGTCGTACACCTGATCGGTCAGATGGGTATGCGTGATAGGCGTAAACACGCGATTCATTTGCACTGCTCCTTTCGATTCGAGTGCGACGAGCCGTCGCAGATGTCGTTGACATCAACATCTAACATGTGACATATTACACTACACGAATGACGCTGCCAAGCAGCGCACACAAGACATAAGACGCAGGACAACCTGGAGAGAGACACTCATGAAGCAACGCAAAGCCTTGTTCGGCCAAGCCATTGTCGCGGCCGCGCTCGCCCTCGCGGGCGTCGCAGCTCACGCAGCCGAGCCGGTATTGATGCCCGGCGCCATTGTGCGCGAAGGCAACAATCCGGTGACCGCGCCGAACCAGTTCAAGAAAGCGCCGCCCTGGCGCATCGGCTTCAGCATCTGGGGTTTCGGCAACACCTGGATGACGCAGATGGTCCACGAGACCGACGCGGAAGCCGCGAAACACAAGGAAATCGGCAAGCTCATTTTCGCCGACGCCAATTCCAAACCCGCCAAGCAGATCGCCGATATCGAGGACATGATCGCGCAGAAGGTCGATGCGATCATCGTCGCGCCCGTTTCCTATACGGCGCTGACGCCCGTCATCAAGAAGGCCGTCGCGGCAGGCATTCCCGTGATCGTGCATTCGACGGAAGTCGAAACCGACGCTTACACCACGGAGATTCAGGGCGAAGCGCTGTACTTCGGCGAGGTCGGCGGCAAGTTCCTCGTCGATACGCTGCATGGCAAGGGCAATATCTGGGTGCTGCGCGGCCAGGCGGGCATTGCCGCCGACACCATGCGTTACGACGGCCTGCGCAAGGCGCTCGCCGGTTCGAACATCAAGATCGCCTCCGAACAATACGGAGACTGGTCTTACAACAAGGGCAAGCAGGTTTGCGAGTCCTTGATGCTCAGTAATCCTAATCCAGATGGGATCTGGTCCTCGGGCGGCGACATGAGCCGCGCGTGCATCGAAGTCTTCAAGGAGTTCGGCAAGCCCGTCCCGCCCATCACCGGCGAAGGCAATAACGGCTTCATGCGCGCATGGAAGGACAGCGGCGCAAACGCCACGGCCGCCGTCTTCCCGTCCGAGCAGGGCGCGGCGGGTATTCGCGCCGCCGTCGCGCTGCTCAGCGGCGAATCGCTGCACAAGCACTATGTCTTGCGCCCCGCGCCCATCACCAAGGCGAATTTCGCGCAGTTCTACCGGCCTGACCTGAACGACAACTACTGGGCGCCGAGCGCGCTCTCCGACGCCGACCTCAAAAAGTTCTACGGCTCGAAGTAGTCACGCGGGAGTCATTCGCATGGATACGTTAATCGCTGCGACCCACATCACCAAGCTGTACGACGGCGTGCCGTCGCTCGTGAATGTGGGCATTACCGGGCGGGCCGGATCGATTCACGCCGTCACCGGCGAAAACGGCGCGGGCAAGTCGACGCTGATGAAAATCATCGCCGGCGTGGTCACGCCGACCGAGGGTCAGGTGTTGCTGCGCGGCAAGCCGGTGAAGTTTTCGTCGCCGCTCGATGCGCTGAACGCGGGGATATCGACCGTGTTTCAGGAGTTTTCGCTGGTCGCCAATCTCACGGTCGCGGAAACGATGTTCCTCGGCCGCGAACCGAAGCGCGGGCTGTACAGCGTGGATCGACGGCGCATGGAAGAAGAGGCGCGGGCCGCGCTCGGCTACATCGGCTTGCAGATCAACCCGCGCCGTCTGGTCGGTTCGCTGACCGTGGCGGAGCAGCAATCGGTTGAAATCGCCAAGGGTCTCGCGGTCAACGCCGATATTTTCATCTTCGACGAACCGACCGCCGCGCTCAATACGAAGGACGTCGAGCGCCTCGAAGCGCTCCTGCTGAAGCTGCGCGATCAGGGCAAGTGCATCTTCTACATTTCGCACCGCATGCGCGAGATCTTCGACCTGTGCGATACGGCGACGGTGCTCAAGGACGGCAAGCTCGTGGGTTCGTACGCCACCGCCGACCTGAACCCGGATCGCCTGCTTTCGCTGATGGTGGGCCGCGACGTCGCGCACCTTTACCCGCCGCGTGCCGAAACACGCCATGACGTTGCGCTGCGCGTGAGCGGCCTGAGCACGGCGCCGGGCCGCTCCGGCGTGGACTTCACCGTGCGGCGCGGCGAAATCGTAGCGCTCGGCGGCCTCGAAGGACAAGGCCAGCGCGACCTCGTTCGCGCGCTGGCCGGCGTCGTGAAAGGCTGCACGGGCAAGCTGGAATTGCAGCGCCGCTCGGGCGCCTCGATGAGCTTCCGTCCGCGTGCGAGCGCCCGCCGCGCGCTGGCGAACGGCTTCGCCTTCATGCCCGAGGACCGTAAAGGCGAAGGCCTGTATCTCGATCAGCCGATTCGCGACAACCTCACGCTCGGCGTGCATCAGCGCCGGATGCCGTGGGCCTTCGCGCGGCCGCTCACGGCGCTCGTCAAGCGCCTTTCCGACGACTTGAGGATTCGCGCCGCGAGTCACGCGCTCGCTGCCGTGAACCTGTCGGGCGGCAATCAGCAAAAGGTGATGCTGGGGCGCTGGCTCGCGATCGACGCGGATGTGCTGCTGATCGAGGAGCCGACACGCGGCGTCGATGTCGGGGCGAAGGTGGAGATCTACAACGCCTTGCGCACGTTCTGCGCGCGCGGCGGATCGGTACTCTTCACGTCGCGCGAACTGCCCGAAGTAATCGGCCTGGCCGATCGCGTGCTGGTGGTGTCTGGCCATCGCATCGTGAAGGAAATCGACGCGAAAGACGCGACCGAAGAAGACATCCTTCAGGCCGCCGTCGCGCGGACCGACCAACCCGCAGGAGTCACAGCATGATCAATCGCATCACGTCGTGGCGCGCGGACCGTAGCGGCGGCCAATATGTATCGGGGCTGCTGTTGCTGGTCGCCGTGGCCGCGCTGGCCGTGTCGTTCAGCAGTTTCCGCACGCCGCAGAATCTCGCCAACCTGATCGTTCAGGCAACGCCTCTTCTGGTCGTCGCGCTCGGACAGACCCTGCCGATTCTGACCGGCGGCCTCGATCTTTCGGTCGGCGTCGTCATGAGTCTCTCGACCTGCATCCTCGCGACGACCGGCTCGCCCGCACTCGCGATCGCGCTCACCGTCTTGAGCGCGGCGCTGGTCGGCGTCGTGAACGGCATCGGCGTGACGCGCTTTCGCGTGCATCCGATCATCATGACGCTGTCGACCGGCACGATCCTGCAAGGCATCGTGCTGCTCGTCCAGCCTTCGCCCGGCGGCAGCATCTGGGCGCCGATTTCCGCCGCCGTCGGCAACTCGGTGATGGGCGTGCCGGTCGCCGTGGTGTGGGTCGCGCTGGCGGCGTGGATCGCGTGGTCGCTGCTGCATCGCTCGCGCTTCGGGCTGCATCTCTACTCGGTGGGCGGCGGCGCGGATAACGCCGCGCTCGCGGGGGTGAGCGTCGCGCGCACGACCATCGCCGCTTACGTGCTCTGCGCGCTGTTCGCAGCGATTGCGGGCATCTTCCTCGCCGGACGCATTTCGTCGGGCGACCCGTGGGTCGGCGCGTCGTACGGGCTCGATTCGGTCGCGGCCGTCGCGCTGGGCGGCACGCAGTTGAGCGGCGGCATCGGCGGCCCGCTCGGCACGATCTTCGGCGCGCTGCTGCTCAGCATCGTCGGCAACGGGATGAATATCGTTCAGATCAATCCCTTCCTGCTCTCCGTCGTCAACGGGACGCTGCTTCTGTTCGCGGTGTGCCTGCGTCGCCGCAAAGAAATCGGGATCTAAATCATGCCAGCTCAACACGCCTCCGAAACCGGAAACCTGACGCTGCGCGCGGCACCGCGCTTCAATGTGCGCCAGTTCGTCAATGTGGTGCCGCCGTCGATTGTGGTGCTCGTCGCGCTGCTCCTGTTCTGTCTGTTCTTCAGGCCCGTGCTGCTGCAATGGCCGTTTCAGATGGTGATCGCGCGGCAAGCAGCGCCGCTCGGCCTCGCCGTGGCCGCGCAGATGATCGTGATGCGCTGCCGGTCGATCGACCTGTCGATCGGCGGCGTTTTCGTCCTCACCAACTATGTGATCACGTCGGCGCCGCTCAACGAAATGTCGGCCCCGATGCTGATCGCCAGCGCGCTCGCCATCGGCGCGCTGGTCGGCCTCGTAAACGGCCTGCTGATCACGCAGTTCCGCGCGTCCGCCGTGATCGCCACGCTGGCGATGGCGTCGATCCTCACGGGCACGGTGCTGTTCCTGAGTTCGGGAAGCAGCCCCGGCTCGGTGCCCGACGCCGTGCAGATCCTCGGCAGCGCGAAGATCGGCATCGTGCCGATCGCAACCGTGCTCTGGCTGGCCGTGCTGGTGCTGCTTGCCATCCCGTTGCGGCTGATGGTGTTCGGCCGCCTGCTCAAGGCGGTCGGCAGCAATCCGGCCGCAGCCGCGCTCTCCGGGCTGCCGGTCGAAGGCGTGTTCATTGCCTCGCACGTCGCGGCCGGACTGCTGGCTGCGGGCGGCGGCCTCCTGCTCTCGGGCTATGTGGGCGTGAGCACGACCAGCGTCGGCGCGGATGTGGTGATGAATTCGATTGCCGGCGTGATTCTGGGCGGCATCATGTTCGGCGGCGGACGTGGCGGGCTCATCGGCCCCGGCGCCGCGGCCTTCGCGCTGACACTGCTGTTCAACGTGCTCAACGCGTATGGCGCGGGCGAGTCGGGCAAGCTCATCGTTCAAGGCCTCGCGATTGCGGGCGCGGCGATTCTCGCGGGCATGGCGCGGCAAGCGCGCCGCTGAACGCCCGGCCCGCTGGCATGGCCATCACGCCGGGCCAGCGGACGGACCACAGATCAGTTCCAAGGTTTTATTCATGGCTAAAGCAACGACACACTACGACTTCATCGTCATCGGCGCGGGCGCGGCGGGATGCCTGACGGCGGGCCGGATCGTGCGCGATCATGGCGCGCGCGTTCTGCTCGTCGAAGCCGGCGCGCCCGATCGCAATCCGCTCATTCACATGCCGGCGGGTTTCGTCAAACTGCTGTCGAATCACGATTACATGACGTTCCACCGCAGCGCGCAGCATCCGCACCTGAACGACCGGCAACCGTCGATCCCGCAGGGCAAGGTGCTGGGCGGCGGCAGTTCGGTCAACGCGATGGTCTACATTCGCGGCCAGGCGCGCGACTACGACGACTGGGTCTCGATCACGGGCGACGAGTCGTGGCGCTATCGGCAATTGCTGCCGCATTTCATGCGGCTCGAAGGCAACTCGACCTTCAACAATGCCGCGCACGGTGTCAACGGGCCGCTGAAGGTATCCGATGGCGCCAATCTGAGCGACGTATCGCGTGCGTTCGTGCTCGCGGCGCAGCAGAACGGTCTGCCGTATAACCCGGACTTCAATAGCGGCACGCAGATGGGGACCGGCTTCTTCCAGACCACCACGTTTCAGGGCCGCCGGTGCAGCGGCGTCGACGCGTTCCTCGCGCCGGTCATGAACGATTCGCGTCTGACGATCCGCACCGGCGCGCAGGTCACGCGGATTCTGATCGAGCGAAACGACGCGAAGGGCATCGAAATCCAGAGTGGAACGCAGCGCGAGCAGGTGTTCGCGGATCAGATCGTGCTCACGGCGGGCGCGCTCGTGACGCCCAAGCTGTTGATGCTTTCCGGCATCGGTCCGGCCAATGAACTCTCGCGCCTGCACATTCCGGTGATCGCGGATCTGCCGGGCGTCGGCGAGAATCTCCAGGATCATCATGAAGTGCCGGTCGTGGCGTTCTGCAACGGCAAGCAAGGGTATTTCGGCCAGGACCGCGGCTGGAACCAGATTCGCAACGGTCTGCAATATCTCGCGTTCCGCAATGGACCCGTTGCGTCGAACGCCGTGGAAGCCGGTGCCTTCTTCAATCCCGACGATGCATCCGGCGCACCTTCGATCCAGATGTTCTGCCTGCCGACCGTGTACCTCGACCCCGACGTAACGTCGACCAAAGCGACCTACGGCTTCACGCTGAACAGTTGCGTGATGCGCCCGAAGAGCCGAGGCCGCGTCACGCTGCAAACGTCCGATCCGAACGCTACGCCCATCGTCTATCCGAACTATCTGGAGCACCCCGACGATCTGCGGCTGTCGATTGCAGGACTGCGCCGCGCCGCGCAGATCATGCGCGAAGGTCCGCTCGCCGCGATGGTCGACCGGATCGTGCTGCCCGACGAGCAGGCCGTCACCCAGACTTCATCCGCTTCGGACGACGCGCTGGCCGAGCATTGCAGACGCACCGTCAAGACCGTCTATCACCCGGCGGGCACGGCGCGCATGGGCGCGGACAACGACCCGATGGCCGTCTTGCGCAACGACATGACCGTGCGCGGCATCGCGGGCCTGCGCGTGTTCGACACGTCGTCGTGGCCCACCATCATCAGCGGCAATACGGTTGCCACGACTTACGCCGTTGCCGATCGCGGCGTGGCGCTGATGATGGGCGAGACGCTGCCGGGCGCGCCTGCCGCAACCCTGATTAGCCCGGCCGATGCGGCGCTGATGCCCGCGCTCTAACCGTTCGCCTCCTTATTCGACGCCTCCTTGATCGCCCCGACATGATCAGGATGCCTAAACTGGAAACCATTCAATGAACGATATTCTCTCCTGCTTCGCGCCCGACCTGCTTGCCGGCAAGACCGCGCTGGTATCGGGAGGCACGAGCGGAATCGGCCTGGAGATCGCCAAGGGGCTCGCCGGTCTCGGCGCACGCGTCACGGCGACAGGCAGCTCGGCCGACAAGATCGCACAACTCAAACGTGAACACGCGACGGATCGGATCGAATTCGACAGCCTGAACGTGACCTCGCCGGAATCGATTGCCGCGTTCGCGCAACGTTTCGACCGCCTCGATATCCTAGTCAATTCGCAGGGCATTTCGCGGCCTGGCCTGGAATACGAGGACGCGACGTTCCTGAATGTCGTGGATATCAATCTCATCAGCGCGATGCGTCTTTCGACGGCCATGATGCCGCTCCTGAAACGCTCGCACGGCACGATCATCAATATCGCGTCGATGCTCAGCTATCTCGCCGATGAGGAAGTGCCCGCCTATTGCGCGAGCAAAAGCGGCATTCTCGGCCTGACGCGCGCGCTGGCGCACCGGCATGGGCGCGACGGCGTGCGCGTGAACGCGATCGCGCCGGGCTATCACCGCACCGCCATGACACACGGCCTCTGGAGCGAACCGCACGCGGCAACGAAAATCGCCGACCGTACCGCGCTCAAGCGCTGGGGCGAAGCCGACGATCTCGTCGGTGCAGCGGTTTTTCTTTCGACCCCCGCTTCGCGCTACATCACGGGCGCCACGCTGGCCGTCGACGGCGGCTATGTCGTCGGTTGATCGACGGACCCATTGCGCCACGACCGTGAGCCTCCGTTCATGCTGAGAACCAGCGTTTTCCCTTCTCGATACGTGCAGGGCGCCGGCGCGCTCGCCACGCTCGACGACGAACTGGCCCGATTCGGCACTTCGGCTGCCTGCCTCGTCGACGACAAGGTGCGTGCGATGCTCGATCCTCTGCACACCAACGCACAACGCGTCGAACTCAACGTGCGAACGTTGGAAGCCGCCTGCACGGACCGCACGATTGCCGACACCGCTGCATGGATTCGCGAGACCGGCGCGCAGATGGTCGTCTCGTTCGGTGGCGGCAAGGTGGTCGACGTCGGCCGCGCGGCCGCCGACGATCTGCGCCTGCCCTTCGTGTGCGTGCCCACGATCGCGGCTTCGGATGCGCCCTGCTCCGCGCTGTCGGTCATCTACGACGAAAACGGCCGGGTGCTGCGCGATCGTTTCGTCCGGCGCAATCCCGACCTCGTGCTCGTCGACTCGCGGATCGTCGCGCAGGCTCCCGTGCGTTTCTTTATCGCGGGGATCGGCGACGCGCTTTCCACCTGGTACGAAGCGCAGGCGTGCCATCGCGCCTACGCGCCGAACCTTTGCGGCGGACGCGCAACCGCCCTCGCCTTCGCTGCGGCAAAGCTGTGCCTCGACACGTTGCTCGCGCACGCGGCACAGGCGGTCGACGACTGCCGCGCCCACCTCGTCACCCCGGATTTAGAGGCCACGCTGGAAGCCACCGTGCTGCTGTCGGGTATCGGCTTCGAGTCCGGCGGGGTCGCCGCCGCCCATGCCATTCATCACGGACTCGCCGAATTGCCCGCCGCGCACGCGTTGCTGCACGGAGAAAAAGTGGCCGTGGGCACGCTCGCGTCGCTCTTTCTGTGGGCGGTCCCCGACGACGAGCGCAAGCGGATATTCCGCTTCTGCCGCGATATCGGCCTGCCCACGCGGCTCGCTGCGATCAACGTCGATGTCGACGATACGGCCGCGCTGATGATGGTCGCGCAGCGCGCATGCCGCGCGGGCGAGATCATCCACAACGAGCCCTATCCGGTCACGCCCGAGCGGGTCGTCGCGGCGCTGCAAGCCATGGACCGATACGCCGCGAGACTCGTCGACTAGCAACACCCGCCGTATGGCGCTGCGCACTTGCGACAGTTGCCGCCATTTATCGAATGCATTGCAAGGAACGTCTCTCATGTTGAAAATCGAAAGCGTCGATACCTACGTGCTCAAGACCGCGCTGGACAAACCCTTCGCCTATTCGCAGGGATGGGTCACCGGCCGCTCGACGACCGTCGTGCGGATTCGCACCACCGACGGCATCGAAGGATGGGGCGAAACGTTCAGCGTCGGCCTCCAGCCGCCCGAAATCGCGGCGACCGTGATCGACAGCGCACTCAAGCCGCTCCTGCTCGGAAAAAATCCGCTCGACACCGAAGTGCTCTGGAACACCATGTATGTCCGCACGCGCGACTTCGGCCGTAAAGGCGTCGTGCTTGGCGCCATCAGCGCGGTCGACATCGCGTTGTGGGACATCTGCGGCAAGGTCGCGAACCAGCCCGTGTGGCAACTGCTGGGCGGCGCGTTCCGCCAGCGCGTGCAGTGCTACGCGACGGGCTTCTTCCGCCCCGAGGGACAAGGGCAATCCGCCGATATGGCCGCCGAAGCGAAACGCCACCAGGCCGCCGGCTTCTCGATCATGAAGGTCAAACTGGGCTTCGGCCTGAACGACGATATCGCGGTGATGCACGCAATCCGCGACACGCTCGCGCCCGAGACGCACCTCATGGTGGACGTCAATCACGCATACAGCGCGAACGAAGCGATCCGTCTCGGGCGCGCGCTCGACTCGATGCGCCTGCGCTGGCTCGAAGAACCCGTGGTGCCGGAAGACCTGGCCGGCTATCGCCGCGTACGCGATGCCATCGACACGCCGATCGCAGGCGGTGAAGCCGAGTTTTCGATGTACGGCTTTCACGATCTGTTCGCAGCAGGCGCCGTCGATATCGCGCAACCCGATATCTGTCTCGCGGGCGGTTTCACCGCGCTCAGGCACATCAATGCGCTCGCGCAGGTTCACGGCGTGAAGGTCAATCCACACGTTTGGGGCACCGCCATTGGCCAATACGCTTCGCTGCACATGATCGCCGCGACGCCCGACACGCACTATGCGCTGTACGCCGATCAGCCGTTGTTTGAATACGATACGTCGTCGCATCCGTTCAGGACGGCACTGGTCACGCAGCCTCTCGAACAGCGCAGCGGTTGGCTCGATGTCCCCGACCGGCCGGGCCTCGGCTTCGAACTGGACCGTGCGTTCTTCGACAAAACCGCAATCCGCATCGGGCATTGAGAACCCTGCGCTCCAGGAGACGAACGTGGAAGACGCAACGACGGTGAACAACGAACGCTGGACCTTGAAGTGGCCGCATGGCGAGGCGACGGTGCAATCGCTGGGCGGCATGCTGGCGCCGGTGCGATTCGACCTCGGCGCGGGACGCAGCGTCTCGCCGCTGCATGTCGCGCCCTGGGGCGACGATCCCCAATGGCCTGGACTCCTGCGTGCGCTGCGCGGTGAATGGCCTTGCCTGCCGTTCGGCACCACCGAAGCGCCGCCGGGCCTGCCGGAAGGCTTCGAGTCCCGGGATGCCGACGACGCATGGCGGCACGGCTACAGTTCGAATCACATGTGGCGGCGCGTCGAGCAGACCGGGCACGCGATCAGGTTGCGCATCGACTACCCGCCCGAAAGCCCGGTCGACTATCTCGAACGGCTCATTGAAGCGAGCCCGCACGAAGCGTCACTGTCCGTCTCGCTGACGGTGCACGTGCGGCGCGACGTGACGCTGCCCTTCGCACTCCATCCGACTTTCGCGGTGCCGCCGGAGGGTGTCGATGTACTGGCGTGCCCGTATCGCACCGTTCACACGTATCCGGTCGCCATCGAGCCGGAGTTTTCGCAGATTCTGCGCAACCGCAGTTTCGCTTCGCTGCGAAAGCTCGAAACCTGGGATGGATCGATCGATTTGTCGCGGCTACCGTTGCCACAGCAAACCGAGGAACTCGTTCAACTGGAGGCCTGCGAGCCGCCTTTCGTGCTGCGTTACCCGGCGGACCGGGCCGAAGTCAAACTGGACTGGGACCCTGGCGATTTTCCGGACGCCGTGCTCTGGATCAGTAACGGCGGGCGCAAGTACGAACCATGGGCCAGCCGCAATTTTGCGCTGGGCGTGGAGCCTGTCAGCGGGTTTTTCGATCTGGGCAGAGTTGTAACGCCGTCTGCCGACCACCCGCTCGCGAGCCGGACAGGATTGGCGTTTGTGAGCAGCACGCCGCGCACGATCCGCTATCGGCTATCGGCAATTGCGTACTGATGTGAATAAGCGGCTGGCCGGAAGCCGACGATTTGTGCTTGAATAGTTCATAGGAGGCGGGAATATGAATCACAAAGATATCGTCGAGCAACCCGCTACATCACGGTTGCGGCCGCCCATTGACGTGTTCAATGCCCTATTCGCCGATGGTTTTTCGGCGGTGGCATTTAGTCGAACACCGCATGGCTCCGCGACTGAACAAGTCGTATGCGATGGATCGGGTGCGCCCGTTCAGCTGTGCAAATCGGATTGACGTGGCGAGGAAATTGTCGTCCATCGACAGTAACTTTCCCAACTTTCTCTCACAGCGTAACCATGAGGAACCGTATAGGCAACGTCATCTCCACTGAACTCGATTGCTGGTTGGCGTTGACTTTTATGCTGTGCCAAGAACCGGCCCGCCAAGCTCAATGTCGTCGAACCTGTCACATGAAGAGACACTGATCCGTTATCGCCTTGACGACCGCTTCGGGTCGATATTTGCCTCTCGCCTCCCCTGCGGCTGCTCATGAAATGACTTTCCGCGACCGGCCCGAACTATGCCTGCGCCTGCAGTTCAAGGGGCGCGGCGCTGCAGGACACTCGGTGACGTCAAGACAATGGCTGTCCGGATGGGGGAGTCAGCAGGTCTCTGATTAGAAAGAAAATTTATAGAGGGCTGGAAGGCAAAGCCTGACCAGGCCTAGCGTGAGCTAACCGGAAAATTGCGCGGTAATCAAAGGGACCCCAAGGCGCTTGCCTGGAAGATGGCGAGCCGCACCGTCGTCGCAAGGCACTGGCAAAGCTGACCAGTCGACTGTGGAAAAGTCACTCAGGGATATCTTTCGACAGGGTTGACCTGGCGTTGTAGTCGCCGGTAGCAATGTAACCGCCTGAGCTACACCTAGGTTAACAAAGAAACGCCATTCATCGATACATTGCACACGCCAATCACGGCTTCACACTCCGCAACGCGAATGCACCTGCCACGCAGGCCAGCATCGCGAAACCCGCGATCAGGAACGTGTCGCTGTAAGCCATCAGGAACGCTTCGCGAATCACACGCTGATTGATGAGCGCAAGTGCAGTCTCGTACGTGCTGTCAACGCCACCGTGTGGCAATGCTTCCGCGCGCGGCATATGCAGCCGCGTTATCGCGCGCGCGAGCAGGACCGTGCGCTCCTGAAACGCCTGTGCGTAAGGCGTCACCGCTTCTCCAATGCGCGCCATATGCAGTTTCTGACGTTCGACCACGATCTGGCTCACGACTGCGATGCCGATCGCGCCGCCCACGTTGCGCACCATGTTGAAAACGCCAGACGCCGATCCCAGCTGTGCCTTGTCGACGCCGTTCACGGCCATCACCGACAACGCGATGACCACGAACGACTGCCCCACGCCGCGCACGATCAGCGATGGCACGATGACGTTGCGCGCCGAATCGGCGTCAAGATGAATGTTCATCAGACACCCCGCCGCGACCAGCAGGAAGCCGAGAGCAATCACCATGCGCGGGCTCGTGCGGCGCATGAGCGGCGGCGTGAGGAATGACATGACGAATTGAACGAGCCCATACGGAATCATCACCATGCCGATGTCGCGTGCGCTGTATCCCTGGGCCTCTGCCAGGTAGTTGGGCACCAGAAAGACGACCCCGAATGCCACCGCGCCGAACAGAAACTGCATCAGGCTGGCCAGCCCGAAGTTATACCCGGCGAGGAGCCGCAGATTGATGAACGGCTGCGCGCGTCGCACTTCGATCACGACAAACGCGACCAGACCGACTGCCGCAATACACGAGAGCAGCACGATACCGCCCGATGCAAACCAATCCTTGCGCTCTCCCTCTTCGAGAACGATCTGTAGCGCGCTAAGGCCCACGGCCATTGTCAGGATGCCTGGCCAGTCGGCACTGCGCAGTTTGCCTGTGTCGACAGCGACCGGCCGGATCGCCCACGCAATCGCAGCGATCAGCGCCAGCGCAGGCGGAATCTGCAGATAGAAAATCCAGCGCCACGAATACGTGTCCGTCAGCCAGCCGCCCAACGACGGGCCGGCCGCCTGTGCCACGTTATTGGCGACCGCAAAGAGCGCCATGCCCAGCGGGTGACGCGACTTCGGCAGTTCGGTCGCAATGAGCTGGAACGACAGAGGTATGAGCACGCCGCCGAACGCTCCCTGTAACGTGCGGGCAACGATCATCGAGCCAATCGTCGGGGCCAGCGAGCACGCCAGCGAGAAGCCCAGAAACCCGGATGCGCCCACGAGCAGCACACGCCGCGCCGAAAACACCTGCACGAGCCAGCCCGTGAGCGGAATGACGACGATTTCGGCCACCAGGTAGGCCGTGGTGATCCACGATCCTTCTTCGAAGCTCGCGCCGAGTGAACCCCGTATGTCGGGCAGCGACGCATTGGTCACGTGAACGTTCATGCCCGCCATGAAACAACCGAACACGCCGCCGAGCACGGCGACCCACGAGCGCAGCGAGACCGCTTCTTCGTGCGCTTCTTCGTGCGCTTCGTTCGTCGCATTAGCCTGCTGGGACACCGCACTCATCGCCGCGCCCCCTTCGTATCGACACGCGCGATGACCGACATGCCGGGCCGCAGCACGACATCGCGCGGCATTGCGTCAAGCGCGATTTTCACCGGCACGCGTTGCACGATCTTGGTGAAGTTGCCCGTTGCGTTGTCCGGCGGCAGCAAGGCAAATTCAGCGCCCGAGCCCGGCGCGATGCCGCTCACGCGGCCGTGCAAAGCCTGACCGGAAAAGGTGTCGACCTCCAGCTCGACTGGCTCGCCCGTGCGCATCGCGGCAAGCTGCGTCTCCTTGAAGTTGGCGACCACGTAGACCGCGTGCATCGGCACCACGGCGAGGAGCGGTGTGCCGGTCTCCACATACTGCCCCGCACGCACACTGCGCTGACCGACCATGCCGTCCTGCGCCGCGAGAATACGCGTGTGCTCCAGGTCCAGTTTCGCGAGCGCCAGTTGGGCCTTCGCCGCTTCCAGTTGCGCGTGAGCGGCTGCGGTGGCTGCGTCGCTCTGCGCCAGTCGTTTGCGCAGCACGCCGACCTGTTCACGCTGCGTCTGCGCCGCTGCGATGGCGTGCGCCAGTGCCGCTCGTGCCTTGAGCGCATCGGCGTGCGCTGCTTCCCAACGCTGGCCGCTTGCCGCCTCATCGGCGAGCAAGGCGCGATAGCGGTTCGCGTCGGCGTCCCGCCGGGCGGATTCGGCGCGCGCGGCATCCACATCGGCTTGTGCCTGCGCGATCGTGCTGGCCTGTTGCGTGAGTTGTGCGTCGAGCGTCTGCGTGGCCGCCCCGCTTTCCTGCACAGCAGCCTGCGCTTCCAGCAGTGCGGCCCGGGCGGCCTGCACTTTCGCGCGGTAATCGCGATCGTCGAGCGTGGCGAGCACGTCGCCGCGATGAACCAGCTGGTTGTCGTCGACCATGACGTTCGACACATAACCCGATACGCGCGGGCTCACCGTGACGACGTCGGCACGCACGTAAGCGTCGTCAGTCGTTTCGATGAAGCGGGTCACCTGCCACCAGTGCCAGCCCCAGGCCGCCGCCACGAGGGCAGTCAGCAAGGTTCCCGCGACGATCCACGGTCGCCGCGCGCGACGCGCTGGCGTCGTGGTCTGAACTTCGGTATCGACAGTTGTACTCATGCAGGCAGTCTTCTTTTGAAATGAGTGATGAGAAAGGTGTGCTCAAGGCTGCCAACCGCCGCCGAGCGCCTTGAAAACGGTGACCTGATCCAGCGCGACCTGCTGGGCTGACTGCGCGAGCGCGGCATCGTCAGCGCTCAGGCTGCGCTCCGCATCGAGCACGCCAAGCGAATCGATTGCCCCCGCGCGGAACTCGCGCTCGGCCAGCGCAAAGGCGCGGGCGTGCCCGGCGCGCGCGGTCTCAAGTGCGTCGTACTCGCGCCACGCCGCGCCATAACGGGCGAGCGCCTGTTCCGTTTCCTGCAAGGCGCGCAGCACTTGCGCGTCGAATGCGGCGCGCGCGCCCGTGTCATCGGCACGTGCCGCGCCCAACTGGGCACGGCTCTCAGCGAGATTGGGAAAGTTCCAGCTGATGAGCGGTCCCACGCTCCACGCGAGCGCATATGGGTTGCCGAGCGAGGCCGGGTGGCCCGTGGTCGAGAGCCAGTTGACCGAACCGCCGAGCGTGATCGACGGATAAAGCGCGGCCTGCGCCGCGCCCACGCGCGCGTGGGCCGCCGCCAGCCTGCGTTCGGCCTCGCGTAAATCGGGGCGTCTGCGCATCAGCGCCGCGCCATCGCCCACCGGAAAAGGCTGCGTCAGTGTGGGCGGCGTATGGCATGCCCGCGCAGCGGCCGGAATATCGGCGGGCGGCCGCCCCAGCAGCACCGCCAGCTCGTAGAGCGCGGCGCGGTGCTCGCCATCGAGCATGGGGAGACTTGCACGCGTGTCGTCCGCGAAGGCGCGTGCTCGTGCAGGCTCCATGGATGACACGAGACCAAGCGCCTGCTGCCGCTCCGTCAGCGCCGCGATGTGCTCGGCAATCGTCAGTGAGTGCTGCGCGACATCAAGGCGATCGGCATACGCACAGGCTCGCACATACGCCCCCGCCGTTTCGGCGGCCACGGTCACGCGCAAGGCGTCCATCGCGGCCTGTTGTGCGTCGGCATCGGCGTGCGCGGCGTCCACGAGATCGTGCACGCGTCCCCAGAAGTCGATTTCCCACGACAGGGCGAAGCCCGGTGACCAGCCGAACCGCGACGGCGCGCTGCCCGTGTCACGTGAGGCGGCCACAATCTGGTCGTTCTCATGCTGTCCGTAATCGACGCCGAATGACGCCTGCGTTGACGGCAAGCGGGCGGCGTCCGCCTGCGCGAGTACCGCACGGGCGCGCACAACGCGCGCCGCAGCAACGGCGAGGTCGCGATTTTGCGCGAGCGCCTCGCGAATCAACGCATCCAGCGCGGGGTCGTCATAGAGCTGCCACCAGTGCTCGGGCGGCGCGGAGGACACGACCTGCGGCGCCGTGACGGCCGCGTCGAAAGGCGCGCTCTGGGCTACGCCCGCAACGGGCGCGCGATACGGTTCGGTGACGGAACAGGCAGCCAGCATTGCAGCAAGAAACACGCTGGATGCCATCGCAATGCCGCGGGCACGAGTAGCAAAGCGGCGCACCGGAAATCCCGGCGGTGGAGGAAAAATCGGAGCGGCTGGCATCGAGAGTCATGGAATGAATCGGTCGTGCCATGTTATGTTGACGCTCGTTAGTCATCGCGCGCGGGATACGCATTCATCGTCGAGAAATGGACACGTGAACGACTTTTTTCAGGCTCTGGACGCTTCCGACAAAGCACAGCAGATCGGTGTGCTGGCCACCGACTCCGCCGCCGGCGATGAATTCGCACCGCACACCCACGCCCAGGCGCAGATGATCCTGGCCATCGACGGCGTCATGATCGTGCGCACCGACGACGGCAGTTGGGTCGTGCCACCTGGCCGCGCGGTATGGATGCCTGCTGGCATACGTCATGGCATCGAGATGCCCGGCGATGTGCGCATGCGTTCCCTGTTTGTCGCTCACGAAGTCCGTCCGAGCCTGCCGCGCGACTGCCGCGTGATCGGAGTGAGCGCGCTGTTGCGCGAACTCATCCTTGCGACGACCGGTCTGCCCGTCGATTACGACCTGAGCCATCGCACGGGTCGCGTGCTGGCCTTGATACTCGACGAAATCGAAATCGCCCCGTCACTCGACCTGCATGTGCCGATGCCCCGCCATCCCAAACTGGCGGTGTTGTGCGCCAACCTGATTCGCGAGCCGTCCGAGCCGGTCACACTCGCCTCTTGGGCGAGTGCCGCGAACATGAATGCCCGCACGCTCGCGCGCACCTTCCGGCGTGAAACCGGCATGACGCCGGGCGCATGGTGGCGACATACGCGCCTGCTGCTCAGCCTGCCGCGCCTTGCGGCAGGCGTGTCGATTCTCGAACTTGCGCTGGAGCACGGTTACGACAGCCCGAGCGCGTTCGCCGCCATGTTTCGCAAGGTGCTCGGCGTGCCGCCTAGCGAGTATTTGCGGGAGAAATAGCAGGTGTGCGCATCGGCCACGAGAGGTCAGAACGAATGTCCATTTCGCGACGACGTTTTGCCAGACCGCTAGCGCCGCGCAATGAAGACCCCGATAGAGTGACAGTATGTTGATACCTGCGTGGACATTCCAGAACTACCGATGGATCACGACTCACCGTGGCTAGGCTTTGGCCCGGAACACGGGCCCACTTGCCAGGGGCAACAACATCGTTGCGTTCTGCGCATGCCTCAGGTTTGGCCTTCCCCCGCTTTCCCGGACAGGTAAATTAGCCCGTCATGCATTGCTCGAACTGAACCGGGCTAAGGAAGTTCAGTGTTGAATGTCGGCGATGCGGATTGTAGAAGCGCTCGATGTAATCGAACACGTCGGCCCGCGCCGCGTCCCTCGTGCGATAGATGCTTCGGTTCACACGCTCTGTCTTCAGGGTGCTGAAGAAGCTTTCCATCGCGGCATTGTCCCAACAATCACCACGACGACTCATGCTGCAGGTAATGCCCTCCTGCCTGAGTAGCGACTGGAAATCCTCGCTGGTGTATTGGCTGCCCTGATCGCTGTGATGTATCAATTCGGCTGGTCGCCCTCGACGCCAGAGCGCCATCAGCAACGCATCGGCCACCATCTTTGCATGCATCGTATTGCTCATCGACCAGCCGACGATACGGCGTGAGTACAGGTCCATGACAGCAGCAACGAACAGCCGGCCTTCAGCCGTCCAGATATAGGTAAAGTCGGCAACCCATTTCTGGTTCGGCGCGTCGGCTTCAAACTGGCGTTGCAGGTGATTCGGGGCAATGACGTGAGCTGCCGTAGCCCCGGAATTGCCCGGCATGCGACGTCGCCGCTGTCGAGCCTGCAATCCGGCCTGTTGCATCAGCCGGGCGACACGATTCACGCCACAGCTCTCGCCCGCTGCGCGCAGGTCGTGCCAGATGCGTGGGCTGCCGTAGGTCTTGTCGCTCAGCTCGAAGCTTGCTCGGACCAGCCGCGTGAGGCGGACATTCTCCTGCGAGCGCTTGCCCGATGCTCGACCGAGCCATTCGTAGAAGCCGCTATGCGAGACCCCGAGCAACCGGCACATGGCACGAGTCGGCCAGACACCGCGTTGCCGTCCTATCCAGGCGTACTTCACTCCGGGTCCTTCGCGAAGTAGCCGAGCGCTTTTTTTAGAATGTCACGCTCCATCGTGACCCGCCTCAACTCACGCTGCAAGCGCTGCACTTCTGAAAGTGCTTCGGCTCGCAGCGGCTTACTGGCGTCCATCTCCAGCGCCCCGTCTCGCGCCAGCCTGACCCAACGGCGCAGCAGATTCTCGCCAATGCCAAGGTCGCGCGCTATCTGGGTTACGACAGAACCCGGCTCGTTGCATAGCCGCACCGCCTCGCGTTTGAATTCGTCGGTGAAGTGCCTTCTTGTTCTGTTCATTCCATCCTCTCCGGATTACGCCAGCTTAGCTAATGTGTCCGCGAGAACAGGGGAAGGCCACTCAGCCCCATCGAGTGCCGTGAAAGCTTGGGATTAACGACGTAACCCAGTCCAAGAAAATGGCCGCATCCCCCACCGGTCAGTTCTGCGCGGACATCAACAACGTATCGCAACAGGCCCTTCCTGAGACTTAAATGTCAGCGGCGGGGCTATCTGCGTGGTTTGCAGCGTGGATAAAGGTGTGCTGTCCGGCAGGGATGGGCCGATGATACCGATGGGGCGCGCGCGCCCTGCATCGATTCACTCGAAACATTCAGCGTCCTTGAGCGCGCTCCCCGCCGCATCCTTCCCGGCGAGTGTTGGTTCAAAGTCGATTGGCCACACAATATTGATCGCAGGATCATTCCAGAGGACGCTGCGCTCGAATTCCGGGTACCAGTAGTCGGTCGTCTTGTACAGGAATTCGGCGGAATCGCTCAACGTGACGAAGCCGTGGGCAAAACCCGGTGGCACCCACAACTGGCGCTTGTTGTCCGCTGACAGCAGAACGCCAACCCATTTACCAAAGTTCGGGGACGAGCGGCGAATGTCGACGGCGACGTCGAACACTTCGCCTGCGATCACCCGCACGAGCTTACCTTGTGGATGCTGGATCTGATAGTGCAGCCCGCGCAGCACGCCTCTTACGGAACGCGAATGGTTGTCCTGCACAAACATGGCGTCCGCGTCTACGTGCTCCGCGAATTCACGTCCGTTGAAACTCTCGTAGAAGAAGCCCCGCGCATCCCCGAATACACGCGGCTCGACGATCTTCACCTCTGACAAAGCCGTTGCGGTTACTTTGATTGCCATGCGACCTGCTCCGTCAGAAGGTTCTTCAGATACTGACCGTAGGCATTCTTCGCGAGCGGCGTGGCGAGTGCCAGCACCTGCTCGCCGTCGATCCACCCGTGCCGGAACGCAATCTCTTCCGGACACGCAACGACGAGGCCCTGCCGCTTCTGGAGTGTCGAAATGAAGGTCGATGCATCGATCAAGGAATCGTGAGTGCCGGTGTCCAGCCACGCGTACCCACGGCCCATGATCTCTACGTCGAGCTTGCCGGCCGAAAGATAACGCGAGTTAACATCGGTGATCTCGAGTTCGCCCCGCGATGACGGCCTGATATCGGCCGCGATGTCGCAGACGGTGTTGTCGTAAAAGTACAAACCGGTGACCGCGTAGTTCGAACGCGGATTTTCTGGCTTTTCTTCAATCGACAGTGCATGCAAATCGTCGTCAAACTCGACCACGCCGTAGCGCTCTGGGTCTTGCACGTGATAGGCGAACACGGTCGCGCCATCGATGCGCGAATCCGCACGCGCAAGTTGCCTGGACAGATCATGACCGTAGAAGATGTTGTCGCCCAGGATTAGCGCAGACGGACTATTACCGAGGAATTCACGACCGATCAGAAACGCCTGTGCGAGCCCATCGGGCGATGGTTGCACAGCGTACTGGATGTTCATGCCCCACTGCGCACCGTCGCCAAGCATCGTCTCGAAACGCGGTGTGTCGTGCGGTGTCGATATGATCAGCAAATCACGGATGCCGGCGATCATCAGCGTCGACAATGGATAGTAGATCATTGGCTTGTCGTACACTGGCAGAAGCTGCTTCGATACTGCGTGCGTAATCGGGTACAGACGCGTGCCGGAACCTCCGGCCAGGATTATGCCTTTGCGTGCCATGCTTAGTTCCTTGTCACGCGCGTTGCGCGTAGCTCATCTCGACCCGGTTGCGATATTCGCCGGATGCGACTTCGTGCATCCACGACTGGTTCGCGAGATACCACTCGACTGTCATCTTCATGCCAGTTTCGAAGGTTTCCGCTGGTTTCCACGCAAGCTCGCGTGCAAGCTTGCGTGCATCAATAGCGTAGCGGCGGTCGTGTCCCGGACGGTCAGCGACGAACGTAATCTGTTCGTGGTACGACCCGGCCGGAGTCGGCGACAGTGTGTCAAGCAGGTCACAGAGCATCCGTACTACGTCTATGTTCTTCTTCTCGTTCAAGCCACCGACGTTGTACGTCTCGCCCGGGACACCGCGTGCAAGTACCTCACGGATCGCACTGCAGTGGTCGCCTACATACAGCCAGTCGCGCACGTTCTGGCCGTCGCCGTACACCGGCAGAGGCTTGCCGGCGAGCGCGTTCGCGATCATCAGCGGAATCAGCTTTTCGGGAAATTGAAACGGACCATAGTTGTTCGAGCAGTTGGTCGTCAGAACCGGCAAGCAATATGTATGGAAGTACGCGCGTGCAAGGTGATCGGACGCTGCCTTGGTCGCCGAGTACGGGCTGTTCGGCGCATACGGCGTAGTTTCGGAGAATCGGGAGGCGCTGGCAGACAGCGAGCCGAACACTTCATCGGTCGATACGTGCAGGAACCGGAACGCAGCCTTCGCGACGACGTCAAGTGTGTTCCAGTATTGACGGGTCGCCTCGAGCATTGTGAAAGTGCCGATGACATTGGTCTGCACGAAATCAGCAGGACCGTGGATCGAACGGTCTACGTGACTTTCAGCTGCGAAATGGACTACTGCTCGCGGCTTATGCACGGCGAGCAGCGTATCGATCGCAGCGCGGTCGCAAATGTCTGCGCGTGCGAACACGTGCCGGCCATCATCTCTCAGGGATTTCAGAGTGCCGAGATTGCCTGCGTACGTGAGCTTGTCGACATTGAGAACCGCTTCGTCTGACTGTGCGAGCCAGTCAAGCACAAAGTTGGCGCCGATGAAGCCGGCGCCGCCTGTAACCAGAATCATGAAAGTCCTTTCTGTCGTGATGGCTGCATTGCGATTTCGTGTATGCCACCTGGCTTGAAATGGCAACGTTCGCACTGTAACCGGTGCCAAGTTGGCGTTCCACCGGCGTGCGCATCATGTCAATCGTCGATCCGACGCGCGCATCGTCACGGGTTACTGCCGTGGTTGCAAACTACTTTTCCTCGCTGATCCGGGATACGTCAACATCAGCTTTCAGCTTTCAACTTTCGATCAAAAGTGCGAGTGATTCGCCTCAAACTATCGGGGTCAGTGGCGCGATCGCCGGGAGTGAGATTCAAACCTCCGGTTGATCGATTACCCTCACACGATTGCCCAGCGCTTAAATGGGCTCAAGAGACGCGCGCGAGATCGCGCACGCACATGATAAGTAGCTCAGCATCCAACGAGTTGGTTGCGGCCGATTCGATTAAACCTATGTCGGATAAAGCCACACTATGCTGTCATTCGACATCAGCACATTCATTCCGGAGTTCGCACGTTCAAAGTCACCAAGGCCGTTTCCCGGTCGCTGGTCTCGGTACGCGCTTCCTGCCGACGACCAAAGCTAGTCCGAAGGAAATGCTGCCTGTTGTTGACAAACCACTGATCCAATACGCCGTCAACGAGGCCATTGCAGTTGGCACCACGGAAATGATTTTCGTAACCGGTCGTAGCAAACGATCGATCGAAGACCATTTCGACAAGTCTTACGAAATCGAGGCACGTGGGAAAAAGTAGTCGCTCGATCTAGTTCGCGGAATCAAGCCTAGTTACGTCGATTGCTTTTATAGTACGACCACAGTTCGGTTCTGGGAGTTGAGAAAATTCCGCGGGAAGATACGCGTTCATACCGAACTCTCGATGGTCGTGCCTGGGAAGAGAATATTGTCAAACTGGCCGGGATTGTCGAGAAGCCCGCACCGAACGGTGCACCATCAACTCTCGGTGTCCTCGGCCGTCACTCACATTTTTTTCAGTTGCCTTCAAGCTGGATCAGGAACAACTTCGATGACAAAACGCACTTGTCCTCCTGATCGCCGCATCGTCGTGGCTCGTCATGGTTGTCTGGTGGATAAGTCCCCCAGATGATGGCAAATCTGCCGACGCCAGGACCTCGTACTCTCATCGCGTTGCGCTTCAACGGTTTGACGATATCGACTGCCGTGGTTGCGGCTAGCGGCGTCTCGTCTGCGATTTCGACGACATCTAACCCGCGTGCATCGAACAAATAGCGCTTGGTACCGTACTTTCGATGCGTAATCGTCTCAATCGATCGACCGCTATCTGTTCGCAAACCGGAAAACGAGATCTCGCTTTCGATGGAGTGTGTCCCGCCAAAATCCCACCGGTAGTCCCATTGCGTCACGCTTTTAACAATCCATCGGCCATTCATAAGTACGGCGTGGAATAGCTGGGTGAATCCCTTATCGTCGTATTTCAAGAAAGATATGACCGGGTCACCCTGCTCATTCCTGCCGAGTTCAATGTTGTTGAATAGCCCTGTATTCTCTGGCACGTCCACAACCTCGGCCCCATCGCCCTGATTTATCGGAAGCCTGAGTGCGACACCGTCAAATCGCGTCCAGACTTTCATGTCCGCACTACATGCGTAGGCGATGTCAGAGTTGGTCCTGACGTCTGGAGTACGCCGCCAGACCCATGCAACACAATATCCACCGTTCCGACGTGCCTGAAACTGCGTCGGATACGCGCTCACAGTACCAGCGACGCCCTTGTCGCCAAACAAGGGGCTGCTCAACATATCTTTCCACGCGCCGTCAACAAACCGCTTTATAACGTAGTTGCCGTCTCCACTTCCACCATCCCGATAGATAAACAGCGTGTCACCACGATCGTCGTTGAGAAACTTCGGATATGTGACACGTTGCTCCCGGTTTCCATTCATGCGATTGATTAATGTCAGCGACGTTAGATCATTTGACCGGTTCGTCCTTGCGTAGAGAAGTGGTGTTGCGTGTTCATTTCCGGAAACGTGAAGGATGCCGGCGCTGTCGTAGTCTAGCGCTATGTAGTTATGGGAATCCCATCCCGCAAATTGACTGGCAAGACGAATCGTTCGCACCGCTCCGGTCCTCAAATCTGCCTCAGCGACAGTCAGGTAGCGAGACGCGTCGTAGTAGCCGACATATGCCTTATCACCGACTCTCAACGCATCAAAGCCGACGCGCGTGCCAGCCCACACGTTATCAATGAAGATTCTTGACTGCAGCGGAGAGGCGGCCTGCGACACTATCGACAAGCCTTGGAGAACACACCACGTGATGGCCACCAATCCCGATGTGAATCGCTTCATTCCCTCCCCCGTTTAATGTTCATTGCCGCACGCTACCCGCCTTTTCCCAGACAGATACGCGCTGACCTACAACAAATCGGAAAATCGCAACGGCGGCGGCTATGTTAACCATGCAGAAGTAGAACGGAATCGCAGCAATTTTTTTCCTCCTAATCTCGAACACGTTCACCGCTCCAAGTAGAGCGAAGAGGTAGAAAATACCTTGCCCAGTGAGCGCAACCGTCGCAATCAGCGGATTGCTGTCGATGAGCAAAACGCTCAGCAACAGGATGGCGACCTGAAGAAAGGCGCCAAACCAGCGAATTACCTTGTGAGAGACGAACACAAAAAGCCGGGCACCCCGCAGCTCCTGGATATTTCTGAAGAAGCCTGTGAGTCCGCGAACCACGATACGAGTCTTGCGGCGATATTCCTCCCCTGCCTTCGTCGCCGAATTTTCGAAGGACAATGCCTTATCCTGGAAGACAACACGCCATCCACTGTTGCCAATCTGCATCGGTGTCTCGAAGTCGTTAGCAACATCGTCACTAAGTTGACGAAACAACTCGCGCCGTATCGCCAGGATCGGTCCGTTACCCACAATCACAAGCCCAAACCGGTTCAATGCCTCCTTGATTCTATTCTCGAATCGCCAATAGACACCATCGCTTTTCGCTGTCCCGCTATCCTTCTTCGCGGACCGACTTTCCTTGCCTACAACGCATCCAACGTCCGCAGAATCGAATCCTTCCACCAGATAGAGAATCGCCATCTCGTCGAACATCGCGTTCGCGTCCGTGAAGGCGACAACTTCACCATCCGCGATCGCGACAGCTGAGTTCAGACACGCATTCTTGCCGCGCCTGACGTCGGAATGCAAGAGCACTACGCCTTGATCACGGTAGGAATTGACAATTTCTGCCGTCGCGTCGCGCGAGCCGTCGGACGCAACAATAATCTGTAATTTATCGAGCGGATATTTTGACGCCAACGCATTTTTTATCTTCTCGCGTATTACCATCTCTTCGTTATACGCGGAAATTATGAGTGACACCTTCGGAAGATTACTATGCCTCTTTGCATTCTTCTGATCTGCATTCCGCGGCGAAAATCTTTCTATGATTAGCAATCCTAAAGGAAAAAGTGAATATGGGTAAATAAATAGTGTGACAAGAAAGATGAAGGTCCAAAGCATCATGTTCATACCCCGATCTGGCTGTTATTAGTCAACTTTTCTTTCTCTGCCATGCGTCCCAAAGAAAGTGCGACGATGCAATAGACGGATCCACTCAAGAGGGATCCGGCGGCAAACCCTGAAATGCCAAAAGTTCTGTAGAGAACAATTGAGGGGAGCAATCCGCAACACAGATATGCGAAGAATAAAATCCCCACCATCGTCGATATCCGCTTCTTGCATTCAAGAAGTTTTTGGCACATCAATGCAATCTGCCAGCAACACGCGCCTACCGACAAGAATAAAAATACCCCAACCGACAGGTGCAGATTGATGTTAAAGATCGGCAAAATTTGAAATATGAGACCATAGAGCACACCAATAAATAATGTGCCGAAAGCACCCTGTATCAGCACACCCTTTCGAATCAGTGAGTTGACCAACCTGTGCTGGTCGTCGGCATAGGCTTTAAAGATTGCTGGCTGAACCATCAACGTCACTGGCAATAAAATAAACGTGAATGCCCGAAAAACGATGTCATATTGATAGGCGTAGCTCCCCATTGCGTCACTGCTTGCGATCCTTGATAGTACAAACCGGTCTGAAAACGGGATTGCGAGTGACGATGCAAGCCATATCGCAATCGGCCAGCTATAACCCAGAACCGGACGCAGTCGATCGCTCATTGCGCTTGCTTTGGCGAGCCCGAATGTCACATATCGCCGCGCCGACATGCAGACAATTAACATGTCGAGTACCATCCCAACTGCAAGCGCTGCCACGAGCCCGATGTAGTCGTGCGCCCAACTGAGTGCCGCGAGAATCACGCTCGCGGCAATGCACACCGCGCGAAATGCTTCGAGCCCGAGATACTGACTGATCCTGAATCGCGCCTGATGCATGGAGATGACGAGCAGATGCATTCCTTGCGCACATGCTGCGAGTGCCGCAAGAATCAGAACGGATCCCGGCGACCAAAATAGTGAGCAGAACAAGGCCACCGCCAATATCAATGCAGCCGACACGCCCCAGCCAAAGAAGAACGCTTCTGGACAGCCGCCAAGCAGATCGTCGCGCCCATTGGCGAATCGCGCGACTCCCTGCGAGAGCCATCCGAAGAACAACGCGGCAGCTGCGAGCGCCCCAGTAAACACAATCGAGAATTCACCGTATGTGGCGGGACCCATCGCGCGCTCCACCACATACGCCATTGCGAGTGTCCCCAATGCGGGGCATGCACGGGCAGCGACGAATATCGGTAATCTTTTGATATTCACGCTAGCTCCCGAGCAGGCTTAACGAGGCGTCGCCTGCGTCCAAAAAATCTGAAATAAATGGCAAGGCCAACATATGCGCCGATGTGCGCTGTGTAGCTGAACAGGCTGACGATAGGTGTCCAGAAAACAAAGCCATACATAGCCACCAGGAGGGCGGCCCATACCACTTCGCCACGCACGCAACGGCGAAATGCCACGGAGCTCAGAAAGCCGATTGTCGCCATGTACATCATCGCGCCAGGAAGTGAGAAGTCCTGGATTAATCCCCGAAATGCGGTATAGATATTTCCCCATGAATCTCCGCCACCGAGATTCACATACTGGTCATACAGACCCGCCTTCCGCGCCTGAATACCGAAGAGATCGAAAATACCAACAAAGGTCAGGTAGCCATTCGTCACGGCAGATCTGAAATCGTACGCATCGACCCACAGGCTGAAGCCTGCTATGCTGCCGACCGGCCACTGCCGGAGGTGCATTAGGACCTCCTTTAAACGGCCGAGATCAGTAATGCCCCCACGCATGAACTGCAACGAAATAAACATGAAGGCGACCAGAATTGCGCCGACACTGCCATATAGCACGACCTTTTTCGATAAAAGCCTGAGATTTACACGGCCTCCGCCCAAAATCGCACCGCAGAAATTCCCCGCCACCCAGAATATCAAGTTAAAAAGAACCGCTGCCCGCGTCGTGAGAATAATCGCAATCAGGAGCGATGGAATGATCGGGATGTAATACTCGAATCGACGATAGCGATCTGGATAGAGAGATTTGAATAATCCCCCTATTGTTGTGGCAAAAAAAATGAACATCTGGGCAACGCGTGCACCTAGTGGAAGTTGAAACTGCTCTTCATATCTGGCAATGGACATCGCGTGGCTGATTTCCATGATCCCACTGAAAGAAAACAGCTTGGTCACGCTGATTCCCTGTGTTCGAAGGATCGACGCGATTGCGACCAGTCCAAAAAACAGAGAGCCATATACGATTGGCCGAAAATGCAGAAATTCCTGCGGTTCCGGTCGTGATACATTCGCCTGGTCGGAAGAGACAAGAAAATATGCTAGCGCGCCAAGTACCGCGCTTACCTGCATACTCAGGATCAACATGTACGCCATCGGCGAATAGTAGTAGTCCGGTGCGAACACACCCGTACAAATTGAAATTACCAACCACAATTGGCACAAAATTACCACTGGATGATAAGGCGCTTTTAGTATCCTGAGCGCGACACGAGCCAGAACATACTGCAGAAATATGATCAGATATTCCATTAGAAATAGTTATCCCGGCAAAATGCATGTGAGCGGCGCAAATATTCAACGATAATTCTGCTCGGAACCAAGCCAGTACTCGAATGCTCACGATGAATGACCTGCAGCTCTGGCTGGTAGACAACTTTCAGTTTGGAGACCCTACATTGTTCGGCGACAAACATCTCCTCGCAGAACAGAAACTCCGGGTAGTTCAGGTCAAGCCCATTTTCGAAGTACCGAGCAAGAAATATCATGAACGCTCCGTGGGCGCCGTAAATCTCTCGGGATTGTTCGGCCGCGCGCACGCCGGCCGCCTTCGCCAGAATGCGCTTTACGTTTGCAAGCAGACGATGTGCGACGCCTAGTGCATATACCGAGTACACCTGGCTTAACAGGGAAAATTTCTTTCTTTGAGGCTTGGTCGAGTACAACGGATTCTGATCTGTGCCAGTTATCGACGATCGGATTGACGGTGCGATGACGCCGATATCTCCACCTTCGACATTAGCGAGCATGCCAGTCAGCTTGTCAAAGAAGTCTTTACCGACGAGCTCGATATCAGTATTTGAGACGATGGCGCAGGCAAACTCTTTATCAGCAAACGCCTTCATCGCCTGCTGATACGCGAAGTGCATACCACCAAAGTATCCAAGGTTTTCGCCGTTTGAAGAGACAACCACCCGATTCCCAAACGAATCGAATCTTCTAACGAACAGGGACCACTCTGATTCGGTCTTTTTCGAATTGTCTACAACTGAGAAGAATACGCGTGACTCTGCGTCGACTGAAAGGACGTTGCGCACAAAGCCTTCCGTCTCGGCGTCGTTCTTGTAATCCACACATAGAATTAGGATATTTTTTCCCAACGCGATCCCCTGGTGAGAAGTACCTTATTGGTGCGCGACCCGGAAGGGCACATCGATTCAGGAGGCAGCCCCCGGGTCGGCACATCCGATTTCACTTAATGAACGAGAAAATTCGACGTTTCCTCTTGTCCCTATCCTTCGCATAATCGTAGGCGTAGTAGCGATAGCCACCGTACTTGGACCCGTAGCGATAGCGGCCACGGGTCGTGCTCACTGCATTCAGCACGACTCCTGCAACATGCGCCGGTACTTGACGAAGCCGGCGTACCGTCTCGACAATTTCACCGATCTTGGTGAGACCTGCCCGTGCAACGATGAGTACCGTGCCAGCATAGCGGCTCAGCATTTCCGCGTCTGCGGCGGCAAGAACAGGCGCCGTATCGAAGATCACGATGTCGTACGCAGTATTGAGGTGCTTCAGCAATTCAGCCGTGCGCGGACTGTCAAGGACTTCAGACGGATTTGGGGGCAAGATTCCCGTCGTCAGCAAGTCGAGGTTCTTCGATACATCGCGGCGAATCACTTCTTCAAGCTGTGCAGAGCCGGCAATCACCTCTGACAGGCCGCGTTCACGTTCCGTCCCGTAGACACCATGCAGACGCCCGTTGCGAATATCGCCGTCAACCAGCAACACCTTCCTGCTGCCTGCCGCAATGAGCGCGGCAAGGTTACTTGCAACGAACGATTTGCCAATCGATGGAGCGGGGCCGGTGATAAGCACAAGGTTATTCTTCGCATCGAGCAACGCGAACTGCAACGCCGTTCGCAGGCTGCGCAGCGTTTCAACGGCAACGTCGTTCGGATACAAGTCCGCCAAGGTGCCAGGTTTGTCGCCAGGCCCGTGCACGAATTCGTTGCGGGACTGAAAGACGGACGCGTAAACGTGCAGGCCGGTGTGCTGTTCAATCTCGTGAGCAGAGTTAATTCCGCCGAACCACAGATCACTCAAGATCGCCGACGCGATTGCACATAACAGCCCCAGCAAGGCAGCGATCGCGATGACAAGTGCTTTGCGTGGCTTGACAGCCACTTCCGGCTCCAGAGCACGGTCGACAACCCGTACATTGCCCGTTGCCCCGGCCTGGACGAGCTGCAGTTCCTGTGCGCTGTTCTGCAGCGAAGCATAAAGCTGCGTGTCGATATTCACTTCCAGTTGAAGACGCACTGCCTCCTGCTGCAGATTCGGCAATGTACTGATTTTTCCGAGAATGCGCTTTTGGTCCGCCTGCAGCGTATCGATCTGCTTGCCGATCCCGACGACGCTCGGGTGATCCGAGGCGAAGCGCTGGAGAAGATCGCTTCGTTTTGCCTGCAGTTCGACGATTTGCGCTTCGTCCTGTGACGACTGCTGTAGCGCGAGCAGTGCCTCCTGCGAGAGGTCAATGGTGCCGTGCTGATTGCGGAAGTCTGTGAAGCGCTGTTCGGATTTCTCGAGTTTCTTTTGGAGAACAGGTAGCTGCTGATTCAGGAACGACAAGGACTGCGCCGCCTGAGCCGCTTTCCGCTGTGCGTTCTGGAGCACATATTCATCCCCGATCGCGTTGACGATCTGTGTTATCTTCCCTGGATTCGTATCGGTCAGTGAGACGGACATCACGTTGGACTGCTTGTCCGACTGCTGAACAATAACTGACGTCTGCAGATTCTGGATTGTGTCAAGATACGAATGGCGGTAAAGATTGAACCGTGTTCCCGGGTTCGCGCGTACGCTCTCTACGAGCAGCCGGATTGGACCCGCATCCGTTCGAATGACTTCTTCCTTTCCAATCGTGCCGACCACTGGCTCGTCAAGATCTCCTCCGTCGAAGGTGTACTTGCCTCCCTCCAACAGGGTAAGCTTGAACTTGTCGTCCTCGTAGACCTGCGGCACGTCGAACCGGTTGATCTGTATGTCTTCGTTGCCCCACGCGAAGCCGCCGAAACCAAGAAGACCTGGCGCCGACATGCCCAGGGAGTGACTGGTCCGGTATTTGGCGATCCAGAAACCGATCACCGGAAAGTAGCGCGGGGTAGCGTCGATATACAGTTTGACCTTATCGACTGCAGCGGCGACTACACGCCGTGACTGAATGATCTGAGTTTCGTCTGCGCCCGTGGACTGGACATCGAACAGCGACGAAACATCCCCAAGTACGCCCTTGGACAGGGTTCCTTGCGGGCTGTCCTCCACTTGAACCAGGATATCGGCCTGATACTGTGGCTTGGCAAGAAATGCGTAAGCGACACCTGCTAGCAGGAAGAGCGAAAACACCAACGCAACCATGCGCTTATGGTCGAAAAGCACGTCGAGGAGCGGATACGAGTACTCCTCGACGACATCCTGATCGCGCTGGCCTTTGAGAGGGTCAATATTCATTTATTCAGGTTCTTACCAGCTTTTTGGGAAATGATGGGCGCGTGAGACTTCCACGAATTCGTTGACAACGCGATGTGTTGGCCTAAGGTATGCCCATGCGTCGAAGCTTGCCCAACCAAAATGCACCGTGTTGCTCGATCTGGGAGTAGATGAACTGGAATTTGTCCAATCCACCCCGATATGGATCCTCGATCTCCGTTCCCTGTGCCCCGAAGAGAAAAACCTTTCCCCTCGAGAACGGAGCGACTTTCTCAATATGTAGTCTCTGCGATCGTTCCATTGCCAGAATCAGGTCATAGTTGCGGCCCATCCAGCTTTCGAACTGCCGCGCACGGTGGGATGCGATGTCGATACCTGAAGCGGCCGTTGCCACTTGTGCCAATGGGTCTGCGGCTCCTCCGACCACAGCATCGACGCCGGCAGATTCGATCCGCAACATCGGCAATTGCATTCGCAGATACCCTTCAGCCATGGGGCTACGGCAAATGTTTCCAGTGCAGACAATCAGGATCGATTCGATCACGTCATGCTCGCGGTGGACACACGCGCCTTGGCTACTTCATTCTTTCGGCCAATTCCGTAGTACTCGATGCCAAGCGAGTCCATCATTCCAAGCTCGTAAATGTTGCGGCCATCGAAGATGATCGGATGCTTGAGCAAGCTCCGGACAGGCGTCAGGTCCTGACTTCGAAACTCCTTCCACTCGATCAAAACGATCAGGGCGTCTGAGTTTGCGAGTGCGTCCATCTTGTCCGAGACGTACCGCACGTTGTCTGCCCATGGCTGCCCTTCCAGGTCGGCTTCGATCGCTGCTTTGGCTTCTGGCATGGAGACAGGGTCGTAGGCAAACACCTTTGCGCCTTTCTCGAGAAGACTCTGGATCAGATGACGACTAGGTGCCTCGCGCATGTCATCGGTGTTTGGCTTGAACGCGAGTCCCCAGATTGCAAAGCGCCGATTTCTGAGGTCGCCCCCGAATCGCGCTATGACTCTTTCTCCAAGCAACGCCTTCTGCATTGAGTTCCGTTGCTCAACGGAATTCAGAATTACCGCATCGGTTTCAACGTCCGCGGCCATCCGTACAAGAGCCTTAACATCCTTTGGGAAGCATGATCCACCGTAGCCACACCCCGCATAGAGAAAGTGGTATCCGATGCGCGGATCCGAACCGATACCACGGCGTACGTCTTCCACGTCGGCGTCGACCTTCTCCGCAAGCTCAGCGATTTCGTTCATGAAGGAGATGAACTGAACTTCGCCGTGTTCTGCTGCCGCCTCGATGTTCGACGAAAACTGCAGGCGCGACGCCGCCACGTTCCGTTTGATGATCTCTGAAAGACCGGACTCGTAGATCGGCACATCGCCGTTGTTTAGCCTGTCAATCTTTCGCTCGTTCACGTCAAGGCACAAGACGTCGTTGCCGACTTCCGCAAGGCAGGCGCCAGTGACAAGGCCAACGTAGCCGGACCCGATTACTGTGATCTTCATGTTTCTATCTTCCGTTCGCCATGAGATGAAGGTCGGACACTAGCCGTCACTTCGTGTAATAGACGCCTGCGAGCCCCGCGTTGATTGCCGGTAGCAACAGGTTCAGGACGCGGCTGATGCGCACAAGACCGTTGCCGTCAACAAACACAATGTCTTTCGGTTGGAGCTCAAATTCAGTCGCAAGCACCATTGATACAGGCGACGAAGCATTGAGGTGATAGACCTGCGGTGTACCAATGAGTGAACCTCGAATGACATAGAATTGGGCAGCGTCTGCCGTATTCGAGTTGATGCTGCCCGCCTGTGCGATCGCCTGGCTTAGCGTGATTCGCCCGTCTTTCATGGGCACCGCGATCGCAGGCTTTGTGACCTCACCCATCACGAAAATGTTGTTGTCGTCACGGGCCATCACACGGACGAAGTCGCCATTCCGTAGCACCAGATCGGACGGGTTGATGCCCTTCTCGAGCATTCTCGAAAAGTCGAGCTGGTAGGTGACACCACTTCTTACGAGCATGACGCGGCTCTGGTCTGCGGCAGGTGTAAATCCGCCACTTCCCGATACCGCTTCATAGAGGTTCATCGGGATATCCGTCAACGAGACCGCGCCTGGCGCATGCACCTCGCCGTCGACATAGATTTTCTTCGATCTGAAGGAAGCAATGCGGACCGTCACTTGAGGGTGCGTGAAATATCTAGCGAGGCGCTCGGTGAGCGTCCGCTGAATCTGTTCGGTCGTCATTCCGCTCACGCCAATCACGCCGATGTACGGAAACTGAACCCTGCCGTCCTGATCAACAACGACGCCCGACGCGGGATCTCCCGTCTTCACGACATTCGTCGGCTGGGCTCCAAGTGCCTCGGCGAACTCAGGGTGATCCCAGACCGTAATCTGAAGGACATCTCCGGGCCCGATGTTGTATTTCTCCTTCGGTTGAGAAACGAGAGCCAGTATCTCGGAATTTGTCGCACTTGCAGATTGCTCGCGCATTCGACGAATCAGATCGACGTTGACTTCCTGGATCGGAACTTCAATTTGCTTCTGCCCTTCAGGCGAAGAAGCGTCCGACACAGGTATCGTCGCGGGTTCCATCATTCGCATCCCTGGCGCTATGCCGCACGCCGAAAGCATGAGACACGCGAACGGTACAGCCATGTCACGAAAAGCGCGCTCGATAGCCGTCTTCCCGGTAATCGACTTCAAATTCCCCCCGCGTCGTACATTCTTCACGCCGACCATCTCATTTCCCTATGAACTAAGCCATCAACCAGTTTGTATTCAGGCAATCAGACTGCATACTGCGCGAGCAAACAGACGCAGCGCTTCGTTTCATCAGAGTGTTCGAAATCCTCTCTTCTCATGCTGAGAAGGATCGCGAAACACAGGCCGCACCGAGCAAGCTCTTTCATGCGGTTCACGCGGCTAAGTGCAATCTACGGCCGGCGATAAGACAGAGTCGATTCTGTGCGGGTCGATGCTGCCCACCCATTGTCACTGTGCATTCAAGCGGGTCGGAAGACTTTAGGCCGCAGAGCGTCATATGCAATTGCCCTCCCTCGCTGTCTACCGCTTTAACCAACGCGAGTACGCACGCAATGGTATTGCCTTGATGAGGTAGACGGTGCGCGACCCATGCACTCAGTTCAATACGTTAGCTCCATCAATTCCCTTTTTAATCGTGTGTCGAGCACGATAAACCTATCACGTTCAAGTGATCAGTCCTGCAAATAATATAAATTACTCTCTATTCTCTTCGCCATCTTCTCAATGCGATCGGTCTCGCTCCCGCCTTTTCATGTCATTGATGAATTGTGGAAATTCGCCCAAGCTTATAGGATAGCTGGGGGGCTGCGCCGAACGGACTCGTCGACTTAGTCAGTTTTCGTATTAAAGTCTTCTAAATCCGACACAATTACATTCCTATTTAGTATCAGCGAGGCGTGGTCGTGAAGTGACTTAAATACCGGATATGCCACCGCTCTACAGCGGCTTGAGCTATAGACTCCGCCAGCCTCCTGACCAGGAGACGGTAACCCGATACTCCGAAGGCGATACAGGCCGTTCTCTGAAAATCTTTGCCACACCACTTGACGACAGCGCGCATTGCAATCTAACGCGCTGCTTCGTCCCCCAAGGTCACGCTTAACAGCCGCCAGCGCGGGAATGTCCACGACCTGATCCACGACTAGCACGCTACGCTACCGCCTAACGCAGGAAAAGACGCATGTCGCACAATCGCTCCCCCTTCTCAGTCGAACTGATTGCTGGAAGCCGCGTAAGACATAAGCTTTCCCTGAGCGAATTTGCCTTTTTCGTGCTTAGCGCTACTACGGTTTCTAAAAAACTATTGAGTGCTTCCGTTGCGTTGCATCATATCCACACCGTTAGGTGGCACAATCAGCCTGACCGATACAACCAAAGTGTTGGCGGATTAGCCCTCGTGAACCGGCGGCGCGACGTGGAAAAAGCCCTAGTAACAATCCGGGAGAGCCAAGGAAATATCGCGGCATGCACAGCATTATCTCTTCGCGCCGTCAAGCACGCGCAGGTTCAGTTCCGCCATGCTGATCCGAATCCTCCGGCCATTGGGGCGCGCTGAGAGGACGCAACGCATACCTCGCAACGCAACACGACTTGATTGGCTTAGCTGAAGCAATCGCGGATGAGCGAAAAACGTGAAGGTACTTTATCGACGAATTTAAGTTAGCTACCCGCCCGCTTCGACCTGAGCCTTCTGATGTCGGATGCGAATATGCCGGTGACGAAGCCCCCGACGCGCCAGCGGCGCCGCGCAAAGTTTTTGTGGTTTATTCGTACGCGGCAGCGACCGACATCATGGCGTAGTCTTATGTAGTCGCGGTCGACTCTGAACGCGCGCGTTCGTTTCGTAGGTTCACTAAATGGATTTACGAACTCGCCGTCCGGCGCAAGCAGACCTGGAATCACTCGGTGGCAATGGAATCGGCGGCCATCTACTGAATTCCGGTGTTCGAACCCTTGAAGGCGCTCCGCTTCGAGGTGGTTCTCGCCAACCTCTGCGACGCGAAAAAACGCGCCCGGGCGTAAGTCCGAAGTGAACCATGCGCCATGGCTCCAGAAACTGCACTCCTGCGGGCTATGTCGGGCAAGCTTGCGCCCGAGCCAAGACGTCGCGACACTGCCCTCCAATCCCAGGCTGCTGACCTGGACGAATTCTCTTGGCCATCTACTCCGCGCAGGCGTTGAGGGAATCGGGACCTATGGCGCAGGCCTTGCCCGTCTATTACGCGATCACGGGATCGAAGTGCTGGTGGTTAATCGCCCTGAGAGGGCTGCGCGTCGCTCTCCCGGAAAGTCCGATCCCACCGATGCGGAAAACGCGGCGCCATCAGTCCCCACCGGAAAGCAACGACGACTCCCAAAGAGCAATCTGGTGCGGCCGAACGATGCGATCTGTTTCCATTGCTCGCCGCATCGCCGTGACGGCCAAGACGCAGGCGAGCAATCAGTTGTGGGGCTCGGTGGTAAGCGCGCCGCAGGTCATCCGCGAACGTCTTCTGGAGACAAAGACTGCCGAATGCGTTGCTAACTGCACACGGCTACGCTCATTGGGTGACACGCGTATGTTGCAGACTTTGAGCGAAAAACCAAGGAAGGTACGTCGTACAAGGAAATGCACCGCGCTCTGACGCGCTAAATCGCCCATGAGCTCTATCCGCTCATTTTTCCTGATCTGGCTGATTCGACCCATGCTACTTGACATAGGAGCGACAACGCCGCGACGGGAAGCTTCGCACCCTGAAAACGGAGCGCGTGAACGGAAGCATCTATCGCACGAGGGACGCGGGTCAACGTGCCGAGTACATCGAGCGCCCTCACAACCGCGCCACCGCTGCAAAAAATATCCTTAAGTGCCAATATATCACTCGCCAACGTTCGGAATAGATGCTATTGAGAATGCCAGAAATTCTGATTATCCGCTCCGACACTCAACAAGGATTGGGATACATTAACAGCACGAAATGACAGTGACTAACGGGCCGCTGTTTCATCTGACACGTACTCAGGCGCCAGCATGGCGCATCCTCGCGCGATATTCTCCGGGCGTGGTCGATAAGTGCCTGCGAAACAGCTTGGAGAGCCATCCTCCACTGCCCAGCCCACAGTGTCGTGCAACTTCGTCGACCGACAGGTCCGTCTCGATCAACAAACGGCATGATGTATTGATGCGAATGCGCAGCAGGTAGTCCGATGGCGTGACCCCCATCTCAGCTCGAAATCTACGCAGAAAATTACGCCCACTCATTGAGCTGAACTTCGCAATCTCTTCGATCGTAAGCGCACGCGCGCAATTTTCCTCCATCCATCGCGCTGAGGCATGAATGCGCTCGCTGACGACGCCCGCCCCCGTCTCGTGGATTGTTGCGGTAAGGGACGCAGGCGGATTTTCGGCTAGTACTCGCCCAACAGCTTCAAGCGCGAACTCCCCGCCCAAGTCCTGCTCGATGAGTGCAATCGCCTTCCGAACGGGTGCTGTTGCCATCAGGCCGAAGTCACCCTTGCCGCGGCGATGTGGTTTCATCGCTTCACTGCAAACCGCGTCCCAGCCACTCATCGAGCGTTTTACGCCTGCAGCATCGAGCAGGAGCCGCCCGTTTCCGATAGGAACCACTACGTTACAAAGTGAAACCTCTCGTTGCAGCCAGCGTATCAGGCGTTCGTCGCGCAGCGCTTGGGGTGCACCGGCGCCCCCCGCTACGAACAATGTATGAAAGCCCCCCACGATGCGATGATTCTCGACACGCTCAGTCCACACAAACACGGACGAAGAACTGTCTACGCTCCCGCCCGCGACAGATAGCAGGGTGACGTCATAGCGAATCCTGGCACGGGCGAGGGTCTTCGACTGAGTTAGTTCATTTGCCGATTGAAAAATCTCCAGTATGATTGCCGTTTCTGAAAGCGAAAATCCACTAAAGAGCAGTATTCCGATCGACCTCACCTCGTCCAGACTCGGCAACGCATGTATCTCCGTGACATTGTTTTTTCGGGTTTGTTTCTGACACTCCACACGCTACCCCGCGATGGAAATATAATTCAGCTCACATTGAGCGATATAGATAATGACGAGATTAATATTACTGCACGAATGTGCACACTGAAGCCAGAAATGGCGGAAATCGCCAACACCTTGGCGTCAAATGACATCTAGAAGTTCAGCACTTTTTTTCTTTCAAAAATCACAAATACAGTAATTCACCGAATCAAAATATTACATCACCTAAATTCTCATAAATATAATACTCTCTGCGCCTGGAGCGGTTAACACAAATCGTCGACGAAGCGTAAACAGATAACGGCGGCGGCCAAAGACAGCAACGCAACATGAATGTCGGGACAACGCTCGCACAGGCGAACCAGGCACGCGTACGCTCGACCACTCAGCGATGCCGTCCGAGTCGCTCCTTGCTTTCTACTGCGCGAGGCCCGATACGGGCAGCAATACCCCGATGCTTCAGGTAACGTCGACAGCAGGCAGGGCGTTTGCGCGGCTGGCCGTGCAGGCCCGACACTGCCGGAATGCCATCGCGCGTGGGCTCGAATGCCATCGAATCGTGTCGGTGGCACCCGTGACTGTGATGGCCAACGGAATGCCGCGCGCATCTACGACGATGTGCCGTTTCGACCCGAGCTTGCCCACGTCTGTCGAGCTGGGGCGGTTACCGCCGACAATATCGCCGATGGTTGCAGTGGGCTTGTTCTTGCGTATCCAGGTTGCGAGATTGGTCGACAGTCGATGCAGTTCCGAGCGAGTGCCGTTGCGGTTCAGCCCTCGCACCTGATCCGGCGTAACGGTCGCACCCGAGTTCGCGGTGGACAGAAAACTCGCTGCGCTGTACCCAGCTGCCACGCCAAGATCGACTCCGAACTTGACCACGTGAGGCTTGTAACTCGGGTCGAACTGGTACCACGTGCCGCCTATATTGACCTTCACCCAAAGGTGCTCAATAGAGACGTCAGTCATCGCAGCCTTCAGGCCGGGACAATTTCCCGCCTGCGTGGCGTTGATGCCGTAGATCGGAATCTGGCCTTGGCCAAGCAGTCCCCTTCACGCCTGGCGATGCAATGCTCCGCGACTCACGCATCAGTCGGGACCAACTCACGAATGATCACCTGAGGAAAGGTGCTGGGTGTGTGCGCTGTCGTGGCAGTGGATACCGGGGGCGCAGGGCACTAACGGAACTGCTTGTCCTCGACGACGAACTGCGGGAACCTGCTCTCACGCGGACGAACGTTCGGGAGGGCTGAACTCGATCTCGTGATCGACCAGCCGCACATCAAGCTGCTGAAGGCGGTGCCTCAAGATGGCATCGTCGTCGAGACAAAACAGGACGGCAATATTGTCCATATCTCGATCGGAAAGGCCGCTTCGGAAGGGACGCTCGCCGTGCTCACGTTCCAGCCGGAAGACACTGTCGCAGGACTATTGAACCTGTCGCTGCAGAATCCCAAGGCCGAACAGGAGGACAAGGTTCAGATACGGAGCGCGGTCGCATTGCCCAAACAGATCACGATATCGCAATGATGAAATATCGCCGCCGCTCCTCCGGCTTCACATTGATCGAGATGATCGTAACCGTCGCCCTGGTGGCAATCATTGCGTCGATCGCCGCGCCATTTGCCAAATTACATATCGAGCGGGAAAAGGAACGCGAACTGAAGGACGCATTACGGGAGATTCGCACAGCGATTGATCGGTACAAGCGCGCAGGTGATGAAGGTCTGATTGCTCGCTCGGTCGATTCAACCGGCTATCCCAACTCCCTGCAGGAACTCGTCGACGGCGTAAAAAACCAGCGTGATCCGCACGGGAAAAAGATCTATTTCCTCCGGCGGATCCCTCGTGATCCGATGAGCGATTCCGCTGTTCCCGCTGCAGAAACCTGGGGCAAGCGTAGTTACGCGAGCGACGCCGATAATCCGGAAGAAGGTGATGACGTATACGACATCCATTCCCTGAGTGCGAAGGCCGGGAGCAACGGCATACTGTATCGGCAATGGTGAAACTGACCATGGATCAACGAACTTTGCACCGAGGCTTCACACTGATCGAGTTGCTCGTCGTGTTGGCAATCGTGGCCACACTCCTCTCGATTGTTGCGCCACGCTATGTCCATCAAACCGATCGCGCCAGAGAAGCCGCACTCAAAGCAGATCTTGCAGTCTTGCGCCGGGCGCTGGACGACTACTACAGCGACAACGGCCACTACCCTGACAAATTGACGGCGCTCGTGGAACACAGATATCTACGCGCACTGCCAGTTGATCCTCTAACGAATCGCTCTGATACGTGGATTCCTGTCGAAGGCAAGGACGGAGACGAAAAGACGCTTGTCGACGTGAAGAGTGGCGCGAAAGGCAACGCACCCGACGGTACGGAGTACAGCGCGTGGTGAGTACCTACAGCAATCGAAAGCGCCAGCAGGGCGTAGCGCACCTTTGGGCGCTGATGCTCGTGCTGGTCATTTCGCTTGGCGTGGGAAAACTCGTCCAGCGTATGTCCATAGTGAACCAGCGTATGCGCGAAGCCGAATTACTATACGTGGGAGGCCTGTATGGAGAGGCGATCCGGCAATACCATGAGAGTACGCCCGTCGGGTCTAACCCTTATCCAGAACGACTTCAGGATCTGTTGCGCGATCCACGTTACCCGGTGACAAGGCGTTATCTGCGGCAGCTTTACCGAGATCCGGTCACGGGCGAGCCATTTGAAACCATCACGGCCGCAGAGGGAGGCATCAGGGCAGTACGCAGCACATCGCCTCGAACACCCGTCAAGATCGCCGGCTTTAATGCCGACGAGCAGCAATTCATGAACGCGAAGACTTATCGTGAATGGGAATTCGGCATCGCTCCTTGAGCGCGTTGCCAATGCCAGACGGTAACGTGACGCGTTACTGACGGCCACATGCTTCCTGCCAACCATGAAAATGCGATCGAGATAGAAGTAAAACGTATCGGAACCCGCCAGCAACCATGGAACGTCCACACGATGATGCTCGAACAACCCGACGAATTTTGCCGGATACGTCGCGGACATGACCATCAACATCGCCGACGCGTAGCGACTAACCCAACCTAAACTAACCTCACCGCACCGCGCAAAACCAATCCCCAATCCCCCATAAGCATCGAACAATAACTTCGTAGGCCCCGAGCCAAAACGCATTATGGTGAGAGACCGTGCGCAACGTCCGCGCACGCTTTTACCGTTCCGATTCCATGCCGTCCCAAGTCGATGCGTTTTCCTCCTGGCTGATCGAAGGCCTCGAAGTCACCAGCACGCTGTTTCACGTCGGCCAGTATTGCGGCGCGTGGCAGGCTTCGACGAGCGGCCATCGCCGCGCCAGCTTCCACCTCGTCCTGCATGGCCGCTGCTGGCTGCATCTTCCGGCGCGGGCGGGCCGCCCGGCGCGCAGCGTGGCGCTCGTGGCCGGCGACGCCGTGTTCCTGCTCGACGATGTCACGCACTGCCTGTCGCCGCACGCGCTGCCGCCCGAAGCGGGCCAGGAGCGCGCGCGCCACGGCACGATGACGCCGCTCGACACGGCGAGCCTGCCCGTGCCCGATAGCCTCGGTCTCGCGTGCGGCTTCTTCGAGTTCAAGTCCGGTCTCGACAGCCTGATGCTCGACCTGCTGTTGCCCGATCACGTGATCGCGCGCCACGATCAACCCGCGCTGCACGGCGCGCGCCAGATCTTCGAGTTGATCCGCGCCGAGGCGCATCTCGATCCGCACACGCCCTCGCCCTTGATCGCTCGCCTGACGAGCCTGCTGTTTCTCTACACGCTGCGCGCGCTCGATTCGAACGACGAACTCACGCCCTGCTTCTGGGCGCTGCTGCGTCGTCCGGCGTTCGCGCCGCTGGTGGCGGCGATCGTCGCCGAGCCGGGCAAGCGCTGGACCACGGCGAGCATGGCCGATTTCGCGCACATGTCTCGCGCGCGTTTCTGCAAGCAGTTCGCCGATCTCTGCGGTCAGCCGCCCGCGCAGTTCCTCACGCTCGTGCGCATGAAGCTCGCGGCGTCGATGCTGAGCACCGGCACGAGCATGCCCGATGCCGCCGAGCAGGTGGGCTACCAGTCCGAATCGGCGTTCGCGCAGGCCTTCAAGCGCGTGACCGGCGTGCAGCCCGGCGCGTGGCGTCGCGCGGCCGCGGGCGACGCGGCGCTTGCCGTGCTGCACTGAGCGGACTCACTTCGAAACACGCCGAACGCACGCCCGACCCACCGCGAACGCACAGCGCCAAGCAAGACAATCGCGCATGAATCGCGGACAGCGGCGCATTGTCCGCGCCCCGTGCGGCGCCCACAATCGGCGCATCGATCTGTACATCGGTATGCAAGCCGGTCGCCCTACCGATCCGCCTGTCGCTGCCGATTTCCGCCTATATCCGCCTGTCCGCGAGGAACCGAAATGAGCCGTCTGCCGCTGCACACCGTCGAAAGCGCCCCCGAGGCGAGCCGCCCTTTCCTCGAGCGTTCGCTCGCCGCGAACGGCTTCCTGCCGAACCTCGTCGCCTCGCTCGCGAATGCGCCGGTCGCGCTCGAAACCTATCTGAGCGTCGCCGAAATCAATGGCCGCAGCGGCCTCACGCTCGCCGAGCGCGAAGCCGTGCAGATCACCGCCGCCGCGATTCACGGCTGCGGCTTCTGCGTCGCGGGCCACACGGCCGTCGCGTTGAAAAAGGCGCAACTGGCCGCGCCCGTGGTCGACGCGCTGCGCACGGGCCGCCCGAGCGGCGACGCGCGTCTGGACGCCGTGGCCGACTTCACGCGCGAAGTGATCGCCACGCGCGGCGCGGTCGCCGATGCGGCGCGCGCCGCCTTCACCTCCGCCGGTTTCAGCGACGCGAACGCGCTCGAAGTGATCCTCGGCGTGAGCCTCGCCACGCTCTGCAACTTCGCCAATAACTTCGCGCAGAACGAACTCAATCCGCAACTCGCGGGCTATCGCTGGAACGCGCACGACTATCTGCCCGGCCAATCGACACCCGCCACGGAGCACAGCGCATGACACGTCCCGCCGAGCTCACGCTGCCCGCCGATCTCGCCGCCTGGCTCGACGCGCACGCCGAATCGCTCGATACGGACAGCACGCACGCGGCCGAGGTCGTGCCGCGCCTGGGCCGCGCCGGACTGTTCCGCATCGGCGTTGAGCAGGCGTTCGGCGGTACGGGCGGCACGACCGTCGATGCCATCGAGGCGATCGCCGCCGTCGCGCGCCGTTCGCTCGCGAGCGCGTTCGTGTTCTGGGGCCAGCGCACCTTCATCGAATATCTGCTGCAAAGCGCGAACGCCGCGTTGCGCGCGCGCTGGCTGCCCGCCCTGCTCGCGGGCGAACATGCAGGCGCGACCGGCCTCTCGAACGCGATGAAATACCTCAGCGCGATCGAGCCGCTGCAGATGCGCGCCGCGCCGCTCGACGCCGCGCAGACGCGCTTCGCACTCGACGGCGCGTTGCCGTGGATCACCAATCTGCGCCGCGAGGGCTTCGTGGTCGCGGCGGCGTTCGATCGTCACGACGGCGCACCGCCCGCGATCTTCGCGCTGCCGCACGATGCGCCCGGCGTCGCGCGCAGCGATGACCTCGACCTGATCGCGCTGCGCGGCAGCAACACGGCGGCGCTCACGCTCGACGGCGCGCAACTCGACGCCTCCTGGCTGATCGACGCCGATGCGCGCGCCTTTCTCGCCCGCGCTCGCCCGGCCTTCCTCGGCCTGCAATGCGGCATGTCGATCGGGCTCGCGCGCCGCGCGCTCGATGCCGTGGACGCAAGCAGCCCGGCCGTGCGCGCCGCGCTGATCGACGACGCCACCGCGCTGCGTCACGAACTCGACGCCCTCGCCGCGCGCCTCTACGCCGGCGTGACGAGCGGCGCGTTCGTCGCCGCGCCCGCCGCGCAGTTCGAGTTGCGCATCGGCCTCGCCGCCGTCGTGGACGCCGCCGCGCGGCTCGACGTACAGGCCGCGGGCGGACGCGGCTATCTGCGCTCGCACGCCACGCGCGCCACGCCGAACGACACCGCGCGCCGCAGCCGCGAAGCCGCCTTCGTGCCGATCGTCACGCCGAGCCTCGTGCAACTGAAGTCGCAACTCGCGCAGCAACGGCGCAGCGAGGCCGCATGAACGGCGCGAACGCCATGAACGGCGACGTCGGCGCGCCGCAGGGAACGCCGCGTCTGCGACTGCGCGGCGTCGGCCTGCGCCGCCAGCAGCGCAGCGTGCTCGCCAACGTCGATCTCGACGTCGCGCCCGGCGAACTCGTCTCGATCATCGGCGCGAGCGGCGCGGGCAAGTCGACGCTGCTGCGCGTCGCGGCGGGCCTGATCGCGCCGCACGCGGGCAGCATTCACGTCGATGGCGCGCCGCTCGACGGTCCGCACCCCGACGTCGCGCTCGCGTTTCAGGACGCCTGTCTGCTGCCGTGGCTCTCGGTTGAGCGCAACGTGGCCTTCGGCCTCGGTTTTCGCAAGCAGCCGAAGCTCGCGCGCCGCGAACGCGATGCGCGCGTGCGGGCCGCGCTTCAGGCCGTCGGGCTCGCGCACGCCGCGCATTTCGCGCCGCGCCAGTTGTCGGGCGGCATGGCGCAGCGCGCCGCGCTGGCGCGTTCGCTCGCGCGCGCGCCGCGCACGCTGCTGCTCGACGAACCGTTCGGCGCGCTCGACGAAGTCACGCGCGCCGACATGCAGCGCCTGCTCGTGCGCGTCGTGCGCGAAAGCGGCGCGGCGACGCTGCTCGTCACGCACGACATCGACGAAGCGCTGCTGGTGTCCGACCGCGTCGCCGTGCTCGGCCCGGACGGCATCGCGCTCGATCTTCGCGTCGCGCTGCCCGAGCCGCGCGCGGACCAGGTCGAAGCGCTCGGCGCGCTGCGCGTGCGGCTCGTCGGCGCGCTGCACGCAAGCATCCATTCGACGATCCACGCCGCGCGTCACGCAAACGCGGATCACGCGCCGCTGCCGGCCTGAATCACCGCATCGATTCACTGCACCGAATCACTGCACCGACTCACTGCATCGACTCACTGCAACGCCCCACCACAAGAGGAAGACCACCGCATGTGCCAGCTCCCCATGACCCGCCGCGAGTGGCTCAAGCTCGCCTCGATGTTCACCGTCGCGGGCGCGGCGCCGCTGCTGGGCGCCGCCACGGCACGCGCGGCCGTCGAGCCCGACGCGCCGCTGCGCATCGGCTATCTGCCGATCACCGATGCCGCGCCGCTGCTCGTCGCGCACAACAACGGCTATTTCGAGCAGGCGGGCCTCAAGGTCGAAAAGCCGACGCTGCTGCGTAGCTGGGCGCAGCTCGTCGAGGCGTTTCTGTCCGGCCAGGTCAACGTCGTCCACCTGCTCGCGCCGATGACGATCTGGGCGCGCTACGGCAGCCACGCAAGCGCAAAAGTGGTCGCGTGGAATCACGTGAACGGCTCGGCGCTGACGGTCGCGCCCGAGATCGGGCAGATCAAGGATCTCGGCGGCAAGACCGTGGCCGTGCCGTTCTGGTATTCGATTCACAACGTCGTGGTGCAGGACATGCTGCGCGCGCAGGGCCTCACGCCGGTGCTGACGCAGGACGGCGCGCTCAAGCCCAACGAAGTGCGGCTCGTCGTGATGGCGCCGTCGGACATGCCGCCCGCGCTCGCCGCGAAGCAGATCGCGGGTTTCATCGTCGCCGAGCCGTTCAACGCGGCCGCCGAAGCGCTGAAGGTCGGCAAGGTGCTGCGTTTCACCGGCGACGTCTGGCGCGATCACGCCTGCTGCGTCGTCTTCATGCACGAGCGCGATTTGAGCGGACGGCCCGAGTGGTCGCAAAAGGTGGTCGACGGCATCGTCAAGGCCCAGGCCTGGACGCGCGCGCATCCGCAGGAAGCGGCGCAATTGTTGTCGAAGAGTGGGCCGAACCGCTATACGCCGCACGCGGCGGGCATTCTGCAAACCGTGCTCGCGCCCTCGCCCGCCGACGAAGGCCGCTATCTCGCCGACCGCGCGATCGTCCACGCCGACTGGCACGAGAAGCGCATCGACTTTCAGCCCTATCCGTATCCGGCCTACACCGAGGAACTCGTGCGGCGGCTCAAGACCACGCAACTGCAAGGCAACGGGCAGTTTCTCGCCGCGCTCGATCCGGCCTTCGTCGCACGCGATCTCGTGGACGACCGCTTCGTGAAAAAGAGCATCGACGCCGTGGGCGGCATGAAGACTTTCGGCCTGCCCGACACCTACGCGCGCACGGAGACCATCGTTGTCTAGCCTCAGCGATACATCGGGCGAGCGCGATGCCGCACACATCGCCCTAGCCGCAAACAAGCCCGCCAGCCGCCTGCGCCAGCGCGCGGCGCGCGTGCTGCTCGGCGTCAGCGGACTCGCGGCCATCGTGCTCGCGTGGTGGATCGGCGTGGCGCTGGTCTCGCGTCACAGCGCGCTGGCCGCGCAGTTCGGGCCGCTCGCCGCATGGCGCACGTTTCCCGCATTGATCGGCGAGGATCAGCTGTTCACGCATATCGGCGCGAGTCTGCGCAGGATCGGCGTGGGGCTCGCGTGGGCGATGCTGTTCGGCGTGCCGCTCGGCTTTCTGATCGGCCGCTTCAAGGCGCTCGAAACCGCGCTGTCGCCCGCGCTGCAATTCCTGCGCATGATCTCGCCGCTCGCGTGGATGCCGATCGCCGTGATGTCGCTCGGCGTCGGCGACCCGCCCGTGTATTTCCTGCTGACCTTCGCGGCCGTCTGGCCCATCGTCATCAGCACGGCGGCGGGCGTGCAGCAGATCGACACGCGCTGGGTCCAGCTCGGCGAGAGTCTGGCCGCCACGCGCGCCGAAATGCTCTGGCACATTTACGTACCCGGCATCGCCGCGCATGTGCTGACCGGCGTGCGGCTCGCCATCGGCATTCTGTGGATCGTGCTGGTGCCCGCGGAAATGCTCGGCGTGAATTCCGGGCTCGGCTTTCTGATTCTCGATTGCCGCGACCGGCTCGCCTATTCCGAACTGATGGCGGTCGTGCTCGTGATCGGCGCGCTGGGCTTTGCGCTCGATACGGCGGCGCGTGGGGTTTATCAGCGCTTTGGCGCGGTGCGCGAACGCGACTGAACACGGCGGCGCGCTTCGATGCTTATCAGCATTGCTTGGTTGGTGCGCGGCGGTGCGGGTTTTAGAGTGCTCGTTTTGCTCAACGCCGCTCAACGCGACGCAACCTCACGGACCCGCCATGTTTTCGAGTACCCGCCGACGTTTTCTCTTCAACGCCTCGATGCTCGGCGCGGGCGCGCTGCTCGCGCGGCCCGGTTTCGCGGCGGCAGCAACGGCGGCGACATCGACCGTGCGCATCGGCTATCAGAAGTCGTCGACGCTGATCACCGTGCTCAAGACGCAAGGCACGCTCGAAACGGCGCTCGCGCCGCTCGGCGTGAACGTGAGCTGGAGCGAGTTCGCCAGCGGCCTGCCGCTCACCGAGGCGCTCAACGCCGAAGCGATCGACCTCAGCGCCGACGTCGCCGACACCGTGCCGATCTTCGCCCAGGCCGCCCACGCGCGCTTCGTCTATCTCGCCCAGGAAGCGCCCTCGCCGGGCGCGCAGGCGATCATCGTCAAGCGCGCGGGCGCGCTGCACACGGCCGCCGATCTGCGGGGCAAGGACATCGCCGTGACCAAGGCGGCGGGCAGCCATTACCTGCTGCTCGCGGCGCTCGCGAAAGCGGGCGTGCCGCCGGACGCCGCGCGCATCCACTACCTCACGCCCGCCGATGGGCGCGCCGCCTTCGAGCGCGGCAGCGTCGATGCGTGGGTGACCTGGGATCCGTATGTGGCGTCGGTCGATCAGCAGGCCGACGTGCGCATTCTCGCGGACGGCAACGGGCTCGCCTCGTACCAGCGCTACTATCTGGCCTCGACGCGCTACGCCGAAGCGCGCCCGGACGTGCTCGCCGCCGTGTTCGCGCAACTGCGCGAGGCGGGCGACTGGGTGCGCAAGTCGCCGCAGGACGCCGCGCGTCTGCTCGCGCCGGTCTGGGGCCTCGACGCCGCCACGATCGAGCGCGCCAACGCGCGCCGCAGCTACCTCGTGCGCCCGGTCGAAGCGGCGAATTTCGGCGAGCAGCAGAAGATCGCCGATACCTTCCTCGCGGCCCGTCTCCTGCCCGCCGCCGTCGACACCTCGCACGCGCAGCGCTGGGATTTCAGCGGCAAGCGCGCGGTGACGATTGGGGCGTAACCGGCGCTTGATGTTGTTTCAAAGCGTTGTTTCAAAGCGTTGGCCCAAAACGTCGCCGCATAACGCCTGTATCGGTTCAAATCCGCGCGGGCTGCATCTGACGCTCGCGCTGCCGGATCGGTAAGGTCGATGCTTCATCGATCGAACCGGAGCCCGCATGCGCATCGACGCCGTACCGTTTGGCATCACGAACTGGGACACCGTGGAGCCGACGCTCCACGCGGGCGAGCACGGCAGCGCGTCGTGGCGCACGCGCCAGTTCGGCGCGATCCGCGTGCGTTTCGTCGAATACAGCCCGGGTTATGTCGCCGATCACTGGTGCACGAAGGGCCACGTGCTGCTGTGCGTGGCGGGCGAACTGGAGACGGAACTCGCGGACGGACGCCGCTTCGTCTTGACGCCCGGCATGAGCTACCAGGTCGCCGACGACGCCGAACCGCACCGCTCGTTGTCGCCGAAAGGGGCGACGCTGTTCGTGGTCGATTGACTCGCGCCCACGTAAAATCCGGTCCATCAGCACATTACGCACAATCACGGACAGGAGGAGCGCGGTGGCAATCGTTGGCGTCATGGGTTCCGGCAAGACCGAGTGGCCGGAACTGTCGGTCCCGCTGGGACACTGGATCGCCGGGCAGGGTTTCGACCTGCTGACCGGCGCGGGGCTGGGCGTGATGCTGTCGACGGCGCGCGCGTTCGCGACCACGCCCGGACGCAAGGGCCGCTCGATCGGCATCATGCCGAGCGAAGCGCATCCCGTGCAGGGTTTCGCGCCGCTCGCGGGCTATCCGAATCCCTATATCGACCTGCCGATCCTGACGCCGCTGCCGCGCAAGCTCGCCGACGCGCCCGACGACGCGCTGAACCGCAATTACGTGAACGTGCTGACGAGCGACGTCGTGGTGGCGCTGCCCGGCGGCCCGGGCACGCTCGATGAAATCCGGCTGGCGACGCGCTTCGGCAAGCCGCTGATCTGCGTCGGCCCCGAAGCGGCTTTCGAGGGCGCGCCGCCCGGCACGCGCATCGTCGCCGCGCTCGAAAACGTTTTCGCGTTCGTGCTCGACCAGACGCAGGCGGTGCTGGCCGCTCGCGCGGCCGCGCCCTCAGAGGGCTGACGAGGCTCAGCGGCGGCCGGCGCGCCTATCCGGCCGCGCCCGCGCCGAACAGGTCGTCGTCCTGATCGGGCTGCTCGGCGTAGAGCACCAGCACGCGCTGGACGTCGCGGACGAACGCCTCCATCGCATCGAGACACGCGTCGCTGCCGGCCGGGAAATCCTCAGGATTTTTCTTGCCCTGAGCCCGCCGGATCGCGCGAATGCTGGCCTCAAGGGCGCGTGCTTCAGCCCAGATGGGATCGTCCTCGGGAAGTTGGGATGAATCGTGCGTCATGCCCGGATTTTCGGCATCCGGCAGGCGAACTTTAGACGATTGGCACGATGTTTTTAGAGTCCCCGCCCCAGAACCTCAGCGCAGCCGATACCCCACGCCGCGCACCGTCACGATCTGCTCCGCGCCGAGCTTGCGCCGCAACGCGTGTACGTGCACGTCGACCGCGTTATTGACGACGCTTTTCCGGCGCCCGTAGATGCGCATCGCCAGTTCGGCGCGCGTGAAAATGCGCAGCGGCTCGTTGACCAGCGCGAACAGCAGCCGGAATTCGCTGGGCTTGAGCGCGACGGACGCGCTGTTGAACTCCACCGCGCAGCGGCTGTGATCGAGTTTCAGATCGGCGAGCGCGCCGTGTTCGACGTTTTGCTGCGGGCGGCGCAGCAGCACGCGGATGCGCGCGCTGAAATCGGCGGGATCGAACGGTTTGATCAGGTAATCGTCGGCGCCCGCGTCGAGCGCGGCCATCGGGTTCTCGGCCGTGTTCCGGCCGATCATGGCGATGACCGGCGCGCTGCCGCCGCGATGGCGATAGCGCCGCAGCATGTCGAGCGCGTCGAGGCGCGCGAAGCCTAGCGCAAGCAGCACGAGATCGTAGCTGCCGTTCTGGAGCGACAACTCGGCTTCGTAATCGTTACTGGCCCAGTCGGTTTCGTGACCGGCGCTGCACATCAACTCGTAAATCGGGCCAGCGATCGTTTCATCATCTTCAAGCAGCAGCAATCGCACAAGCGCCTCCCATCATCGAGAGGAATTTTCGCCGCCGCAGGCTTAGGAGAACCTTAATTGGCGCGCCTCGCAGCAATCGCCATGCCGGTTATCGCACCGTTTTTTATTTAAACCGTTCGTGACTGCGCGATTTTATTGAATCGATTTAAAACATGGCCGAATGAATTGGCGTGGAATTGGCGCGGTTTAATCGGGCTCCAGAGCGGCCCCTAGACCGGTCTCTCAAGCGGCGTATCAAACGGCCTCGTTAGCTATCCTCGCCGCCGTTATGTGCGCCAGCCCACCAATGGCTGCACGATAGCGGGATTCAATTTGAATCCCGCCGGTCATCGACCTGTAATGCAAATCTGTATCACGCGCTTTGGCCGAATAACAAGGCGTGGCGCGGCGCGCGACGGCCGCCCCGAACCCAGGTCGACCCGCATCGAATCCGACCCATCCGACCCATCCGCCGAATCGGGCCGTAATCGGGGCATGCCGTGCCGCGCCAATCGAGTGGAGACGCCCGTGAGAACAACGCGAAGCCTGATCACCGCGCTGACGGCCGCGCTGCTGGGCGCGTCGATCAGCGGTTTTTCCGGCCTGTGCCTGCCCAGCGCGCACGCGGACGGCGTGAGCGGCGCCGGCAGCACCTTCGCCGCGCCGCTCTACGCGCGCTGGGCCGCCGACTACCAGAAGTCGGGCGGCGGCAAGGTCAGCTATCGTCCGACCGGTTCATCGGAAGGGCTCAAGCAGGTGCTCGCGCGCGAAGTCGATTTCGCGGGCTCCGACGCCCCGCTCACCGACGATCAGTTGAACAAGGCCGGCTTGCGGCAATTTCCGACCGCCATCGGCGGCGTGGTGCCGGTCGTGAATCTGCCGGGCATCAAGGCGGGCGAGCTGATGCTCACAGGCGAAGTGCTCGGTGACATCTTCCTCGGCAAGATCCAGTACTGGGACGATCCCGCCATCGCGCGCCTGAACCCGAAGCTCAAGATGCCCGACACGCCGATCGCCGTGGTGCGGCGGCTGGACGGCTCCGGCACGACGCTGATCTGGACGCACTATCTCGCGCAGGTCAACGCAGAATGGAAGCGGCGCGTCGGCGAAGGCACCAGCGTGCGCTGGCCGCTCGGCATCGGCGGCCGGGGCAACGAAGGCGTGGCGACGTTCGTCGGTTATCTGCCCGGCGCGATCGGCTATATCGCCTGGGACTTCACGAAGCACAACCGCCTGACCTACACGGCGATGACCAACGCGGCGGGCACGGTCGTCGAACCGGGCGCGGCGTCGTTCAGCGCGGCGGCGGCGAATGCCGACTGGTCCGGCTCGCTCTATCAGGTGCTCACGAATCAGCCCGGCAAGGACGCCTGGCCGGTGATGGGCGCGACCTACGTGCTGCTGAGCACGACGCCCGCGAAACCGGGCCGCGACAAGGAAACGCTCAAGTTCTTCGACTGGGCGCTCACGCATGGCGAGCCCACGATTCAGGCGCTCGATTACGTGCCCTTGCCGGACATGGTCGTGGCGAAGATCCGCGCGCAATGGCATGAAGGCGACACGCGCAACGCCGAGGACGTGGCGCGAAAATCGATCGCGGGACAGTGAGCGGCTTTGCCTGGACGCTTAAGTTTGAGGACGACGATGACGCTCGCGGTCAGCGCGCGTCAACGCCCGGCGCGTGATGAAAGGCGAGTTCGAGCCCGATGCGCTCGCCGCCGCGCACCCGGCTGATGGCGTGCTTGAGTCCGACGCGATAGACGCCCTGCGCCCCATCGCACGGACGCAGCGAGGTCGCCACGATGGCGAGATCGCCGGGCCGCAGCGGCACCACCATCGGCCGCGACTGCATGCGCGGCCGGCGCTCCGTCATCACGAATTCGCCGCCCGTGAAGTCGCGCTGCGGCTCCGAAAGCACCGCGACGGCCTGGAACGGAAACACTTCGCCGCCGTCGTCGCGCTGATGCAGCGCCTGCCAGTCTTCGGCGCGCAAACGCGAGACATTCGATTGCGGCTGCGTGTGTCCGGCCGCGAGATTGGCGTCGAGGAAGGCGCTCCAATGCGGCGCGAAACGATGCGGCGCGCCGAGCTTCGCGCTCCATCGGTTCGCAATGGGCGCGAGATGGCGATACAGCGCGTCGCGCCACGCGCTCAGCGGCGCGGGCAAGGCATCGCCGAAATAGCGCAGTTCGCCGCGCCCGAGATCGAGCGATTCCAGCGCAACGCTGCGCCGATACACCGGCTCGCCAGCGCGCGCGAGTTCGTGTCCGAGCGACAGCGCCTGAGCCGTCTCGATGCAGCCCGCCAGCACCGCATAGCCTTCGGCGTTCAATTGCGTTTCGATGGTCGCCCAGTCCAGCTGATCGAAAGGCATGTCGAGCTTCGTCATAATCGTTCGGCATCCTTGCTATCTAGCGTGCTTCGTGAAAAATCAGACCGACGGTGTAGCGATTGCCGCTACGCACGACGCTGACGCCGTGCCGCATCGCGACTTTGCGATGTCCGCCGCGCTTGCCCGCCGCCGGACGATGATGCACCGCGAACACCACGGCATCGCCTTGCGCGAGCGGCACGACTTCGGCGCGCGGTGCGCTCGATCCACTCGACGCGGATTCCGTCATCACGAATTCGCCGCCCGTGAAATCGCGCTCCGGCGCGCTGAGCAGAATGGCGACCTGCAACGGAAAGACATGGTCGCCGTAGAGGTCCTGATGCAGACAGTTGTAGTCGCCGCTGCCGTAACGCAGGATCAGCGGCGTCGGACGCGTTTGTCCGGCGCGATGGCAGCGCGCGAGAAAGGTGTCGAGATCGTCGGGATAATGTTCGTCGATGCCCAGTTGACGATGCCACCGGTTCGCGATGGGCGCGAGCCGCGCATAGAGCGCGTGGCGCAACGCGTCGAGCAATGGCGGCAGCGGATACGCAAAATACCGATATTCGCCGCGCCCGAAATTGTGCCGCGCCATCACGATGGTCGAGCGGAACCGCGCGTCGTCCGCGTAGAGTGCGGTGAGCGAATCGCATTGCGCCGGGGTGAGCAGCGCGGGCAGGATCGCGTTGCCGTAGCGATCGAGCGATGTGGCCACGGCGTGCCAGTCGGTGCCCTCCGGCGCGGTGTCCGCGCGCGGCGTGAAATCGAAACCCTCCTGCACTGCAAGCGTCATGATGCGTACCTGAAAAGCCCTGAGCCGTTTCAGCCGCAGTGTACGCGCAACGCGCGCGGATCGAACTCCGCTTTTTGCGCTCGAATTGCGTTAGAAATCTGCTCGAATCTAGGCCCGCGCGCGCTGACGCCACAGAATCGCGCCATACACGATCCCCGCGGCGGCGCTCGTGCAGCCCGCGTAATAGACGAGCCCCATCGCCCAGCCCGCCTCGCCGACGATCATGCGCAGCGTGATCGCGAGCGCGCACCAGCCCGCGATCCTGAAGCCGCGCGTGCGCCCGGCGTCGAGCGCGCGCCCGAGCACGGCGACCTGATGCCGCTCCATCGCCATCGCGAGGAACGCGAACGCCATCACGCACAGCAGCAACGTGAGCCCGACCATCACGCCTCCTCCTCTTGTTGCACCGGCGCCGTCGCGCCCCGCCCCGCCGCCTTCACACGCGGACGATGATTCGCCGTGCGCCACGCGAGCACCGCATGCAGCGCGGCGAACGCCCACATCATCAGATCGAAGCCCGCGAACACGAAGTCGCCTTGCGCGAGGCTGCGCCAGAACGGACGCTCCGTGGTGACCGCGTTGAGCACCGGCAGCAGCGCGAGCAGCGCGGCCGCGAGCCAGAGCAATTCGATCCACGCGCGCTTCGCGGGACGCACGAGCGCGTAGAGCAGCGTCGCGGCCCAGATCGCGAAGAAGACGTTGATTTCCGTATCGGCGCGATGCGCAAGCGCCACGGGCAGCAGCCGGTTGCTCCACAGATACGCCGTCATCGCAATCGACAGCCCCGCGATGCTCGCGATGTTGAGCCGCTCCACGACGCGAAAACCGAAATAAGGACGCGCCGGATCGGCCAGCTTCTGGCGGCGCTTGACGGTCCACATCACGAGGCCCGTGCCGACCATCGCCGTGCCCGCGAGGCTGACGAGGAAATACAGCCAGCGCGCGGACAGATCGCCGAAACGGCCCATATGCAGCGCGTAAAGCACGCCGCGCGTTTCGGCCGCGCCGCCCACATGGTCGTGCGTTTCGAGCAGCTTGCCGCTCACGCCGTCGAACAGCAGATATTGCGGACTCACCGAGACGCGCAGCGCCTCGCCGCGCGAAACCGCCACGCGCGCGCTCGCGTCGCCGGGATTCGTCGCCGTCACGCGCAGCACGTTGTTTTCGCCCCAGCGCGCCTGCGCCTCGCGCACCATCGACTCGACGTTCGCGAGCGGCGCGGCCACGCCCTGCGGCTTGCCGGGACGGATGAACGCGTTCAGCTGCGCGGCGACTTCCTGGCGCTGCGCCGCCGTCTTCAGCGCGATCTCGCCGCCCCACGGCATGTACATCGTCATCAGCGTGACGAGGCCCGTGTAGGTGATCATCAGATGGAACGGCAGGCCGAACACCGAGAGCGCGTTATGCGCGTCGAGCCACGCGCGCTGGCCTTTGCCCCAGCGGAACGTGAAGAAGTCGACGAAGATCTTCTTGTGCGTAATCACGCCGCTGATGATGGCGACCAGCATGAACATCGCGCAGAATCCCGCGAGCCAGCGGCCCCACATCACCGGCATGTAATAGAACTGGAAATGGAAGCGGTAGAAGAATTCGCCGCCGAGCGTGTCGCGCGCCTTGACCGCGTGGCCCGTCGCCGGATCGAACACGCCTTCCTGGAACATGCCCTTCTGGGCGGAACCGGGCGGCGTGCGCCAGAAGGCGCTGGCGAGATTGCTGCGCGACGTCGGCAACTGCACGCTCCATTGCGTGGTGCCCGTGGCGAGCGTGCCGAGCGTCGTCGCCACGCGCTGCGCAACGGCGGCCGGATCGGGCACCTGCTGCTGATGCGCCAGCTCGGGACGCATCCATTGCGAAATCTCTTCCTTGAAATAGCTGACCGTGCCGGTCAGAAACATCGCGTAAAGCAGCCAGCCGACCAACAGGCCCGCCCACGTGTGCAGATCGGACATGCTCTGGCGCACGCCCTTGCCCTGCGGCTTGTTCGGCTTGTTCGGCTTGTTCGATTTGGCGCGGTTTCGCGCCGGCGGCGTTGCCGGGTTGGGATGCGTCATCACTTTGCGCCTCCGGCCGCCGTCCACACCGACCACGACGCCAGCAAAAGCGGCGCCGCCGCGATCAGCAGTCCGCCCCAGGCGCGCCGCGCGCTGCGCGCGAGAAACACGCCGATCACCACGCACGCGTAGACGACGAAGCTCGCCAGCATGCCCGCGATGACCGCTTGCGGCGCGGCGATCGGCAAGGCGAGCGTGGCGACGCTCGTGAGCGCGGCCAGCGCGTAGCCGCCGAAGATCGCCGCGACGATGCGCGAAATCAGCGAAACGAGCGGCGCCGCACGGCGCACGCGGGCGAGCGCGGCGCTCATGCGCGCCGGGCCGCGGCGGTGGCCGGGGTGGCGAGGATAAAGAGGGACAACTCAACGAAATACGCGGCGGACAACACAGGCATGGCGGTCATCATGAAAGCGGAAAGACGGAAAGCGGCGAGCGCCGCAATGATCTCGTAAGTTGCGCGCGTTCGCCAGCCATTGCGCATTGCCGCGGATTTCGCGGCGGTCGATTCGGCGTTCGATGGCTTGTTCGATCCCACGTACGTTTGCGCGCTCATCTTTCATGACACGCGAGCCGCCCCAAAAGGGACAGCCGCGCGCCCGCTTTTTGTAACGGCGCATGACGCACGCCGTTTCCCGAAGCGCCGTCCGTCCGCTATTTGCGCCAGGACCCGTGCGGCAACTCCACGTCGCGCCGCGCGTCGGCGATCGCCCGCTCCATGCCAGCGCGGTCGAGCGGAATGCAGTACGCGGGCTTCGCGCGCTCGAAGCGCCAGCTTTGCGCCAGCCCGCCCGTCTCGACGACATCGAAACCATAACGGTCCTGCCAGGCGCTCACGCGGTCTTGCGCGGCCGCGTCGTCGCTGGCGAGCGGCAGCGCGCGCCGCCCCGGCTGGCCGCCGGGCGCGCCCGTGGTGCCGATATCGGCGGCTAGGATCGCGTTGAACGCCTTCACCACGCGCGCGCCCTGGAAATGCGCGGCCACGATCTGGCTCGTGGTCGTCTCGCGCGCGTCGAGCGCGGCGACGTGGCCGTCACGGTCCGGGTAGTAATTGCAGGTATCGACGACGATGCGTCCATCGAGCAGGCCCGGCGGCAACTGCGCGAGATTGCCGAACGGCACGGCCAGCACGACGATGTCGCCGAACGCCGCCGCCTGCCCGATCGTCCCGAGTTCGCAGCCGATGGCCGCGCGCGTGCTCGTCAGCGTCTGCGGGCCGCGCGAGTTGCTGAGCATCGCGGAGTCGCCGTGACGCAGGGCGAGTTCCGCCATCGCCCGTCCGATAAAGCCTGCGCCAATGATGCCGATTTTCATGCCGATGTCCTCCTGACGGCCTCGCGCCGTCGCCAAGTGGTGATTGCGGTTTTCGCGGCGCATCACACGCACGCCCCGGATGCCACTATGATTCGAACATTCAACGCGATAAAGCGGCGAGAATGATTGACTGTCGAAAAGGATCGTTTCGAATGAGGAAGCTGCGATGGATCGATTGACCGGCATGGCGGCGTTTGTGAAGACGGTCGAATGCGGCTCGTTCGCGGCCGCGGGCAAGGCGCTCGGCATGACGCCGCAGATGGCCGGGCGCCACGTCGCCGAACTGGAAACCCGCATCGGCACGCGCCTGCTGAACCGCACCACGCGGCGGCAGAGCCTCACGGAAGCGGGCCACGCGTTCTACGAGCGCTGCCGCGCGCTGCTCGCCGACGCCGAAGCCGCCGAGGCCCAGGCGCGCTCGCTGGCCGACACGCCGCGCGGACGCCTGCGCATCACCGCGCCCGTCACCTTCGGCGCGTTCGCGCTGCCCGAGGCGATCGCGCGTTTTTTGAGCCGCTATCCCGAGGTGCAGATCGATCTCACGCTGACCGATCGCTTCGTCGATATCATCGACGAGGGCTACGACGCCGCGATCCGGCTCGGCGCGCTCAACGATTCGACGCTCGTCGCGCGCGCGCTCAAACCGTATCGCTTCGTGGTGTGCGCCTCGCCCGCCTACCTCGCGGCGGCGGGCGCGCCCGAGACGCCGCATGCGCTGATCGAACACGAATGTCTGGGCTTCGCCTACACATCGGCGCCGCCGGCGAGCGGCTGGGGATTTGTCGAGAACGGTCAGGCGTGGACCGCACCGATCGCGCCGCGCCTGCGCGCCAACGACATGAAGGCGCTGATCACGGCGGCCATCAACGGACTCGGCATTGCGCTCGCGCCCGAGACCGCCGTGCGCGACGCGCTGCGCGACGGCACGCTCGTGCCGCTGCTCACCGGATACGAACTGGTGGCGCGGCCCATGCACATCGTGATGGCGAGCAGTCCGACGACGCTCAAGCTGCGGTATTTCGTGGAGGAAGTGGTGGCGGCGTTCGGCGCGTGAAACGGTCGCCGCGCGGCAAGGAAAGCGACGCGGCGCGTCAGAGCGCCTCGTGGCACAGCGACATCATCCGCTGCACCATCGTGGAAGCTTCGTTGAGTTCCATCTCGGCGGTAAAGAGCACCGAGACGCTCGACAGACGCACGGCGATGCCCGCGCCCAGCAGGTCGCGGCTCGCGATCTTCAGCGCGAGCTGGCCGAGGCGCACGCGGTCGAGCCAGTGCATCGTCAACGCGCTCTTGTCCAGCCATTCGCGGCAGCACTGCACGACGTGATCGACGCGCCATTCCTGCGTGAGCGCATACGACGACGCGGCGATCGCGACCAGATAGCAGAGCAAGTCGGGGCGTGCACTGCTCGCTTCGACAAATTCGACTTTCACGGCTTGCTGTCCCTGATTTCCCGGCGTGGAATCAGTCCACGCCGCTACTGAAACGAAGTCCTCTACCTATGGGCGGGTGCGGCAAAAGCAAGCATTGTGCACCCGAAAATACTCGCAGATTCATCTGGCCAGCATGAAAGTTTCGCGACTGGATTTGCCGACCGGATTCGCCGATCTGCCGACTGAATTTGCCGACCGAATTTGCCGACTATACGCGCACTCGGCGACAGCAGGCATAAACGGCGAATCGGTCTGCATGAGATCGCTGCGCGCGAAGGGAGTTCGCATCCCGTTCATGCGAGCCCCGCCGCAAAACACGCCGTAAACAAAAACGTTGCGTGCACTTTCTTCCCGCGCGCTGCCGGGAATCTGCACCGCGAATCACCGTTCGCCGATGTCTTGCAATCCGCATAGCGCGCGCGTCGAACACCAACTCATTGCTGCATAACGCAGTTTCGATTCCTCGCGCATAGCGTGCAAAAAAAGCCGCCGCGCGGCATGCCGCTTGCTCCGATGCGCGCGCGTTAACCCGCAAATTCGCCCGCGAAATCGCCCGCACCCCCGAAAGCGACACGCGGATCACGCACATCGATTCGTCCCATTTCCGCCATGACATCGAGCGCCGCTTGATGTGCTCATCGTCATCGCGTCACCGGTTTTTCCGCATCAGGAGTTTCATCCATGTTCACGAAGCGCATGTGCGCCACGCTCGTCTGCACCGCGATTGCCACGATCTCGCCCGCGTCCCACGCGCAGCAGTACACCACCGACTGGCTCGCCAACACGTACGGCACACTCGCGGCGCACGTCGGCAACGGCGCGCGCTCGATGTGGGTCGCGCCCGAAGGCGTCATCTATACGTCGTCGCTCTGGGACGAGAACGAAGGCGGCGTCGCGATCTATCAGAACGACAAGAGCCTCGGCTCGATCGGCATCCACGACGAATTCCAGGGCGGCGCCATCACCGGCAACGCCACCGATATCTTCGTCGCGCTCTCGGCGAACACCTCGTACGGCAGCGGCACCGTGGGCCGCTACAACCGCGCGAGCGGCCAGCGCGACCTCACGTTCAACGTGAGCGTGTGGAACGCCCTGAGCCGCGTGGATGCCATCACCGGCCTCGCCACCGCCGGCACGCTGCTCTACGTGAGCGACTTCTACGGCAACCGCGTGCGCGTCTACACGACCGACGGCGCCTGGCAGCGCGATATTTCGATCGGCAACCCAGGCGCGCTCGCGCTCGACAACGCGGGCAACGTCTGGATCGCGCAAAAGAGCGCGGGCACCGTGACCGCGTTCAGCCAGGCGGGCGCGCAGCTTCAGCAGATCCAGATGCCGGCGGGCTCGCAACCGTCGGCGCTCTACTTCGACGCGACCACCGCGCAGCTGATGATCGGCGACAGCGGCCCCGACCAGAACATCAAGCTCTACAGCCTCGCGGGTACGCCGACGCAAACCGGCAGCTTCGGCGTGAAAGGCGGCTATCTCGACACCACGACCGGCATCAAGGGCCAGGTGGGCGACAAGCGCTTCACGCGCGTGACGGGAATCGGCAAGGACAGCACCGGCAATCTCTATGTGCTCAACAATCCGTGGGGCGGCGGCTGGGATCTCGGCCGCAACGGCGGCACCGACATCCACGCATACAACGCGGCGGGCGCGCTGCTCTGGAAACTCCAGGGCCTGAATTTCGAAGGCGTGGCCGCGCCCGATCCGGTCACCGACGGCGCGCTGTTCTACAGCGGCACCGCCATCTACACGGGCACGGCGGGCGGCACCTTCGTCGCCAATACGGTCGATCCGTTCACCTACCCGAACGACCCGCGCCTGAACATGAACGACACGCAGCGCGACGAACACTTCGGCCAGCTCGTGACGGTGAACGGCAACCGCATCCTGGTGGCCTCGGGACAGAACCCCGGCATCTTCTACTTCTATCACTTCAATGCCGCCAGCGGCTATATCGCCATTCCCGACGGCTCGATTCCGGGCACGCCGTTCAACACCTCGCTCCAGGTGACGGGCGGCTTCTGCCTCGACAGCCGTGGCGACGTCTGGGCCGGACTCAACCGCACGAATCACATCTACCACTATCCGCTCACCGGCTTCGACAGCACCGGCAAGCCGCAATGGGGCGCGGCCACGACGATCTCGACGCCGGAAAGCGTGCGGCCGACGGCGCGCATCGTCTATCTGCCCGAAAGCGACACGATGATTCTCGCCCAGGGCCTCGCGGGCAACTGGGACTGGACCGCGATGAACGGCTATATCGAGGTCTATCACGGCTGGAGTTCGGGCAACATCAACCGGCCGAGTCCCGTCATCACGCTCACCAGCGCGAATCCGAAGTCGATCGCCGCAGCGGGCAACTATCTGTTCGTCGGCTACGTGCATACGGTGCCCAACATCGACATCTACGATCTGACGACCGGCAAGCTCGTCACCACGCTGACCAACGCGAACCCGACCAACGTGGACGTGGGCAACGACGTCGATTCGATGTACGGCCTGCGCGTGTATCTGAATTCGGCCGGGCAATACGTGATCACCAAGGACAATTACAACGGCACGAGCGTGATCGTGCATCGCTGGACGCCTTGAGATCGCACGCGGATTCGCACGCGGATTCGCACGCGTATCAGCACGCCGATTAGCGTGTGAATTCGTGCATCTTCAAGCCGGGGATTGAATTTTCGAGACGATCGGTCTAATATCCCCGGCATGGATGAATCGACCGACCGGCCGCGACGCGGCCGCCCTCGCAAAGACCCGCACGCGCACGCCGATACGCGCGCCACGCTGATCCGCGCGGGCATGGAACTGCTGACCGGGCAAAGCTTCGCCGCCACCGGGCTCGACGCCGTGCTCAAGCGCGTGGGCATGCCGAAGGGCTCGTTCTATCACTACTTCGAGAGCAAGGAAGCGTTCGGCCGCGCGCTGCTCGACGCCTACGACGCCTACTTTCTCGCCAAGCTCGATCGCTGGCTGCTCGATACATCGCGGCCCGCGCTCGATCGCCTCGCCGCTTTCGTCGACGACGCCAAGGCCGGCATGGCGCGCCACGACTACACGCGCGGCTGCCTCGCGGGCAATCTCGGCATCGAAGTCGACATCCTGCCCGAAGACTTCCGCGACACGCTCGAACGCGTGTTCCAGGGCTGGCAGGCGCGCGTGGCGGCCTGTTTGCGCGATGCGCAGCAAGCCGGCGAACTCGCCGCCGACGCCGACCTCGACGCGCTGGCCGCGTGCTTCTGGATCGGCTGGGAAGGCGCGGTGATGCGCGCGCGGCTGGTGCGCAGCGCCGCGCCGCTCGATACGTTTTTCAAGGGATTCATCGCCGGGCTGCCGCGCGCGCGTTACGCGCAATAGCGCCGCAGCCGTCCATCCATTCGAGCGGCACCGCTCACGTCACACGGGAGACGAATGATGTTCAAAGCCATTCTGATTGAAAAGGAATCCGAAGCATACTCGGCGCGTATCGCCGAACTCGACGACGCGCAATTGCCGCCCGGCGACGTGCTCGTCGACGTGCAATACAGCACGCTGAACTACAAGGACGGCCTGGCGATCACCGGCAAGGGTCCGGTCGTGCGCAGCTTTCCGATGGTGCCAGGCATCGACTTCGCGGGCACGGTCGCGCAGAGCGCGGACCCGCGTTATGCGGTCGGCGATACGGTCGTGCTCAACGGCTGGGGCGTCGGCGAACAGCATTGGGGCGGCCTCGCCCAGCGCGCCCGCGTGAAAGCCGACTGGCTGATTCCGCTGCCCGCCGGACTCACGCCGCGCCAGACGATGGCCGTCGGCACGGCGGGCTATACGGCGATGCTCTGCATACTCGCGCTGGAGCGCCATGGCATCGCGCCCAGTCACGGCGACGTGCTCGTGACGGGCGCGAGCGGCGGCGTGGGCAGCTTCGCCATCGCCCTGCTCGCGCGGCGCGGCTATCGCGTGGTCGCCTCGACGGGCAAGTTGCAGGAAGCCGATTATCTGAAGCAGTTGGGCGCCGCGGACGTGATCGATCGCGCCGCGTTCACCGAACCGGGCAAGCCGCTGCAAAAGGAGCGCTGGGCAGCGGCGATCGATTCGGTCGGCGGGCACACGCTCGCGAACGTCTGCGCGAGCCTGCGCGCGGATGGCGCCGTCGCGGCCTGCGGCCTCGCGCAAGGCATGGATTTGCCGGCCACGGTCGCGCCGTTTATTTTGCGCGGCGTGAGCCTGTTGGGGATCAACAGCGTGACGCGTCCGTTCGAGGAACGCCAGGAGGCGTGGCAAGCGCTGGCTTATACGCTCGATCTGAGCGATCTTGAGACGATCACGCGTGAGATTGAGCTGGCGGAGGCGATTTCCGCTGCTGGTGATCTGCTGGCGGGACGCGTGCGTGGGCGGATTGTGGTGGATGTGAATCTGTGAGGTTGGGCTGGCGAAATGCTGGCGTGCATGTTCGGAAGCCCGCGAGATCGCGGGCTTTTTTTATTTCGGCGGGCGAACGGGAGCACAAGCAGGTAACCCCTAAAAAATAATTTGACAGGTTACACATCCGCGCCCAGAATGAAACCGTCAATTCGACGTTTTACCGGTTTCAAACCTACCCACCCCGGAGCCCCGCCATGCCGACCGCCGCCCCCACCGCACTGCCCACCTACCCCGCCGTCGCCCTCAAGACCGTCGAAGCCGACGGCGTGCAAGTGTTCTACCGCGAAGCCGGCCCCGCCGACGCGCCCGTGATCCTGCTGCTACACGGCTATCCGTCGTCGTCGCATATGTTCCGGCACCTGATTCCGCGGCTCGCCGCGCGTTACCGCGTGATCGCGCCCGATCTGCCGGGCTTCGGCTTCACCCAGGTACCCGAAGCGCGCGGCTACACGTATTCGTTCGACGCGCTCGCGGCCACCACGGCGGCTTTCGTCGATACGCTCGGCCTCGAACGCTACGCGCTCTATGTGTTCGATTACGGCGCGCCGGTCGGCCTGCGCCTCGCCCTGAAGTACCCCGAGCGCGTGAGCGCGCTGGTCTCGCAAAACGGCAACGCCTACGAGGAAGGTCTCGGCGACGCGTGGGATCCGATCCGCCGCTACTGGGCCGATCCGAGCGCCGCGAACCGCCAGGCCGTCGCCGACGCCGTGCTCAATCTGGAAGGCACGCGCTGGCAGTACGTGCACGGCGTGGCCGATCCGTCGACGGTCGAGCCCGAGGCGTATTACCTCGACACCGCGCTGATGCAACGCCCCGGCAACAAGGACATCCAGCTCGATCTGTTCCTCGATTACGCGTCGAACCTCAAGCTTTATCCGCGTTTTCAGGCGTTTTTCCGCGAATACACGCCGCCGACGCTCGCGATCTGGGGCAAGCACGATCCGTTTTTCATTCCGCCGGGCGCGCAGGCGTATCGACGGGACAATCCGAACGCTGAGGTGACGATGCTCGACACCGGCCATTTCGCGCTCGAAACCCATGTGGACGAGATCGCGGCAGCCATCGCCGGATTGATGGAACGGGCGCGGACGTAACCAGTTAATCGACGAAAAACGGTTACAATTCGCGGCAAGGAGGAAGCGGACATGGACGCAGCATCAGCGCATGACAGCGACGCGCACGACCACGGCGAAGTTGATTTTCTCGGCGGCCATCCGGCGCTCGACGCCCTGAACACCGTGCAGATGACCGACGGCGAACTGATCGACACCTGGCAAAGCGACGCCGACGTGGCCGCCTGGCTGGCGCGCCACGATCTGGCCGCCGATGCGAAAAAGCCGCGCTTCAAGGCGCACGCTCTGCTCGATGCGGCACGCCATCTGCGCGAGACGGCGCGTGCGCTGGTCGACGCGCGGCGCGCGGGCGAGCCGGTCGATGCGCGCGCGCTCAACCGCTTTCTGGCGCAGGCGCCGCGCACGCTGGAACTGACCGTCGACGAAAGCGGCGAGCCGCGCCTCGTCGAGCGTCACGCGCACGGCACGCCCGAGCAGTACCTCGCGCCGCTGGGCGCGGCGGTGGCGGAACTCGTCTGCGAGGCCGATTTCGCGCTTGTGAAAAAGTGCGAGAACCCCGAGTGCGTGCTGCATTTTCTCGATCGCACCAAATCGCACCGGCGGCGCTGGTGCAGCATGGCGATGTGCGGCAACCGCGCCAAGGTCGCGGCCTTCCGGCGCCGCCAGCAATAGCGCGGCATGAGCGGCCTGAATAGCGCGGCCTGAGTGGCGAAGGCGGCGCAGGCGGCGTGGCGGGCCGCATCTGGCGCAAACCCAGCTTGGGCGCGCTCAGCAGACATCGCCGTTTCCGGCTAACCTTGCGCCATTGCTGCGTCGCGGCGGCGCATCGCAGGTCCGCCGCGCGCCGCGCCCTTCTTCATTTCCCGGGATCGCCATGAAACAAGCGCTACAAATCGACTTCATCTCCGACATCGCCTGCCCGTGGTGCGCGATCGGCCTCAGCTCGCTGCAGCGCGCACTCGCCAATCTCGGCGACAGCGTCGACGCGAACCTGACCGTCCATCCGTTCGAACTGAACCCCGACATGACGCCGGGCGGCGAGTCCATCGTCGATTATCTCGGCAAGAAATACGGCCGCACGCCCGAGCAGATCGCCGAAACGCAGGAAGCGATCCGCGAGCGCGGCGCGAGCGTCGGCTTCGAATTCGGCCCGCGCACCCGCATCTACAACACCTTCGACGCGCATCGCCTGCTCTACTGGGCGCGCCTCGAAGGCCGGCAGGTGCCGCTCAAGCTCGCGCTGCTGCGCGCCTATCACGGCGAAGGCAAGGACACGAGCGATCACGCGACGCTCGTGGCCGCCGCGCAATCCGTGGGGCTCGACGCCCAGAAGGCGCGCGAGGTGCTCGAAACCGGCGCGTATGCCGACGAGGTGCGCGGCGAGGAGCAGCAGGCGCAGGCGATGGGCATCCAGTCGGTGCCGGCCATCGTGTTCAACGAGCAGTACCTGATCAGCGGCGGCCAGCCGGTGGAAACCTTCGAGAACGCGATCAAGCAGATTCTGGAAGAGGCCGCGAAAGAGGCTTGAGCCTCGCTGGATGCCCGTTTGAGTCCTGCCCAGGCCCGACGCCGCGAGACCCGCGCGTCGGGCCTGGCTGTTTTCCCGCCCCGCCCGTTTCAGGACGAATTCGTTCGATTCCGTCCGAATCCGCCCGTTCCAGCACGCTGGAGCCGCCGACCTGCGCGCATCCGGTAAAATTGCGCGACGCGCGACTTCCGTCGCCGCCTGATCCATCCTGCAGCGCGCCCGCCCGCGCCGCGCGCTGCCCACGCCTTAGGGCGCGAGACCCCGTATGACGAAATCACCCACTGCCACGCCCTTCAGCGAGCTTGCGCTCGCGCCCGCCACGCTCGAGAACCTCGCGCGCCTCGGCTACGTCGAGATGACGCCGATCCAGGCCGCCAGCCTGCCGCTCGCGCTCGCCGGCCACGACCTGATCGCTCAGGCGAAAACGGGCAGCGGCAAGACCGCGGCGTTCGCGCTCGCGCTGCTCGCGCGTCTGGACGTGCGCCGCCAGGACGTGCAGACCGCCGTGCTGTGCCCCACGCGCGAACTCGCCGACCAGGTCACGCAGGAAATCCGCCGCCTCGCGCGCGCGGAGGAAAACGTCAAGGTGCTCACGCTCTGCGGCGGCACGCCCATGCGTCCGCAGACCGCGAGCCTCGAACACGGCGCGCATATCGTGGTCGGCACGCCGGGCCGCATCATGGATCACCTGGAGCGCGGCAGCCTCGACCTGAGCGCGCTGAACACGCTCGTGCTCGACGAAGCCGACCGCATGCTCGACATGGGTTTCTTCGACGACATCGCCAAGGTCGCGCGCCAGTGCCCGAAGGAACGCCAGACGCTGCTGTTCTCGGCGACCTATCCCGAAGGCATCGCGAAGCTGAGCCAGCAGTTCCTTCGTAATCCGAAGGAAGTCAAGCTCGAAGAACATCACGACGACAGCAAGATCCGCCAGCGCTTCTACGAAGTCACCGAAGACGAGCGCCTGCACGCCGTGGGCATGCTGCTCAATCATTTCCGCCCGGTCAGCACGATCGCGTTCTGCAACACCAAGCAGCAGTGCCGCGACCTGCTCGACGTGCTGCGCGCGCAGGGCTTTCACGCGCTCGCGCTGCACGGCGAACTCGACCAGCGCGACCGCGATCAGGTGCTGATCCAGTTCGCGAACCGCAGCTGCTCGGTGCTCGTGGCGACCGACGTGGCCGCGCGCGGTCTCGACATCGCCCAGCTCGAAGCCGTCATCAACGTCGACGTGACGCCCGATCCCGAGGTCTACGTGCACCGCATCGGCCGCACGGGCCGCGCCGATCAGGACGGCTGGGCGCTGAGCCTGTCGACCATGAACGAAATGGGCCGCGTGGGCGGCATCGAGCAGGCGCTCAAGCGCGAAGTCGAATGGCATCCGCTCGCCGAACTCAAGCCCGCCAGCGACGCGCCGCTGCTGCCGCCGATGGAGACCGTGCAGATTCTCGGCGGCCGCAAGGAAAAGATCCGTCCGGGCGATGTGCTGGGCGCGCTCACCGGCGAGGCGGGCTTCACCGGCGCGCAGATCGGCAAGATCAACGTGACCGATTTTTCGACCTACGTGGCCGTGGAGCGCAGCATCGCGCGCGACGCGGTGCGCAAGCTCAACGCCGGCAAGGTCAAGGGCAAGAAGGTGCGCGCGCGGTTGATGGACGAATAAACCGCGCGGGGCGGCCGCGCAAGTGCGAGCGGGCCAAGGAAGCTAAGCGGCCCGCTCGCGCGGCAGCACGAGTTCGAACACCGAGCCGCCCGCCGCCGAGGCGCGGTAGCGCGCCTGGCCGCCATGCGCGAGCGCGATCGCCCGCACAACCGACAAGCCGAGCCCCGAGCCGCCGAATTGCCGCGAGCGCGAAGCGTCCGCGCGCGTGAACGGCTCGAACACCTGTAGCGCGAATTCGGGCGCGAGGCCGGGGCCGTCGTCTTCCACGCCGAGCACGACCGTCTCGTCCGCCCGCGCGAGCGCAATGCGCAGCCGCCCCGGCACCGCATAACGTCGCGCGTTGTCGAGCAGCGCCAGCAGCGCCTGGCGGATGCGCGCGCCGTCGCACGGCACGCTCGCCGCCGCGAGATCGAGTTCGAGCACGAAACCCGCTTCGTGCAGCGCATCGGCGATCGACTCCACGGCGCGGCGCATTTCCACGTCGATACGCGTGGGCTCGACGCGCATCTCCAGCCGCCCGATGTCCTGCAAGGTCACGATATGCAGATCGTCGACGAGGCGCGTGAGGCTTTCCACCTGAAACAGCAGCCCGCGGATCTGCGTCTCGTCGGGCTGAAACACGCCGTCCTTCATGCCTTGCAGACGCCCGCGCAGGATCGTCAGCGGCGTGCGCAGTTCGTGCGCGATCGCCGCGTTCCAGGCCGTCATGTCGGCGGCCATGCGCTGCAGGCGTACCGCCATCGCGTTGAAATCGTCCACCAGCAGCGCCGTTTCGCCGAGCGAGCGGTCGCCCGGCTGCGCGCGCGCCGCGAGATCGCCCGCCGCGATGCTGCGCGCGCTCTGCGCGAGCGAATTCAGCGGCGCGAGAATGCGCCGCGCGAGCCGCGTCGCCATGATCGCCGCCACCACGAGCCCCGCCAGCAGCAGGATCGCGAAGACCAGATAGTCGCGCGGGTCCGGAATGAAAAGTTCTTCGGTCGTGAGCGGACCGTGCGGCGGCGCGAGCAGATACAGCAGCCCGTAGATCACGATCGAGCCCACGAACGCGATCAGCATCGTGATGCTCGACACCAGCCCCATCGAAAGCACGATCTGGCGCACGAGCCGTCCGCGCTGCTGCCGCGAGAGCGCGGACGAGGGGTCGGGGTGCGTCGGCTGCATCATGCTCCGCCCAGACGGTAGCCGACGCCGCGCACCACGGCGATCACGTCGGCCGCGCCTGCCTTGTCGAGTTTCTTGCGCAGGTTGCTCATGTGGCTGTCCACCGTGCGCTCGAGCGCGTCGCCGCCGGGCAGGCAGGCGTCGATCAGCTCGCTGCGCGTGAACACGCGATTGGGCGATTTGGCCATATGCGCGAGCACGCGGAACTCGGTCAGCGTGAGCGCGAGTTCGACGCCGCCTTGCGCGCTGGCATCAGGTTCGCCCGACTCCGCCGGACGCACGCGCGCCACGTAGCTCTGCGTATCGATTTCCAGTCGCCCCACGCGCAGCACCGGCTCCGCGCGCGAACCGCCCGTGCGCCGCAGCACCGCGCCGATGCGCGCGACCACTTCCACGGGATTGAAGGGCTTCACCACGTAATCGTCGGCGCCGATGCGCAAGCCTTGCAGACGGTCGATGTCCTGATCGAGCGCCGTGACGATCACCACGGGCGTGTCGCCGCGGCGGCGCAGTTCGGCGAGCACTTCCCAGCCGTCCTTGCCCGGCATCTTGATGTCGAGCAGCACGAGGTCCGGCTTGAGCAGCGGCTGCACGTCGAGCGCCGACTGGCCGTTGCCGACGCGATAGGTGCGATAGCCCTCGCGGGTCAGATAGGCATCGAGAATTTCGGCGATTTCGGGTTCGTCTTCGGCGATCAGAATCAGCGCGTTCATGGTGCGTCGCGTGCGTCGGGGCGGACCGCTCATCGTGAGCGCACGCGGGGCGCGCCGCAATCCGCTCCATCAAATCTCCATCATAGCTCAACAGTTTGACGCGCTTGCCGCGTTAGCCGACGCGCGCGTGGGCGTCGCCTGGCCTTGCGCACGGTCAGACGAAGTTGCATTTCGATGCCCCAGGCCGCGCGCTCCACGCGATCTCCACATAGCCTCCATGGTCCACGAACGGCCGCACGCGACGATTCACGCTCCGGCATCACGCCGCATCACCGCACACCATGAACAGACACTCGATGACAACAGCGGCCACGGCCGCCCTGCTGCTGGCACTCGCGGCCTGCGGAAAGTCGCACGGCGACGCCGACGCGCAAGCTCAGCCCCAGGCGCACGTGAGCGTGGTCACGCTGCACGCGCAAGCGGTGCCGGTCACGGTCGAACTGCCGGGACGCGTGGTCGCGTTTCTCGAAGCCGAGGTGCGCCCGCAGGTCGGCGGCCTGATCGAGCGGCGGCTGTTCACGGAAGGCGCCGAGGTCAAGGCGGGCCAGCCGCTCTATCAGATCGACGCCGCCAGCTACAAGGCCGCGCGCGACAACGCGCGCGCCGCGCTGCAACGCGCCGAAGCCACGATTCCGGCCGCCCAGGCGAAGGCTGCGCGCAACGCCGGGTTGATCGCGCAAAACGCGATCAGCCGTCAGGATTACGAAGAATCGATGGATGCGCTCGCGCAGGCGCGTGCCAGCGTGGCGTCCGCGAAGGCGGCGCTCGAAGCGGCGCGCATCGACCTCGACCGCACCACGATCCGCGCGCCCATCTCGGGCCGCATCGACCGCTCGACGCTCACGCCTGGCGCGCTCGTCAGCGCGAGCCAGAGCACGGCGCTCACGGCGATTCATCAGATCGACCGCGTCAACGTCGATCTCACGCAGTCGAGCGCGAGCCTGCTCGATCTGCGCGCGGCCGTCGACGCGGGCCACCTCGTGAGCCGCGAGGGCGGCGTGCCGGTCAAGCTGCGGCTCGAAAACGGCACCGACTATCCGCTCGAAGGCCGCCTCGAATTCGGCGAGTCGAGCGTGGCCACGGGCACCGGCACCTACACACTGCGCGCGACCGTGCCGAATCCGCGCCGCGTGCTGCTGCCCGGCATGTACGTGCGCGCGATCGTCGAGGAAGGCACGGTGCCCAGCGCTTACTTGCTGCCGCAGCGCGCCGTGAGCCGCAACGCGCGCGGCGAGGCGACGGCGCTGTTCGTGCGCGGCGGCAAGATCGAGCAAGTCGTGCTCGGCCACGCGCGCGAGCACGGCAACAACTGGATCGTGACACAAGGCGTGCGCGACGGCGATGCGCTCGTGGTCGAAGGCAGCCAGCAGGTGCGCGCGGGCGACGCGGTCGCGAGCACGACCGTCACGATCGACCCGGCGACCGGCAAGGTCCGCGCGGCCGATCGCGGCGCCGCCGCGAAGGGCACCCAAGACGCTCAAGACACGCAAGACACGAAGGCTGACCACGCCGCTCCGTCCGCCGCCACCCGCACCTGAGGAATCCCATGTCGGCATTTTTCATCAAACGTCCGGTGTTCGCGTGGGTGCTCGCGATCGTCGTGATGCTCGCGGGCCTGCTGGCGCTCAAGCGCCTGCCGGTCGCGCAGTATCCCGAGATCGCGCCCACCACGATTTCGATTTCGGCCAGCTACGCGGGCGCCGATGCGCAGACCATCGAGAACTCCGTCACGCGCGTGATCGAGCAAGGCCTCACCGGGCTCGACAATCTGCTCTATATGTCGGCGGGCTCGGACGCCTCGGGCGAAGTCGAGATCCGCCTCACGTTCAGCAACGCGGCGAATCCCGACGTCGCGCAGATGCAGGTGCAGAACAAGCTCCAGCTCGTGACCGCGCAGCTGCCTTCGGTCGTGCAGAGCACGGGCCTCACGGTCACGAAGTCGTCGGCGAGCTTTTTGATGGTGATCGGCATCGTCTCGAAGGACGGCAAGCTCAGCTCCGTCGATCTCGACGACTACGCGGGCAGCACGCTGCAAGACCCGATTCGCCGCGTGCCGGGCGTCGGCAATACGCAGCTGTTCGGTTCGAGCTACGCGATGCGGATCTGGCTCGATCCGAACCGCCTCGCCAAATACAGCCTCATGCCCGGCGACGTGGAAACCGCGCTGCGCGCCCAGAACGCCCAGGTCGCGGCGGGCCAGCTCGGCGCGCAGCCCGCACGGCCCGGCCAGCAGCTGAACGCGACCGTCACCGCGCAAAGCCGCCTGCAAACCGCGCAGCAATTCCGCGACGTGATCGTCAAGAGCGCCGCCGACGGCGCGCTGGTGCGCCTCAGCGACGTGGCGCGCGTGGAACTCGGCGCGGAAAACTACACTTACGCCTCCACCTACAACGGCATGCCGGCGTCCTCGCTGGGCGTGAATCTCGCGACCGGCGCAAACGCCATCGAGACCGCGAAGGCGATCAAGGATCTCATCGCCTCGCTCAAGGGCACGCTGCCGGCGGGCGTCGACGTGGTCTATCCCTACGACACCACGCCGTTCGTCCAGCTTTCGATTCACGAGGTGATGAAGACGCTCGTCGAGGCCATCGTGCTCGTGTTCGTCGTGATGCTGCTGTTCCTGCAAAACGTGCGCGCGACGCTGATTCCCACGCTGGCGATTCCGGTCGTGCTGCTCGGCACCTTCGGCGTGCTCGCGGCGTTCGGCTACTCGATCAACACGCTGACCATGTTCGCGATGGTGCTGGCCATCGGCCTGCTCGTCGACGACGCCATCATCGTGGTGGAAAACGTCGAGCGCGTGATGGCCGAGGAGCAGCTTTCGCCGCTCGACGCGACGCTCAAGTCGATGCGCGAGATCACCGGCGCGCTGATCGGCATCGCCACCGTGCTCTCGGCCGTGTTCGTGCCGATGGCGTTCTCGTCGGGCTCGACGGGCACGATCTACCGGCAGTTCTCGGTCACCATCGTCACGGCGATGCTGCTGTCCGTCGCCGTGGCGCTGATCCTCACGCCCGCGCTGTGCGCGACGATCCTGCGCCGCCCGCACGCGCATGACAGCGATGGCGCGGCGCACGGCGCGCCGCGCGGTTTCGCGGCCTGGTTCAACCGCGGCTTCGATCGCACCTCGCACGCCTACCGCGACGGCCTCGCGGGCATGCTCGCGCGCGGCAAGCGTTTTCTCGCGATCTTCGTGGCGCTCGTGGTGGCGATGGGCTGGATGTTCATGCGTCTGCCGGGCTCGTTTCTGCCGGTCGAGGATCAGGGCATTCTGCTGACCGCCGTGCAACTGCCGTCGGGCGCGATGAGCGAGCGCACGCGCGACGTGCTCAAGGACGTGAGCCGCTATTACCTGACCAAAGAAAAGGATGCGGTGGAAGGCGTGCTCGCCGTCGAAGGCTTCGGCTTCGGCGGATCGGGGCAGAACGCGGGCATGGTGTTCGTGCGCCTGAAGGACTTCGACGCACGCCAGTCCGCGAAGCTCTCCGCGCAGGCCGTGGCGCAGCGCGCGAGCGCCGCGTTCGCCGCTATCGGCGACGCCCAGGTATTCGCGCTGCTGCCGCCCGCCATCGACGGCATGGGCACTTCGAACGGTTTCGACTTCTATCTGGAAGACACCAACGGCGCGGGACGCGAGCGGCTCGCACAGGTGCGCGACCAGTTGCTGGGCGCCGCCGCGCGCGACAAGCGGCTCGCCAACACGCGGCCCACGGGCCAGGAGCCGACGCCGCAATTCGCCGTCGATATCGATCAGGCGAAGGCCAGCGCGCTCGGCCTGAATCTTTCCGATATCAACACGACGCTCTCGGTGGCCTGGGGCAGCGACTACGTGAACGATTTCATCGACCGGGGCCGCGTGAAGCGCGTCTACGTGCAGTCCGACGCCGACTTCCGCATGCAGCCGAGCGACCTCGACGGCTGGCACGTGCGCAACGCGAGCGACCAGATGGTGCCGTTCGCCTCGTTCGCGCAGGGCCGCTGGACCTTCGGTCCGACGCGGCTCGCGCGCTACAACGGCGTCTCCGCGCTGGAGATTCAGGGCGAGGCCGCGCCGGGCGTGAGTTCCGGCACGGCGATGCACGCGATCGATCAACTGGTCGCGCAACTGCCGCCGGGATTCCGCCACGAATGGACCGGCCTCTCGTATGAGGAACGGCTCGCGGGCGATCAGGCGGCGGCGCTCTATGCGATCTCCGTGCTGGTGGTGTTCCTGTGCCTCGCGGCGCTCTACGAGAGCTGGACGATTCCGTTCGCGGTGATGCTGACCGTGCCGGTCGGCATGGCGGGCGCGCTGCTCGCGGCGATGCTGTGCGGCCAGACCAACGACGTCTACTTCAAGGTTGGCCTGCTCACGACCATCGGCCTCGCGGCGAAGAACGCGATCCTGATCGTCGAGTTCGCGCTGGAACGCGAGGCGCACGGCGCGAGCCTGATCGACGCCACGCTCGACGCCGCCCGCCAGCGCCTGCGGCCGATCCTGATGACCTCGTTCGCCTTCATCCTCGGCGTTGCGCCGCTCGCGGTGGCGACCGGCGCGGGCTCGGGCGCGCAGAACGCCATCGGCATCGGCGTGATGGGCGGCATGATCGCCGCGACCGTGCTCGGCCTGTTCTTCGCGCCGCTGCTTTACGTGGCCGTGCGCATGGTTTTCTCGAAACGCAGGAGCACGCGCGCATGAACGCCGTCGAACCCAGGCTCACCATGAATCACGTCCGTCACCGTGCCGCGCGTGCGGTGCTCGCCGCACTGGTTATCGGCGCGCTCGCGGGCTGTGCGGTCGGCCCCGATTACCGCGCGCCCGAGGCCGACGTGCCCGCGCAATGGATTGGGCGCACCGGCACGCAGCAAGCCGGACACGCCGATCTGCAGCGCTGGTGGACGCGGCTCGACGACCCGCTGCTGAACGCGCTGATCGAGGAAGCCGTGCGCGGCAACCTCGACGTCGCCACCGCCGATGCGCGCGTGCGCGAAGCGCGCGCCGTGCTGCGCCAGGCGGGCGGCGCACTGTGGCCGTCGTTGACCGGCGGCGCCGCACTCACGCGCTCGGGCGCGGGCGCGACGGCCGCGAGCAGCGGCTCGTCGGGCAGCGCATCGTCGGGCAGCGGCTCGGACACGTCGTCGCTCGGCGCCCTCGCCGGAACCGGTCCGTCGAATCTGTTCCGCGCAGGCTTCGACGCCAGCTGGGAAATCGACGTGTTCGGCGGCAACCGGCGCGCGCTCGAAGCGGCGCGCGGCGGCCTCGACGCCGCGCAGTGGGATTTGCGCGCCGCGCAACTGACGCTGATCGGCGACGTGACCACGCGTTATGTCGAAGCGCGCGCCTATCAGGCGCGCCTCGCGCTCGCCCGCGCGACCGCCGACGCGCAGCAGGAAACCGCGCGCCTCACCGAAGTGCGCCACGCGGCGGGCTCGACCTCGGGACTCGACACCGCCAACGCCACGGGCGAGGCGCAATCGACGCAGGCGGCGATTCCGGCGCTCGAAGCCGCCTACGCCGAAAGCGTGCACAGCCTCTCGGTGCTCACGGGCCGCGCGCCGGGCGCGCTGCTCGAACGCCTGGACGCGCCGCGCGCCGTGCCCGCGCCCTCGGTGCCCGTGGCGCTGGGCGTGCCCGCCGACGTGCTGCTCGCGCGCCCCGACGTGCGCGCCGCCGAACGCCGCTACGCGCAAAGCACGGCGCGCGTGGGCCAGGCCGAAGCCGCGCGTTATCCGCGCGTGACGCTGACCGGCTCGCTGAGCACGTCGGGCACGCAGTTCGGCGACCTCGCGCGGCATTCGTCGATTGGCTGGTCGATCGGGCCGTCGGTGACGATTCCGCTGTTCGACGCGGGGCGGCTCAAAGCCGCCGTCGAGATCGCCGATGCGCAGCGCGACCAGAGTTTCATCGCGTACCGCTCGGCGGTGCTCACGGCGCTCAACGATGTGGAGAACGCCAGCGTCTCGCTCGCGCGCGAGAGCGAGCGCGTGCAAAGCCTGCAACGTTCCGCCGATGCCTACCGCTCGGCGGCCGCGATTGCGCAGTCGCTCTATCGCTCGGGATCGACGGGCTTTCTCGAAGTGCTGACCGCCGAGCGCTCGCTCTATGCCGCGCAGGACGCGCTGATCCAGAGCCGCGTGCTCATCGCGACCAACTACATCGCGTTGAACAAGGCGTTGGGCGGCGGATGGGATGGCGATGCCGGCGCGACGCCCGAGTAAGTCAATCGGCGAACACACCTTGTGAACGCAGCGCGCCGCGATGGACGGTGCGCGCGCCGATGGTACGATGCGCACCACCGTCAGCGAACCCGGACCCATCATGGCGCGCGAAAATTTCAGCGATCTCCTTGCCTTTCTCGCCGTCGCGCGCGAACGCAGTTTCACGCGCGCGGCCGCGCAACTGGGCGTGTCGCAATCGGCGCTGAGCCACACGATCCGCTCGCTCGAAACGCGGCTCGGCCTGCGCCTGCTCACGCGCACGACGCGCAGCGTCTCCACCACCGAAGCGGGCGAGCGGCTGTTTCAATCGCTCTCGCCGCGCTTCGAACAGATCGACGCCGAACTCGCCGCGCTCGCCGATCTGCGCGACAAACCGGCCGGCACGATCCGCCTCACCGCGACCGATCATTGCGTCGATACGGTGATCTGGCCGAAGCTCAAGCACTTCCTGCCGCAATATCCCGACATCAAACTCGAAGTGAACGTGGATTACGGGCTGCGCGATATCGTGGCCGAACGCTACGACATTGGCGTGCGCGGCGGCGACCAGGTCGCGAAGGACATGATCGCCGTGCGCATCGCGCCCGATCTGAAGATGGCGATCGTCGGCTCGCCCGAGTACCTCGCGAAACGCAAGGCGCCGAAGTCGCCGCAGGACCTGCTCAAGCACGACTGCATCACGCTGCGCCTCACGAGCGCGGGCGGCCTTTACGCGTGGGAACTGGGCCGCGACGGCGAGGAGCTTTCGGTGCGCGTGGACGGCCAACTCACCTTCAACACCGTGCCGCAGATGCTCAACGCGGCGCTCGCGGGCCTCGGCCTCGCCTTCATCCCGCAGGACGTCACGCTGCCCTACGTGCGCGCGGGCGCGCTCAAGAGCGTGCTCAAGGACTGGTGCCCGGAGTTTCCGGGCTACCACGCGTTCTATCCCAGCCGCCGCCAGTCGTCGCGCGCGCTCGGACTCGTGATCGACGCGCTGCGCTATCGCGGCTGACGGCTTGATCGGACGCGCAATTAGACCCGCATTCAGACCCGCATTCAGACGAGCTTGCGCCCTTCGATCGGATAACCGGGATCGGTATAACCGGGCGTCGAAGCGTGGCCCGGCGGCACGAGGCTGTCGATGAAGCGCTCGTCGTCGGCGTTCAGTTTGAAATCGAGCGCGGCCATATAGCTGTCCCAGTGCGCCTCGGTGCGCGGACCCGCAATCGCCGAACTCACGCAGCGATTGTTGAGCACCCACGCGAGCGCGAACGCGATGCTGTTCGTGCCGCGTTCGGCCGCGTGCTTCGCAATCTGCTGCGCGATATGCAGCGACTCCGGCCGCCACTCGGTCTGCTGGATGCGGCGGTCGCCACGACCCACGCGGCTGTCGGCGGGCGGCGGCGTATCGACGGCATATTTGCCGGTCAGCACGCCGCGCGCGAGCGGGCTGTACGGCACCACGCCCAACCCGTAATGCGCGGCGGCGGGCAGTTGCTCCACTTCGGCGGTACGGTCGACGATGTTGTAGAGCGGCTCGCTCGCGACGGGGCGATCGATACCCAGCTGATCGGCGAGACGCACGACTTCGGCGATGCGCCAGCCGCGGAAATTCGACAGCCCGAAATAGCGCACCTTGCCCTGGCGGATCAGATCGGCCACGGCGCGCACGCCCTCTTCGAGCGGCAGATCCGGCAGCGCGCGATGGAAATACAGCACGTCGATATAGTCGGTGCCGAGTCGCTTGAGGCTCGCCTCGACCGTCTGGAAGATCCACTTGCGCGATTGGCCCTGCTGATTCGGCCCCTGCGCCGGGCCCGCCGGAAAGCCGAACTTGGTGGCGACGACCCAGTCGTCGCGGCGCGCGGCGATGGCGCGGCCGACGATTTCCTCCGAGCGGCCCGCGTGATAGACGTCGGCCGTATCGATGAAATTGATGCCCTGATCGAAGGCCTTGTCGATGATGCGCACCGACGTGGCTTCGTCGGTTTCGCCGCCGAACATCATGGCGCCCAGACACAACGGCGACACCTTCAATCCACTGCGGCCCAGATTACGATAGTCCATTCGCTTTTGCTCCAAGGTTGCTGCGCGTCCCGTCGACGGCGTATTCGTTTGACTCGCTTATTAGAAGGCTTTCCAGCCATGAAATAAATACCGATGCGTGGCATGGCTTCATGAATGCGATTCATGAATAGATCGGTGCTGCCATCCTTAGCGGCTAACGCAATCCCCGAGCGATTCATGAATGGCGCTCATGAGGGCATGCGCCCGGAGGGTCTCAATCGAAACCGTCCGATCTGATAGAAATATCGCGTTTGCGCCCTCCCCAGCCAAGGATACCGATCATGCAGAAAACGCCCTCTCTCGCCGACATGCAAGCCGTCGCGCCCGCCTTCGCGCGCTACACGTCGGAGACCGTGCTCAACGGCCTGTGGAAGCGCCCCCAACTCACGCCGCGCGAGCGCAGCATCGTCACCTATGCGGCGCTCGTCGCGCGCAATCAGGTGGTCGAGCAGCCGCGCCACTTGCGCCTCGCGCTCGACAACGGCGTGACGCCCGCCGAAATCTCGGAGATCGTCACTCATCTCGCGTTCTACGCGGGCTGGGCCAATGCGAGCGCGGCCGTGGCCGCCGCGCTGCCCGTGTTCGAGGAACGCGAGATCGGCGCGAGCCAGCTCGCCGACGCCGTGCCCGATCCGCTGCCGCTCGACGAAGCCGCCGAAGCGCAGCGCGCCACGCTCGTCTCGCAACTGTTCGACGACGTCGCGCCCGGCGTCGTGCAGTACACCACCGACGCGCTGTTTCGCGACCTCTGGCTGCGCCCCGGCCTCGTGCCGCGCGAGCGCAGCCTCGTGACCGTGACGGCGCTGGTCGCCAATGGCCAGGCCGCGCAAATCACCTATCACCTGAATCGCGCAATGGACAACGGCCTCACGAAAGCGCAAGCCTCGGAAATCCTCACGCAACTCGCCTTTTATTCGGGCTGGCCCAATGTGTTTTCGGCGATGCCGGTATTCAAGGAAGTGTTCGAACGGCGCGGAGTCTGATTTTATTCCGGCATCCTGATTAATTATCAGCAGCGAGTCATGCATTCTGATTACTCGCCGCCGTGCCCCGCCTCTTTCCCCTCCGCAACGATTTCCCATTCCCTCTTCCCGCTGCGCGCCCAATAGCGCAGAATGGTCTGCAAACGCGTTTCGCGATTTCGAGCCTGAAAACAAGGCTTGAAATCGCGTCGCGTCCCACATTCTGGGCGAATCACCTCCCTCGGCCTCGAGCCGAACCGTCCAGGGCTCACGCAGACCACACAGGAGGAGACACGATGGACAACAAGGTGCTGACGCCCGCGAGCGCAGCGGCGGCCACCACACGCGCGAATTTCCGCTGGCGCGTGCTCATCTGGCTGCTGATCGGCGGCATCATCAATTATCTCGACCGCGCCAATCTCGCCATCGCCGCGCCCGGCATGATTCACGATCTCGGCCTCACGCGCACGCAGATCGGCCTGCTCGGCACCGTATTCGCCTGGACCTATGCGGTCATGCAATTGCCCGCAGGCTGGATCATCGACCGCTTCGGCGCCAAGCGCGCCTACGCGATCGGCATGATCTGGTGGAGTCTCGCCACGTGGCTCACGGGCGTGGTCGGTTCGATCGCCGGGCTCGTCGTGATGCGCGTGCTGCTCGCCGTGGGCGAAGCGCCGTGCTGGCCCACGTCCGCGAAAATCACCGCCGCGTGGTTTCCCGCCAAGGAACGCGGCTTCGCAACCGGCATCTGGGACTCGTCGTCGAAGTGGGGCCCGGCGCTCGCGCCCGCGTTGCTCGTCGCGCTGATGATCGCGTTCGGCTGGCGCTCGCTCTTTCACGTGACAGGCGCGATCGGCATCGTGTTCGCCGTGCTGTTCCTGATGCTCTATCGCAATCCGATGCAGAGCAAGCGGCTCTCGCGCGAGGAGTTCGCCTATATCGAAGCGGGCGGCGGCGGTCATGAGCAATCTCTCACGAACGCGCCGATCAAATGGCGCTCGCTGTTCGCTTCGCAAAGCGTGTGGGGCATGATTCTCGGCTACTTCTGCGCGATCTGGCTGTGGAATCTCTTTCTCGTGTTCCTGCCGCTTTATCTGCTCGACCGCTTTCACATCACGCTCGTGCAACTGGGTCTCTACGCGAGCATTCCGTGGTTCGGCGGCGCGGTGGGCGAAATCGTGGCGGGCTATGTCGCCACCAAACTCGTCGATGGCGGGCTCGCCACGCCGATCGTCGCCAAGCGGCTCATGATCGTCGTGACCTCGCTCGGCGCGGCCGTCTGCGCGGTGGCGCTGCCGTTCGTCGATAGCATCGGCGCCACCGTCACGCTGATGACGCTCGGCCTCGCCTGCATCGCGGCGACCATCGGCAACGCGTGGGCGCTCGCGGGCGACATCGCGCCGAATTCGATGATCGCCTCGGTCAGCGCGATCCAGAATTTCGGCGGCTATTTCGGCGGCGCGTTTTCGCCGGTCGTCGCGGGCTTCATCGTCGACCGCACCGGTTCGTATCTGCTGGCCTTCGTGATCGGCGGCGCGATCGCGGGCTGTGCCGCGCTGTTCTACTGGTTCATGGCGCGGCGCGCGATCGTGGACGCACGCGCCGCCTGAAGCGAGTTGAAGCGGGTTGAAGCGGCTTCAAGGCGCGGCCAGCACCGCCCCTTCCTGTTCCAGCACGCCGATCTGCGCCGCGTCGTAACCGCATTCGCGCAGCACCTCGCGCGTGTGCTCGCCGTAAAGCGGCGCGGGCCGCGCATGCGTGGTCGGCGATTGCGAAAAATGAATCGGCAAGCCGATGCCCGACATCGTCCCGCCCAGCGGATGCTCGGTCTCGACGATCATGCCGCGAGCGATCGCCTGTTCGTGCGCGGCGGCTTCCGGCACGCTGAGCACCGGCCCGCACGGCAAGCCGATTTCGTCGAAAGTCGCGAGCCATTGCGCGGTCGTGCGTTCACGCAGACGCGCGCTCAATATCGCCACCAGATCGGCGCGATGTTCGAGCCGTCCCGCGTTGGTGGCGAAGCGCGCGTCGTCGGCGAGACCGGGAATCGCCAGCACGGACACAAGGCGCTCGTAATTGCTCTGATTCGCCGCACCGATATTGATCCAGCCGTCGCGCGTTTCGAAGGCCTGATACGGCGCGCTCGTCGGATTCGCCGACCCCGCTTTTTGCAGCACGGTGCCGTCGGCGAAATAATTCGCGAAGGCCCAATACATCTGCTGCAATCCCGCTTCGAATAGCGACGTGTCCACCATCTGCCCGAGCCCGGTCACTTGCCGCCCCGCATAGGCCGCGCAAATGCCGAGCGCCGCGAGGATGCCCGCGTTGATATCGGTGACGGGAGAACCGGCCTTGATGGGCGCCTGCCCCGGCTCGCCCGTCATGCTCATGAGGCCGCTCATGCCTTGCGCGATGAGGTCGAAGCCGCCTTTGTCGGCATACGGGCCGCTGCGGCCATAGCCCGAAATCGCGCAGTAAATCAGGCCGGGATTGTCGGCCTTGAGCGTCTCGTAGCCCATGCCGAGCTTTTCCATCGTGCCGCGCCGATAGTTCTCCGTCACCACGTCGGCGTCCGCGAGCAGACGGCGCAGCACCGCGCGCCCGCCCTCGGTCTTCAGATTGAGCGCGATGCCGCGCTTGCCGCGATTGACCATCATGAACGACGCCGATTCGCCGCTCGCGAGGATCGGCGCGAAACGGCGGCAGTCGTCGCCGCCCGGCATCTTCTCGACCTTGATGACTTCCGCGCCCATGTCGGCGAGCATCATCCCGCACACGGGCCCCGACATGATGTGCGCGAGTTCGATCACCTTCATGCCCGCGAGCGGTCCCACGCTTTCGCCACGCGGCGCGGTGTGCTTCTCTGCGTTCATCTCAGCGTCCCTTGAATTGCGGCGTCGATTTCGCGAGAAACGCCTGGTAGCCAATGCGGAAATCCTCGGTGCCGAAGCACGCGAAGCCTTCATCGCGTTCCGCTTCGCTGAGCGGCGACGGATTGCGCGCGCGGCGCACGAACTGCTTGTGCCAGCGCGCGACCAGCGGCGCGCCCGCCGCAATGCGCCGCGCCGTGTCGAGCGCGTGCTCGCTCACCTCGGCATCGGGCACCACGCGCGTGACGAGGCCTTTGGCGAGCGCTTCGCGCGCGTCGAGAATGCGGCCTTCGAGCAGGATCTCCAGCGCCACCGCTTCGCCCGCGAGACGCAGCAGCGCGTTGAGTTCCGCGTGCGCCATCACGAGGCCGAGGTTCTTGATCGGCGCGCCGAAGCGGCTCGATTCGCCGCAGAGTCGCAGATCGCAGAGCGCAGCGAGTTCGAGCCCGCCGCCCACGCAGATGCCATGAATCATCGCGACGACGGGAACCGGACACGCATCGATCAGATTCAGCGTGCGATGCATGAGCGCGCCGTATTCGCGTGCCTGCGCGACGTTCGAGCGATCCGTGGCGAATTCGCCGATATCGTTGCCCGGCGAAAAGGCTTTCTCGCCCGCGCCGCGCAGCACGATGCAACGCAGCGACGCATCGGCGGACAGCGTCTCGAAGGTGTCGCCCAGTGTGCGCCAGAGCGTGCGCGTGAGCGCGTTGAGCTTCGCGGGCCGGTCGATCGTGACAATGGCGATGGCGTCATCGCGTTCGTCGCGATCGACACGGATGCGGCCATTGACGGCTTCATTCGCGTCGTTATCGTTCATCAGGATTCCCTGGTATTACGCTGCGGTATGCGCATGCGCGCCGTCGGCGGAACGCGAGGCGCTGTCGAGCGCGCGGTCCGGGCGCATCGCGAACGACAGCACGATGCCCGCCGCCATGATCGCCATCGACACCGTGAAGGGCAGGTTCCAGTTGCCCGTGCGGTCGATCAGCCAGCCGCCCACCACCGGACTCACGATGGCCGCCGCCGCCGATCCCGTGTTCATGATGCCGCTCGCCGTGCCCGCATGTTTGGGCGCGATGTCCATCGGCACGGCCCACATCGGACCAATCGTCATTTCGTTGAAGAAGAATCCCGCGCTCAAACACAGCGCGGCGAGCGTGACCGTGACGTTCTGCACGAGCAGGATCGGCGCGAGCGAAAGCAGCGTGAGGAACATGCACACGCCCACCATCACGTTGCGCGCGAGGCGCAGATTCTGGCTTTTCTTGAGGATGCGATCGGTAACTGAGCCGCCGAGCCAGTCGCCCAGCACGCCCGCGAAAAACACGCCCGACGCGAACAGCGCCGACTTGCCGAGCTGCATGTGATAGTTGTGCAGGAAGTATTGCGGAATCCAGCCGAGAAACAGCCACAGCACCCAGCCATAGCAGAAGTACACGGCGGTGACCGGCGACATGCGCGCGGCCAGACGACGCCACGGCACCGGTTCACGTTCCTTCGCACCCGTGTAGCGTTCGAGTCCGGCGCATTCGGCTTCGGTGATGCGCGGATGCGCGCGCGGATCGTCGCGGAAGTACCAGATCCACAGCACTGCCCAGAGGAAACTCACTACGCCCGTGACGATGAACGCGCCGCGCCAGCCCGACATCAGCATGAGCCAGACGATCAGCGGCGGCGCGACAGCGTTGCCGATGCGCGAAGCGGCGTGCGTCGTGCCCTGCGCGAAGCCGCGCCGGTCGGCGGGCATCCAGTTCGACATCGCGCGCGTGGCGGTCGGGAACGTCGCGCCTTCGCCGAGGCCGAGCAAGAGGCGCGCGACGATCATCGACGCGAAGCCGCCCGCGAGACCGGTCAGCACGGTCGCGCCGGCCCAGATCACGGCGCACACGGCGAGCGTGCGGCGCGGGCCGAAGCGGTCACCCACCCAGCCGCCGATGATCTGAAACAGCAGGTACGGATACGCGAACGCGGAGAATACGATGCCGATTTCGGTATGCGAGAGATGTAGCTCGGCCGCGAACTGGCTCGCTGCCGTGCTCACGTTGACGCGGTCGACGTAGGTGATGAGGTACATCGCGCACAGCAAGAGCAGCACGCGCGTGGTGGCTCGGCGGAACATCGTCGTCTCCTGTTTAGTCATGGCGCGGACGCGGGGATGCGGCGCGCGGGCTCACTGCTGTAGCGTGATGCGACTTCGTGTACGACTGCGTGAATTGACTACGTGTAGCGACTGCCTGTAGCGACTGCGTATTTCGACTACGGTTGCGGCGCGGCGGGATGCAGCGCGCGTTCCAGCACCTGCGCGACGTGCAGCGCGTGCGCCGCCGCGCCATCGGCGATCTGATGACGGCAACTCGTGCCGTCGGCGACCACGAGCGCGTCGCCGGCTTGTTGCGCCGCGCGCACGGCGGGCAGCAGCGCGAGTTCGGCCATCGCCATCGAAGTCGCGTAATGCTCGCGTTCGTAACCGAAGCTGCCCGCCATGCCACAGCACGACGACTCGACTGCTTCCACCTTCAACTGTGGAATCCAGCCAAGCACGGTTTGCACCGGCGTGAACGCGCCAAAGGCTTTCTGATGGCAATGGCCATGCACGAGCGCGCGCGCTTTCGGCAAGGCGTGCAGCGTCAAATCAAGCCGCTGCGCGGCCCGCTCGCGCACAAGAAATTCTTCGAACAGGAACGCATGGCGCGCGAGCTTCGCGGCGTCCTCGCCGAAACCGTAGGCGGTCCATTCGTCGCGCAAGGTCAGCAGGCACGACGGTTCGAGGCCGACCACCGCCACGCCGCGCTCGACGAACGGCAGCAAGGCGTCGAGCGAGCGGCGCGCTTCCGCTTTGGCTTCGTCGACGAGACCGGCGGACAGCATCGTGCGCCCGCAACACAGCGGACGCTCGCCCGCAAGCTGATTCAGATGCACCGTGTAGCCCGCCGCTTCGAGCACGCGCTGCGCGGCGCGCGCGACGCCCGGCTCCAGGTAGTTGTTGAAGGTATCGACGAACAGCAGCACTTCGCGCGTGGCAGTGGTCGATTCCGTTTTGCGCTGCTCGCGTGAATCGCGCTGCTGCGCGAGATACGAACGCCCGATATCGGGCAACGCGCGCGCCTCGGCGAAACCGATGCGGCGCTTGATCCACGCCGCCACGCGCGGCAGGCGTTCGAGCGCGGCCGGTCCGCCCGGCACGCGGCTCGCGAGCGGCGCATAGCGCGGCAGATACGCCACGAGCCGGTCGCGCCAGCGCAAGCCGTGCTCGCGCCGCCACGCCGCGCGCGCCTCGATTTTCAGGCGCACCATGTCCACGCCGGTCGGGCAATCGCGCTTGCAGCCCTTGCACGACACGCACAGATCGAGCACGTCCTTGACCGCCTGGCTCGCGAGACCGCCCGCGCCCGCGCCGCCTTCCGCGCCGTCGAGTTGGCCCGACAAGGCGAGCCGCAGCGTATTGGCGCGGCCGCGCGTGACGTGCTGTTCGTCGCGCGTGACGCGATAGCTCGGACACATCGTGCCCGCGTCGAACTTGCGGCAATGGCCGTTGTTGTTGCACATCTCGACGGCTTTCGCGAGGCCCGCGCTCGCATCGTGGCCCGAGCCCGGCGCGCCCTCCTCGCCCGTCAGCGGATCGCGCGTGACATTCCACGCCGACCAGTCGAGCGCCGGTTCGAGCGCACGCTCGCGATAACCCGGCGCGAATCGGAAATGCTCGACGGCGTCCATCTTCGGCGGATTGACAATGCGGTCCGGGCTCAGCCGATTGCCCGGATCGAACAGCGTCTTGATCTGCGCGAACGCGGCGTTGATGCGCGGACCATATTGCCACGCGACCCATTCGCCACGGCACAATCCATCGCCGTGCTCGCCCGAAAACGCGCCCTTGTACTCGCGCACCATCGCGGCCGCTTCTTCGGCGATCGCGCGCATTTTCTGCGCGCCGTCGCGGCGCATATCGAGAATCGGCCGCACATGCAGCGTGCCGACGCTCGCATGCGCATACCACGTCCCTTCCGTGCCATGCCGATGAAACACCTCGGTCAAACGGCCCGTGTAGTCGGCGAGGTGTTCGAGCGGCACCGCGCAATCCTCGATGAAGGAGACCGGCTTGCCGTCGCCCTTCATGCTCATCATGATGTTCAGGCCCGCCTTGCGCACGTCCCAGAGCGCTTTTTGCGCGGCGGCATCGGCCATTTCGACCACGCTGCCGGGCAGACCCAGATCGCCCATCAACTCCACTAGCTGCGCGAGACGCGCGATCTGCGCCTCGCGGTCGTCGCCCGCGAACTCCACCAGCAGCACCGCTTGCGGCGAGCCCACCAGCGCGCGCTCGATCACAGGCTTGAACGCGGGATTGCCCAGCGCGAGATCGATCATCGTGCGATCGACCAGCTCCACGGCCGCCGGCCCGAGCTTGACGATGTGCTGCGTGAGGTCCATCGCGCCGTAGAAGGTCGGAAAATTCACCACGCCGAGCATCTTGTGGCGCGGCAGCGGTGCGAGCCTGAGCGTCAACTGGCGGCTGAACGCAAGCGTGCCTTCCGAGCCCACGAGCAGATTGGCGAGATTGGGTTCGCCGTCCGCTTCGAAGGCGAGCGGATTCTGGCAATCGAACAGGTCGAGGTTGTAGCCCGCCACGCGGCGCAGCACTTTCGGCACGCGCTCGCGCAAGGCGTCGCGCTCGCGTTCGGCGATCTCGCGCACGCCGCTCACGAGCGCCTGCGTGCGCGGGTCGCGTGCCATCGTGGAGAGCTTGCCGAAGCGCGTTTCGTGACCGTCGGCGAGCACGGCGTCGATTGCGGCCACGTTGTGGACCATGATGCCGTATTCGATCGAGCGCGAGCCGCACGAATTGTTGCCCGCCATGCCGCCGATCGTGCATTGCGCACCCGTCGACACATCGACCGGAAACCACAGGCCATGCGGTTTGAGCCACGCATTCAGATGATCGAGCACGATGCCCGGCTCGACCGTCACCGTGCGCGCGTCCTTGTCGAAATCGACGATGCGGTTCAGCCATTTGCTCGTGTCGATCACAAGCGCTTCGCCCACCGTCTGCCCGCACTGGCTCGTGCCCGCGCCGCGCGCGAGCAAGGGCGTGCCGGTTTCGCGCGCGATGTCGAGCACGAGACGCAGATCGTCTTGATCGCGCGGCACCGCCACGCCGATCGGCATGATCTGGTAGATCGAAGCGTCGGTGGCATAGCGCCCGCGCGAGGCGCGGTCGAACAGCACGTCGCCACGCAGCTCGCGCGCGAGGCGCGTGGCCAGCGGCGTGAGCGCGGCGCGCGCCGAAGCGGGCATCAGACGGATCGGCTGAACGAGCGGTTTGGGCGTGGACGTGAGCATCGAACGTGGGGCAACATTATGTATAAATCAGGAATCCGAATGTTATCGGCGTGAGCGATGAGGCGCGCGTGCGTGGCGGATATCGTCACGCACGCGACCCGCTTTCAGAACGATCAGGCGGCCGCTTTCAACGCGGGCCGCGCCGCGTGCTCGGTCAGATAGTCCATCGCCGCGCCCACGCCCGTTTCCGCAAGCGCCACGCCCGCGAGCCGCAGGCCCATTTCGCAGCCGGTGAGCGCCGCCATCAGCGTGAGGTCGTTGCAGTCGCCCAGATGGCCGATGCGGAACATGCGCCCCTTCACCTTGCCGAGCCCCGTGCCCAGCGACAGATCGAAGCGTTCGTAGATGATCTTGCGGACCGCGTCGGCGTCCACGCCCTCGGGCATCATCACGCCCGTGAGGACCGGCGAATACACGGCGGGATCGGCGCACTGGATCTCCAGGCCCCACGCCTGCACGGCGGCGCGGCACGCGGCGGCGAGCCGCTGATGACGCGCGAACACGTTGTCGAGCCCTTCGCCGAGGATCATGTCGAGCGCTTCGGCCAAGCCGTACAGCAGGTTCGTGTTCGGCGTGTACGGCCAATAGCCCTGCTGATTCATTTCGATGATCTCGGACCAGCCCCAGAACGCGCGCGGCAGCTTCGCCTCGCGGCTCGCGGCGATGGCCTTCTGCGAGACCGCGTTGAAGCTGATGCCGGGCGGCAGCATCAGGCCTTTCTGCGAGCCGGACACGGTGACGTCCACGCCCCATTCGTCGTGCCGGTAGTCGGCGGACGCGAGGCCCGAAATCGTATCGACCATCAGCAGCGCCGGATGCCCCGCCGCGTCGATCGCGCGACGCACGGCGGCGATATCGGACGTCGCGCCCGTCGACGTTTCGTTGTGCACGACGCAGACGGCCTTGATCGCGTGGCCCGTGTCCGCGCGCAAGCGCGTCTCGATCTGATCGGCCTGCACGCCGCGCCGCCAGCCTTCGATGCCGGGCAAGCCGAGGAATTCAGGCTTGAGGCCGAGGCTTTCGGCCATCTTCTTCCACAAGGTCGCGAAGTGACCGGTCTCGTACATCAGCACGGTGTCGCCGGGCGACAGCGTGTTGGTGAGCGCCGCCTCCCACGCGCCCGTGCCCGAGGCCGGATAGATCACCACGGGCTGCGCGGTCTTGAAGATCTTCTTGATGCCGTCGAGCACGGCTAGCCCGAGCGCGCCGAATTCAGGCCCGCGATGGTCGATGGTCGGATAGCTCATGGCCCGCAGGATGCGGTCCGGCACCGGGCTCGGACCGGGGATTTGCAGGAAATGGCGGCCAGCGGGATGGAAGTCGAGTTTCAGCATGAAGGCGTCCCACGTCAGGAAAGGTCGGAAGTCACACGCACTGCGTTCGAAGCCACCCGGCACCTGCTCTCACGCCGAAATGGCATTTTGCATGCAAAATACTCTAGTTCACTGAGCCGCAGATGCAAGGCTCAATTGGCATGAAATGCCCCAGGGGAAACCCGTCGATGCAGCGCAGCGTAGCTTTCCGGGCGATCACGCTAGAATGAGGGCACGTCGGTCGATCGGGGTTTCGTATGCAAAATGCAGACATTCCGGACGCACAACTCGCGTCCGCGCAGCCTGAGGCGCACGAACTGGCGCTGCCGAAGCTCGCGCGCCAGCGCCTGCACGACACGGTGGTCGATCATCTGCGCGAGTTCATCGTCGAGGGCCAGCTCGCGCCGGGCGTGAAGCTCAACGAGCGCAAGCTCTGCGAGGTGCTCGGCATTTCGCGCACGCCGCTGCGCGAGGCGCTCAAGGTGCTCGCCGCCGAAGGGCTGATCGAGATCTCGCCGAATCGCGGCGCGACCGTCGCGCAACTGAGCGAGGCCGAGATCCGCGACATGTTCGAGCTGATGAGCGGGCTCGAATCGTTCGCGGGCGAACTCGCGTGCGCGCGCATCAGCGAAGGCGAGCTTGCGCAGATCAAGGCGCTGCACGCGGCCATGCTCGTCTGCCGCGCGCAGAACGACCTGTCCGGCTATTACGCGCGCAATCACGCGATTCACGATCTCATCAACGCGGCCGCGCGCAACGTGGCGCTGCGCCAGACCTATGTGACGCTCAACCGGCGCTTGCAGGCGCTGCGTTTCCGCTCGAACTTCCAGACCGCGAAGTGGGACAGCGCGATCCGCGATCACGAAGCGATGATCGCCGCGCTCGAAGCGCGCAACGGCGCGGCGCTCGCCGCGATCCTGCGCTCGCATCTGCTGGCCAAACGCGATGCCGTGCTCGCCGAGCGCACGCTCACGGTGGCGGGCATGAACGCGCCGCGATAGCGGTTTCGCTGTTCGAACATCATTTGACGTGAAGGCGGACGATCTGTGCGCATGCACAGATCGAGGCGCGTGACGAGCCGTGCGCAGCGATTGGCGCGTGCCGACGCCGCCTGCCTTTATACTGCTGGCCCCGGAAACAACGACAGACAAGGACGGCGGCGCCGCGCGCGCCGTCGTCGACAAGGAAGACCAGATGGGACCGTATGTAGACGCCGTGCCCTCGGCCGAAGTGCTGCCCGCGCGCGCCGACGTGGTGATCGTGGGCGGCGGCGTGATCGGCGTATCGGCTGCGTGGCACCTCGTTTCGCAGGGCTATAGCGTGGTGCTCTGCGAGAAAGGCCATATCGCCGGCGAGCAGTCGAGCCGCAACTGGGGCTGGTGCCGCCAGGCGGGCCGCGATATGCGCGAGATGCCGCTCATCACCGAAAGCATGCGCCACTGGCGCGGCATGGCCGATGCCGTGGGCGCCGACGTCGGCTACCACGAATGCGGCGTGCTCTATATCGGCGCGAACGAGGAAGATGAAGCAGGCTTCCAGCAATGGTTCGACGATGCAGCGGGCTACGACACCGGCGCGCGCATGGTGCGCGGCGCGGAACTCGCGAAGCTGATGCCCGGCGCGTCGCGCGCGTATCGCGCGGGCCTGTTCGTGCCGACCGACGGCCGCGCCGAACCGCAGCGCGCAGTGCCCGCGATGGCTCGCGCCGCCCAGGCGCGCGGCGCGACGCTCATTGCGCATTGCTCGGTGCGCGCGCTCGAACGCTCGGCCGGACGCGTCTCCGGCGTGGTCACGAGCCGCGGACGCATCGCCTGCGATGCCGTGATTCTCGCGGGCGGCGCGTGGTCGAGCCTGTTCTGCGCGAACGAAGGCGTGCGCCTGCCGCAACTGAAAGTGCTCGGCACCGTGCTGCGCACCTCGCCCGTCGAGAACGGGCCGCCGACATGCGGCTGGCTCGGCGACATCGGTTATCGCAAGCGCGCGGACGGCGGCTACACGATCGGCTATAGCGGACATCGCTACACGCCGGTGAGCCCCGAGGGCTTCAAATATCTGCGCGAATACACGCCGCTGCTCAAGCAGAACTGGCGCACGATCCGGCCGCGTTTCGATTCGGCGGCATGGCGCGAGTTTCGCGATCGTCCAGGCTGGAACGCCGAACAGACGAGCCCGTTCGAACGCACGCGCACGATGGACCCGTCGCCTTCGCAACGCGGCGTGCAGGCCGCGATGGCGAGCATGCGCCGGCTCTATCCCGCGTTCAACGACGCGCGCATCGTGCAGGAATGGGCCTGTTATATGGACGTGACGCCCGACATCATTCCGTATATCGGCGCGGCGGCAAACGTGCCGGGACTCACGGTGGCGACGGGTTTCTCGGGTCACGGATTCGGCATCGGGCCCGCAGCGGGACGCGCGGCCGCCGACGTTGCCATCGGCCGCGATGCAGGCATCGACCTCGCGCCGTTCTCGCTCGACCGCTTCGCGCCGGGCATGCCGATCGTGCCGGGCGGAGAGATCTGAACGCGTGTGCGATTCGCACCATGCCATGCCATTCATTACATGAGATTGCATGGCCTTCCTTCGACGGCGTCGCTGCATCCGACGCCGTTTTTTTGCCTGCGACAAATGCGCCATCTTCGCCGCGATGGCCGCATTCATCGAAAAGACCCTGAAAACACGATCTAAACGCAAATCGGAAAATCATACCCGCCCACTTTATTTCGGCATCCAGATTAATTTCCCGATGTGACGCGTTGTGTCACTTTCATAGCCGTTTTGCAATCGAGCGTTTCGCGTTATGTGCGGCCACTATGGTGGACGCATTTAATTTATTGCTCTATACTCGGTTCGTCTTAATTACAAAACGCAACATCTCTTGCGATTCGCGCTGCAACGTCGTGCAAATTTCACGCTTGCAGCAGGCTCGCACCATCAAACGGAACCTCCGGTTCAAGCGGCACGCAAATTGCTACCGCACTCTTGCCGTTGCAGCATCGAACGGCGCCCATGCTCTGGCACGCACAACGCGCAGCCGGGCTGAACATGACAACCAGACGAACGCCATAGCGTTCATTCGACGGCCGGCAGCGCACTGAACGCGCGCCGGTACAGACTGTTTCCGTCAGTTCAATCGCGGCCATGCCGGGATCACGAACTTCCTTCGCAGCGCCATTGCGGCGCTCTCGCGGCGTGCCTGCGCGCGCCGTTTCGTCTACAAGGAGGCGTATCTTCATGACTCGACGCACTGTCCAACTCGTGGGCAGCCTCATAGCGATAGCCGTCATTGCGTGGGCCCTCGCCCGCGGCATCGGCGCCGATACGTTCCGCAGCCATGCGGGCGATCTCGCGTACTACACGGGCCAGCACATGCTGCTCGTGGTCTGGTCGATGGCGCTCGCCATCCTCGTCGGCGTGCCCGCCGGCGTGCTGCTCAGCCGCCCGCGCTTTCAGCGCCAGGCCGAACGCTTCATGCAGATCTTCAACATCGGCAACACGATTCCTTCGCTCGCCGTGCTCGCGATCGCGCTCGGCATCTTCGGTATCGGCGACATTCCGGCCATCGTCGCGCTGTTTCTCGCCTCGCTGCTGCCGATCACGCGCAACACCTATGAAGGCGTGAAGAACGTGCCTGCCTCGCTGCGCGAAGCTGCAAAAGGCATCGGCATGACGGGCTGGCAATCGCTCACGCGCGTCGAACTGCCGAATGCGGTGCCGATCATCGTCGGCGGCGTGCGTACCGCGCTCGCCATCAACGTGGGCACGGCGCCGCTCGCCTACCTCATCGGCGCGGACAGTCTCGGTTCGCTGATCTTCCCCGGCATCTATCTCGACAATCAGCCCTTGCTGCTGCTCGGTGCCGCAATCACGGCGATTCTCGCGCTCGCGCTCGACGGCATTGTCGCGACGGGCAGCCGTCAATGGATGCTGCGCCACGGAGGTCTCGCATGATGTTTCGCAGTACGATACGACGTCTCGCGAGCGCCTTCGCCATCGGCACGCTGTGCTTCGCGGCCAGTACCTCCGCGTTCGCGGCCAGGATCGTGCTCGGCGCGAAGAACTTCACCGAGCAATACGTGCTGGCCGAAGTCACGGCGCAATATCTGCGCTCGCGCGGCTATGACGTGGAAGTGCGTTCGGGCCTCGGCAGCACGCTCATGCGCAGCGCGCTGGAGAACGGCCAGTTCGACATGGTGTGGGATTACACGGGCACGGCGGCGCTGGTCTACGACAAGCTTACCGACAAGCTCGGCCCCGAAGCCATGTACCAGCGCGTGAAGGAACTCGACGAACCGCGCGGGCTCATCTGGCTCAATGCGTCCACGCTCAACGACACCTACGCGCTCGGCCTGCCCAGCGAATTCGCGCAGCAGACCGGCATCAAGACCATCTCGCAGCTCGCCGATTATCTGAAGACGAATCCCAAGGCGAAGCACATGGTGTTCGGCATGGACGCCGAATTCGCGAATCGTCCCGACGGCCTGAAGCCGCTGCTCGACACCTACGACATGCACTTCAAGCGCTCGCAGATGAAGCAGATGGACCCCGGTCTCGTCTACACCGCGCTGCATAACAACCAGATCAAGATCGGTCTCGTCTACACGACCGATGGCCGCGTGAAGGGCTTCGGCATCATTCCGCTCGAAGACGACAAGCGTTTCTTCCCGCCGTACAACGCCGTGCCGATCGTGCGCAAGGCCACGCTCGAACACAATCCGAAGCTCGCGGCGCAACTCAACGCGCTCTCGGCGGCGCTCAATAACGACGTGATGCAGGACATGAACAAGGCCGTGGATCTCGACGGCAAGTCGCCGCGCGACGTGGCCGATGCGTTCCTGCGCGCCCACCCGTTACCTTGAAGGAGCACGCATGAACCTATTCGACTATCTCGCGTCGAGCTGGCCCGACCTGCTCCAGCTCACGCTGCAACACATCTGGCTCGTCGGCATCGCCGTGGGCTGCGCGATTATCGCGGGCGTGCCGCTCGGCGTGCTCGTGAGCCGTCACGAATGGCTCGCGGGACCGCTGCTCGGCCTCGCCACCGTCGTGCTCACGCTGCCGTCCATCGCGCTGTTCGGCCTGATGATCCCGTTCTTTTCGCGCTTCGGCCAAGGCATCGGCGCGGTGCCCGCGATCACGGCGGTGTTCCTCTACTCGCTGCTGCCGATCATGCGCAACACCTATCTCGCGCTGCGCAACGTGGAGCCGGGCATCAAGGAAGCTGGCACCGGCATCGGCATGACCTCGTGGCAGCGGCTGCGCCTCGTCGACCTGCCGCTCGCGGTGCCCGTGATTCTCGCGGGCGTGCGCACCGCGGTCGTGATGAACATCGGCGTGATGACGATCGCCGCCGTGATCGGCGCAGGCGGACTCGGCACGCTGATCCTGCGCGCCATCGGCCAGAGCAGCATGATGAAACTGCTGGTCGGCGCCGTGCTGGTCAGTATCGTGGCGATCGTCGCCGACCTGCTGTTGCAGGCCCTGCAACGCGCGCTCACACCGAAAGGAGTACAGAAGACATGATCGAACTCGACAAACTGACCAAGACCTTCGCACAGAAAGGCGGCCAGCCCGTGAAGGCCGTGGACTCCGTGAGCCTCTCGGTGCCTGAGGGCGAAATCTGCGTGTTTCTCGGCCCGTCGGGCTGCGGCAAGACCACCACGCTCAAGATGATCAACCGCCTGATCGAGCCGACCTCGGGGCGCGTGCTGATCAACGGCGAGGACACGACCGGCCTGAACGAAGTCGATCTGCGCCGCCATATCGGCTATGTGATTCAGCAGATCGGCCTGTTCCCGAACATGACGATCGAGGAAAACATCACGGTCGTGCCGCGTCTGCTCGGCTGGGACAAGAAGCGTTGCGCCGAGCGCGCGACCGAACTCATGTCGATGGTCGCGCTCGATCCGAAGCTGTATTTGAAGCGTTATCCGCGTGAATTGTCGGGCGGTCAGCAACAGCGTATCGGCGTGATTCGCGCGCTGGCCGCCGATCCGCCCGTGCTGCTGATGGACGAGCCGTTCGGCGCGGTCGATCCGATCAATCGCGAAACCATCCAGAACGAGTTCTTCCAGATGCAGCGGCAACTGAAGAAGACCGTGATCATGGTGAGCCACGACATCGACGAAGCGATCAAGCTCGGCGACCGCATCGCCGTGTTCCGTCGCGGCCAGCTCGTGCAATACGATCATCCCGATACGCTGCTCGCACGCCCGCGCGACGAGTTCGTCGCGCAGTTCGTGGGCCAGGACAGCACGCTCAAGCGCCTGTTGCTCGTGAAGGCCGGCGACGCCGCCACGCAGCCCGAAACGGCGCGCGTGGACACGCCGCTCACGCACGCCTTCTCGGTGATGGACGAAGCCGACACGCGCTATCTCACGGTGCTCGACGATGCGCGCCATGCGCTCGGCTATGTCACGCGCCGCGCGGCCCGTGGCGCCGATGGCGCGTGCGGCGAGCGCGTCACGCCGTTCGCGGCGTCGGTCTCGGCCGAAGACAATCTGCGCGTGGTGCTCTCGAAGATGTATCAGTTCAGCGCTTCGTGGATGCCGGTGCTCGACGCCGACGGCGGCTATGTCGGCGAGATCACGCAGGACTCGATCGCCGAGTATCTGAGCTCGGGCCGTTCGCGCCAGCAAACGGGCCAGGCGCCGGGTTCGTCCGTCAAGGCGGCTGCCACGGTCTGACGCGACTGCGCTCGCGTTCGCGAGACATCATGAAAAAGGGCTCGTTCGTGTCATGCGAACGAGCCCTTTCTTGTTTGGGGCGCTACAAAGCGAACGCGTTAGCGCGGGCCACCGCCGCCAGGACCACCGCCTGGGCCTCCGCCCGGTCCGCCGCCGGGACCGCCCGGGCCGCCGCCATAGCCGCCGCCAGGTCCGCCGGGGCCGCCGCCTGGTGGCGGTCCCCACCAGCAGCCGCCAAGCGCGGCGGTGAGGAACAGCGCGGTCAACATCGTGATCAGCTTCTTCATGGGCTCTCCTGTGGCGAAGGTCGAGCGCCGCGCGCACGCCACGCATCGACCGGGGACAAGCGCATGAGCAACGCGCATGCCTGCCACCTGGCCTCACACGCGATCAGCGATACGCGGCCGGCTCATTCGTACGACAAACATTCGACGCGCACGAAGGTCCAGCGTTCATTTTCTTAAGCGTTTCCTAAGCTCGTTGCACGCACAATCGCGGCTCGCCCACCGCGCCGTCACGCGCGCCCGAGCCCTACGCATGCAACGCCTTTATCATCATCGCGGCCACGCTATCGACGTCAGCGTCGAAACCGTCTGCCGCACGCCGGACGGCGCCGCCACGGCGCTCGACCATATCGCCGTCCTCCTGATTTCCGCAGACGAATCGCGCGAGCAACCGTTCGCGCGCTTGCGCATCGACCGCACGTCGGGCCGCGCGTTTGAGTCCGCAGCCGACGCACTGATGGGCGGTTACAGCGTGGGCCGGGGCATCGTCGACAAGCTCATCGACGACGGCGAACGCCACGCGCAAGACATCGCCAGCGACGCCGCCTGAACGCCTACGCCACCAGATAGCGCTGCACCAGACGCACCCAGGCAGCCGCGCCGAGCGGCAAGACGCGATCGTTGAAATCGTAGCCGGGGTTGTGCACCATGCAGCCGCCGAACTCGCCTTCGCCGTTGCCGAGCAGCAGATAGCAGCCCGGCACCGCGTTGAGCATCCACGCGAAATCCTCGCTGCCGTTCAGGCCTTTCGGCGCCTGCACCACCACGTTTTCCGCGCCGACCAGCTCCGCGCAAACCTGTTGCGCGAGCAACGTTTCATCGGGCGTATTCACCATCGGCGGCGTGAGCTGGCGATAGTCGATCTGCGCCTCCACACCATGCGCCTGCGCCGTCAACGCGATAATCTCGCGCACGCGCTGCTCCACCAGTTCACGCGTGTCCGGGCGCGCCGCGCGAATGTTCACGCCGAGTGTGACGGTTTCGGGAATCACGTTATGCGTGGCGCCGCCGCGAATGAAACCGACCGACACCACGGCCGTGTCGTCGGGCGCGACGTTGCGCGCGACCACGGTCTGCAAGGCCGTGATCAACGCGGCGGCGGCCACGACCGGGTCCTTCACGCGATGCGGCATCGCGCCGTGTCCGCCCACGCCCTTGAGCGTGACGTCGGCGACATCGGAAGACAAACTCACCGGCCCCGCCAGCACGCGGAACGTGCCCGCTGGCACGCCCGGCATGTTGTGCAGCGCGTACACGGCGTCGCAGGGAAAGCGCTCGAACAGGCCATCGTCGATCATGGCCTTCGCGCCGCAGAGGTTCTCCTCATCGGGCTGGAAAATCAGGTTCAGCGTGCCGTCGAAATCGCGCTTGTCGGCCAGCGCCTTCGCCGCCGCGAGCAGGATCGCCGTATGGCCGTCGTGGCCGCACGCGTGCATCTTGCCCGCGTTCTGGCTCGCATACGGCAGCCCCGTGTTTTCGACGATGGGCAAGGCGTCCATATCCGCGCGGATGCCCAGCCGCTTCGTGCCGTTACCAAGTTTCAAGTGCCCGACCACGCCGCTGCGCCCGATGCCCGTATGCACCTCGTAGCCCCATTGTTCGAGCAGCATCGCGACGAGCTTCGCGGTCGAGCCGACTTCGAAACCTAGTTCGGGCTGCGAATGAATCTGGCGTCGAATGCCGATGAAGGTTTCGGCATCGATGTCGATCTCGGGTAGCAGCGTCGGCAAAAGCTGAAACGGCGTGAGTGTAGGTTCGCGCTTCATGTCGATGTCATCCTCTCAGGTTCTTTGGCCGTGTCGGCTCGGGTTGTATTGGATGTTGCGCGCTCAGGCGACGCGGCGCTCGCGGATGCGCCATACCGCGAACAGCGTCACGCATCCGCACGCGACCATGTACAGCGCCGGCGAAAGCGGATTGCCGGTCTTCGCGATCAGCCAGGTGACGATGAACTGCGAGCTTCCGCCGAACACCGTCACGCCCACGCTATAGATCACCGACAGACCGCTCGCGCGCACCGAGGCGGGCAGCATCTCCATGAGCACGAGCAGCATCGGCGTGGAGCCGAGGTTGGCGCAGGCCGTCATGACGACCGAAAGCAGCAGCACGAGCGGCACACTCGGAAAGCGCGTCATCAGCCAGAATGCGGGCACCACGACGACGATGTTGAATACGATCGATGCGATCACGAGCGGCTTGCGGCGCGTGAGGCGGTCGGCGAGACGTCCCGAGACGAGCGACGCGATCAGCATCGTGATGCCCGTCGCGCAGCCCGAGAGCAGCGACAGCGACGGCGGCATCTTGAGCACGCGAATCATGTAGGTCGGCATGAAAAACACCACGAGATACATGCCGACCGTACCCGCCGTCACCGCGAGTATGCCGAGCCCCACCTTCGCGCCGTGCTCGCGCATGAGCGTGCCGAGCGGACTGGGCGCATCGGGTTCGGCTTCGTGCGTTTCGTCGAGTTTGGCGCGGATATAGAGCCCGACGGGCGCGATCGCGAGGCCGCCGAGAAACGGCAGGCGCCAGCCCCAGCTTTCGAGCGACGACGGCGTGAGCGTGGCGTACAGCGCGGCGCCCGTGAGCGCGCCGAGCAGCGCCGAGATCCCCTGGCTGCCCAGCTGCCAGCTCACGCGAAAACCGCGCTGGTTGACCGCGCCCGACTCCATCAGCATCGATGTGGACGCGCCGATTTCACCGCCGAGCGAAAAGCCCTGCAACAAGCGGCCCGCGAGCAGCACCAGCGAACCCCACACGCCCGCCTGCGCGTAAGTGGGCGCGAGCGCGATGCAGAGCGTGCCGCCCACCATCAGCGCGATCGTGAGCGTCATGGCGGCCTTGCGGCCGCGCCGGTCGGCGTAGCTGCCGATAATGAGGCCGCCGAGCGGGCGCATCACGAAGCCGATGCCGAACGTGGCAACCGCGAGCAGCAGCGAACCGTAGGGACTATCGGAGGGGAAAAAGAGCCGGCCGATCAGCAGCGCAAAGAAGCTGTAGACCGTGAAGTCGTACATTTCGAGCGCGTTGCCGATCGAGCAGGCGGCAATCAGGCGGAACTGGCTGGCGCGCGTTTGCGTGCGCGCGGGCGGCTGGAGGGCGGGCGCGTCGTCGGCGCTGCTGAGCGTTACGTCATTCATGGCGAATCTCCGCGGGCTGGACCGAACGGCGCGTTCGGGGCGGCGCGCTGTGCGCGCGGCCAGCCGCGCATCAGGCGATTCGATATTCAGCCCAAGCGGCTTTTTGAAAGAAGTGAGAAATTTTCATCGTGATAACCAGATGGAATCGCTTGAATAACTGGTTTGTTGGTGGGGTGGTTGGGAACTGGTAATTGGTGAGCGATCGCGCGCAAGTCAATAGAGGCTTTTCTTCCAACGGCGGCCCGCTGTTGTCGACGCCGCACGTTCTCGAGAACGACCTCGTGATATTTTTTCTTCAGGCGCTTCACCTACAATATTATTTCGCGAACCGGCCGCGCCCCCCGTTCTTCCCAGCGGCAAACGCAATATTTTTGCATTTCCACTGCCTTTGATGGATTTCTCGATGGCTGCTCAACTCGACGACTATGACCGGAAATTGCTTGCAGAAGTCCAGAACGATGCGCGCATTCCACAAAACGAATTAGGCGCGCGCGTCAACCTGTCGACTGCGGCAGTCAATCGGCGTTTGAAGCGTCTGTCCGATGACAAGGTCATTGAGCGGTACACCGCAGTCGTCAAATCCGATGCGGTGGGTTATCCGCTGATGATTATCGTGACGGTTGAGATCGAGCGGGAACAGATCGACCTGCTCGATGCAATGAAGCGAACGTTCGGAGCCTGCCCGCAAATCCAGCAGTGCTATTACATTGCGGGCGAGTGGGATTTCGTACTGGTGCTCGTCGTGCGCGATATGGACCAGTACGACGAGCTGACTCGCGAACTGTTCTTCGGCAATAACAACGTGAAGCGCTTCAAGACGCTTGTCGTCATGGACCGGGTGAAGGCTGGACTTAACGTGCCGCTTGGTATCGAGCCCTAAGTTCGGCGCGCAAGCGCGAGCGGGAAGCCATGTTGGCTGCACCGCCCCGCTCTGCACGACGCAACGAGTCAGCGTGTTGCGGAAGAAGGCGGCAGCCACGCAGCCTGTCTCGCGAGGACCGACTCGGCTGCCTCGCCGACGCACGCCTCGTAGACTGAGGGTGCAGTCGCGCCTTCGGTGCTGATGAGCAACACGCGCGACTGCGCATCGAGTCCGGCTTCCGCCTTCAACGCGGGTTGACGTAGCAGCGCGTGGAGGCCGGCGAGGCCCGCCGCGCCGGATTCGCCGATGACGAGCGGAGGATCGAAGGCGTTGCCGGCCGCGGCCACACGCATTGCCTGAACAGCCTCGGAGTCGTCGATCGTCATGAAATGATCGGCGCCCTTCTCCAGGATTTTCCACGCGAGCGGCGATGCTTCGCCGCACGCGAGTCCCGCCATAATCGAGTCGACGGAGCCCGTTGCCTTTTTCAGTCGGCCCGCGACGGCGCTTTGATACAGACAGTCCGCCTGCTGCGGCTCGACGACGACAAAGCGCGGGCGCCTGAGTTGATGAAACTCCCAAAGCTGTCCCACGATGCCGGCCGCGAGACCACCGACACCTCCTTGCACGAAAACATGCGTGAATGCGCAGTGGTCCGGAGTGCACTTCGCTTGTTCAATGACTTCCGCCGCGATGATCCCGTAGCCCTGCATCACGTCGCGCGGGACGTCCTCGTATCCCTCGTATGACGTGTCGGATACGACTTGCCAGCCATTCTGTGCAGCCAGTCGCGCGGCTTCTTCGACCGATTGATCGTAGTTGCCCGCGCTACGCACGATCCGTGCGCCGTACGCGGCGATAGCCTGCTCACGCTCGGCATTGACGTTCGCATGAAGCACGATCACGCATCCACATCCTATGGTTTGCGCGGCGGCGGCGAGCGCTTTGCCGTGATTGCCGTCGGTCGCACTAATCACCGTGAAGTGCGCAAGCAAATCACGGTGTCGTCCAGCAAACAGATCGTCTGCGCTCAACGCATGCTCCGGCCAGCGACGCTTGATCAACCGTACCAGCGCGATCGGCGCGCCGAGCGCCTTGAAGCTCCCGAGCGGTGAACGGGTCGATTCATCTTTGAGGCTGATTTGTGCAACGCCGAGCTGCTGCGCGAGTCCTGGCAGCGTCCACAAGGGCGTGCCGGCCATGTTGATACCGGGCCAAAAGGAAAGCCACTCCCGACTTTCATTGACCGCTGCGATATTCAATATCTCTTTCAGTCGATCAGGATAAGGCGAATGTGCAATGTGTCTGTTCGATGTAAACATCATAAAACTCTTTATATAAAAGATTAGATGGGCTGGTGATCGAAACGATCGTCAAGTGTTCCGGCGAAGACCATCCGAACGGCATACGTAAATGGTAATGCGCCCAGCTCTCTCGTTTTTATCGAAACAGAAACAGACAATGCAAATTCGTATCGAATGGCGGATGAAATGCGAGATTTCTTTCAACGGTGAAGGAATGCAGTTATGGAGCAGTCCGATGCCGGCTTGCCGCAGGCGGACCCACGTCGCCCGAGGTGAATAAATTTGCAGCAGCGAGCGCTATTTAGAGAAAAATTCGCGAAATCATCTTCGACGCCCATATTGGATATCAGGACGCATCGATAGACTTCTTCCACGCCTTGTAAAGCGCTCGCGAGTAGTTCTTCGCTTTACCCTGGGTCGATCGGAAGTCAACCATCACTGAACCTCAAGTGGAGATCAATATGATTGTTGTGCGTGGCAAGTCAAGTCTGGTCGCCGTCGTGGCGCTTATATTCTTAGCGATCGCGACGACTTCGAATGCCGATGAAATTGTCAGGATTGGACACTTCGCTCCATTGACCGGCATGAGCGCCCATGTGGGCAAGGACGACCAAAATGGTGCGCGTCTCGCGATCGAGGAGATCAACGCGAAGCAACTGGTGATCGCAGGCAAGAAGGTCAAATTCGAACTCGATGCTCAGGACGACGCAGCGGATCCCAAAACGGGCACCGTCGTTGCCCAGAAGCTCGTCGACGACGGTGTGGTCGCCGTCATTGGCAGCGACATGTCGAGCACAACCATTCCCGCCGCCAAGATCTTTAGCGATGCAGGAATCGTTCAGATTTCACCGGGCGCAACCAATCCGGCCTATACCTTGCTCGGTTACAAGACTGCGTTCCGCGTGGTCGGTACTGATGCGCAGCAGGGACCGGCACTCGCGAACTACGCGTTGACGGCGCTGAAAGCGCGGACTGTGGCAATCGTGGACGACTCGACGGCCTATGGCCAAGGGCTCGCCAGCGAGTTTGAGAAAGGAGCGAGGAAGCAAGGCGCGACCGTGCTTTCGCACGACGCGACGAACGACAAGGCCGTGGACTTCCGCTCGATCCTCACCAGGATCAAGGGCGAGCATCCTGACGTCATCATGTACGGCGGCGAAGACGCAACGGGCGGCCCGTTCGCGAAGCAAGCGGCGAAACTCGGCATTCACGCGCGAATTCTCGCGGGCGATGGCGTGTGTACGGAGTCGCTGGCAGAACTGGCCGGTACGGCAACCGATAACGTTATCTGCTCTGAAGCCGGAATGGCGCTTTCGAAGATGCCGGGAGGGGCGGCATTTAGCGAGAAGTACAAAAAGCGCTACGGGCAACCTATCCAGATTTACGCACCGTATTCATACGACTCCGTGTACATCCTTGTGGACGCGATGAAACGCGCCAACTCGACCGCCCCCGCAAAAATTCTTGCTGCCATGCCATTGACCCATTACGAGGGTGTGATCGGCCAAACGGCATTCGACTCGAAAGGTGATTTGGAGCAGGGTGTGATCTCGCTCTTTTACTACAAGCAGGGCGAAAAAACACTCATCGACATTATGAAAATGTAAGGACGGCGCAGTTTCGGATTCGCTGCGATATCGTCGCGCAAAACGCGGCGAACCCGCTCAGCCGGAAACTGATGTCGCTCAGGCCACTTCTTCGCCGAGCGTAAACTGCGCTGCCGTCGCTGCGAGCATGCGTGCCTGGTCTTCAAGCGAACTCGCAGCGGCGGCGGCTTCTTCGACCAAGGCCGCATTCTGTTGAGTGGCGTTGTCCATGTTATTCACCGCGATGCTGACCTGACTCAGCCCGTGACTCTGCTCCTGCGTGGCCGCGGCGATTTCCGACATGATCGCGTTCGTACGCGCGACCGCATCGATCAATTCGGTCATGGTGTCGCCAGCTTCGTTGACCTGTTTCGCACCGTCGTCGATACGCGTCGTCGACTTTGCGATCAGCTCGCGAATTTCCTTCGCGGCTGCCGAAGAACGCTGGGCGAGCGTGCGGACTTCGCCCGCCACGACCGCGAAGCCACGCCCCTGATCTCCGGCACGCGCGGCTTCGACTGCCGCGTTGAGCGCGAGAATATTGGTCTGGAAGGCAATGCCTTCGATGATCGCGGTGATTTCAGCCACCGACGCGGAACTTTGGCTGATGTCGCCCATGGTCTTGACGACGCGCGACACAACCTCGTGCCCGCGCCGTGCAATGTTCGATGCCGTCGACGACAGTTCGCTTGCGCGCTGCACGTTATCCGCGTTTTGACGGACCGTGCTCGTCAACTCATCGGTGCTCGTTGCCGTTTCCTGAAGCGATGCCGCTTGCGATTCCGTGCGCGCCGAAAGATCCGCGTTGCCGGCGGCGATCTGACGCGTGGCGCTTGCGATCGCGTTGCTGCCTTCGCTCAGCGTGCGTACCGTCTTCCGAAGATTCGTCTGCATTTCCACGAGACCGCCGAGCATACGCCCCATTTCGTCGTGCGTGCGAACCTCGATCTTGCGGCTGAGATTGCCTTGCGCAATCTGTCCGAAATGCGCCACCGCGTCGTTCACCGGGACGAGAATTGCCTTGCGCAGAAAATACCAGCTACCGACCGCAGCGCACAGGCCCGCGAGAATTGCGCCAATGCTGGCCGCGACGAATAGATGATAGTGACGCTCCGTGGTCTCGTACTCTTCCTTCGACTGCTTGAACTGATAAGTCTTCAGCGCGTTCGCCGCCTCCTGCATGGTCGTGTAGATCTTGCCCACACTGAACATCAGCTTGAGGATTTCGTCGCGATCTCCACGCTGCGTGGCGTCGCGAAAACGTGCGAGTTCGGCTTCCGTTGCCTGGTATTGCTGCGTCACGCTCGATGCCAGTTGGTCCTCTTCTGCATCGCGCGGCAAAGAAAGATATTTTTGCCAGGCGGCTTCCGCGGCGTCCCGAACTTCCCTTTCCTTGCCGTACATGTTCTGTGCGTCTTGCGAGCCGGGATTGATCGCCGCGCGATCGAGCGACGTGCGCTGACGGCCAACCATGATCGTCATCTCACCCACGGCGATCGACTTCGGCAGTTGTTCGGAGTACGTATGCCGGTTCGCGTTGTTGCTGGCGACCATGCCGACAAGCCCAAACGCGCCGATGACAATCAGCAGAACGCCAAGAAAGGACATCGCCGCAATGAGGCGGCCGTTAATCGAAAGATGGGTGCGTAGCATCGTCATGAGAGGACTGTCGTTGGTCTGTCAATCAGGCAGGGTCAGTTCGGTACATTCTTAATGAATATCGGCAACGTCACCCACACCTTTAGTCGTTTTACATATTAATTCTGTGTCGCCAGCGACATTTCCATCACAACTTCATACGCATACCTGATTAAATAGTTGATCACGAGAAGTCTGCACCATGATCGATCACTTGACCCGTGACGGCACTGTGTCGTCACGGGGCAAAGTCGGTGAGCGCATGTCGCTCTCACCGGGTCAAACGCTTTCGCAAACGCGTTACGGGTTCTCCGCGCGCGTGGGCTGCGCCGATGCCTTGACCGCTTCGCGTACCTTCGCGACCTGATCCGCCGTGACCGCCGGCGCGTGATTGCCCCAGCTCGATCGCACGAAAGTCAGCACGTCGGCGACATCGCGGTTAGTCAACCGATCCGAGAAGCCCGGCATGCCATAGTGTGTCGGCGCCGATTTAGTCCACGGCATTTCGCCACCTTGCAGCACGAGATGGATCAGCGAAGTCGGATCATCCGAATTCACCGCCGACGAAAGCGCAAGTGCCGGGAAAGTGCCGGAATACCCCACGCCGGTCGTGCGATGGCACGCAGCACAGTTGTCAACGTAGGTCAGCGCGCCATTGCTGCGATCGGTGCCCGCGCGCAACGCGGTGGCGGTAGCCGGATTGGGCAGCAGCGCACTGCCTGCGGCGTCAGCCGGCGCGAGCGTCTTCAGATACGCGGCGATCGCGAAGAGATCCGCATCGCTCATATGCTGCGTGCTGTTCTCGACCACTTCCGTCATGCCGCCGAAGGCCGCCGAATGCGCCGTGCGTCCGCCCTTCAGGAATGCGACGATATCCGCCTCGCTCCACGTGCCGAGACCGTCCTTGCTGTCGCCGCGCAGGTTCTTCGCGAGATAGCCATCGATCACGCCACCCGAGAGGAACGTGTGGCCGTCGTCAGTCAGCGACTTCTCCTGCAAGCCGACGCCGCGCGGCGTGTGGCACGCGCTGCAATGCGCGAGACCTTCCACCAGATAGCGGCCGCGCACGATCGGATCGTTCGGCAGCGGGCGGTCGTCCGTGATCGCGTCCGGCGCGAACGCCATGCGCCAGAAACGCAGCGGCCAGCGCATCGAGAGCGGCCAGACGATATCGGTCGACCGGTTCGGCTGCGCGACCGGCTGCACGCCATGCATGAAGTACGCGTAGAGCGCCTTCACGTCCGAGGGTTTGACCTTCGCGTAGGAGACGTACGGCATGGCGGGATAAAGCGACGAGCCATTCTTCGCCACGCCGCGACGCACGGCATCGTCGAACTCCTGGAACGTGTAGTCGCCAATGCCCGTCGCCTTGTCCGGCGTGATATTGGTCGAATAGATCTTGCCGATCGGCGAGTCGATACCCAGACCGCCCGCGAAGGGCTTGCCGTTCTTCGCGGTGTGGCACGCGATACAGTCCGCTGCCGCCGCGAGATAGCGGCCCTTTTCGATGAGCGCCTTGTCGGCGTCGCTCATCGCGGCTGTCGCTTGCGGTTGCGCGGCCTGCGTTGCCACGCGCGGCGCCGAAGCCGGCTCCTGTGCGAACGCATAAGCGGCCCACGCCGCGCCCGCGACCATCGCCGAGGACAACGCGGCCATCGTGATTTTCTTCATCGTCATCGCGCGCTCCTCAAGCCTGAACCAGCGGAGCCGGATTCTTCAGATACTGCTCGCGGATCGCCTTCGCCGAGTGATACGCGAGCGCCGCCACGATGCCAGTCGGGTTGTAACCCATGTTCTGCGGGAACGCCGAAGCGCCCAGCACGAACACGTTGTGCACGTCCCAACTTTGCAGATACTTGTTGACCACACTGGTCGCCGGCGACGAGCCCATCACCGCACCGCCCGTCGTGTGCGTCGACTGATACACGCGCGTGTCGTAGTGCTGCCCCTTCTTGCGGATCGCGCGGTAATGCTTCTCGGGGTTCATCGCCTTCGCGACTTCTTCCATGCGCGTGCCGATGTAGTCGAGCATGTTGTACTCGTTGTCGTGCCAGTCGAATGTCATGCGCAGCAGCGGCAGGCCGTGCGCGTCGCGATACGTGGGATCGAGGTCGAGATAGGCGTCGCGATACGGCATCACCGAACCCGAAATGCCGATCGTCATGTAGCGCTGATACGCGTCGTTCACGCCCGCCTTCCAGCCGCTGCCCCACGTGGGCGTGCCCGGCACCGTCGCGGCCTGATTGATCGGCCGGCCGCCCGTGCGCACGTGGCGAATGCTCGCGCCGCCCACAAAGCCGAGCGGACCATGATCGAACTGGTCGCCGTTGAAGTCGTCCATGCCCACGCCGCCCGCGCCGGTCCCGATAAACGGATTGAGCTGCGTGCCCTTCGGCAGCAGCACGTTGATGCCGCCGTTCATCTGGTACGCGTAGTTCCGGCCCACAACGCCTTCGCCCGTCTTCGGGTCGTACGGCTTGCCGATACCCGAGAGCAGCAGCAGACGCACGTTGTGCATCTGGAATGCCGCGACGATCACGATGTCCGCAGGCTGTTCGACTTCGCGGCCTTGTGCGTCGATGTAGGTCACGCCCGTCGCGCGCTTGCCTTCGGAATCGAGCAGCACCTTCGTCACGTACGATTTGGTACGGAGTTCGAAGTTATTCTTCTTCAGTAGCACCGGCAGAATGGTGGTCTGCGGCGAGGCCTTCGAATACATGTAGCAGCCGAAGTCTTCGCAGAAGCCGCAGAAGTTGCACGGTCCGAGACGCACGCCATACGGGTTCGTGTACGGCGTGGACGCGTTCGCCGCCGGCGCCGGATACGGATGGAAACCGAGATCTCGCGCGGCCTTCTCGAACAGCGTCGCGCCCAGACCGTTCTTCAGCGCGGGCGTCGGGAATTCGTTCTTGCGCGCGCCTTCGAGCGGATTGCCGCCCGGCTGGATCTTGCCGTTGAGATTACCCGCCGTGCCCGACGTGCCGAACACCTTCTCCGCGAAGTCGAAGAACGGCTCCATCTCGTCGTAAGTCACGCCGAAGTCCTGCACCTGCATGCCTTCGGGAATGAACTTCTTGCCGTAGCGCTCCTCGTAGCGCGTACGCAGTTCCAGTTCCTCGGGCAGCATGCGGTAGTGCATGCCGTTCCAGTGGAAGCCCGCGCCGCCCACGCCATTGCCGAGCAGAAACGAGTGATGCTGACGATACGGCACCGCGAGGTCGTCCACGCCGTGACGGATCGTGACGGTTTCCTTCGACAGATCCTGGAACAGCTCGCCGCGCACGGCGTACTTGAGTTCGTCGACGACTTTCGGATACGCCGCATCGGTGGGCGTGTCGCGCATCGCGCCGCGTTCGAGCGCGACCACGTCGAGGCCCGCGTCCGTGAGTTCCTGCGCCATGATCGCGCCGGTCCAGCCGAAGCCGACGATCACGCAATCGACCTTGTTCTTCTTGATCGTCATGACTTACCCCCGACGGCCGTTGATCGAAACGGGACCGTACGGGTACTTGACGCCCGGCTGATCGATCCAGTCCATGAAGTCCGCGCGCGCGCCAGGAAAGCCGACCATCTTCCAGCCGACCATGCCCTGATTGCCGCCGTAGATCGGATCGGCCAGAAAGCCTTCCTTGGTGTTGCCGAGCAGTGTCGCGAAGAAGGTCTTCGAAGGCACGCTGTCAAATGCGGGCTTGCCGTGTTCCAGTTCGTGGAGCACGGCTTCCTGGGTCGCGACGTCGAGTTCCGCGAAGACCTTTCCGCCGTGCTGCTGCTTGCAATACGCGTTGCAGGCTTCGATGCCGTGGCGATAGACCTCGCGCGGCGACAGGTTGATCTGATAACCCATCTCGGGCACGGAGTCGGGATGAAACGGCCCTTGCATGTACCAAAGCTTGCCGTGACCGTAGGGCGTGTCCATCTGCTTGTCGATGTATTCGGGCACGCCGGCTTGCAACGCCCCCGCTCCGAGGCCGTCCGCGGGAATCAGGCGATCGACGGCAGCGCCGATAAAGCGCCATTCGTCCTCGGTGAAATATTGCGGGGCGTAAGGCGCCGCTGCGCCTTGTGACGAAACTGCGCCCGACGAAGGTGCGTCACCACAGGCCGACTCGGAGAGCGCCGTGGCCGTCGCGACGGAAGTGACCGGGACAACCGCCAGCATCTGCCGCAAGAAGCGGCGACGCGGTTCGTGATTATTTGACATCTGTGATTCCTGCTTATTGGAATGCCAGCATCGGACCAGCAAATGCGGCTGTGGGGACGTACCAGGCTGAGTTTTGCGCGCTCATCCCCAACACAATTTTTTCGGACTACTGATTACACGCGCGCGTAGCGCCGACCCAACAGCTGTCGGCCGAGGAGACAAATACGACGAATCCGCGAGATGCCGGGCCGATTGACCGAACGACCCAAGGCATCTGCTCCATTGTTAATTGTTAACAATGGAGCAGATGGTAGCGCGACGCTAGGTCGCAGGTCAATTAAGCGTCCCAGATTTCGTGTACATTTTTGTTAATTGTTGACAATTCGACGACTCAGGACCTAGACTCCCGACACGGGAAGGAGCGCCGCGTGCAAAAAATCGCCGGTATTAACAAAAAAGCATTGGGGCACCAGGCGGCCGATTGGATCCGCAACGCCATTGCGGCGGGTAGCATCGCGCCCGGAACACGACTGACGGAGATCGGCCTTGCCGAACAGATCGGGCTCTCGCGCTCGACCGTGCGCTCCGCGATGGAGCGCCTTTCCGGCGAAGGCCTGCTCGTGCAACATCCGTATTCCGGCTGGGAGGTCATGTCCCTGACCGTGAAGGATGCGGAGGATCTCTACGCCGTTCGCAGCACACTAGAGGCGTTGGCCGCACGTCTTGCGGCCGAAAACCTGGACGACGCGGGCCGCGAGGTACTCGAGAATTCACTGGCGGCACTCCTCGCCGCCGTGGAATCCGGCGACCGCGACGCCATCGCGCATGCGGATCTCGAAGTGCATACCGTCATTGTCGATTTGTCGGGCAATGCACGCCTCAGCAATCACTATGCGCAGGTAGTCGATCTCGCGCGCGTCTATATCCGCTGGACGAACACCATGCATGCCGGAAGCCTGGACCGCATGCTCAGAGATCACCGCGAACTGGTCGCGCTGATCGTCGCTCGCGATGCGGCTGCAGCAGAGAAACTCGCCTTCGAACACGTGTCTCGCAGCGGCAAGTCTCTCGTTGAGGCCATGAACGGTTCGCCCGAGTTTTCGATCAACTACGATTAATAAGCGATCTTCAATGGATTCCAGCGGCCTGGAGTTCGTCGAATGTCTATCAGCCGCATGTGCATCGGCCACGGGTCACACTAATCACACTCAGCCAGCCGCCCTGCCTTCGATGCTGGCTCGCTTCATGGAAAGCGCATCGGCCGGCAGAGTCTTTGGCTCACAATGACACCCTCTACATTCAAGCCGCGATCTCATCGAGCTTGCGTCCGCGTGTTTCGAGCGCGAATACACCGACCACCATCGCGCCGAGCAGCGAGACGAGCGCGAAGTAACCAAACACCGCTTCGACACGCAGATACGTCAGCAACGCGCCAATCACCAGCGGTCCGATCACCGACGCAATGCGCGTAATCGCCGATGCCGCGCCCGCGCCGGTCGCGCGAATGCGGGTGGGATAGACCTCGGGCGCATAAACGTAGATACCGCACTGCACGATCGCAATCATCGCGACGCTCACCGAGGCCAGCACAAGCACCTCGCCGGCGCTCACGCGCGTGCCGCTCAGGGCCAGCCAGAACATGGGCAGCGCCGCGCCCAGAAATGCGATCGCGAACGTCTTCCTGCGGCCGAGCCAGTCGATCGCGAAGGTGCCGATGAACGTCCCCAGCAGCGTCGCGATCATGCTCACCATGCCGTAGCGCAGCGCGACCTCCAGCGGCAAGTGATAAACGGTGCGATACAGCGACGGCAGCCACACCAGAATCCCGTAAGTCGTCAGGCTGCCGCAGCCCGCCATCAGCCAGACCACCAGCGTGCGTCGCGCCAAGCCGCGCGCGAACAGCGCCCGGAACGATTCCTTGCGCTCGGGCGTGCCGGTCACGGCGATGTCGAGCGTGCTTGCGTCCAGCCGCAGCGCGCCGGATGTCGTGCGCTCCATCGCGTCGACGATGACGCGCGCTTCGTCGGCGCGGCCGTTGATCGCGAGCCAGCGCGGCGACTCCGGCGCCACGCGCGGCAGGATCGCCGCCAGCACGATCGGCAGGCCGCCCACGAGAAACATCACCTGCCAGCCGTAGGCCGGAATCAGCCAGAGCGCCGCGACGGCTGCCACGAGATTGCCGAGCGCGAACGTGGATTGCAGCACGAAGATCACGCGTCCGCGAATGCGAGCAGGACACACTTCGTTCATGTAGGTCGCCGAAACGGGCGACTCGCCGCCCAGGCCGATGCCCTGCAGAAAGCGCAGCGCAATGAACACCGCATAGCCGGGCGCGAAGGCCGACGCCACGCTGCCGAGCGCCAGCAGCACGAGCAGCCAGCGCAGCACGCGCAAGCGTCCGAAACGCTCGGCGGCGGCGCTGAACAGCAGCGCGCCGATCGTCTGCCCCACATAGCCACTCGACACCAGCAAGCCCGCTTCGGTGGGCGTGAGATGCCAGAGGCCCATCAGGACCGGCATCACGAACGCGATAGTCAGCGCGTCGAAGGCGTCGGTCATATGCACCAGACCGATCATGCCGAGCACGCGCGTATGCCAGCGCGTGAACGGCAGACGTTCGATGCGCGCGGAGATCAGCGCGGCTTCATGCCGACCGGCGACGTGCGCGTCGTCGATCGTCTCGTACTCATTCGCAAGACGTGTCAGTTCCATCGTGTCCTCGAAGGAAACGTTTCTGGGTGAAAGGGACAGAAAACAACGGGAAAACAGCGGGAAAACAGCAGGAAAACCGCGGGACATCGCGCGCATCAGCGCGCGATGCGTGAAGGGTCAGACGTGATCAGGCGAGATCGAGCACCAGCGTGCCGCTTTGCGCGCCGGACACGCAGATCATCATCGCGTCGTTCGCGGCGCGTTCGGACTGCGTGAGCACGCTGTCGCGATGATCGACACAGCCGCCGAGCACGCGCGTCTGGCACGCGCCGCAAAGCCCTTCGCGACAGCTGTATTCGACGTCGACATCGGCGTCGAGCAACGCGTCGAGCAAGGGCTTGCCAGCCGGTACGAACAGCGTCCGACCGCTACGCGCGAGCTCCACCGTGTAGCCGGTGCGCTGCGCGCTCTCGACCGGCGCGCTTGCCGCGAAGCGCTCGATGTGCACGTTGTCGATGCCCGCCTCGGCGCACGCCAACTGGAACGCATCGAGCATCGCACCGGGGCCGCAGCAATACGCGTGCACGTCGCTGGGCTGACGCGCGAGGCAAGCGGCGAGATCGAACGGACGGCCGTCGTGTTCGTCGTCGAAATGCAGCTGCACGTCGCCGCCCAGCGCGGCCAGTTCGTCGAGAAACGCGGCTTGTGCACGGCTGCGCGCGCAATAGACGAACTGCACCGCGCGCCCGCGTTCACGCAGCTTGCGGTACATGCACAGCATCGGTGTCACGCCGATGCCGCCCGCCACCAGCAGCGTCGACGACGCCGCTTCGTCGAGCGCGAAGTTGTTACGCGGCGCGCCAATCGACAGCGTCGCGCCGCAGCGCAGTTCCTCGTGCAGCCAGCGCGAACCGCCGCGGCTCTTTTCGTCGTGCAGCACGCCGATCACATAGCGGCCCTGCTCCTCGGGCGCGTTGACGAGCGAGTAGCTGCGCGTGAGGCCGTTGGGCAAATGCACGTCGAGATGCGCGCCGGGCGTGAAAGGCGGAAAGACCTCGCCTTCCACGGGCACCAGTTCGATGCTCGCAATGCGCTGCGCCTCGTGGCGCAGCGTGCGCACGCGCGCCTGCAAGCGCGCGTTCGTGCCCGTGCCCGCGCCGTGAGTGGAGTCGTTCATCATGTGACGAGGCTTCCGGAGAATCACAAAAGGGAGCGGCGTCAGGCCGCTTCGCTGTTCGGAGCGGCGTCGGCATCGTCGGCATCGTCGGCGGCAGTGGCGGCGTCTGCGTTGGCACGCACGCCATGCACCGAGAAGAACCGCGCGCGCTCGACCTTCTGCCCGATCGCCGCTTCATACGCCTCGCGCACCGCCTCCGGCTGACCATACTGGCCGATGAAGTCGCGCAGATATGCACCGAGCAGCGGATGCGCGGCCAGCGCCTCGCGCGTCAACCCGTTCATCATTTCGTCGCGGCACGCCGACGGCAAAAACACGTTGTGGTTCGCCTGCGGATCGGTGATGAGCCCCTTCGGCGTCTTGCCCTCAGCCACCGCTTCGAGTTCCTCGAAAAAGCGCCGACGCAGCATCACGATGCCGCGATCGCTCGCGCCGAGCGTTTCCTTCGTGCGGTCGGTGATCGCGCCCTGCCCGACCCACGCGGCGAAATCCTGATTCGCAACGTGCGTGGTGATCCACTCGCCCTGCTCGTCATACAGCGGCCCGTACCACGCGGGAATATGGTCCTGCACGTAGGGCTCGCGCTCCTTCGGCACCTTGTTGAGCACCCAGAGAATGCTGAGCGTGTTCGTGTCGTCGATAGGCACGCGCCATTCGAAGTGATGCCCGAGATAGAAAGCATTCGGCCAGAGCGTCACGCGGCCCGTGGTCCACATCGGGTTCGCTTCGTTTTCATGCGCACGCAGCCGCTTGTAGACGAAGCCGTGCTCGAACTCCTCGTACAGCGTGCGCAGATGCGTCGGCACGTGTTCGGCGTGGCTGTCCTGCTGGCGCGAGGTCCAGTTGTTGTGGGTCCACTCGAAATGGATCGGGTCGATGGAATTTTCCTGGCACTGAAACCAGTTGCACGGAATCTCGGCCATCACGACCTGGGCGAAGCCGTTCGGGTAGTTGAACGGCTCCCAGTCGGGCAATTCCGGTGCGGGCGCGCTGCCCATGTACGCCCAGATCATGCCCGCCTTCGCGCGCACTTCGTAGGCCGTGATCTTCGTTTTCTGGCGCAGGCGCGCATCGACGTCGACGATTTCCTCGAACGGCTGATGCGTGCATTGCCCGCTCGCATCGAATTCCCAGCCGTGATACGCGCAGCGCAAGCCGCACTGCTCGACGAAGCCGAATGCGAGATCGGCATTGCGATGCGGGCAGCGGCGCTGCACCAGCCCGAACGTACCGCTCAGATCCTTGAACAGCACGAGGTCTTCGCCGAAGAGACGAATGGGGCGAACCGCCTTGTCGTCGAATTCCGCCACGCCGGCGATCGGATGCCAGTAGCGGCGCAGGTAGTCGCCCATCGGCGTGCCCGGTCCCACCTCGGTCAGCAAGCGGTTTTTTTCAGCGCTCAACATGTCTTGTGTCCTCACTCGTTGGAAACGCGGCGTCATGCGAAAGCAGTGCATGGCCGTCGATGAGTGCATTTTTCGCGACGCCCTCCACGCCCACAACTGCCTCAAAATCCAAAAAAGTCGCCGATCGTCTCAACCGTCATCGCGAGGCCCGGGTCGCGCCGCGTCCTGTCGATGGATGCATTTTTTGCTTGATGTCAAAAAACTCTCGCCGCAGAATGTCGGTTCATTTATGTTCTATCTGTTCATTTTTGAACACATCAACGAGCCCGACGGACGAGACAGACATGCTGAAAATTGGAGTGGTGGGTGGCGGAATTGGCGGACTGGCGGCGGCGATCGCCCTGCACCGCGCGGGACATCGCGTGACGGTGTTCGAGCAGGCGGAGCGCTTTGGGCGCGTGGGCGCGGACATCAATCTCACGCCGAACGCGGTGCGCGCGCTCGACGGCCTCGGCGTGGGCGAGCAGCTGCGCGAGACCGCCGCGCGCCCCAATGCCCGCATCAGCCGCACGTGGGACACGGGCGAGGAAACCTCGCGGCTCGCCATGTCGGACGAAGCCGAGCGCCAATACGGCGCGCCGCAATTGACGATGCACCGCGCCGACGTGATGAGCGCGCTCGAAGCCGCGCTCGCGCCCGGCGTGCTCCAGCTCGGCCAGCGCACGGTCTCGTTCGCGCAGGACGCCGACGCGGCCACGATCACGCTCGCGGACGGCACGTCGCACGCATTCGACCTCGTGATCGGCGCGGACGGCATCCACTCGGGCGTGCGCCGCCATCTGTTCGGCGCGGAGCATCCGCAGTTCACGGGCATCGTCTCGTATCGCGCGGTCGTGCCCGCCGAGCGCCTCAGCGGCATCGACACCGGTGCGTTCGTGAAATGGTGGGGACCGAGCGACGACTTGCAGATCGTCACGTTCCCGCTCAACCGGGGCCGCGACGTATTCATTTTCGCGACCACCTCGCAAAGCGACTGGACAAACGAGTCGTGGACGCTGCCCGGCGACCCCGACGCGCTGCGCCGCGCCTATGCCGCGTTTCACCCCGAAGCGCGCGCGCTGCTCGACGCCTGCGACACGGTTCTCGCCTCGGCGTTGTATATTCGCGATCCGTTGCCGCAGTGGAGCGGTGCGCGCATGACGCTGCTCGGCGACGCCTGCCACCCGATGATGCCGTTCATGGCGCAAGGCGCGGGCATGGCGATCGAGGATGCCGTGGTGCTCGCGCGCGCGCTGACCGACGTGGCGCCCGCCGGACTCGACGACGCGCTCGCGCGCTACGCGCGTGCGCGGCAGGAACGCACGGCGCGCGTGCAGATCGGCTCGCGCGGCAACAACTGGCTCAAGACCGGCGGCAACGCCGACTGGGTCTATGGTTACGACGCGTGGACGGTGCCGCTGCATTGAGCGGCTGCACTGAGCGAATAGCCGCCACGCCTTTCAACAGGATCAGATGAATACGGATACGTCTTCACCCCCGTCCGCCGATGCGGCCAGTTCACCCGTCGAGCGGGCGTTTCGCCTGCTGCGCTACATCGCGGAAGGCGGCTCGACCGCCAACCTCAGCGACGTCGCGCGGCAGATCGGCGTGAACCGGGTGACCGTGATGCGGCTCATCGAGTCGCTCAAGGCCGCGGAACTGATCCAGGAGCATCCGGCGGGCGGCTCGCATCGGCTCGGCATGCCGTTCCTGACGCTCGCCGCGAGCGCGCTCGGCGCCTCGGATCTCACGGCGCGCGCGCGGCAGATCCTGCCGGTGCTCGTCGAACAGACCGGGCTTTCGGCGTTTCTCGCGGTGCTCGAAGGCGCGGAGATCGTCTATCTGCTTTGCGAAACGCCCGATACGCCGCTCGTGACCCGCATTCGCGCGGGCAGCCGCATTCCCGCGCATCACGCGACGCCGGGGCTCGCCATGCTCGCGTGTCTGCCCAAGGGCGCGGTGCAAGCGCGCTATGAACAACATCCGTCCAACGAGCGCCCTGCTGACTGGGCGACGCTGGACGCCACGCTCGACGTCATCCGCACGAATGGCTGCGCCTGGAGCTTTTCCGGGCTCGAAGCAGGCGTCGACTCCTGCGCGGCGGCCGTGTGCGACAGCCGCGGCGAAGTGCTTGCCGCGCTCAGCATCGCGGGACCCAATACCGCGTTCTCCGTCGATGAAAGCCTGCGCATGCGCGTGGAAACCAGCGTGAAAAATGCTGCACTCACGCTGTCGCGTTCCTGCCTTTAACTCGCACGGCCGCCCTTTCTTCATGATTGCAGACCCGCCCGCACGGGATGCCGGTAGAACGCGCTCAGGAGCCGCAAACGCAACCTGCTAAACTAGCTGATTGCCGGCCTTTATGTCTTTTTGTGCATGTCTATCGTCAAGAGCAGTTCGAAGGGTGGCCTCGTCTACTCCACAGATGGCGGACGGATGTGTCCCGAGTGCCGGCGCACGGTCGCGCAATGTGTATGCAAGACGATTGCCCAGACACAAGCACCAGGGGACAGCGTCGCGCGGGTACTTCGCGAGACCAAAGGCCGAGGCGGGAAGTGCGTGACGGTCGTGAGAGGATTGGCGCTCGACCCCGTTGCCCTCGCGTCGCTCGGCAAACAATTGCGCACCGCCTGCGGTTCGGGCGGAACGGTCAAGGATGGCGTGATCGAGGTGCAGGGCGACCACTGTGACCGTATTATCGAAGCGCTCAAAAAGTCCGGTCATCGGGTGAAGCGCGCCGGGGGCTAATTCCTTCGGTTGACGCAGGCGAAAATCACAAACGACCACGCTCAAGCGGTAACACGCCAACATCGTCTATTCGCGAACGTCATCGCGCAATCGAGCGCTGCCCGTCACTGTCATCCGACTCACCATGGATCGATCGCACCACGCTTTCGGCGCATGGATGACGACACACGCCGCGCCATACGCTTCGACGTCGCTGCGAGCTAGCGAACCCGCGAACCCGCGAATAGCCCCAGACAAGATCACCCGCCCGCTAAAAAACGCGTGCCTTCGGTTGTCGGGGTCCGGGTATTCGCGAGACATCAATCATGCTGGAGAGAGGCAAATGAAGAAAGGAAAGGCGAAACTCACACGTCTTGATGCTGAACGACTCTTCGAGGGACTTCCCGCCTCGAACGCACGCGTGTCAAGTCGGCCGGAGAACCCATTCGACACAGGGATGTTCACCGAGAGCAAACGCATCGACGACGAAGCCAAGCTCTGGAAAGACAACCTCATCACGCTCCCGCTAGCCATCACATTGCCTGCTGGATACGCGTCGGTATCCGCCTTGCGCGAGGCGATGGTGCGCGCATGGCGCGTGAGGTGGGTGCGGGAAGAGGGAAAGCTCGTTGTCGCCGAATTTCCCGAGGGATGGACAGCCGTTCGTCCGCAGAGTGGCCCGATAGAGTTGCGCGACGCCACGGGTGTGGTCCGCGCCCTTTTTGGATGGGCCGAGGACGCCGAAGTCCGGATTCTGCCGAGGTATCTGGTTGAGTCGCAGACGAACAGTTCAAGTGGACTGGGCAGCCTCGTTGTCCGAGATAGAGGAAACGGCCAGATCCTCGAGAGATCGTCAATCTGGTCCGCGAAAACGGGTACCCATCATCCGGATTGGGGCAAGCTGTCACTGTGGCTCAGTTCACGTTACCCACAACATGGCGATCCGCTGCGCTACTGGAGCGATTGCGAGGAAAACATCAAAAATTAGGCGACTTCTGCGGGCCTGGTTCCGCGTGCGCACACTACCGTAATTGGCGTTGCGGGTTGGCCAGCGCGCCGGCGCTTCATTCAGTTTCCGCGTTCGGCACCAGGGTCGGATTCGCCCGCATTGCTCTCTATGCGCCTTTCAGCCAGGGCATTTCCACAGGCGACACCACCAGCTGTCGGGACTCACGCTGCAGCTCGAAGATGAACCCGACCAGGATCATGGAGTCGGCATAGGGAATCGGAAATACGTGAGGATTTTCTGCGGCACGTAGCGGGCGCGTGGGCGTGTCCGCCGTCGTTGCGGCGTTTTCGCGGACGCTTTCCAGTTCGTCGGCCATCGACTGCCCACTGACTTTCATGACGCGGCTACGCAGGTCGCTGAAGGGTTCAATGCGCGCCCCGTCTTCATTGTATTCGGGCACTTCATAGATAAACCAGGACACTTTTTTCTCCCTGAAAAAGGCCGTTATTCTAACAGCGGGAGTCAGTGGTCGCCCCAAGCGACCCAATGCTGCTGACTCGATTATTCGCGGCAAGTGATGGCAATGCAACGGGTTACAGCTGCTAACGGCATTGCGAGACAGTTACTCCGTAGCATAGGCGTTCGCATTGGCGTGGACCCGCCATTTGCATTGAGTCGGGTTGTGCGTTCCCGGCAGGAGCACCGCGCCCCAGACGATGATCGCGCCCGGTCGGGCGGTACGGCGAGGCGGCAGCGTTGGCGCGGTCGGCCAAAACGAGACGCTCGCTCGATCGCGCTGAGTGGCTGAGAATTGGCGGCGGATTCAACCGGTCGATGCAACACCTAAAACTGCCCTGTCACCTGGAAGCCGAGCGTCACATGCGACGCAGGAAATCCATCCGGTTTATAAACGGGTGTCCCAGCGAACACGTCATAGCTCAGGGTGGCAAAGCGCGCGGGAACCGCACCCTTGAAGCCGATCACCGCCCCGGCCAGTTGCGTACCCGACAAATACTGCGCGGATGGCCCCCACACGTGGCCGTAGTCCAGCCCGGCATAGACAGCCTGGCCGGTGTTGCCAATCGGGTATTGCACTTCATTGCGCCAATAAAAACCTTTCTCCGCCGCCAGCATCGTTTCGCCGTCAAAGCCGCGCACTGTGTAACGGCTACCGATGGTCAGGTCGTCAATGTAATTCAGCGTGTCGTTCGTGTACTGGCCGTGAACGGTTCCGACATACGCGAGACGCTGACCCGCAACCGCGAACGGCACAGACAGGTTCGCGTCGAGCGTAGCCATGTGAAAACGATACGTTGGGCCATCAACGACATCAGGCGAGGCACCCAACCAGCCGATACCCTGACGATAAGCGAGCGTGCCGTCGAATTGCGCCGCACCGAAATAGTGACGGTCGGTCAACCCTGCTTCGATAAAGGTGTTGTCGCGATGCTGTTGCGGGATTTCGGTGTCTTCGATGAAACTCGCGCCAAAACGCTTGATGAGCTGGAATTCCGCACCGAACACGTCGTTCTCGCCGCGCCGCAATACACGTTGCAACTTGAGTCCAGCAGTCTGCGAATTGCCGCTCACGACATACGTCTGATTCACGCCAGCAACGTTCTCGTAGTACGTGTTCGTATAGCCGAACAGCGTGGCGGTCCAGTAGCCCCAAGGCACCGAATAAGAACCGTTCCAGCCATGCGTGCCGACTCCGTGATCGCCAAACTGCAAATCCTGATTAAATCCGGCGGTGAGGATGTCGTTCAGGCCGAGTAGATTGTCGATTCCTAGCGAAACAGTTCCAATAATGCTGCCAGTTTCGCGCGTGCCGGAGTCATCGACGGACGCAACAAATGTCCAGGGTTTTGCGCGCTTCACTGCAATCTCAACGTCGCTTTCGCCAGGCGCACTTGCGGGGAACAATTTGCATTGTTGCGTCCTGGCTGCTTACACGCTTCATCTGCTCGACACCCTGCTCCAGATCGCGCAGGTTCACCACGTCGCCATCGCGCGTTGGAAATGCCGTTTTCCAGGTGCCGCGCGTGGAAGCATCCTTGAAGCGAAAACGGTGACAGCGCGCTGCTGCTGTATCTGTTGATCCTGCTGCGCGTTTGCACGCGCAGCCGTCGCGGCAGATTCCCCGTTACCTGGATTTTTTTGCGCATGCGCGAGCGCTATGGCGGCTGTAAGCGGCAAAGCGCTCAGCCATCTTTTCATCTTCATACTCGAATAAATAAACGGGGAATACCTTGGGATTGCCCCAAAAAGAATCACGCAGACTTTTCGCCAAAAGACTTGAAGACGCTAAGCGTTGTACCCGTTAGCGTATCGCCGAGGAGATGCTGCGATTCTCGATGACTACCACTGCAGTCGCTGACCGACCTGCTGCTGTGGATGGTCGAGCGCTTTCACATAACGGGAAGATCACCCTGTCCTTCGCCGCGATGGTGCCGCAAGCCGTGTATTCTGCGGCCCGATCGCGATCAGCATCTCTCTTAACGCTTCAAAAGATTCCATCGCGGCTTCCACCTATGTCTCATAGCTCGTCCAATGATAGCTCGAACACGCGGGTTTCGAATCTGGTCAAAGTATGGGACGCACAAGTCTAATTTAGCCAACTCATTACCACGTTCATTTATATTGAGCACGTAAACGACAAGCCCACCTAAAGTCTTGATTTTTAAATATATAGGCTCAATAATTTTAGATCTTGCTGCAACTCATCTGACTCATCATCGGGCAGAGCATTGAGAATAGCCTCCAAGGATTCCTGCGCAATAAGTTCATCAATCTTTCTTCGATGAAAATCCGCGCCCCCTCCTCGGCCAGCCGCGAGAACAAGTGTAAGAACTTCGAGCATTAACCGTTCTGCAACGGTATCAAACGCATTGACGAACTCCTCGTACGCAAATCCAAACTCGTACTCGCCACTCACCCATTGCTGGCGACTAACAAGCTTCGTGCGACAATAAACATAATATGAATTTAAAAGAAATCCGCGAATTTCTCCGTATGTTGCTCGATCGTCCATCTTCATTTCCCCTTGCTCTGAGGGCGAAGTATTGCGCCCCCGTTATCCATTACATTGATTGAAATATTTGGGTACTTTATCTGAAATTTCTGAATCACATCAGAACAACTTGAACATGGCGAACGCTCAGTTAGCGCCGCAAGCGTGCCGGTATTCGACAGCGCGCCGGACGTGCTGACGCTGGCCGCGCCCTGCGCATAGGTCGTGCCGGAATTGACGGCGCTGGCCGCCTTGATTGCGACGTTGCCGCTCGCGCTCATCTTGCCGGACTGCACGAGCTGGCCCGCGCTGGTCAGCGTCAGATCGCCCGCCTGCGCTTCGATCACACCTGCGTTATTGACCCCGACGCCATACTCGTTCGACACCAGCACGATGCGATTGGCGTACATGCCGCCGAGCTGCGCCACGTCGATCGAAACACCAGGCGCGGCACCGGAGCCGGTCGTCGGTGTCGCATTCAGGGTTGTGTAGTCGACGTTGTTCTTGCCCGTGACGACATTCAGCGTATTGGCGTACAGCGCGGCGTTGACCTGCACCGCGCGCGCAATCAGATCGACCTGATCCACGTTGGTCGCATTGAAGCCTGCGCCCTGAACCGTGATATTGCCTTGCGTGACGTTGAAGCCAGTGAGGTTGCCGTTCGCATCGAGCAGCGGATTGCCGGTCGTGAGAATGCTGCGCGACGTGTTGATGAAGCCGCCGCCATCGACGACGATGCCGGAAGAATTCGCCACGACAACGGCCGCCTTCTGGCCTGCAACCTCGATATAACCGCGCAACTGCGACGGATTATTGCTATTGACCTGATTGACGATGACCCTGGCTGCGTCGCTCGCGCCGAAGTTCGGATTACCGCTAATCTGACCAGCGAGCTGCGTGCTCGTCATGAGCGGCGAATTGTTGAGAATTGCGCCGCTGCGCGAGACATCGAATTGCGAATAGGTGTTCAGCGATACGCCGGCGCCGGAAGGTTTCTGGATGTTCACCTGCGGCAGGCCATTGGCCGTGCTGATGACACCCGGCGCGTGCGCGCCCGAGGGCACGATCTGCGCAATGGACAAGGCAGGACTCAGCCCGAGCAGCGTGAGCGCGGCGAGCGCTGCATGACGCATCACGCGACTCGCGCGATCCGCAATGCGTAAGGATGGCCCCGACGATTTAGCTTTTACCCGCCCCGAATTGCCGTTTGCGATGGCCGTTTCGGCAACGGCGACCACCATTCCCCGCGACTTGTTGAATACAAGTCGGTAACAACCGCTATTTATTTTTCTGCTACCCGTGACGCTGGAAGAATTCCCGCCCGCGACTCAAGGCGTCTTCCCATTGCTGCATAACGACACCCGCGCACCGTGGCGTCGTTCCCCGAATTACTTTCAATACCTTTCTAATAATTTCAACCCGCTGCGGGCGCAGGCTAACAGATGGGCCAGCGTTTCGGGTAATTTTCTTAAACGCTTACCGCAATATATGCAAATTGAGTGAAAACCACACGGTCAGCACATGGGTGTATGGAATCGCGCAGGACCATGGTGAAAGACAGATGTGAGCCGCAAAGCGGACAGTGGCCGCTCGTACCGGAAGGTCCGAGCAGGGTCGACATGCGCCCCAGCATCCTTACTCCGACACGCTAGGTACCGCTAATTTTTAATTCGCATTCCCAATCTTTTAAATTGAGTCATCCACGTAACGCCCTACCCCACAATTGACGAATCGCTACGATGCAGGTACACTGCGCGCCGCGGGGTGGAGCAGTCTGGCAGCTCGTCGGGCTCATAACCCGAAGGTCACAGGTTCAAATCCTGTCCCCGCAACCAGAAACCCATAGAGATTTCCGCCATTCAAGAAGTTGGGGGCTGTTCCGTGATGAAACAGGTATTCGCGCAGCTTGCGTTCGCCACAGCCGCAATCGGCCTGACCAGCGCCACCCACGCAGCGGACGTCAACGTTGGCATTAACGTGGGTGCTCCTGTGGTGGTCGCACCGCCGCCGCCCGCCGCCGTTGTCATTACGCCGGGCTGGCATGGCGACCGCTATTGGGATGGCCACCGTTACTGGGAACACGACGACTGGGAGAGGCATCATCATCACGACAAGGGTTGGCATTGCCCGCCCGGACACGCCAAAAAAGGCGAGTGCTGATCAACCTCCCGCATGAACAAACCCGGCATCCTGGCCGGGTTTCGCATTTCTGGCTGCCGCGATTCGCAGCCTTGTCGGCGACGCCCGTCGGCACAACATCCGCGCCGAGAAGAAAGCACACGATAGCGTCGATAGCGCAGCGTGCCAGTCTGAAAGCGCCCAAACAATCTCCCCAAATCCCGATCGCGTCACACCCAGTTCGTTACGACCGACGCCCCCTCCTTCTCCTCCTGTCGCGCGTCCGATCCACAAAGTCGAAACAAGTGTAATCAACTGTTATCCGCAGGCACGCGGGCCTGATTTGCGGCCAGAAATACATCTCTGCTTTGGTACGATCCGGGCTTTTCGTCCAAAGCGCAGCCGCCGTGAAACACCCGTATGTGTCGCTATTTCGTGAATTCTGCACACGCTGGGTGAGCCGTGCCCGCTCGCTCGCCGCTGCGATCGGCGCGAAGCAATACCGTCTAATCCGTGTGGCGCTGCATGGCGTTCGCCACCCGACGCGTCGCGGCCTTGCATTGGCACTCGCCGCGCCGCCACTGTTTTGCGCAGCCTACGCACTGGCGCTTGTTCCGTTCACACCGCATCTCGGTGACATCCGCAAAGCCCGCGTCGATCGTCCCGCTCTGATCCTTTCCGCCGATGGCAAGGTGCTCACCGAGTTCAAGCCGGTTAACCGCGAGTGGGTCGCGCTTAACCAGATTTCCCCTCATGTGGTCGACGCCCTCATTGCGACAGAGGATCACCGTTTCTATCAGCACCACGGCATCGATCTCCAGCGCGTTGCAGCAGCGGCGTTGCATACGTTCACCGGCAGTCGCCAGGGTGGCTCGACGATCACGCAGCAGCTCGCGCGCAATCTGTATCCGGAAGAGATCGGCCGGGCACCAACATTGACGCGCAAGCTCAAGGAAGCGATTACGGCGCTCAAGATCGAATCCGTGTACAGCAAGGACGAGATCCTGACGACGTACCTGAACACGGTGCCGTTTCTCTACAATGCGTACGGCGTCGAAATGGCTGCGCGTACGTACTTCGGCAAAACCGCAGCCGAACTCAACATCCTTGAAAGTGCAACGCTTGTCGGGATGCTGAAGGCGAATAGCGCGTACAACCCGGTGATCAATCCAGATCGCGCACTCGAACGTCGCAACACCGTACTCGCGCAGATGGTGAAGTTCGGCAAACTTGACCCGAACGCATACGCCCGGCTCCAGCGCCAACCGTTGCGCGTTAATTTTGAGCCGCAAGCGGAGGCTGTGGGCGCTGCGCCGCACTTCACGGCACAGTTGCGCCGATGGCTGACCGCATGGGCAGATCACAACGGCTACAGCATTTATTCCGACGGTCTCGTTGTTCATACAACGATCGATTCACGGCTTCAGGCAATGGCGACGCAGGCGGTTGCCTGGCAAATGAGCCAGTTGCAGTGGATTGCCAATAACGCGTGGAACGAACGTACAGGCTGCTGGCCGGGCAATGCCTTGTTTCAGTCGTTCATCCGGCAGACAGCCGAGTATCGGGCTACACGTGATGCTGGCCTGCCGGACGACGCTGCCATCAAGAAGCTGGCGAGGGACGCTTCGTTTGTCGAGGGACTTTGCCATAGCAAGACACAGATTCAGGCCGGGTTCGTCGCCATGGATCCCCGTAACGGGGATATCAAGGCCTGGGTCGGCAGCCGCGACTTTCAGGGCGAACCGTTCGATCACGTGCAGCAGGCGCGACGACAGCCCGGCTCCACGTTCAAGGCCTTTGTCTATGGCGCCGCCTTTGCAGATGGCGCGCAGCCGGGCGACACAATCGTCGATCGCAATGTCGCGATCGCCTTGAAGGGCAACGCGGTATGGAAGCCGACTGATCCGGAGCCCGCCACCGGCCGGCCGATGACGCTGCGTAACGCCCTCGCATTTTCACGTAACCGCGTCACGGCCCAGCTCATGCAACGGGAAGGGCCCGGGAAAGTGGCCGCACTCGCACGCGCCATGGGCGTGCGCGAAAGCCCCCTTGATGCGGTGCCGTCGCTCGCTCTCGGTACCAGTCCGGTCACGCTCAGGGAGATGGTCTCGGCGTATTGCACTATCGCGAACCGCGGGGCCTATGTTGAGCCTCGCATGGTGACTCGCATCGAAGACCGCAACGGCAACGTGCTCGCTGCGTTTCCTGCGACGGCCCCGGAGCAGGCACTGCCGACAGCGGCCGCACTCAAGCTGGTCGATGTGATGCGCGACGTTGTCGATCGTGGTACCGGCGAGGATATCCGCACGCGTTTCGGAATTCACGCCGATGTGGCGGGCAAAACAGGCACGTCGCAGGATAGTACGGATAGCTGGTTCATCCTGATGCATCCCCAGCTTGTCGCGGGCGCATGGGTGGGATTCGACGATGCGCGTGTAACGCTGCGCAACGACTACTGGGGAGAAGGCGCCCACAGTGCCTTGCCGGTGGTTGGAGCGTTCTATGACATGGCGCTGCGCGCGCGGGTCATTGATGCGCACGCACAGCTCCCGTCCGGCGGCGGCACGCCCCGAACAGGTCGTGCGCACAAGCGTCATCACTTTCTTTTCTGGAACTTTTGACTGAGCGGATGCTGCGACGAAAACGCAGGATCCATTCGGGATGGCCAGATGCCCTTTGCAATCGCTCACGAGCGGCATATCGGGCATATCGGGCGATCTGGGACCCCGCATGGAGTACGACTCTCAACTGCCCGCGTTGCGTGCGTCACGCGACCAACGCAGGTACGAGCAGTAGCGGCACTGACGTCAATCTCACTTCCCGCTCCGCAACGCTGCCTAGCAGCCAGCGCGTCAACCCGCGTCGTCCATGCGTTCCCAGCACGACGAGTTGTGCCTTCCAGTGGCGCGCTTCACGATCGATGGCATGAGGCACGTCATCAAATGTATTCCGGGTCTTGATGACAGCCGTCTCCACTTTCCATGCCTTCTGCTGCCCGCAAATGGCGAGTTCGTTGGCCGCCAACGCGACGACATTTTGTCCGATCGCGGTCTGGCAGTCTTCGAACTGCTTCTCGAATGGCCCCGTCCCCGGCGCAAGAAGCCGGTCGACGATATAGACGACACGGCAGTCCGCCCGTGGTGCCGCCAGCCGCGCGCCCACGCGCAAGGCCGCAACGGACCCGTCACTGCCGTCGGTCGCAAACAGGACGCGCGACAATGGCGCGTTCGTTTCCGGCTCATGGTCAACCGGGACGATCAAGGTTGGCCAGCGGAGCAATCGCGCAAGCGGCGCGGAGACCTCGCCTTCCACCCAGCGCATCAGCGCCCTGCTATGGCGTGTTCCGAGGACAACCAGATCGGGCGACCATTCCGATAACGCTTCAGCAAGCGCGTGAACAAGGTCTCCGCTCTCCTTGCTCAAGTCGACGAGTTGTCCGTCAAGGTGCGCACCGCAGCCATCCAGCGCGGATTGAGCGGCCTGGATGGCCTCTCCGGCGTCATGCCGCAGTTCCTCCCGCGCGGCTTCGAGCTGCGACCCAACCCACCTTCCGAGCGGCACGAGCGTGCGCGGATTCTCGGCAACCGACACGACACGCACCGCATTGCCGGGATGCAGCAGTTGCCTCAGATATCGGAGCGCCGCGGTTGATGCGGGTGTGGAATCGACAGCGACCATGATTCTTGCAAAGGGCATGCAAGTATTGGCGTCGGATTTCTGGGCCATTTCGCACCTCACCACCACACAACGATCGTGATTGAGAGCAGTCTCCTGGCGCAATGCAAGAACTGCAATTCGGGCTGATTAACCTACACATTAAACATTGAAAGGCTTTGCGATATCGGACTTTAGTCCGACTCGCAGAGAGCGAGGGTAAAGGGAGTCGATCAGGGAATGCAGGTATGTAAACGATAAACGAAGCCGCACAGCCCATCACGCTTCCCGCTTCGGCGATGAATACCGTCAGCGGCACAGCCACGGCTTCGGCGGACGCGAGCCTGCGCGCGCTTCAGACGACGCCGCCTGGGGTCTACGAAATCGCAACGGTAAAAATCCTGATTGCCTCGTCGAGCATCTCGGCCTGTACGGAAAGACTCTGGGCGATTGCGGCACCCTGCTCGACCAGCGCTGCGTTTTGCTGGGCTCGCCCTATCACGAGTAATTATCCACGTCTATATTTAACTAAATTGACAATTGTTAACATTGCCTCTGTGTGTGCGCGCCGAAGCCTGTATGGTTGCACGTCGCAATAGTCATAAATAACGTGTTTTTCACAGAACAGGCATCTCACAACGGCTAAAAATCGTTAAAACCCGCGTTCAGGCTGTTTCACTTTCCCATACTGCTTACAGTCATTCGCAATCAGCTGTCTCCCTCCTGTTCCATTAGCGAACAACAGCCCAAATCGGCAAGCCTGCTATCCCACTGTATCTAAAGGATTTCAGCAGGAAATTTCACCGTTTTCTCCAAAGCACACTCATTGCGCATCGAATGTTGCGCGGCCGCTGCATGGCCATTTCCTCACCCAAGACTTACCAGTGCTTCTGATATCTTTCGCGCCGAAATATTTAAACAATTAACGCAGTCATTGCGCGAGGTGGCGAATTGAAATTTCGTGAAACACGAAGTGACGTCAATGCGGCTGTATCAGGAGATGGCATCGGCAGTTATTCGCCGGTCGAGGCAAGCCGCCGCGCCGCGCGAGATGAACGCTTCGCGCTCGTGCGCAGCCGGGTTTCCATCGCGGTCATGCTGGCCGTTGCAGGTAGTTTTTCGATGGCGAGCAATTCGGCCAGCGCAAACGGAGGCGCTGGCGTCAGCGTGCTTGGCGGCGGCGCGGGTGGCCCCGGTGGCACCGACGGCAGTCAGTCGAGCGCAACGGGACAGAACGGCGGCACGGGTTCGATCAGCTCGAGCGCCGGCTCCGGCGGCGGCGGTGCGCTCAATCAGACTACCGGCAACGGCGCTGCGGGTGGCGCATCGGGCATCTACGCCGCGGGCATGGTCTACGGTACGGCCGGTGCCACCGGCAGTGTAGGCCTGATCGTCACCACGCAAACGAGCATTTCGACCGCTATCACGGGTGGCGCCGGTCAGGCTGGCCAGATCGCAGTAACCAACGTGAGATCCGCAGGCGGCGGCGGGGGCGGTGGTGCCGGTGTGCAGGCAACTGCCGACGTGACCGTCACGAGCACGGGCGATGTCACAGGGGGCTCGGGTGCCAGACACACGGGTGCGGGCGGCGGCGGTAGCGGCGCGGGAATCTTTTCCTCGGCCAACGTCACGATCGATGCGGGAGGCCAGGTTAGCGGCGGGTCGGGCAGTCAAGTGGTCATTCCCGGCAGCGGTGGCGGCGGTGAAGGTGGTGTGGCGATCGTTCTGGTGGGCACGGGCACTGTGACGAACAGCGGCACCCTGACCGGTGGCACTGGCGAATATAGCCTCTCGGGTGGAGGGGGCGATGGCGGCGCCGGTGTAGAGATTGTGTCCGGTGGCGCCGTCATTAACGAGTCGGGTGGAACGATCACGGGCGGAACCGGAGGCGCAGGCCTTTTGAGGACCTCTTATGGCACCCCCAGCACGCCCGGCGCAGGCGGCGCAGGCATCACGGGCTCCAACGTCACCGTCATCAACGCCGGCACGATTACAGGCGGCACAGGCGCGACTCGCGCCGGATGGACCCCGGTCAACGGCGATGCCATCCAGTTCACCGGCGGCGTCAACTCGCTGGAAATCTGGTCCACCTCGGTCATCAACGGCAATGTCGTCGCGTACAGCGCAGCGGACACGCTCAAGCTCGGCGGCAGCACCAATGCGAGCTTCGATGTCTCGCAGATCGGCTCGACCGCGCAATACCAGGGCTTCGGCGTCTTCGAGAAAGTCGGCACGAGCACATGGACGCTGACCGGCACCACATCCGCCGTCACGCCGTGGACCTTGAGCGCGGGCATCCTGCAAATGTCATCCGATAGCAATCTCGGCGACGCATCGGGCGGCCTGACGTTCAACGGCGGCACGCTCGAAAACACCGCCGATATCACCAGCGCGCGCAACGTCACGATGCAGGCGAGCGGCACGATGCTGACGGATGTCGGCACGACCTTCACGCTGAACGGCGCGATTACGGGCGCGGGCGCGCTGACCAAGACCGGCAGCGGCACACTCGTCCTCAACGGCAACAACACCTACACCGGCGGCACGACAATCAGCGCCGGCACGTTGCAGATCGGCAGTGGCGGCACGAGCGGCAGCATCGTCGGCGACATCGCGAATAACGGCGCGCTGGTGCTGGACCGCGCCGGTACGCTGACGTTGAACGGGACGATCTCCGGCAGCGGCAGCGTCAGCCAGATCGGAACCGGCACGACCGTACTCGCCGCCGATAACACCTACACCGGCGGCACGACGATCGCGAACGGCACGCTGCAACTCGGCAGTGGCGGCACGAGCGGCAGCGTCGTCGGCAACATCACCGACAACGGCGCGCTCGCGCTCGATCGCAGTGACACGTTCACGCTCGACGGCCTGATCAGCGGCACAGGCACGCTGAGCCAGATCGGTGCGGGCACATCGATCCTCAACGCTGCAAACACCTATGCCGGGAACACGCAAGTGCTGGCAGGCACGCTCGCGGTCGGCGACGCGGCGCATACCAACGCGTCCATTGCCTCGGGCCTCACGACCGTCGCGGAAGGCGCGACGCTCGGCGGTTACGGCAGCGTGTCGGGCTCGGTCGACAACAGCGGCACGGTCGCGGTCGCCAACGCGTTGTCTGCGTTTGCATCGGCGAATACCGGCACGTTCACGATTGACGGCGACCTCGCCAACGCAGGTGTGATCGATCTGGCCGCCGCATCGGGAAACATCGGCAACACGCTCAACGTCGCGGGAAATTACTCGGCCACGAACGGCGCGCTCGTGCTGAACACCTTGCTCAACGCGGGCGGCGCAGCATCGCAGACCGACCGGCTCGTCGTTGGCGGCAACGTCAGCGGCACGACGGCCATCACGGTGAACGGCTCGGGCAACGGCGCGACAACGACCGGCGACGGCATCGAACTCGTGCAGGTCAATGGCACGTCGGCGGCGAACAGCTTCCACCTTGCTGCGCCCGTTCAGGGCGGCGCCTATCAATACCTGCTGTATCAAGGCGGCGCAACGGACGCCAATAGCTGGTATCTGCGCTCGCGGCTTGAAGCAGCCGACCCGACAGCTGCGTCGGCCACCGGTGCTTCGGCATCGGCGCCCGTGGCCTATCGACCCGCCGTGGTCGGCTATTCCGTCACGCCGCTGCTCAACGCGGACTATGGCTTCAGCATTCTCGGACGTCTGCATGAACGCGTCGGCGATGTGGCGAATCTCGATGCCGCGCAACCGGCGCACGCGAACGGTATCTGGGGTCGCCTCGGCGGACAGAACCTCGATGCCGACGTCGGCGACCGCTTCTCTACCGACGAGCACACGTTCTTCGCGCAGTTCGGCAAGGACTGGACGCTGTCGAGCAACGTCAACGGCGGCAGCACGCATGCAGGCGCAACGATCACGATCGGCTCGACGTCGGCGAACTTCGCCGATAGCGCACGCAGTATTGCAGCCTTGTCCGTTTCGACTGGCACCGTCGAAACACAGGCGCAATCGATCGGCGGCTACTGGACGAAATTTCTGCCCGACGGCACCTATTTCGATGGCGTGGGCCAGTTGACGCACTACCACAACCGCTATGGCGATATCTATGGCGGCAGCGCGAGCCAGAACGGCATCGGCGCGGGTATCTCGGGCGAAGTGTGCAAGCCGTTCGCGCTCGGCTCGACGGGCGTGGCGATCGAACCTCAAGCACAACTTCTCTATCAATATCTGCACCTGAACGGCTTCGACGACGGTATTGCGAACGTCAGTTCGAACACGACGAACGGAATGCGCGGCCGCCTCGGCTTCAGGATCTTCAAGGCCAATTTGAACAACGATTCGAAGACGTCGAGCATCACGCCGTATTTCACCGCAGACGTGCTGCACGACTTCTTCTCGCCGGGCCAAACCACAATCGGCGATACGCCGTTCGATAACGCGATGCAGAAGACCTGGTATGACGTCGGCTTTGGCATCACGGGCAGCTTCGGCAAGCGCTCGGCGATTTACGCGAGCATGAAATACGAACACAGCCTCGGCGGCGAATATCGTCGCAATGTGTTCAGTCAGGCCGGTTACCGGTTTAGCTGGTAACGTCCGACACCCTGCGTTTCTCGGAGAAGAGGCCCCGTCACCGCCGAATGCGGTGACGGGGCTTGAGCGCAGGTTCCGCATCAATTACGCGCGGCCGGACATCGATCATCCATGTCAATCGAGCCATTGCTCCAGAAGCCGACGCAACTCACCCGCGAAGCGCGTTTCTTCAGCATCGTTCGGCCCACCCGCGATTCCGATTGCCCCGATAACGACGCCTCGATAACGCAACACGTCGCCCGCAACCGCGGGAACGATACCGGGGATCGCCCCGATGCCGGGGTTGGTGTCGTGCGCGAGCTTCAGCAGAACCTCGGTATCCACACCGTTGCTCGCCGCACTTTTTGCCTTCGCAATGGCAGCATCGACGCAGCCCGGATGCGCGCCGTCGTGCCGGTCGAAATCGAGCAGATTGCCGCTGGCGTCGGCGATGGCAACACAGAGCCGGTAGCCGCGCTTGTCGCCCATCTCGATCGCCTGTGCAAGCAGCTTGCGCGCGGCCGCGCTCGACAAGGTCGGCTGCGTGCTTACCCAAACGCTATCGGGCGCATTGGCTGGCGCGGCCATGACGGTCACGTCCGCAGAGGACAACGCAACCAGCAAGGCGGCAACGGCGCTTTTCATCAACGAGTCTCCGGTGATCATGCTCAAAACGCCGTGCTCGCGCGCGTTGCGATATCGACTTCGTTCTGGATAGTCGAGCCCGCCACGCCCACCGCGCCGTAGAACTGACCGTTTTTGACGACCGGAATGCCGCCACCGATTGCGATCATCTCGGGCAGCGCCGCCACGGCGGGCTGGCCGCCGTTCACCATGTCCATGAAGACGCCCGTGGGCGCGCGATAGATGGCTGACGCGTGCGCCTTGCCGATGGCGGACGCCGTGCAGCCAGGCGCCGCGCCATCCATGCGATCGAACGCGATCAGCGTCCCGCCCGCATCGGAAATGGCGATGCAGACGGGCGCGTTCAAAGTCTTCGCGCTGCGCGTCGCGGCTTCGACAAGCGCGTGCGCGCGAACCAGCGAGAGATTTGCCGCCACGGGCGCGGACTCGTCGGCATGCGCGTACGTCATGCATGTGGTCGCGGCGGCCAGAGCTGCGAATGCGCGCAGTCGTACGAACGGTCGAAGATCATTCATGGTGTGTACTCCGAATTAGTGTGAATGGAATGACGAGCCGCTTGATCGATGCGCGCACGACGCGCCCGTTGCCATCGCCAGCGCACGATGGAAATCAGCAAGGCGATGGCCACCAGGCCAACGAGCGCGCTGAAGCCGATCAGCGGTTTGATGTTGTCGAGAAGCCAGGGTGTCCGGCCCCCGTTGCGCGTGACGCGCACCTGCGAGGCGTCCACCGTGACCGCGGGATTGCCGAAGCGTTTCGTCACGAAGTTGACGAGCGCTGCGATCTGTTCGTCCGACATATCGCGGCCGAACGCGGGCATCACCGTCTGGCCCGTCGCATCGTGGCGGTCGATGCCCTGCACGACCGTCATGATCAGATTCGATGCATCGCTTGCTCCCACCGTCGTCGACGACGTGAGCGACGGATAGACGCCCGCCTTTCCCTCGCCGCGATCGCCGTGGCAACTCGCGCAGGCCGCGCCATAGAGCACCGCGCCAGAACTAACGTGCCGATATTCGGCAATCTCATCGGGCGTCGAGTCCGTACCTGTTTCGTCGTTTTCCTGTGCCAGCGGCCGGGCTTGCGTCCACGCGAAATCGGCCCGTTGCATGCCCGCGTTAGTTGAAGCCGATGCAGGAACGCGCCGCAAATAGGCCGCGATTGCGCGCAAATCGCTTTGCGGCATCTGCGAGAACGAATGCTCGATGGCTTCGGCCATCGGGCCGGCTGCGCTCGCGCGACCTTGAGCATGACCCTTGCGCAGATAATCGACGAGTTGCTGTTCGCTCCATCCGCCGACACCGCGCACGGGATCGGATGTGATATCCGGCGCTTTCCAGCCGCCAACGCTACCGCCCGTGAGGTACGCGAAGCCCTGCTCGTTCATCAGCGCACCGCGCGGCGTGTGGCAGCTTGAACAGTGCCCGGCGACATCGACGAGATAACGTCCGCGCTGCTCCTGCGCGGTCAGTCCAGCATCGTTGCCATGTGGGCCGACGCCATAAAGCAGATTCCATCCGGCCATCAGCCAGCGCTGATTGAACGGGAAACCCAGCGACGTTTTAATCACAGGCCGTGTATCGACGGGAGCGATGCCCTTCGTCATGTACGCGTAAAGCGCCGCAACGTCTTCATCGCGCATGCCCGCGTAGGACGGGTAAGGCATCGCGGGATAGAGATGCGTGCCGTCACGCGCGATGCCCTTGCGCAAGGCGTCCGCGAATTGCGCGAGCGTATAGCCGCCCATGCCTGCCGTCTTCGACGGCGTGATATTGGGCGCAACGATCACGCCGAGCGGGCTTTCGATTGCGCGGCCGCCTGAAAACGGCGCGCCACCCACGGCGGTATGGCAAGCGGCGCAATCCGCTTCGATGGCGACGGCCTTGCCGCGCGCGATCATTGCTGCGTCGGCGGATTGCGTTTGAGCGTGCGCGTGCGCCGCGAAAGACAGCGCCCACACACACAATGCCAACTGCACACGGACGCGCCTCATCCGACTCGCCTTGAACGATCCGGTCATCGCCTAGACCTCCGTAGCGATGCGGTCGGCCGCACGAATGGCGAGCGCGATGCCGGTGAGCGTCGGGTTCACCGCCGAGCAGGCGGGAATATTGCCCGTGCCGACCACGAACAAATTCTCGTGATCCCAGCTACGGCAATCCTTGTCGACAACCGAAGTCTTCGGGTCGTCGCCCATGATGACGGTGCCCATGATGTGATCGACCGCCACGATCTCTTCGCCGCGCGCCATCACATCGGTACCGCCCATCGCCTTGATGAACTGCTCGAAATCCTGACGCACGACCGGCGCGGTATTGCGGCTGTAATCGTCGAGATCGTAGTGCACCGACATGGTTGGCAAACCGATGACCGTTCTTCCCTGCCCCAACGTGACGCGGTTCGATGCTTGCGGCAACGTTTCCCAGAAACCGAACATCTCCACGAAGCGTGCGGAATCATGGCGAATCCGGTGATCGAGTTCGGAGCCAAGCACGCCCTGTTGCAACAGGCGCGTCGTGATGAATTCATTGGCCACCGGCATCGACAACTGATACTTATTCGACGCGCGATGACGACGAAAATCGCCATCGCGCAAATTCATGATCGCATTGCCCTGAATCGGCCCGCGACCGGGCCATAGCGGTTCGTCCGCGAGAAAACGCAGTATCAGCGCAAGATGCGGCATCAGATTGCGCCCGACCTGATCGCTCGAATTACCGACATGGGACATCAGCAGCAATTTCGCCGATTCATAGGCATGCGCCGCCACGACGAAAGTACGCGCGGTCAGGCGTGTGTCTTCGCCCTTCGAATTCCGGTAGTGCACGGCGGCGATTTTGCCGTTGGGCCCTTTTTCGAGCTTGAATGCAGTGGCGTCCGTCAGGAGGCGCGCGCCGGCCTGCTCGGCCAGTTCCGCGTGAATAAAGCCCGAGTAATTCGCGCCGATAGGACACGCCGGCAGGCAATTGTTATTGCCCACGCAAGCGGGCCGCCCGCGATAGCCGGCGCTTGCACGCGTCGATGGCTCCGTAATCACGCGATAACCATGCGGCTCGATGCGCTTCGCAATGCGTTGGGCGTAATACGTGTCGACTTCGCGCGGCAACGGATAAGGCGTCGAGCGCGGCGGCCACGCGCGCCCCATATTGCCCGCCTGGTCCTCGCTGTTATCGCCTGCCACCCCGATTTCCGCTTCCGCGCGTGCGTAATATCGTTCGAGATCGTCGTAATCGATAGGCCAGTCGCGGCCCACGCCATAAAGCGACTTCAATTTGAAGTCGCTCGGAATCAGCCGCCAGGCCGCGCCGCCCCAATGCCACGTCGTACCACCCACCAGTTTCAACTGGCCCGGCGTCATGATCTGATTGCCGGTATTGACGATATAGCCGTCATAAGCCGAAGTGGGCGCCCAGGGCTTGTTGGGAAACGGCGCGATATTGTCCTTGCGCCGCGAGGTATTGTGAAAATTCTGGATCAGTTTCCAGCGCGGCATCCGCTCGCCCGCTTCGAGCAGGATCACCGACTTGCCCTGCTTCGCCAGTTCATAGGCCGCGTTCGATCCCACCGCGCCCGAACCGATCACGATCACATCCGCATCAAAACCTGTACTCATGTTTCCTGTCTCCCTGTTTTTACAGGTTCTTCAATCGGTCGCCAGCGTGGCGGGCGGCTCATGCCAGAAGCCATTTTTGCCGCGCGAGAACGTGGGAATGATCGAGACGTCGAGCGTTGGCGCGAACATCAGCGCCTCGCGATACGTCACGAAGCGCGAAGCATCGGCCATCTTCGAGAGATCGGGTGTGCCGGTGTAGCCCAGATACCAGGCCGACACGATCGTCGTTGCCGTGGCGCGATTGCGCGCGCCCGCTTCGGTCGCGAGAAAATCGTCCATCGTTTTCGCGCGCGATACGGCGATTACCTCGGATAACGCGGAGAGCTTGCCATCGAAACCGGGATCGAGCGCACGCAATTGCGTGAGCGCCCGTGCCGCGAGCGTCGTGTCGAGTTGCGTTTTGCCCGTTAAAAACCCGCTCAAACTGGCAAACGTGTCGGCCTGCATGACCGCGGGTGCTTGCGCAGGCAGACTGCCCGCGCGCAGCTCGGTGTCTAGTGCAAACGCTCCGGTCAGCGCGATGCCGATCTGCAGGAAGCTGCGGCGCGTCACGCCGCTCGTTGTGCTTTTCTCTCGCGATTGCGACATGGATGACGTCTCCTCCATCGATGTGGCGTGCTCCGCTTCAGGCGGATGCCGCCGGTACGATCGCCTTGTCGCGCACGCGCTGGCTGGCGAACAACACAAGCAACCTGCGCGGCACGAATCCACGCGCCAGCAACCAGCCGTCAAGCGAGAAACGGCCTGCGCCCGACAAAGCGAAGCTCAGGTAGAAAATCGCCATCAACATCGGATATTCCCAGCCGCCGTCGGGACCATTCGCCCACGTGAAGCCGTTGTCGAAATGCGCGCCATAGTGATTGGCAATGGCGAAATAAAGCGTCGCACCCAATGCGGCGAGACGCGACAACAGGCCAATGCCGATACCAATCGCAATCGCGAGTTCGCACAGTCCGCCCATGATGACGAACGGCCCCGGCGTCGCGATGCCAAAGCCGCCGAACACCGTGCTCATGTGATGAAACGAAGCGCTGCCCGCAAACAGCTTTTCAGTGAAGTGACCGACCATGTCGAAGCCGAAATAAATCCGCACGACCGTCATTTGCCATTCGAGTCCGCTCAGGCGTTCGCCAGGAGCCGCCTGATTCCAGTTGTTTTGCAGACAATCGAGAAACATCGCGACATAGATCACCGCGATAACAGCGGAAACGATCATCACCGGCCAGATATTCATCATGGCGGCGACGCGCCAGTTGGTCAGCCACAGCAAGGTGGAAACGAGAAAGCCCACAGCGAAGTTACGCGGCATGACCCAGTGCGCGGCAGCAACGGCCAGCACGCACATGGCGACGCAGAAATAATTGGCGCTGTCGTGCAACGCGCCGCCGATCACGCCGTAATAGACGGTCGCAATCAGGCCAACGATCAATGCCAGCGTAGCGAGCGAAAGCGGAACGCGAGCCGGTCGAAGCGAAGAATAGAAGTTTTCGGACATAAGCATGTGTGTGTGCAGCCCAGCAGGCTGCACGGTCAGTGATAAAAGCGTTAGACGTTGTGATTAGCCGGGCCGCCGTATTCGTCCGGCAATTTGAAGCGCCAGATCTTGAACGGATAGGTCACGAGGCTCTTTCCGCCGGGGCCGCGCACGAGTTGCAGATTCACGGACTGCGAAATCGGAATGTAGAGATAGCGGTCGGCGGTAATGAACAGGCCGTCGCCGCCCCAGAGGTTTTCGTCTTCGATCAGCACGCGCACGTCGCCATTGGGCAGCAGCACGGAAATGCACGGGCGGCTCGCTTCGGCCATGAAGAGATTGCCCTTGCTGTCGATCGCTGTGCCACCCAGCGTCGGCGTGTCGTAGACGTATTCGACGGCCTGGCGCACATCGGCCTCGCTAATCGAGCGATCGCGTAGCACACGCGTCGGCACGCGGTACAGCGGACCTTCGGCAGTCTGGTAATAGAACCATTCGCCGTCAGGGCTGATTTCGAGTTGATCAGCGTGCACGGTATGTGGCTTGCCGTCGGGATGCACCATCGGCACGTTGTCGCGCGCAATGCCCGCGCGCTGCATCGTCGTACTGGTGTGGCCCGCAAGACGGCGGAGCCCGTCACCGGTTTTCAGATTGACCACGACAATCGCGCCCGCGCCCGAATCGGTCAAATAGGCGTAGTTACCGTAAATGCGGATATCGTTGAATGCGGCTCCAGGCGGCAAGACGTCGGTGCCAAATTCATATTTGCGCACGATCTTGTTCGTGCGCGTATCGATCTGCACGAACTTGCCCGCGCCCGGCATGAAGGCGTCATGGCCCGGCACCGTGCCCTGATCGACGGCCCAGATCGTCACGCCGTCGAAGCAGTTGACGGCATTCACCCCGACGAAACTGTCCGTGCCGGAATCGCCCGGCTTCCACTCATTCCACGCGCCGCCCGGATACGGCACCAGCGAGCCGTCCTTCATCACTTCGACGAGCGCGGGCGTTTGCTCGAAACCGGGCCAGCGCGGCATCGAAGCAAACATGCGGCCATTCGCGGTGAGCGTTACGCCATTCCACAGATGCGTCGGCGACGTCGCGACCAGCTCCAGCTTCACGCTGCTTTTCGGATACGCGAACGCGCGGGTGGCCATACCGCCCGCAAGCGGTGCAAGCATCAACGCCCTGAGGCAATTCCTTCGCAATGCGAAATGCCGTTGATCGACATTCGTCATGATGTGTCTCCGTTTCGATTTATTGTCAGAAAAGTTGGCGCAGGCCGGCGGTGACGAGCACCTGAGAAGGCTTGCCCGCATCGACCATCGCTGCGCCGATGACAGCTTGCGCAGGCCCCGAACCGTTCGAACCGTTTGCGTGGCCGTATCCGCCTTCGATATAGATCGCCGTGCGCTTGCTCAAGTCATAGAGCGCGCCGAGCGTGACCGTCTGATAGACCGCCGATGAGTCGCCCGTCGAATGCATGTAGTTATAAGCAAGCTGCGTTTCGACGACCGGCGTGACCTGCCAATGCACGTACGCGGAACCGATGTGGTAATGCTCGGTTTTCGTGAATTGCGACCAGCCGTCGGGCACATATTCGGCATAACTGTAATAGCCGCCGAACGTGAACGTGTCGAGCTTGTAGCTGGCTGCCACGCGGCCGATATTGATCGCGCTAGCCGACGCATACGCGCTATTAATCGACGTGAAGAAAAGCGACTCGGCGGCCGTGGTCTGACGCGCGGAGATCGCAGGATTCCCGTTGTCGATGTGCATGCCGCCCGCACCGATCGAGAACGGCCCCGTGTGCCACGACACCGCCCCGCCGAACGCCTGCCCCGACGCCACCGAACCCGCCACACCGCCAAACGCGTAACTCGCACCAATACGCAGGCCGTTCCATTCGCTGCTCAGCCATTTCACGGAGTTATTGAAGCGAGCGTTCGAATCGGCGTTATCGACGTCGCCGGGTGTCGTGAACAAGCCGCCGAAATACGCGTCGGCCTGGTTCGGTTGCACGAGATCCGTCATCGGATCATATTGGCGGCCGAGGGTCAGCGTGCCCCAGCGGGTGTCCGCCACGCCCACATACGCCTGGCGGCTGAATAGCGTTCCGCTCTTATCGAATGTGCCATCTGCGATAGAAAAACCGCTTTCGAGGGTGAATATGGCCTTCAACCCCGCTCCCAGGTCCTCGCTGCCGGTCAATCCCCATCGCGTGGCGTTGAGACGGCCACTCGTCATCGAATACTGGTCGTGATCGCCACCCGCATGATGAATATAGGTGATGCCCGCATCGGCGATGCCATACAGCGTCACCGAATTCTGCGCCTGTGCGCTGGCGCAGACCGCGCCCAATACGGCGCCCGTCACCGCCAGAATTGCCGTTTGCCTCATTCCTGCTCCTCCAGTCTTGTTTTCTTTATTCGACGAATGGCCGTCGCACCGTTTCACGTTTCTTACTGAACGAGTTTCACCCGTTCGATCTTTCCGACAATCACCAGATAACTAAAAATCGCGAGCAACGCATTCGCACCGACGAATAGCAATGCGCCATTGAATGACCCGGTTCCGGCAATCAGGTAACCGATCACGATCGGCGTGACGATGCCCGCGAGGTTGCCGAACAGGTTGAAGATCGAACCGCACAATCCCACGACCGCCTTCGGCGAAGCGTCAGCGAGCACGGCCCAGCCCAGCGCGCCGAAGCCTTTGCCGAAGAACGCCATCGACATCAGCACGATCACGAGCCAATCGGCCTTGACGTAATTGCAGCCGACGATCGAGAGCGAAAGCAGCATGCCGAGCACGATCGGCAGCTTGCGCGCCGCGCTCAGCGAATAGCCGCGCCGCGCCAGCGCATCCGAAAACGCGCCTCCGAGCAAACCGCCGAGAAAACCGCAGATCGCGGGCAACGAAGCCGTCACGCCGGCCTGCATGATGGTCATGCCGCGTGCCTGCACGAGGTAGACCGGAAACCACGTAAGAAAGAAATACGTGAGTACGCTGATCGAAAACTGCCCGAGGTAAATGCCGAGCAGCATGCGGTTCGACAGCAGTTGACGCGCGCATGCCCATCCACCGAGCCGCATGAGCGCATCGACGGCTTCTTCGCGCCGCTCAGCCGTTGCGCTTTGGCCGATGTAATCGAGTTCGGCCTGATTCACGTGCGGATGGTCATGCGGCTCTTTCATCGCACGCATCCAGACGAAGGCCATCGTCACGCCGAGCACGCCCATCGTCACATAGACGTATTGCCAGCCGAACGTGTGCGTAATCCACGCCATCAGCGGCGTGAAGACAACAGCAGAGAAGTACTGCGCGGAATTGAATACCGCCGACGCCATGCCGCGCTCCGTGGCCGGGAACCAGGTCGAAACAATTTTCGCGTTGGCGGGAAACGCGGGCGCTTCGGCGATACCCATAAAAAAGCGCAAAGCGAACAGGACGACGAGAATCGAAGCCGTCGCCAGCTCCAGACTCGCCACGCCTTGCAGCAGCGTGAAGCACGACCAGAAAAGAATACTGCCGCCATAAACACGTCGCGCGCCGAAGCGGTCGAGCAACCAGCCGCTCGGCAATTGCGAAAGCGTATAGGCCCAGCTGAATGCGGAAAACAGATAACCCATCTGCACTGCATTCAAACCGAGTTCGCCTTTCATCGCGGACGCCGTGATCGAAAGCGTCGCGCGGTCTCCGTAATTCAAGGCCGTGATCATGAAGATCATCGCGAGCACGACGTAGCGCACCTTGCTGCGCGACGCCTCTCTCGCGATGCACGCTATCGAATCGCGTTGCATGCCTGCTCCTGTTCCTGTTCCGGTAGTGCCCGGATGTCTCCGTTATTCATCGCCTGGCGTTTCATCCGCCCATCAACTGCACACGCTTTACGCGCGCTGCGGCACGCCGTCCACCCTGCGCCACAACGCCAGCGGATTGCTGTTTTTTAGCGCGTCGTGTTGCAGCGTGTCGGGCAGATCCTGGTAACAGACTGGCCGCAGAAAACGATCGATCGCCGATGCGCCGACCGAGGTGTACATCGCATTCGACGTCGACGGGAATGGACCGCCGTGCACCATCGCGTGACTCACTTCGACGCCCGTGGGAAAACCGTTGACGAGAATACGGCCGGCCTTGCGTTCGAGCACCGTGAGGAGCGTGCGTGCGTCGACGTGATCGGCATCATCGAGTTGCAGTGTTGCAGTCAACTGCCCTTCGAAGCGCTCAGCGATTTCCAGCAGTTCGTTCAGGTCTTTCGCACGCACAAGCACGGAAGCGGGGCCGAACACTTCGTCCTGAAGCGCTGCATCGGCCAGGAAGCGCTTTGCATCCGTCACATAGAGCGCGGCTTGTGCCGCATTGCATTGCGCTTCGACGGCCGCGCCTTGAGCGATCTTTTGCACGCCGTCCAGCGCATCGAGCGCACGCGTGCCGTCCTGCCAGGCCGCGTGAATGCCCTGTGTGAGCATCGTCTGCGGCTGCTTTGCGGAAAGCGCCAGTGACGCCGCAATCAGGAAGCGTTGCAGGTCGGGCCCGTCAATGGCGAGCACGAGACCGGGATTGGTGCAGAACTGTCCCGCGCCAAGCGTGAGCGAATCGGCAAAATCGCGGCCAATCGTTTCAGCGCGATGACGCAATGCGTCGGGCAACAGGAATACCGGATTGATACTGCTCATTTCCGCGTAGACGGGAATCGGCTCAGGACGCGCGTTGGCGATACGCAGCAGCGCAAGGCCGCCCTGACGCGAACCCGTGAAGCCCACCGCCTTGATGGCGGGATGCGCGACCAGCGCCTCGCCGATCTTGCGTCCCGCGCCGAACAGCAGCGAGAAGGTGCCATCCGGCATGCCGGTTTCCTTCGCAGCCGCCTGAATCGCGCGACCCGCGAGTTCCGAAGTACCCAGATGTGCGCCGTGCGCCTTCACGATCACCGGCGCACCCGCCGCGAGCGCCGATGCCGTATCGCCGCCCGCCACCGAAAACGCGAGCGGAAAATTGCTCGCGCCGAATACGGCCACGGGGCCGAGCGGCAGCTTCATCAAGCGCAGATCGGCGCGCGGCAGCGGCGTGCGTTCCGGCAGCGCTGAATCGATCGTGGCACGCAAAAAATGGCCTTCGCGCACTTCATTGGCGAAGAGGCGCAACTGCCCCACTGTGCGCCCGAGTTCGCCTTGCAGGCGCGCACGCGGCAGACCCGTTTCCGCGTGAGCACGCGCGATCAACGCGTCGCCGCTCTCCAGCAGATGGCTGGCAATCGCTTCCAAAAATGCCGCGCGACGCGCGAGCGGCAGCGTGCGATAGGCGTCAAAGGCGCGCGCCGCGAGCGTCGCCGCGCGTTCCACTTCTGCTTCGTCGCCGAGGCCGAAGACGGGTTCGGCGATCTCCGCGTTCGCTGCGGGATCGAATGCGCGCTGCTCGCCCGCCTGCCCGCGCACCGCCGAGAAACCGATGAGCATTTCGCCCGTCAATGCAGTCATGTGTTTGCTCCTGAAAATATCGTCGTCACCATCGGATTGCGCGGACCGGTTTCAGCGGCCATTACGTGCGCGCCACACGGCGAACTTCTCGCGCGTCTCTTCGCGCGTCGCCGGATACAGGCCGATGATGGTGTTGCCTTCGCGCACTTCTTCCATCACGAAGTCTTCGAAGGCCGTCATTTCCGTGGCCTCGGCGGTGATTTCTTCGACCAGATGCGCCGGAATGACGATCACACCGTCGTTGTCGCCGACCACCACGTCGCCCGGAAACACGGCAGCCTGGCCGCAACCGACCGGCACGTTGATATCGAGCGCTTCATGCAACGTGAGGTTGGTCGGCGCGGAAGGACGCGTGTGGAATGCGGGCATGTCGATCTGCGCGATGTCGTCGGCGTCGCGGAAACCGCCGTCGGTCACGACGCCTGCCACGCCGCGTTTCATCAGGCGCGTGACGAGAATGCCGCCCGCCGATGCCGCACGCGGGTCGTTGCGGCTATCCATCACGAGCACGGCGCCCGGCGGGCAGATTTCCACGGCCTTGCGCTGCAGATGATCGGGATTCCGAAATACCTCAAGACCGTTCCGGTCTTCGCGCGCCGGAATGTAGCGCAGCGTGAACGCTTCGCCCACCATGCTTTTCGTGAGCCGCTTGAGCGGCGTGACACCCTGAATCACCTGCTGACGCAGGCCGCGCTTATAAAGCGCGGTGGCTAGCGTGGCGGTGCTGATCTTTTCCAGTTGAGCGCGCAATTCGGCGGTAAGGACGGTCATACGAGTAGCCTTCTAAAATGAGAGATCGATAACGGGATTCAATGCGCGGGGATTCAATGCGATTCACGCACGACGGCATCGGCGCGCAGCTTCACTTCCGGCCGCAGCGCCGTGCCGAGTCCCGGCACAACGGGCGCCTGTACCATGCCGCGCTCGATAACGGGCAGTTCGGTCACGAGATCGCGATACCAGGTCGAAAGCGTGGCGCGCACGACTTCCTGATAGATCGCCGTGGACGCATGCAAGGCAAGATGAAGCCCGGCCATCAAGGTGATCGGTCCCGTGCAGTCGTGTGGCGCGAGCGCGCGGCGATGCGACTCGGCGATGGCGGCGATCTTGCGTGCCTCCGTGAGGCCGCCGCACCAGGCGATGTCGACCATCACGACGTCCACCGCGTCGGCGGCCATCAACTCGCGGAACTGCGTGCTGCCCGAGAGCGTTTCGCTGCCGCAGATCGGCACACGCACCCGCGAGCGCAGATTGGCGAGCGCTTCGATGTCGTGCATCTTGTTGATGGGGTCTTCGGCCCAGAACACGCCGTAGTCTTCGAGTGCGCGGCAGATACGCTCGGCAGGCAATGCGCCCCACAAGCTGTGCATTTCGCACATCACTTCGATGTCGTCACCCACGGCCGCGCGAATCTTCCTGAACGGCTCCAGCCCCTTCTTGAGATCGGCGAGAGAAATCGTCTGGCCGCCGGTCGCCGCCGCGAAGACGTCGAACGGCCAGATCTTCATTGCGCGATAACCTTCTTCGAGCAGACTTTGCGCGAGACGGCCCGCATCCTGATTGAACGCGACCTGATCGTCATAGGGGCCTTGCGCGGCATCGTTTTGCGAAATCACGCGGCGCGCCGTCTGATTGCTGTTATAGGCATAACCCGCGCACGTGTTGTACGCCTGGATCGTCAGGCGGTTTGCACCGCCCAGTGCTTCATGCACCGGAATGCCGTGACGTTTTCCAGCGATGTCCCACAACGCGATATCGACCGCGCTGGCCGCACGGATTTCCGCACTTGCGCCTTGAAAGCCCACATACGGCGTATGCAACTGGCGCGAGATTGCGTCGATGCGGCGCGAGTCCTGCCCGATCAACAGCGGCGCGACCTGTTCGTGCAGCACGGCCTCGACGGCCTGCGCGCCACGAAACGTTTCACCCAGCCCGAGGAGCCCATCGTCGGTTTCGAGTTCGACCCAGATGAGATTGGGCCGCTCGGCGATACGGATAGTGCGAAGCTTCGTAATACTGGACATGGTTGCGTGCAAGTGAAGTTGAACGATGTGCTCATGCTCACAACCGGCCACGCGACCGTCAACAAATGGACGAGGCTGTATTACAGGTTTAAGATGCGCCCCACGATTACTTCGAGTCGCGTTCATGTCCATTTCTCCGCTGACCGACCTTGCGTATCAAGGCATCCTCGCCTTCATCGATCGCCATCGACTGGGCGGCGACGACAAACTGCCTGGGGAAAACACCATGGCCGAATTACTCGGCGTTTCACGCCCTGTCGTGCGTCAGGCGCTCGCGCAATTACGTTCGGAAGGCTGGATCGTGTCGCGCAAAGGTTCGGGCAATTACGTGGGCCGTCCGCAATTGCGCAGCATGCCGTTCGGGCCCATCGAAAACGTCGAAGAGGTGCGTGCATTTCTGGAGTTTCGCTGCGTAATCGAAGGAGAATGTGCGGCATGGGCCGCCACGCATGCGCAGCCCGATTTACTGCGTGAAATCAGCGCGCGCCGACGCCTGCTCGAAGTAGCCATTCATCGCGGCACCGAAAGCATCGAAGAAGACATCGCTTTTCACGAAGCGATCGCGCAGGCAAGCGGCAACAAGTTCTATGGCATGACGATGGCGGCCATTCGCGACCATCGCCGCATTGCCACGCGCATGATCCGCGAACTCTCGAATCAGCCGCGTCTGCGCCGCGTGCGCGATATCCGCGACGAACATCTACGTATCGACGAAGCGATTGCACGCGGCGATAGCGACGGCGCACGTCAGGCCATGGTCGAGCACATCCGCAGCGGCATTGCTCGCCTCTTTGGCTGAACGCCTCCCGCAAGCGTACAAAGCTTCGCCCCGACTGACACGCGCTCATTTGAATCGATCGATTCAAAATGTCGATTGCCTCGCGGTCGGGCTGAAACTATCCTTCGGCATCTCTCCCGTGTGACCAATTGGCGCAGGCCGGCAACTTGATTGCCCGACCCGCCACGCACTGGAAATCACAACCAGAACGGAAAGCGTGCCGACCGCGAGTCGATTGCACGCTGCATTGTTTCGCCCCAAAAGAATTCGATGAAAAGACAGAGCCCTCTAATCTTGACCGCCGCCGCGTTGACATTTGCAGCGTGTCAGGCCAAAGCCCAAAGCAGCGTGACGCTTTATGGACGGCTCGATATGGGTTTCGATTACCTCTCGAATACGCGAGGCGGCGGCGCCGATTACCGCATGCAAAGCGCAAACTGGGGCGCCAGCTATTTTGGCTTTCGCGGCAAGGAAGATCTGGGCGGGCATACGCACGCGATCTTCAACCTCGAAGCCGGCATCGATATGGCGAGCGGCGAACAGGCTGATTCCGCGCGCTATTTCAACCGTATCGCAACCGTCGGCATCAGCGACGACGATTGGGGCACGCTGACGCTCGGGCGCACGCTCGGGCTCTCGAATTATCAGTGGGATTTCGATCCGTTCCAGCAGGAGCTGACCTCCTCGCAATCGCTCTCGCGCGGGAGGCTGGGGCCGGTCACGAGCAACACCGTGTCGTACATCTCGCCCAGTTATCGCGGTTTGTCGATGCAGGCGCAATACGCCTTCGGCAACGCATCGAGCGGATTCAATAACGGGCTAAGCGGCGACTACGGCCGCAGCGGCGGCGTGCAGATCAATTACGCGAGCGGGCCGTTCCGCGCAATGGGCATGTATGAAGAATTGCGCGATTCGAACGGTCGTTTCTCGAATGTGTTCGTGTCGTCGCGCGAGTGGTTCGGCGGTCTCTCGCTGCGCACGGGAAAGATGCTCTGGCAAGGCGCCGCGCTCCATCTGAGCGCGCCCGATACGCCAGCCGGGCTCGCGAGTTCGGCGAATGAATACTGGTTCGGCGGCAAATACACGCTCTCGCCCGCGCTCGAAATCGATGCGGCCGTGTTTCATGTCGACGTCGGTTCCGGCGCGGGCGACGCGACTCACGATGCAGTCGGCCACGCGACGATGTTCACGCTCGGCACGCTCTACCAACTCTCCAAACGCACCGTGCTTTACACCACGCTCGCGCACGTTCGCAACGGCGCGCACAGCAATTTCAGCGTGAACGCGAATAACCCCGGCAGCGACAACAGCAACAGCACCAATCCCGCGTTCGGTGCGTCGCAAACGGGCGCGTATTGCGGCGTGATTCATTACTTCTGATTGGCCGATTGACGATGAAGAATTCCCCCGAATACGGGCCGCGCGATCGCGTGACGGCGACCACATCCTGCGGCGCGCCCGATGGCGCGCGCCGCGTTTTCCTTGCGCAAGGGGGCGTGATGTTGAGCGCGCTCGCCATGTTTCCCGCACTCGCGATTGCACCAGCACACGCTGAGCCCGGCGCGCCGGTTGCCGCGATTTCGCAGCAGGACTTTCACCAGCTTGCGCAATTCCTCACGGGTAAAACGCTCGACGGCGCATTGGCGGTTCGCGCGCTCGACGCGCTCCTGAAAGTCGATGCGCAATTCGGCGCAAAGGCGGCCGCCATTTCGCGTTACATCGCAACGCATTCCCTTGCGGATGTCGACGCATTCAGTCAATACGCCGCGCTGCCCGCGACGATCAAGGCCGACGCGCTCGCCATCATTTCGAGTTTCTATCTCGGCTACGCAGGCACCGCAAAGAGCGGCGCGGCACACGACAACACGCAATTCGTCACCTATACGCAGGCGCTGATGTACCGGCTGACCGAGCGCTATACGCCGATTCCCTCGTATTCGCGTTGGGGCACCGGCTATTGGACGACCGTGCCGACGTAACAAGGCGCATTAGTCCGTCCGCTTCAGTCAGGGACATTCAGCAACTCATATCGCAGGGCAATACAGGCATGGCAACAGAATTCGATGCTGACGTGATCGTCGTCGGCTCAGGCGCGGTCGGCAGCAATATGGCCAACGAACTCGCAAAGCACGGCAAGTCCGTCATCATGCTCGAAGCCGGACGCAAGGTGCCGCGCTGGAAGCTGGTCGAGAACTTCCGCAATTCGCCGCGCAAATACGACTTCAACGAACCGTTTCCGAACTCGCCGTGGGCACATACGTCCTACGCTGAAGGCTACATCGAAAACACGGGTTCGTTTCGCATGCTGCCCGGCATGCTCAAGCTCGTAGGCGGCACGACATGGCATTGGGGCGGCGCAACGTGGCGCTATCTGCCCAACGACATGAAGCTCAAGACGCTCTATGGCGTGGGGCGCGACTGGCCGATCGAATATAGCGACCTGGAGCCGTACTATCACCGCGCCGAAGTCGAACTCGGCGTTTCGGGCAGCGATACCGACGACCAGAGCGGCCAGGGCGGCTCGGCTTTTCCGCCGCGCTCCGCACCCTATCCCGTCACACCCGAGCCGGAACTGTATCTGTATTCGCACTTCCGCAAAAAGCTCGAACCGCACGGCTATCGTTTCGCGCACGAACCGAACGTGCGTACGCACGTGCCTTACGACGAGCGTCCGGCTTGCCAGGGCAATAACAACTGCGCCCCCGTGTGCCCGATCGGCGCGCTCTATAACGGCAGCATTCACGCGGAGCGAGCGGAACGCCGCGGAGTCAAGCTGATCACCGACGCCACCGCGTACAAGATCGAAAAAGGCGAGAAGAACCGCATCGTCGCCGTTCACTATCGTTCGTCGACGGGCGAAGACGTGCGGCTTACCGCACGCTATTTCGTCATTGCCGCGCATTCGTTCGAAACGTCGAAGCTGCTGCTGCTTTCCGACGTGGCGAATTCATCGGATCAGGTGGGCCGCAATCTGATGGATCACATTGGCGTGAATATGCATTTTCTCGCCGAAGAACCCGTGTGGATGGGGCGAGGTCCTGTGCAGCAAGGCGGTATTTTCAACTGGCGTGACGGTGATTTCCGCAAGCAGCATTCCGCACTCAAGCACACGATCACCAATCTGAATCCGCAATTGAGCCTCACGCAGCGCTTTCTTGGTGAAGGCATGATGGGCAAGCAGCTCGACGCGAACATCATGAAATACAGTGCGCGCTGGCTGGAGATCTCGACGTTCTTCGAGTCGCTGCCCTCGCCCACCAATCGCGTGCAGCCCAGCCGCACGCGCAAGGACGCGCTCGGCATTCCGATGATCGACGTGCATTTCGATGTCGACGATTACGTCAAAGCAGGTTATCGCGCGGCACAGGATCATTACAAGGACATCGTCGCGAAGATGAACGGCACCTATATCGACACCACCGGCTTCCAGAATCACGATCACCTGATGGGCACGATGATCATGGGCGCGAACCCGAAAGATTCGGTGGTGGATGGCGATTGCCGAACGCACGATCACGAGAATCTGTTTATCGCCTCGGTGGGTGTGATTCCGGCCGCTGGCGTGGTCAATCCAACGCTCACTGCGATCGCACTGTCGATCCGTTCGGCGGACATCATTGCGCGCGAGGTCTGATGTGAAGGTAATAACCACGACTTCCGCAACATTGCTTTCACGCTTCATCGGCACGCTCGTTTTTTCGGCGGCTTGCAGCATCGCCGCACACGCCGCATCGGCACAGACCGATGCCGATGCCGCTTCGATCCAGCACGGACAATACCTCGCTATCGCGAGCGACTGTATTGCGTGTCACACAGCCAAGGATCACGGCAAGCCCTTCGCGGGCGGTTATCGTTTCGATACGCCGATGGGCACCATCGTGTCGAGCAATATCACGCCTTCTAAAACGGCGGGTATCGGCAATTACAGCGAAGCGGATTTCGCGCGTGCCGTGCGCGAAGGCAAGCGCCCGGACGGCTCGAATCTGTATCCCGCGATGCCCTACACCGAATATGCGCTGATGACCGACGACGACGTCAAGTCGCTCTACGCGTATTTCATGCAAGGCGTCGCGCCTGTGGACGAGGCACCCGCAGAAAAGACGGCGCTCAAGTTTCCATTCGGTCTGCCCGGCGTGATGTCGATCTGGAACGCGCTCTATCTGAACCACGACCGCTTCAAGCCGGATGCGAATGTTTCGCTGCTCGTCAATCGCGGGCACTATCTGGTCGATGGACTCGCACATTGCACGACCTGCCACACGGGCCGCAATACGATGATGGCGCTCGACCAGAGCGCGTACCTGGGCGGCGCGGTGGTGGGCGGCTGGTACGCACCGAACATCACGTCGGACAAGGTTAGCGGCATTGGTGGATGGTCCGACGCGCAATTGACCGCGTATCTGCGCACGGGTCATGTTCGCGGCCTCGCGCAAGCAGGCGGCGGCATGGCTGAAGCGATCGAAAACAGCTTCCGCAAGCTCGACGACCACGACATCGACGCCATCGTCGCTTATCTGCGTACCGTCGCGCCGATCCGCACGCCGGGCCAGACGACGCCGTCTTATGCGGCCGATCCGAAGCGCGATGTCGCGTGGACCGACTTCGAGAAGCCGATTCCCGGCAACGATTCGGCGGAACGCTTCGCGACCACGGAATCGAACGGCGCGGCGCTCTATAGTGCTGCGTGCGCGGCCTGCCATGGCGTGCACGGTCACGGCACCGAGGACAGCACGTTCCCGCCGCTCACTCACAACAGCGCCGTGGGCGCGCTGGAGCCGAACAATGTCGTGATGGCGATTGCGCAAGGCGTCCATCGCAAGGGCGCAGACGGCGAAGTGTCGATGCCCGCCTTCTCCGCTGAAGACGAGCGCATCACGGATTCGTTGAGCGACGATCAGATCGCCGCCGTGACGAACTACGTGACGGAGCAGTTCGGGCGCGGCAACGCGCAACTCACGGGCGCAGACGTCAAGCTGATTCGCGAAGGCGGCCGTCCGTCGTTCCTGATTCGCAATGCGTCGACGCTTGCATTTGGCGGCATAATTGCAGGCGCGTTCGTTATCGTGCTCGCGGCGTGCGTCTTGCGTCGACGACGCAGCAAGACCCGCGTGTAACGGGGCAGCCGCGCGCGCTGCAAGGCGCGCGGCTTCCACCGTGCTCGCGTGCGGGGCACCTGCCCATTCACGATAAGATGGGCGCAAACTCCCGGTTCGTTTCTGTGCCATGACTGGCAGACGATCGCCACGCGAGGAATTCCGATGAAGTCTCCTGCCCGTCCGCGTCGTGTCCGTTTCGAAGATATCGCCGCATTGGCGGGCGTGAGCGTATCGACGGTCAACCGCGCAATCAATGAAATCGGCAGCGTTTCCGATCGCGCGAAAAAGAAAGTGCTCGACGCCGCACGCCAGCTGGAAATCAACCGGATTCTGCCCGACGAACGCACACCGATACTCCATTTCGATGTGCTATTGCCCGTACACGCCAGCCCTCTGTTGCGCGGCATGGAACAGGCATTCGACTTCCTCAACCGCTCGCTAGGCACGAGCGTTCATATTCATCGCAAGTTCTTTTCCTGGGATGACGAGCGCTCATTTGCATCGGCAACGCGCAATCCGCGTTATCGGCGCTCGGGGCTCATCGTATTCGCGCCGGACCGCCCGCTGGTGCGGGAAGCGCTGCATGCCGTCATCGGTGCAGGTGAGCCCGTTGCGATGCTCATCTGCGATTTCGACAATCTGCCGCCGCACTACTATTGCGGCATCGATCATGTCACTGCGGGTCGGACGGCCGGATACTGGATGAGCCGGCTTGGCCCGCAAACGGGGCGTGTCCTCGTCGCGCTCGGGCTGACCCATAACTCTTGCCACGACCTGCGTGCAGAAGGGTTCGAAGCGGCGCTCAAGGAGTTCGCACCGAACCTTGTTGCCGAGCGTCTTCCGCGCCACACCCAGGACAAGAACGACCTCGCGCGTCGCATGGTCAACGACGCGCTCAAGAAGGGACCCATCGCCGGCATCTACGACACCGGTTATTCGACAGACGGCATCGCGACCGCCCTCGCGAAAGCAGGCGAGCAACACGTGGTGTGGATCGCGCACGAAATGCTCGATGAGCATAAGCAACTGCTCGAAAGCGGCCGCATCGACCTCGTCATCGATCAAGACCCTTCGGCGCAGGTGCTGACGGCACTGCGGCAACTGCTGCGCTTCAATGGGCGCGAAACACAGCTCACGCCCATTCCGCCGATTGAGTTTCGTTTGTATTCCGCGCCGAATGCGCCACGTTCAGCCTATCTTGAGCGATATCTGAAGTTTCCTGGCGAACTGATGGAGACGCAGTTGAAACGACGGCGTCTAGCTCCTTAATCGAGTCCAAGGTTCCGGTGACATCCGGTACCTGATACTTCGAGTCTGAACCTCTGGGTCGCCCCCGCTGCGGCCAGTCCGATCCAGGCAGGAAAGAGTTCGAATCCACTGCTGAAACCGTTCTTTCTCCCCGACCGGAAAGACTCGGGCATGCACGCCGCAAGCTAAGCGTCAGCTAAGCTTCGAAGCGTAGGCTTTATGTAAACGAAGCAGCCCGATTCTCTTTCCCCTTCGTCGTGGAGACGGATATGACATCCGCGTATTCAACGCTTTCCGTGAATAACCCGAACAAGGTGCCGGAAATCACACTCTCGTTCTGGGTCATCAAAATACTGTCGACGACCGTCGGCGAAACCGGCGCGGATTATCTGGCGGTCAATGCCGGATGGGGACAAGGCGTGACGCGCGCGGTCATGTGCACACTGCTCTGCGCGATTCTCGCGCTTCAAATGGGATCGCGCCGTTTCCGGCCGTGGCTTTATTGGCTTGCGGTCGTCCTGGTCAGCATTGTCGGCACGCAGATCACCGATCTCCTGACCGACAAATTAGATGTCAGCCTTTATCTCAGCACGGCGATCTTTTTCGCCGCGCTCGTCGCAATCTTCGCGATCTGGTACGCGAGCGAACGCACGCTTTCGATTCACACGATCGTAACGCGCCGACGCGAAGGATTTTATTGGGCCGCCATTCTCTGCACCTTCGCATTGGGAACGGCGGCAGGCGATCTCGCGACGGAAGCCACGGGACTCGGCTTTGCGCGCGGCGTGCTGATTTTCGGCGCGTTGATTGCCGCGATCTGGCTGCACTTTCGCGCAGGCGCCAATGCCGTCGCGACCTTCTGGATCGCGTATGTGCTCACACGGCCATTCGGCGCCGCGCTCGGCGACCTGCTGACACAAGCACGCACTTACGGCGGCCTTGGCTTCGGCGCGCAATGGACGAGCGCCCTCTTTCTGGCCGCGATTATCGGTCTGGTTGCGATGGTGGAATTCAACGCGCGCTCGCGTCGTGCGGAATCGCCGACGCATTGACGCGCATTGACACGCATTGACATACACGCACATCTTTCCCTGAGGAGCCGTCATGATCATTCGTTCTGCTACGCGGGTATCCGCCTGCGCCGCGCTCACGTTCGCGCTCATACTCGCGACGAGCGCTTGTTCGCGATCCGCCGATTCGACCGCCGCTAACTCGGCCAGTGACACCGCCGTTCAGGCCGCTGCGCCAACGCCTGCCAGCGCATCGTCGGCGCTCGGCGATCTGGCGGCGTTTCGCGCCATCGCTACCGACGTCGCCGCGAAAGTCGAAAGCGGCGATCTACCCGCCGCCAAAGCGCGTATCAAGGATCTGGAAATTGCGTGGGATGAAGCCGAGGCCGGCATCAAGCCGCGTGCGCCGGCCGACTGGCATCGTCTCGACAAGGCCATCGACCGCGCACTGGACGCGCTGCGCGCGGCCACGCCTCAGCCGGCGGACTGCAAGGATGCGATGCACGCGCTGCTGAACACATTCGATAGTTTGCAGCACAGCGCGTAATACGGCCGACGTGAATGCGCGACGGCGCGATGTCGTCGCGCGCGGTTTCGCCTTTAGTGCCGCTTGATGGCGAATTCGCGTATCGCTTCGCAAAGGGCCGCGACCGCTTCCCCGGTGACTGCGTTATAAAGCGACGCGCGAATGCCGCCGAGCGAACGATGGCCTTCCAGCCCCGTCATGTGCCGCTCACCCGCAAACTCGACGAAAGCGCGATCGAGCCGCTCGTCACCGAACGAAAACGCCACGTTCATGTGCGAGCGCCACGGCGCTTTTGCGTGAATACGCACGGCGTCGCCCAACGATTCGAACGTGCCGTAAATCATGGCCGATTTCTGCTCGTTGATGGCGCGCATGGCGTGCAAGCCGCCGATTTCGTCGCGTAACCAACGCGAAACGAGCGTCAGCACATAAATGGCGAATACCGGCGGCGTATTGTAATTCGAGCGATGCGTGATATGCGTTCGATAATCGAGTATCGCAGGAAGACCGTCGGGAATGCGTTCGAGCAACGCACGCTTCACCAGCGCAACCGTCACGCCCGAAGGGCCGAGGTTTTTCTGCGCGTGCGCGTAGATCATCGAATAGCGTTCGGTGTCGACGGGAGCCGAGAGAAAGTCCGACGACATATCGGCAATCAGCGCCACATTCGACGGGGCTTCCTGCGCGCCGAATTGCAGCCCTTCCACGGTTTCGTTCGAGACGTAATGCAAATAGGCCGCGCGCGGGTCGATATCGAGTTTCGCGAGATCGGGCAATTCGCTATAGCGCGTACGCTCGCCGTCCCACGCCACGCCGCATCGATAAACCCGTTGCGCTTCCGCGGTCGCGCGGCGGCTCCAGTAGCCGGAACTGATGTATTGCGGCGGCGCCCAGCGCGCGCCCGCGAAATTCATCGGAATGGTCGCGAACTGCAGACTGCTGCCGCCCTGCATAAAGGCGATTTCGTAATCGTCGGAGAGGCCCAGCAAAGCCCGCAAATTCTGTGACGCTTCCTCGACCAGCGACAAAAACCATTCCGAACGATGGCTCATTCCAAGTACCGATAGCCCCGTCTCAGGCAGTGCCTCGATCGCATGCTGAGTTTGCAGGAGCACCGATGCGGGCAGCGCTCCGGGACCGCCCGAAAAATTAAGCTCGTTGCAGCGTGTGGTCATCGTGTTCTCGTTTCGTTGTTGCCTTGCGTACGACCATTGCGCAGAACGCGTCGAAAAAGCGCTGCATACGGGCCGGTTTATACGGAAACGCCTGTGGGTCGTCCATGTCGTGCACCACCATCGCGGTGGCGATTTCGAAAATCACGAGGCGTCCGTCCGCCGTTTCCGCGCAATCGAGCCCGACATAATCGAGCCCGGTGAGCTTCGCGACCGTCGCTAGTGCGTCTCGATGGCGCTGCGCGAAATCCGCATCGAATGTCGCCATGAAACGCGCCTCTTCGTCGCGACGCTCCGGGTGCGCGAGCATTTCCTCATACGGGTAATGCACCATCCAGTGGGCCGAAATCCCCATATGCGAGATATACGGCACGCCGTCGATTAGCGCGATCCGGTATTTTCTGAACAGCCCATCGGCACTGCGGTAATCGATATAGGACGCAATATAGAATTCATTGCGATCCGACTGGTTCACGTAATTCGTCAGTTCGTCCATCGTCAGGACGCGCGCGAGACCTTGCCCGGCGTGCGATCCCACCGGGCGAATAATCATCGGAAACGCCACGCCAAGGACATCGTCGCTGCGCTCTGTGGCGTTGATTCGCGCCACCAGCGCCGCGCGCCCGACGCGCACCGTGCGCGCCATGCAAATACCCGCTTCGCCACCGAGCAGATTCCACGCGCCATCGCGCGTCGTGCACGGAATGCGGTCCGGCCGATTGATAATGGGCGCAGGCGTGTGTTCGAGCAATGCCGCGATGCGCGCCAGGGCCAGACGGTTTCCATCCAGCGCACAAGGGCCGACGAGAATGACATCGTGCTCGGGCAGACGAAAATCCGCTTCGAGTGCCTCATTCACATACAGCACGTCGATCTGGAAATCCGCATGCGCGACGAGACATTCGAACGGCGTATTCGTCATGAGATCGCCCGCCGCCTTGAAAACCAGCAGTTTTACGGGCTCGCGCGAAGCGGCATGGCGAATGCGGTAAAGGCGCTGCATGCCGATCGCGAGTTGCTGGACCGACAGCGCCGAATCGCGCTCGAACTTCAATTCAAGCACCCATGCAAGATCCAGCAACGCCTGCGGGTCGTCGTGCGTCTGGTTATATTCGAGCAGTGTCGCGCCCAGTTGCGCAATATCGCCTCCCGTTGCCGCCAAACGTAGCAATGCGGAAAGACCTCGCGCTTGATAAGGCGCTTCCGATTGCGATTGCGATTGCGAATTCGCCATGTCAGTGGACCTCATCTTTCAACGCTCTATGGAGTGCGGGCGATTCGCCGATATAACCGACTTCATCCTCGAATACCGGCACCTGGACGGCGGATTTCGATTCCCGGTTGTGCTCTTGCGCGACCGATTCCTGCCTGGTGGCAGTGCAGTCGATCAGCACGAACGGATTTGCCTTGCGTGGCAGCTTGTTCACAGTGCGTCCTTCGGATTTCGGTGCGATTTCGCACCGGTTCATCTGAAATGAACCGAACGGAACACAAGGCCGAACGGAACGGCACGGAGCCTAAGACAAGCCTGCTTATGAAATCCTTAACGCCGGGAAATACCCGGAAAGAACTGGATAGCCATCATTTTTTATTTAACCGGATTGTCACAATCGGTTGCATAGCCAACGAATCGATCGTCTATCTCATTCCAGCCAATTGCACGAACGAATTTGCGGAAGATGATTTCCCATCTAACCTTCTCTTAAGGAGCGTCGGTGCAAAATCGCGTGCGCGGGGTGAATTCCTTCGTGATCTGTCGAGATCGAACTCACGCCCTTTCCACCGTTCATCTTTCATCTCTCCGCTCATGACCATTATTCAGCGCAGCGTTGTCGCAGCAATCAGTTTGCTCATCGGTGTTTCCGTTTGCGCGAAAACGCCGCAGCCCGAGGAAACGCTCGCCATTCCCGGTGCGCCGCTCGCAAGCTTCGATATCGGCTATGCAAGCCACGGTCTCTATGCGCTCGCGGACCGATCGAATGCGTCCATCGATCTGTTCGACACCCATACGCTTCGCTACACAGGCCGGCTGACCGGATTCTCCGGCGCGAAAGCGACCGACATGGGCGGGCCGAATGGCATCGTGATCGTCGGCAAGCAAATTTGGGCAGGCGACGGCAATAGCGACGTCAAGGTCATCGATATCGCGTCGAAGAAGACGCTCGCGACGGTCTCGACCGGCGGCAGCAAGCGGGTCGACGAGTTGGCCTATGATCCGCAAGACCAGTTGATCGCCGCCGCCAATAACGCCGACGACCCGCCTTTTGTTTCGCTGATTTCCACGCACGCGCCCTACGAAGTGAAGGCAAAACTCGTGCTGCCCCAGGCGACAGACGGCATCGAGCAGCCGGTTTGGGAGCCGACAACGAAGAAGCTGTTTCTTGCCGTACCCGTACTCGACGGACACAAGGAAGATGGCGGCATCGCGGTGATCGACCCGCGCAGCGCGAAACTGGAGCGCATGATTCACGTCTCGCGTTGCATGCCCGCGGGGCTCGCCGCTGGCCCCGATGGACAGATCCTGGTCGGTTGCAGCAACGATGCCGTCGAAGCCGGATTTGCCGCGAAGTCGTTGTTGATCGATTCGCGCACCGGCGCGGAAACCGCTTCGTTCGACCAGGTGGGCGGTTCGGATGAAGTCTGGTACGACGCCGCTTCCGGGCGCTATGGTCTTGCCGCAGTCGCCAATCCCGGTGGCCCGGTGATCGGATTCATCGACGCGCACAGCAAGCGCTGGCTGCGCAATGTGCCGACGGGTAAAGCGGCGCACTCGATTGCGGCCGATGGCAATGCGTTTTTTGCACCGATTGCAGCAGGCGATGCGCATTGCGCCAATGGGTGCGTGAAGGTGCTGCGCTGAGGGGTGGATGACTTGAGTTCACGGTCCGCGCGTGACGAGTTGCTCACCTCGATCCGCGCGGCCGTCACTTACGCTACGAGATGACTGATAACTAACCTGATTCCGCACAATCTGTTCGATCGGATGCACGCCTAATTGGACCCGAAAAAGAATAGCGGAGGCGTAATCCTCCGGGTTTCATTATTTCTATTTAATGCGCATGGAAAATATAAACCGGAATTGTTCGACGCTTGAATTGATCAGGCAAATCGCCTATCAATAAGACAGCATTTCGTCCGCTCCCGCAGCAGACGCGCTTTCCCAGCCGTTCGAAACCGGATGTTTTGATACGTGCAGACCGTATCCGTCATGCGACGCGCCGTTGCGCGCGCCGCGTTGCTTCCGCATGCCTGGAACTCACCGGAATGCCCGCGCGAAATGGCTACATTCGATTGCAACGCGATCCACCGCCAGTTAATCGCGCCCTTTAGCGACGTGTTATCAAACGGCGCACTCGATTTCGTATGGGCACTCCATGATTCATTCGGCGCACGGCGCAATGCGCTGCTGGCCGAACGCGAGACGTTATCGCAATCCACCAGCCGCGAATCATTCGACTTTCTCGCCGACACGGCAGGCATCCGCAACGACAACAGCTGGCGCGTTCCGCCCCCGCCCCCGGATCTCGTCGATCGCCGGGTGGAAATCGCGAGTCCCGCCGAGAACCGCAAGGTCGTCATCAACGCGCTCAACGCGGGCGCCCAGGTATGGATCGCGGACCTCGAAGACGCCATGTCGCCGACCTGGCACAACGCGATGATCAGCCAGCGCAATCTGCGCGAGGCCGTGGAAGGCACGATCGAATATCACGACGTGTCGGGGCGCGATTATCGAATCGGCGCGGCGAAAACGGCCATCGTCGTGCGGCCGCGCGGCTGGCATCTTCCCGAGTGCCATTTGCGCATCGCGAATGCGCCGGCCTGCGCCAGCCTCGTCGACTTCGGCCTGTATTTTTATCACTGCGCGCAGACACTGATCGCGCGCGGCAGCGGACCCTATTTCTATCTCCCCAAAATCGAGCGTGCCGCCGAAGCCAGGCTCTGGCACGACGTCTTCGAATTCGCGGAGAAGGCGCTGCCTGTACCACGCGGCAGCATTCGCGCGACCGCGATCATCGAGCATATTGGCGCGGCCTGGCAGATGGATGAAATCCTGCATGCGCTCGGTCCCTATGCAAGCGGACTCTCCGCAGGTCGCTGGGACTATTTATTTAGCATTGCCAAGGTGTTCAAGGAACGCGAGGCATGCGTCTTTCCCGATCGCTCGCAACTGAGCGCGTCGCAGCGCTTCTTGCGCGCTTATGCGGAGCGTCTGGTGCAGACCTGCCATCGGCGAAAGGCACATGCACTGGGCGGCGTGTCCACGCAGATTCCCGACCGCCACGACCCCGTCGCGCGCGCGCGTGCGATCGATGCCGTGCGGCGCGACAAGGAGAGCGAGGCCGACGAGGGCTTCGACGGCACGTGGGTCGTTCATCCTGATCTCGTGCCGGTTTGTCATGTCGCGTTCGGGCGCGTACTCGAAGGGCGGCCGAATCAGATCGACCGGCCGTTGGGCGAAGCCACGATGCCGGCACAAACGCTCGTCGCCGTGGAGCGGCTGGGCACGGGCGTCACCGAGGCGGGTCTGCGGGCGAATATCGCGGTCGCGATCCGTTATCTGGACGCGTGGCTGCGCGGACGCGGCTCCGTGCGGCTGTTCGGTTTGATGGAGGGCGCGGCGACGGTCGAAATTGCGCGCATGCAGGTCTGGCAGTGGCTGCATCACGGCACCCCGCTTGTCGATGGACGCACGATCACTCACGCCCTCGTCGCGGCATTGCTCGACGATGAAATCGCGCAATACCGCGCGCAATCTTGCGCATCATCGAACACAGCAACGGGCACGCCGCTCGACCCGCGCAACCTCGCACGCGCGCGCGTGCTATTCGAGGATGTCACGATGCGCGCGTCGTGCCCGGCATTCATGACCTTGCGCGGTTACGCGATGCTGACCGAGCCCACCAATCCTGCGCCGTCGGGCACCTCGGCTGCAAGCGGCGCGCAACACCTAATGCAACCCGTTACGCAGCACACCGCGCCGCGCCGCCTCACGACATTACGGCTCACCAGCAGCAGCGGCATGTTCACGCATCTGCAACTCAAGCCGCGCGCGGCATTCTCGTTCGCCTTCATGGGTTGGTCGGCGTGGCTGATCGAACACGCCGTCGCGCATGCCGCGATGATCCGCGACCATGCAACCGGCTTCGTGCCGATCGCGCTCGACATCGACTACCTCGAACCCGCCACGTTTTTCGATTGCGAACAACTCGATGTCGTCACCGAGGTGCGGACGTGGAATCCGCGGCGCTTTCACACGCTTCAGGACGTCGACGTCGAGATCGCGTCGAGCCGGGGCCAGCGCATCGCGCGCATCCGGCTTCAGGAAGTGTGCGTGCGCATCGAATCGCCCGACACGCTGGCTGCGGAACCGGGGCGCATTCCCGAGAGCCTCGCGAGCCTGCTCGATACGCACGACGACATCGACGAGCGCCCCGTCTTGCGCAATCGCGATCTCTCGCAAAGCGATAACGATCACGCCGAAGAAGCCCTCGCGCAAGCCCGCCATCCGTTCACCGTTCATCGGCACGCTTGCGAGCTGGCCGATCAGTGGTATTCGGAGCACGTCTGCGATTTCGTCGGCGACAGTCGCGAAGCGCTGGTCTTCGCGCGCCTCGCCGAACATCCGGCGCTGCTCGCGGGCCTCGCGCAGCGCGTCGAGCGGATTCACATCGGCCTGCGCCGTCCCTACATGCTGTTCGATCGCGGCGAAGTGCTCACGCGCGCGCGCCGGCAAGGCGACGCGCTTCAGTTCGTGCACCGTCTGCTCACGGCATCCGGCGAAAACGCGGGCGACGCCATCGAAACGTTCTACCCGGAAGGCGGTCGCGCAAGCGCGTCGCCGCCCGGCTGGAGGCCGCAATGAATTTCGTGTTTTCGGGCACGCTGCTGCGCTATGTTCAATACCGCCGCGATATCGGCTACGACGGCGGCACGCTCGCGCAGGCGCTGCGTTTCCTGTTCGACGACTACCCGGAACTGGAGCCTCTGTTGATGGACACGCCCGGGGCGCTGCGGCGCACCGTGCGGATCGCGGTCAATAACGAAGTCGTTCGCAGCGATCTGTCGCGGCCGCTCGCTTCGGGCGACGCCGTCCAGATCATGACAGCCATTTCGGGCGGCTAGCCCGGCGCGCCGCCTCATCACGCTGGAGCCTGACATGTCACTCGAAGCCCGTCTGCGGCCCGTGTTCAACACCGTGCTCGAACTCGACGCATCGCAGCCCGACGAGACGTTGCGCTACCAGGAAACGCCGGGCTGGGATTCGCTCGGCGCGGTGCTGCTGGTCACCGCGATCGAAGACGAATTCAGTGTGGAGATCGACTCCTCGCGCGCGCTGAAGATGGACAGCTTCGCGGCGGCCGTGTCCACGCTGCGCGAACTCGGCGTCGCGGGATGAATCGCGCCCGCTCCACCGCCTCTGCCTCACTGCCGACGCGCTGATGCATTCGCCCATGAATCCGCCAGCCAACGTGCAACGCGAAGCCGCGTTGCTCGCGCAGTTGATCGAGCTGATCGCGCATCATCGCGGCGCGTGCGCGGGCTACGCGCGCGTGCTCGATGCGATCGGTCACACGGCGTCGCGGCGCTACGAGCGGCTGGCCGACCTGCCGTGGCTGCCGGTGCGCCTCTTCAAGACGCACCGGCTGAGCGCCAGCGGCGCGCAAACGGTCGCCACGCTCACGTCGTCGGGGACGACGGGCACGGGCGCGAGCCAGATCGCGCTCGATCGCGCCGCGATGGAACGTCAGCGGCACTTGCTCGCGCAGACGCTCGAAAACCTGATCGGTCCACGGCGGCTGCCGATGCTGATCGTCGATACGCCCGCCTCGGTGCGCAGCGAACGCGCGTCGATTCGCGGCGCCACCGTGCTCGGCGTGATGCAGGCCGGGCGCGATCACGTGTTCGCGCTCGATGCCGACCAGAACGTCGACGCCGACGCGCTCGACCGCTTCCTCGCCCGGCACGCTCACGCGCCGTTCCTGATCTTCGGCTTCACAGGGCCGGTCTGGACGCGGCTCTACGCGCACGCTGCGCGCCGCGCGCTCGATCTGTCGAACGGCGTGCTGCTGCACACGGGCGGATGGAAAAAGCTCGCCAGCCAGGCGGTCTCGCCCGAGCGGTTTCGCGCGGATTTTCGCGCGGCATGCGGGCTCGCGCGCTGCCACAACTTCTACGGCATGGTCGAGCAAGGCGGCACCATTCACGTCGAATCGGCCTCGGGCGACGGCCTCTATTCGCCGCCGTTCGCCGACGTCATCGTGCGCGATCCGCAGACCTGGCGCGAGGCCGCGATCGGCGTACCCGGCGTACTCGAAGTCCTGAGCACCGCGCCGCGCACGCATCCCGGCCACATCCTGCTCACCGAGGATCTCGGCGTGATTCACGGCATCGACGACGGCGAATGGCCCGGCAAGCGCTTTTCGGTGCTCGGTCGGCTGCCGAAAGCCGAAGCGCGCGGCTGCTCCGACACGGCGCCGGACGCGCCCGCCAGCGCGGCGCGCGCGCCATGAGCGGGCTGCTCGACGGCAAGTGCGTGCTGATCACCGGCGTGATCAACCATGCCTCGATCGCGTTCGGCGTCGCGCAGCGCGCCCAGCACGAGGGCGCGCGGATCGTGCTCACCGGACACGGACGGCTGCACATGGTCGAACACGTTGCGCAGCGTCTGCCGAACCCGCCGCCCGTCATCGAACTCGACGTGACCGACGCCGCGCAACTCGCCTCGCTCGCCGAGCGCACGCGCGAGTTCGTGCCGCGCGTGGACGGCATCGTCCATTCGATCGCGTGGGCGCCGCCGGGCGCGATCGGCGCGGACTTCGTCGCGGCGAACTGGGACGACGCGGCGCGCACCCTGCAGGTGTCGACATGGTCGCTGCCGGCGCTCGCGCATGCGCTCTCGCCGCTGATGCCGCCCGGCAGCGCCATCGTCGGGATCGATTTCGACGCCTCCGTGGCCTGGCCGGGCTACGACTGGATGGGCGTGGCGAAGGCCGGCCTCGAAGGCGCGGCGCGCTATCTCGCCTGCGCACTCGGACCACGCGGCATCCGCGTGAACCTCGTGGCGTCGGGGCCGCTGCGGACCGCCGCCGCGCGCGGCGAGCCGCGCTTCGACGAGATCGCCGCCGCGTGGCAGGCGCGCGCGCCGCTGGGCTGGGACACCGCCGATACCGGCAAGGTGGCGCGCACCTGCGTCGCGCTGCTGTCCGACTGGCTGCCCGCCACCACCGGCGAAATCGTGCATGCGGACGGCGGATTTCATGTGACCGGCCTCTGACTTCGGCCCCCACGCTGTGAGCGCCGCGCGCCAACCTCGGGAGCACCCCGCACCATGACCGGATCGAACGACTCATCGCCGCAACCGCAACCGCAGCCCCAACCTTCAAGCCGCGCCGAACGCGTCGCGCTGGTGATCGGCGGCACGCGCGGCATCGGCCTTGCGACCGCGCGCGAACTGGCCGCGGGCGGCGCGACCGTCGTGCTGACGGGCACGCGGCAGCAAGCCGCCGAGACCCAGGCGCGACGCATCGCCGACGATTATGGCGTGCTAGCCGAAGGCATCGAACTCGACCTGCGCGACCTCGCCTCGGTGGGACCGGCCGTGCGCGCGGTGGCGACGCGGCACGGCGGCCTCGACGCACTCGTGATCAGCGCGGGCGTCATGAAAAGCACGCCGCTCGGCTTGATCGACGCGCCGGTTGCGCGCGAGATCGTCGATATCAATCTGCTCGGCGCTGTCGAAGCGCTTCAGGCGGCCGCGAAGGTCATGATGCGCCGCCGCCGTGGCGCGATGGTCCTGCTCGCCTCGCTCGTCGGCGAATGCGGCGCGGCCGGGCAAAGCGTCTACGCGGCCACCAAGGCGGCAATGGGCGCGCTCGCGCGCAGCGCCGCACGCGAACTGGGCCCGCTGGGCATCCGCGTGAACGCGGTCGCGCCCGGGCTGATCGACACCGACCTGATCGCCGACCTGCCGCCCGCGCTGATCGAGGCTCGCTGCGCGCAGACGGCCTTGCGGCGCGTCGGCAGCGCCGCCGAAGTCGCGGCCGTGATCGCCTTCCTGCTCGGCGATCAGGCGTCGTTCGTCACGGGCCAGGTGCTCGGCATCGATGGAGGACTCGTCCTATGAACCCGTTCGGCGCCCAAGCCTGCCTGATCGACACCGCGAGCGGCGCGACCCTGCGCGGCGGCGACCTCGATGCGCGCATCGAGGCCATGAGCCGCGAGCTGCGCGGCTTTTCAGCGGGGCTGCTGCTGTTGCCCGTGGGATGGGACATCGACAGCGTCTGCCGCTACCTCGCCGCGCTGCACGCGCATCGGCCCGTCGCCTTGCTCGCCCCCGACGCGGATTCGGACACGCTTGCCGAGTTGTGCGAGCGCTTCCAGCCCGCCGGCGTCTGGCAAGACCATGCGCCGCCCGATCGCCTGCCCATCGGCTACGAACGCACGCAGCACGGCCTGCGCCGCATCGAACGCGCCGCGCCGACACACCCCGAGCTGGCCTTGCTGATGACCACCTCGGGCTCGACCGGCGCCGCGCGCATGGTGCGCCTCTCGCGTGCGGGCGTGCTCGCCAACGCCCATGCGATCGTCGCCGCGCTCGACATCGGCGCGCACGACGTGGCGCCGACGAGCCTGCCGTTTCATCTCGGCTACGGGCTCTCGGTGCTGAACAGCCATCTCGCCGCTGGCGCCACGGTGCTGGTGACGGCGGAGCCTGTCATCAGCCCGGGATTCTGGAGCGCCGTCGACCGCCATCGAGCCACCTCTTTCGCCGCCGTGCCGCACACCTACGAGCTGCTGGCCCGCCTTCACTGGCGCCCCGGCGCGCACCCGTCGCTGCGCGTGCTCACGCAGTCGGGCAGCCGCATGCGCGCGGAACTCGCCGAACTCGTGGCGGGCGACATGGAGCGCGTCGGCGGCCGATTCCATCTGATGTACGGGCAGACCGAGGCGACCGCGCGCATGGCGGTGCTGCCCGCCGACCAGTTGCACGCGCGCAGCGCGTCGGTGGGACTGGCCGTGCCGGGCGCGCGTCTGACGATCCGCACCGAGGACGGCGTCGATACGCAAGCGCCCGACATCAGCGGCGAAGTGATTTTTCACGGGCCCAGCGTGATGATGGGCTACGCGGACGACGCCGCCGCACTCTCGCTCGGCGACGAGCACCACGGCGTGCTGCAGACCGGCGACATTGGCCATTTCGACACGCATGGCTATCTGTTTCTCGAAGGCCGCCTCAAGCGGATGGCCAAGATCTTCGGCCTGCGCATCAATCTCGACGCGGTCGAGCGCTTCGCCTCGGAAGCGGGCGCGCCGGGCGCGAGCGCGGCGGTGTCGCGCGACGACGACGCCATCGTGCTGTGGTGCGAAGGCGAGCCGGACCCGGCGCGGCTCGATCGCCTCGCGCGCAGCGTGGCCGAGCGGCTGCGTCTGAATCGCCGTGGCGTGGAAGCGCGCGCGATCGAGCATCTGCCGGTGCTGAGCAACGGCAAGGTCGATTACCGGATGCTCGCGGCGGCCGCGCATGCCGCGTTGGACACCGCTGTGCACCCCGCTGTTGCCCCACGCAGCATCGACGGGACGGCCGCATGATCTCCGTGCTGTTCCCCTTCTCGCACGCGTGCGACGCCGACGCATTGCTCGCGCCGCTGCTGCGCGAGCGCGCCGCGCCGCCGCTCGCGACCGGCGACGCGCGCGTGCTCGATTTCCTCGATGAAGTCGGCCAGCGCCTGCGCCAGCCCGCGCTCGCGCGCGCGTTTCCCGAACTCGCGCCGCTGGGCGCGTTCCTGCGGCGCAAGCGCCTTGAAACGGAACTGGCGCGGCTCGAATCGGGACCACGCCAGTTGCGTTTTCCGCGCGGCCTGCTGTTTCATGTCGCGCCCGGGAACGCCGACACCGTCTTCATGTACTCGTGGGCGCTGGCCGCGCTCGCGGGCAACTGCAACGTCGTGCGGATCTCCACGCGCGGCGGCGCGGTGCTCCAGCCCGTGCTCGACATCTTGAACGATGCCGCGCGCGACGCCGCGCCCGTCATCGCCGCGACACAGCGCATCGCCAGCTACGATCGCACCGACGAGGCGACGACCGCCGCGCTGTCGTCGGCCTGCGATCTGCGCGTGCTCTGGGGCGGCGACGCGGCGATCCAGCAGATCCGCCGTGCACCGATCGCACCTCACGCGCGCGATCTGACGTTCCCCAACCGCAGCTCCTTCGCCGTGATCGACGCAGCCGCCTATCTCGCCGACGACGCGCCCGCCCAACGCCGCGCCGCCGAATTTTTTCATACGGATGCCTATCTATTTGGCCAGGCGGCCTGTGCATCGCCGGGCACGATCTTCTGGATCGGCGCCGCGCCCGAGGTCGCGCGTGCGCAACACGCGTTTTTCGCCGCGCTCACCGAAGTCATCGAGGCGCGCGGCCCGCAACTCGACGCCGCCATGGCCATCGAAAAGCAGGTCGCGACCTACGGCCTGGCCGTCGACGCGCAAGTGGATGCGATCCGTTTCTGCGGCAACGCCATTGCGCAAGTCGATCTCGCGCCCGGCGCCGCGCCGCCGCGCCGCTGGCTCGGCACAGGCAGCTTCGCGCAGCGCCGGCTTGACTCGCTCGACGAACTGGCCGCGCTGCTGCTGCGCCAGGACCAGACCTTGAGCTACTACGGCTTCACGGCGGCACGCATGAGCGACTTCGCGAAGCGGCTGGGCGGACGCGCGCTCGACCGCATCGTGCCGCTCGGCGGCGCGCTCGCCTTCGATCCGGTCTGGGACGGCTACGATCTGCTGCGCGAATTCACCCGACTCGTGAGCGTTGCCTGACCCCGACACAGGCGGCGCACGGAGGCACACCATGCAGACCCCGATCGACGAATTGCTTCCCCAGGAAGCGCACGCGCGCCAGCAAACCGGCGCGATCCTGATCGACGTGCGCGAGAGCGGCGAGCGCGCGGCGGGCATGGCCGAGGGCGCCATCGGCGTCAGCCGCGCCGAACTCGAAGCCGCGCCCGCGCAATGGCTCGCCGATCTCCACGCGCCCGTCATGCTGATTTGCGCGAGCGGCGTGCGCTCGCGTCAATGCACCGAGGCGCTGCAACGATGCGGCTACACGCGGCTCGCATCGGTACGGGGCGGCACGCAGGCCTGGCAGGCGGCGCAACTGCCGATGAGCGCCGCGGCGGCCGACCCCGAATTTCTGGAGCGCTATGCGCGGCACCTGCGCTTGCCGGAAATCGGACTCGAAGGCCAGCGCGCGCTCGGCGCGGCGCGAGTCGCCCTGATTGGCGCGGGCGGACTCGGATCGCCCGCGGCGCTCTACCTCGCCGCCGCCGGTGTCGGCCACATCACGCTGATCGACGACGACGTGGTCGAGCGCAGCAACCTCCAGCGCCAGATCCTGCATCGGGACGCCGACATCGGCGTGCCGAAAGTCGATTCGGCGACGCGCGCGCTCCTCGCGATCAATCCGCGCATTGCGATCTCGGCGCGACGCACGCGGCTCGATACGGACCATGCCAACGCGATGCTGCGCGACCACGACGTCGTCGTCGACGGTTCGGATAATTTCGCCACGCGCTATCTCGTCAACGATGCCTGCGCGGCACTGCAGATTCCGCTCGTGTACGGCGCGGTGCAGTCATTCGACGGGCAGGTCGCGGTGTTCTGGCCGGCGCGCGCGCGAGGCGGCTGTTATCGCTGCCTGTTTCCCCTGCCGCCCGCCGCCGCGCTCGCGCCCAATTGCTCGCAGGCGGGCGTGCTGGGCGTGCTGCCCGGTGTGATCGGCGTCTTGCAGGCGACGGAGGCCATCAAGCTGATTCTCGGAATCGGCGAGCCGCTAACGGGCACGCTTCTGGAACTCGACTTGCTCGGCATGCGCTTCAATCGCATCGCGCTTCAGCCGGATCCCGATTGCCCTTGTTGCGGCGAGCGCCTGAGTGACGCGGATGGTGGACAGTCGGATCGGCGTTGCGAGGCGGGGTCGGGATTCATTGGCCGTGGGACTGATGGCGTGGCGCGCTAAAAACGGCTAGGGCACGCATACCGAGCCGCAACACCATGCGAGACGAATAATGTTAGGAAGCGCTCAAAGTCTCAGGATAATCCCCGACAGACTCCACTCACGCAGCGCCCTAGTCTGTGACTGCGCAATGACCTCGCATCGGTCAGGCGGAGCACGATCGCGCCGAATCAAGATGCGATCAGCACACACGGACCGAATGGCAATGCTTGCACTTAACTATTAGTGAGAGACAGCCCGTCACGCAGCGTTTCGCCCCGGACGATCGCTGCCGCGGCCAGTCTCTTCATAGAAAAGAAAACAATCGGGGGAGTACCACATGTCCATCAAACACCATTGGCTGGATCGGGAGCGCTTCACGAATTACCCTCGCATCTTGCTGGGTATGTTCATACTCGCAGCCATTTGCTGGATCGTGATGTCGAAAGACATGGTGGACATGAAAGGCAAGCCACTCGGCTACGACTTCATCACGTTTTGGGCCGCATCGCATCTCGCACTTGCGGGACACGCCGCGGACGCCTACCAGATCCCGCTATTGTTCGCGGCTGAAAAGATCGGCGTACCGGCATCGCAATCGGTTTTCGTGTGGTATTACCCGCCGACTTTTTATTTACTCGTTTTGCCTTTGGCATTGCTGCCTTATATCGTTGCGTATTGGGCCTTCATCTTGCCGACGTTATGCCTGTATTTGCTGGCATTGCGCCGCGTCGTCTGGAATACGCATGCAAAGTGGTGCATAGCGGCCTTCCCTGGACTATGGATGAATATCTTTCATGGCCAGAATGCGTTTCTGACTGCGACCCTGGCGGCAGCGGCCGTGCTCTGCCTGAAGCGGCGCCCCGTTCTGGCCGGTGTGTTCATCGGACTCCTCGCCATCAAGCCCCATCTCGCGCTGCTGTTTCCTGTCGCCTTGCTGGCGATTGGTGCGTGGCGCGCGATCATCGCGGCGGCGACGACGGCGGTGATTTTTCTGGCGCTCGGCTCGCTGACGCTAGGGACGCCCACGCTGACTGCCTGCCTCGGAAGTCTTCGTTATGCACGCGTATTTCTCGAGGGCGGCTTTCTGCCCTGGCCGAAGATGCCGACCGCTTTCGCCTTGATGCGCCTGCTCGGTGCGCCTGTCGGTAGCGCATACCTCGTCCATGCGATCGGCGCGGGATGCGCTGTTCTCGCTGTCTGGTTCGTGTGGCGGCGTTCCCAGGATTGGGGATTGCGCGGAGCGGCGTTGATGACGGCCACCTTCCTCGTGAGTCCGTATGTGTTCGACTACGACCTTGCGTGGCTGGCCTTTCCGATTGCCTGGTTGGCGCTGATCGGGTTGCGGGATGGCTGGTTGCGCGGCGAACGGGAGGTGCTCGTCGCCGCCTGGCTATTGCCGGTGGTCATGAGTCCGCTCGCCAGCGCCTTGCATCTTCAGGTCGCGCCGTTCGTCCTCGCATGCCTGCTCGGGATGAATGTGCGTCGGGTTGCACTCGTAGCGAAACGCAGTCAGGACCGCAGTTGCTCCGGGCGCGACCTGCGCGGGAGCGCAATTTAAGAGGACGAATTCGATCGCCTGGTGGCACTCAGGGATATGAGCGAGCGTCCGGCAACACGTCTTCACACGCGCTAATCAATCAACATCGCCACGTCACGGATCTTCCACCCGGCGAGCATCGCACTGCGATCTCAGCCTCAAGGCCCGCCGCCAACGGGCCTTGTCCGCATAGCTTGGGCTCGCAGCGTTGGACGCGATCTCGCTCACCCCGCCAGAGCCGAAACCGCGTTCGCTGTCGAAGCACTGAAGACCTGGTGCACCAAAAAAATACCTGCCTCGCATTATCGCCATTGCAATGTCTGCATTCGTTGAAAACGGAGCGCAAAACGCTATGCTTCAGGCTGATGTTGTCGAGACAGCGACATAAAGCGAATTCCCTGCCATCCCCCTCACCGATACGGCTTCGACATGATCAAGCGCCTCACGCTGATTTCGGCTTCGATTGCCCTCGGCTGTCTCGCGACGATCGGCCCGGTGCTCATCAGCGTCTATGTCGCCAGCAAGGACGCCGAGAGCCGCGACCGCGAGGAACTGCGTGAGTTTGCAAACAAGGCGGTCATGCGCGCGGAGCTCGTGACGTATCAGGCCTTCGCCGCGCTCTCCGATCTCGACCGCATTCCCGGTCCGGTCTGCTCGCCGGATCGGCTGCATCAGGCGGCGCGCGTGGTCTACAACTATCGCTACGTCCAGGACGCGGGCGCGTATGGCGACGGCCACTATCTCTGCTCGCCGCTGCTCGGCGACATCAGCACGAAAAATATCGCGTTGCCGCCGCCCGACTATCGCAGCGCCGATGGCTATCTCGTCTGGTTCCGCCAGAAGAGTCCGCTCAGCGACGTGCGCAAGGACATTCAGATCGGCCGCAATGGCAATTACGTGTCGGTCGATTCCGGTTCCTATGTCGATCTCATCGATCCGGCGCGGCGTCCGATCGCCGCAATCCAGATCACGACCGGCACGCTGATGGCGATTTCGCCCGGCGTCGATCCCGCCGAAATGCTCGATGCGTGGAAGTACGGCGGCGACGTGAAAAGTGATCAGTGGTACTACGCGGTGGCGCAATCGGCGACGCGTCCGCTCGGCGTCGTCGTCCGGTCGCCGCGCGGCAGCGTGCTCGGCGACTGGCCCAAGGTGCTCGCGACCTGGCTCGCCGTCGGCGTCGTCGTGGCGGCCGCATTCGGCTGGCTGGTCTATCGGCGCATCACGCGGCAACTGTCGTTTCCCGCCACGCTCGAATGGGCCATCGCGCGCCGCAAGATCGACGTGGTGTATCAGCCCGTCGTGCGGCTCGCCGACGGCGAATGCGTCGGCGTCGAAGCGCTGGTGCGCTGGACGCTCAATGGCCGCGCCATCTCGCCCGACGTCTTCGTGCGCGTCGCCGAAGACAACCGTCTGATTCAGCCGCTGACCGATCTCGTGCTGGAAAAGACCCTCGCGCAACTGGTTTCGCTGCTGGTCGCCAATCCGGCCTTCTATGTCACGATCAACGTGAGCGCCGAGGACCTGTCGAGCCTGCGCTTTCTGAACCGGCTCGATGCGTCGCTGGCCGGAACAGGCATCGCGCCGCAACAGATCCGCATCGAGGCCACCGAGCGCAGCTTCATGAATCACGACACCACGCGCGGCGTGATCGCCGCCTTCCGGGCAGCGGGCCATCCCGTCTATATCGACGATTTCGGCACCGGTTATTCGAGCCTCGCCTACCTGCAGACCTTCGAAGTCGATGTCCTGAAGATCGACAAATCGTTCGTCGATACGGTCGTCCAGGAGAGCGCGTCGAGCGTCGTGGCGCCGCATATCATCGCGATGGCGCACGAGCTGAATGTCGAGATCGTGGCCGAGGGCGTCGAGTCGGCGGCGCAGGCCGCGTGGCTGCGCGAACGAGGCGTGCAGTACGGGCAAGGCTGGTACTACGCGAAGGCGATGGCGGCGCAGGAGCTCGTGCGCTGGATCGGCCAGAATCGCGCGCAGGCGCACACACGCGCATCGGCGGATTCGCAGCCGACGCTCTAGCCTGGTCGGGATATCGCCCGCTTCTCAGCGCCGACGAAAGACTTCACAATCCGTCTTTCGACCTCCAACAATCGGCCTGCCATGCATCACGAGCGCCCGCTGTATTCCCGATCGACCGGCATCGTCACCGCGCGCGAGGACGCCCGCCGATGAAACTGCATCAGTTGCGCGTCCTGCTCGCGCTCGCGCAGCACGGCAGCATGCACAACGCGTCGCGCAGCCTGCACGTTTCGCAGCCCGCGCTCTCGAAAGCCATCGCCGAACTCGAACGCGAACTCGGCGTGACGCTGATCTCGCGCTCCGTGCGCGGCGTGAGCCTCACGCCCTACGGCCGCGCGCTGGTCAAGCGCGCGAGCGTGGTCGAGCATGAATTGCGGCACGCGCTCGAAGACATCGAGTCGATGCGCGGCCACGCCGAAGCGCAACTGAACATCGGCTTTTCTGCCGTCGCGTCGAGCGGCCCCTTGCCCGAGGCGATCGCCGCGTTTCGCGCGCGTTATCCGGGCGTGGCGATTCACGCCTATGAAATGCGCCCGCAGCAGATTCTCGAAGGTCTGCGCGAAGGCCATCTCGACATCGCGCTGATCTCCACCAACAGCGGCCCGGGCACGAACGCCTTCCAGTGGGAGCCGCTCTTTTCGGTGGGCATGCTGGTGGCCGCGCGGCCCGGCCATCCGCTCGGGCGCACCACGCGCATCCGCTCGCTGATGGACGCCGAATGGCTCTCACTCGATCCGCTCGACGATCCCGGCAGCCCGCTCGCGAGTTTGATGCGCCTGCATCGGCTGGAGATGCCGCGCAACGTCGTGCTCAGCAGTTCGAATCTGCTCGGCTTGCAGCTCGCGACCTGCACCGACGTCATCAGCGTCTGGTCCGATTTCGTGTTTTACGGGCGCACCGGCCCGCTCGTGCTCAATCCCGACGCGCTCAAGCCGCTGCCGATCCGCGACGAATTGCCGGATTACGACGTCTATATGGTCTATCGCTCGACCGATCTGATGACGCAGACCTGCCTCGAATTCAGTAAGGAAGTCCGCCATCGCGGTAAGCAAATGGTGTCGCCGCGTCTGGCCGCCACGGGCGCGGGCGCTGCCGCCGGCACGCCGCGCGCGCGTAAATCGGCCAGCACGCAAAAATAAACGCGCAATTAGAGCCTTGTTTCGATTCGCTATTCCCGCGCGGCTCAATCCGTTTAAAGCCTTTTCATGGCGCGGCTTTCGCCCTTTATCGCCGCCTTTCCGACTTTCAGATAGTGAACGGATTAACACTTACGAAATATTTCTGTAATTCGCGAGTAATGGGGCATGACCATAATCCGCCGCCGTTAACCACGACGACGGAGTTCCCTGATGTCCGCTTCACACCGCCGCGCTTCGCGCCGCCTTCTTCCCCTGCGCCTCGCGGTGCTGTCGAGCTTCGCCGCGCTGGCCGCCTGCGGCGGCAGTCACGACGCCGCGACGACCACGAGCGCGATTCCCGCCGCGCCCGCCGACCCCGGTTTCGTCGATAACGCGCCGATTCCCGACGTGCCCGCTTTCGTCGACAACATCGCGACGAACCAGCGCGGCGACGCGCGCTACGCGACGCTCGCGACCAACGCGGGCGTGCGCGTGGGCGCGCGCTTCCTCGACATCTGGCAGCCGCTGACGCTGCTCGTCGACGCGGGCGTGAGCGCCGCCGCGAACGGCTCGTTCCCCGCCGTCACGCAATCGACGTGGACCGGCCTGCCCAACGACGGCACGCCCGGCGGCGCCGTGCTCAACAACACCGTGCACACGGCGAACGTGCAGTACGTGGTCAACGCCACCACGCAGCGCACCCAGGCGCAGGCCGACGCGGCCTACTACGACGACCGTCGCGGCAAGGGCTACAGCGTGACCGACGGCATGGGCCCGCTCACGAGCGCCTGGCGCACGGCGGCGCAGCAGACCACCAGCATCACGTCGATCCCGTCCGACGCCACCACGACGCTCTACAACGACTCGGGCAACAACGTCGGCGTCGGCAGCACGACCAACGCCACCTTCGGCAAGGTCGTCGATCTGCTCACCACGATGGGCAACAACGCCTCGACGGAACCGGCCAAGCGCTTCTACAAGTACGCGCGCCCGTTCCGCTGGAGCACCGCCGTGGTGGTCGATCCGACGCTCGTGCCCGCGATCAGCACCACGCCGTCGACCGACGGCGGCTTCATCAGCGGCCACGAAGCCGAAGCGATGCGCGACGCGATGACGATGGCCTACGTCGTGCCCGAACGCTTCCAGGAAATGGCGAGCCGCGGTCTCGAACTCGGCGAGAACCGCATTCTCGCGGGCATGCACTCGCCGCTCGACGTGATCGGCGGCCGCATGTTCGCGCTCGCCGCCACGGCCGCGAATCTCTACGATCCGGCCAACGCCACGCTCAAGAGCGCGGCCTACACGCAGGCGCACAGCGCGCTGATGCAGGCCACGGGCACCACCGCGACGAGCTTCTCCGCCTACGCGCATTCGGGCACGGCCACGACCGACCGTTTCGCCGACTACGCGACCAACAAGACCGAGTTCGCGCGCCGCATGACCTTCGGTTTCTCGCCGATCGAGTCGACCGAAGCGCCGCCCGTCGTGCCCAAGGGCGCCGAAGTGCTGCTCGAAACGCGCTTCCCGTACCTGAGCGCCGACCAGCGCCGCGTCGTGCTCAAGACGACGGAACTCGCCTCGGGCTATCCGGTGATGGACGACGCCGAAGGCTGGGGCCGCCTGAACATGTTCGCGGCCGGCGACGGCTACGGCCAGTTCAACGGCAACGTGGTCGTGTCGATGGACGCCACCCAGGGCGGCTTCAACGCCGCCGACACTTGGCGCAACGACATCGCCGGCACGGGCAAGCTCACGCTGCAAGGCAGCGGCACGCTCACGCTCGCGGGCAACAACAGCTATAGCGGTGGCACGCAGATCAGCGGCGGCGTGCTCGCGGCAGGCTCGGCGAACGCATTCGGCAGCGGCGACGTCTACGTGGGCGCCGGCGGCGTGGCCGTGAGCGCCAGCGCGCCGGTCGCGGTGACGGGCAAGTACACGCAGCTCGCCAACACCACGCTCGAACTCGATATCGACGGCAACGGCGGCGGACGTCTGCGCGTGGGCGGCCAGCTCACGATCGCGGGCGGCGCGCTGCACGTGAAGTTCGTCAACGGCTACACGCCGAAGGCCGGCGACACGCTCGACCTGATCGAAGGCGGCGGCGCGACGAAGTCCTTCACGAGCGTGACCGTCGACGGCTTCAAGGCCACGCCGGTGTATACGTCGACGGGCGTGTCGGTGAAGCTGTCGTCGTGATGCGGCGCTGATTTATCGGCCGGTTTATCGGCCGGGTTATCTGTCGATGCATCTGTCGCTTCATCGGCCGATTCAGCCTCGATGAACAAAAGCCCCGGCTTGCCGGGGCTTTTTGCATGGCGCGAGGCAAACCGCGGCGCGATCCATTACTATCGGACGATTCCCTTGCGAACCTGCCGGCCGCGCGCCGGCTTTCTGCTTTCTGAATTGCGCCGATGAATGAGCCGTTGAATCCGCTGCTGAATCCGTTATCGACCCTGCTGGACGCGTCCTCGCACGACGCCGCGCCGCGCTGGACGCCGCTGTGCGCGAGCGCCGACGTGGCGGACAACAGCGCGCGCGCCGCCACGCTCGACGGCGCGAAGCTCGTGGTCTGGCGCGACGGCGAAGGCGGCATCCACGTCTGGGACGACCGCTGCCCGCATCGCGGCGAGACCTTGTCGGACGGCCAGGTGACGGGCGGCCTGATCGCCTGCGCCTCGCACGGCTGGCGCTTCGACGTGAACGGCCAGCAGATCCGCCTCATCAGCAGCACGACCTCGGCGCGCTGCGATGCGGCGATTCACGCCGCCGTCCACGAGGCGCACGAACGCGACGGCATCGTCTGGGTGCGCGTGCCGCTCGCGGGCGGCACACGCCGCGCCACACATCAGGAGTGCGCGTAGATCGGGCCGAGACCGGGCACGTCCTGCTGCGCAGCAGGCGACACCGAAACGCCCTTCGCCCCGCTCGCCGATCCATTCGCCGCGCCGCCATACGCCGCGTCCGCCGCGCCGCTCTGCGCGCTTTCACGCGCCAGCGCGGCCTGGATATTCTGCGGATACTGCGTGTAATCGGCGGCCGGGTTGTAGCCCGCCTGTTGCAGCTGCACGAGTTCCGCGCGCACTTGCGCCCGCGTGATGGGCGCATTCGACTGCGCGAACGCAGCGGCCGGAAGCGCAGCGGGAACGGCAACGACAGCGGCGACGATCAGGGATTGGATCAGCTTCATGGTATTCACCTCCAGGTTCGGTTGAATGAACCGCGCGTCGGGCGCGGCGTCCAGTCCGCTTCGTTTCGCCGTGTTCGGCGTCGCTGACTGGCATGGAGGTATTTGACGCCCCGCACGTATCTGGCATGTTTGCGCAGTGCGGCACTTTTGCAAGGCGCTGTGTCTGCGCGCGGCGTGGACACATGCCGATACAAACGCGCCCCGAAACACGCCTGAACGCGCTGCAGCGCGCCATGCCCCAAATTGCACGATCGGAGCGCGCGGCGCATGATCGACCTCCATGCGGCCGCTCGGGGCCGCCCGGAGGAAGCGCCTCATGAAATGCCTACGCATCTATGCCGACGCTCAGGGCGAGTCCCATTTCGAGGACATCGACATTGCGCTCACGCCGCTCGAACTCTTTCCCGGCATTCCGCCGATCTATCTTTCGACGTGGGAGCCCGCGAAAGCCGTGCGCTTCGGCTGGGTGCCCGCCGGGCTCAAGGAAGCCGACTGGCACACCACGCCCGTGCGGCAATTCGTGATCTGGATGACGGGTTGGGTCGAATTCGAAACCAGCGACGGCGACAAGCGCCACTGCGAACCCGGTACGGTCGTGCTCTGCGAGGACACGACGGGCAAGGGTCATCGCTCGCGTCACCCCGACGAAGGCCAGTTCAACGTGTTCATCCCGCTGGCGTCGTGAATGGCGTCGTGAGCGATTTCGCGAATGCTGTCCTGAAGCGCTTAGCCCGACTATCGGCGACTCACTCGCTGCGTTCGCGCTTCCTGCGCGAGCGCACGATCGACAGCAGCTTGCGGCCCACGCGCTTCGCGACGCGCGCCAGCAAGAGCCCTTCGATCAGGCGTCCGCGCGCCCGCAGCACCACGAGCCGCGATTCGTGGCGCGAGTGCCGGTCCGCCCAGCGCAGCTTGTAATCGCCGTGCAGCGGACGGAAATCGAAATCGCGCCTGTGCGCGTGCGCCCATTGCGCGATGAATTCGACCAGCAGATTGCCGACCGAATACGTCCCGAACGCTTCGTCGTAGGTCGTGATGAAATACTCGACCGACTGCGCGCCGACGAGATTCACCGACGCCGCCACGGGCCGCCCCTCCACCTTCACGCAGGCGACCAGCGGCGTGCGTGACAGGTCGATGCGCTGCGCCAGTTCGATAAAGAAATCGCGCACGCTGTCGTCCATCAGATACGGCGAATCGATGCCGCGCGCCAGCGCCCAGCGGCGCTTGTTCGCGAACAGCCAGGTGAGCACGTCATGCGCTTCCTCCGCGTTCGCGCACCAGTCGAAACTCACGTGACCGAGCTTGCCGAGCCGCTTGAGGCTCGCGCGCAGGGCCGCGCGCAAGGACGAATGACGCGTCGCGAGATAGTCGTCCCAGTCGGCGTAGGCGCGCAAACCGATCGCAAAGCCCGGCATCTCGCGCCAGCGCGCGGGCAGCCGGCGGCGCACCCACGATTGCGGCGCGGCGGCGAGCGCGAGCTGCAACGCGCTGCCCTCTTCGAGCATCGGCACGCTCAGCAGGTCGGCATGAAGACGCCGGACCGCGCGCACGGCCGCTTCGTAGAACTCGGCGCGCCGCGTATCGGCGATCAGCGGGCCGCCGTATTCCTCGCCGCAACCGCTGCCGAGCGGCTGCGCGCAGCGCAGCACGCCCCGGCGCTCGATCGCGACCGGCCAGAGCACGCAGACGTCGAGTTCCTCGTAGACCGCCGCGACTTCGACGACCGCGCCGTTCGCAAGCGCTCGTTCGGCGGCCAGCTCGGCATAGGCGAAATCGACGAACGGCGACACGGCCTCGCTTTTCGCCAGCAGCGCGCGCCATTGCGGCTGCAAGGCGCGAAACGCCTCGATCGTCGCGCAGGTCAGGACTTCGAAGCGAAACGGCGTCGTGGTGGCGGACGCGGCGGGCAGCGGGATCGTGGTGGTCGTCACGGGACTCCTCGTTGAGCGTTACCAGACGCTTGGAAGACGCGAAAACGGCAGCGAAAACGGCAGAGAAAACAGCGGCAAAAACCGACGTAAAAAGCACGCGCTAATCGAGCGACGCGCTCATGCGGTCGCGGGACGTGATGCGGCGATGGCGGTCCGCGAACGCATCGGGCCGCGCGCCGCGCACGCTTTGCCAGATCACCACGCCCTCGCGTTCCTCGGGCCCGAAACCCAGCTCGCCGCGGTCGTAGGCGAACATGCGCGCGAACCAGCGCCGCAGATGCGGCGAGCCGTCGAACACCTCGCCGCACACGGGGTTGTCGTAGACCACGAACAGATGCCCGATCGTGCCGCTCGCGAGCGCCGCTTCCAGCTTGGCGAGCAGCGTCGCCATCAGTTCGGGGCCGAACGGATTGAACATGAACACGACCGCGTCGCCGGGCGGCAGCACGAGGTCGGCGACGTTGGCCGTCACCGCGCGAATCGGCGGCCGATGCGCGAAGCGGCCCGCGATCGCGAGCGCGTTGTCGTTGGCCGTTTTCACGAGGTCGGCGCTGATGTCGTAGCCGAGCACCCGCGCGAACGGATACTCGGACGCGACCACCAGCGGACGCCCCTTGCCGCAGCCGATATCGATGAAGGTGTAACCCGCGATATCGCCGAGCGTGTCGATCGCGCGACGAATGATGGTGGGCTGCGAGCCCATGTACGGATTGAGTTGCGCGACGAGGCCGGGATCGCGCTGGAGCGCCTGCGCATCGACGAGCCCGCTCGTGTCGATGCCGTATTGCAGATCGAACGGATGGCGGCGCAGACAGCCCGAATAGACCGCTCGCAGCAGCGGCACACGGATGCAGATGCGGCGCATGCGCGGCGCGAACATGGCGCGCTGCACGCCATCCGGCAGACGAGCGACGGCATTGAGCAACGGTTGCTTGAGCGCGCGGCGCAGCGTGTTGCGCGGTCCGCCGTGGGTCGTCGTGTGCATGAGGTCGTGGCCGGTTGCGTGCGCGCCGAGGCGGACAATGCTCACATCAATACCTCACGCGCACGCGCGCGAGCCGCCATAGTTCTGGTGGATTACGACACGCGGCGGCGCGGGCAGGCGTGGTGATCCACACCGTGATCTCGCAGCGATTCGCAAAAGCAAACGGCGCCGGGTCGCGGCGCCGTTTTTCAGCATGCACTTGCAGAACGCGGGCACGGCCCGCTCAAGTGTTCAAGCGTTCCCATCCTTCTTCAACACCAGCCGCGCCTCCAGCCCTCCGCCGACGCGGTTATGCAGCGTGAGCCGCGCGCCCATCGCCGAGGCCAGTTGACGCGCGATCGCGAGCCCGAGACCCGTGCCGCCCGTGCCGCGATTGCGCGACGTCTCCAGCCGGTAAAACGGCTCGAACACCTTCTCCAGCGACTCCTCCGGGATGCCCGGCCCGCGGTCGAGCACCGCGATGGTCACTTCGTTGCCGCCCGGCCCGGCGGTCAGTTCGATCTCGGCCGCGCCCGCGAACTTCAGCGCGTTATCGACGAAGTTGCCGACGATGCGCTTGAGCGCCTTGGCGCGTGTCACCACGGCCACGGCCGTGCGCGTGTCGTAGGCCACATCGCTGCCCGCATCGACGTAATCGCACACGAGGCTGTCGAGCAGCGCATCGAGATCGAGACGCACCGGCACTTCCGACGCGCCGTGCAGCGTGCGCGCGTAAGCCACGCCCTCCTTCACGAGCTGCTCCATCTCCTGCAGATCCTGACGCAGCTTCGCGCCCTGCTCGTCGTCGTCCATGGTGTCGACGCGCAGACGCATGCGCGTGATCGGCGTCTGCAGGTCGTGCGAGATCGAGGCGAGAATCTGCATGCGCTCGGCCATATAACCCGCGATACGCGCCTGCATCGCGTTGAACGCCCGCGCCGCGCGCGCCACTTCCGATGGACCGTGCTCGTCGAGATGTTCGGCCTTGAGATCGGGACCGAGACCGTCGGCCGCGCGCGCGAGCGCGTCGAGCGGACGCGTCGCCACCCGCACCGCCAGCCAGCAGCACAGCGCCAGCACCACGAGCTGCCCGACCAGCACGAGCGGCAGCCAGCGCGACAGCGGCAGCGAGCTCATCGGATGCACGTCGATCGTCAGCGGCGAGCCGTCCGAGAGACGCAGATGCACCTGCAAATGCTCGTCGTCGCCGGGAATCGCATTGACCGTCAGCGCGTAATGCTTGCCGATGCCGCGCTCGATCGCCGTCTCGTAGCGCCGCGACAGTGCCGCATCGGGCGCGACGCCGGGCACGCCCGGATCGAGCAGGAACTGATAGCTGCGGCGCGCGAGACGCGGCAGCCAGGCCGCGCGCTCGGGCGGCGGCAGATTGTCGAGCAGCGCCACCGAACTGGCGACTTCGCGCTCGACGTAATCCATCATCATGTTCGCGGTGGTCTCGTCGCGTTCGGTGAGCGTGAGCCAGACCGAGAGCGTCTGCGCGAGCGCGAGGCCCACGCAGAGAATCAGCGCGAGACGCGCGAACAGCGAGCGCGGCCAGTGCAGCGGACCGCCGCCGCGCGTGCCGGACGGCACCGCGCCAGCCGCATCGTGCGTGGCCGTGCTCATGCCGAACCTTCGATCACGTCGACGGACGACGAGAACACATAGCCCTCGTTGCGCAGCGTCTTGATGTAGCGCGGCTCGCGCGCGCCGTCGCGCAGACGCTGGCGCAGGCGGCTCACGAGCAGGTCGATCGAGCGGTCGAACGCATCGGCCTGACGGCCCTGGGTGAGATTGAGCAGCTGATCGCGCGTGAGCACGCGCTGCGGATGATCGAGGAACACGCGCAGCAGCCGGTATTCCGCGCCGCTCAATGCGACCAGCGTGCCTTCCTCGTCGAGCAGATGGCGCGCCGTGGTGTCGAGACGCCATTCGCCGAAGCCGAGCATCGGCGCGGTTTCGGTCACCTGCATGCCGGGCGGCAGCATGCGCGTGCGGCGCAGCACCGAACGGATGCGCGCGAGCAGTTCGCGCACGGCGAAGGGCTTCGGCACGTAGTCGTCGGCGCCCATTTCGAGCCCGACGATGCGATCGGTTTCCTCGCTGCGCGCCGTGAGCATGACGACGGGCACGGTGCGAAAACGGCTCGCGCGCAGATCGCGGCAGAGCACGAGGCCGTCCTCGCCCGGCATCATCAGGTCGAGCACGATCAGATCGGGCGCGCCGTTCTCGAGCGCGGCGCGCATCTCGCGTCCGTTGGCCGCGACGCTCACGCGCATGCCGTTCTTTTCGAGGTAGCCCGCGATCAGTTCGCGGATGCCGCGATCGTCGTCGACGATCAGGATATGGTCGATTTTTTCCATGCGCCGATCATACTCCGGGCTGGGTTTGCCGACGCGCGCCGCGCCGGTCGGGATGGGCGATGCCGCCGCTGCGGCCCTCGCGTTTTTCGCGCCGCGCGGGCGACATCAGCGTGCATGAGAGCGGATGCGCGACTTCGGTCGCGAGACCGCCCGCGAGCAGGGCGAACAGAGCGAGCAGGCGTTTCATGCGTCCTCCACGACGGACAGGCTCGCGCCGTTGTTCAGACCGGCTTCGAGCGCGTTGGCGTCGACGCCGTCGAGGCAGCCGAGATTGACGCGCCAGCGCTTCGGGTCCAGACGCGTCTGATGAAACGGATAGATGCCGCAGTGCTTGCAGAAGTAATGCTTCGCGACGCGCGTGTTGAACTGATAGAGCGTGAGCGCATCCTCGCCCGCGACGATGGTGAGATCGGCGGCGTCGAGCGGCGGCGACATCAGCGCGCCCTTGCGGCGGCACAGGCTGCAATTGCAGCGGGCGGCGGGCGCGAGCGCGGTGCGGACCTCGAAGCGCACGGCGCCGCAGTGACACGAGCCGGTGTGGCGGCTGGCTTCCATGATGCGGGCTCCTCGTTGCGTGTAATGGCGATGGATGCTTTATAGCGCAGCGGGAGACGGCGTTTGTATCGCAATGTATCTGTGTTTGGGGGCGACACAAAACATTGCACGGCGGGATGAATTTGGGGGGATTGGGGGTCAGGCCGCCCGGATTTCGTCGAGCAGATCCGGGTGACGGTCGAGCAGCCGGAGCAGTTGCACCAGCGCCAGCGACGGCTTGGTCTTGCCGTTTTCGTAACGGGAAAACGCGTTGATGCCGCCGCCGAAAATCTCGGCGGCCTCGCGCTGATCGAGATTGAGCTTGCGGCGCACCGATGAGATGAAGCCGGGATCGACATAAGCGGCGTTCACTTCGCGCTGAAACGCGGCGATGCGCCCGGCGTAACGGTCACCTTCGGCGCGTTCGAATACCGCCTCGCCGCACGCCGGACAATAGTCGCCCGTCACCGATGCAATGACGGTCGCCTCGCCCTTATAGGTGTAAGGCAGGTCGCGCGTCTCACGGACCAGATTCGCGCCGCCACAGGCCGGACATTTCACGATCACCACTCCTTGAACGAGACGACCAGCACGTCGTCGACGACGGTCAACTTGAGATACACGCCCCGCCCTTGCTCGACGGTCGTGCGATACACGTCTTGCCACACGCGATGATCGGCATGGGTCGTCATGCTCTTGTGGAAATCGCCGGGTACGAGGCGCAGCACGACCGCACACATGCCAGAGAGATCGTGAATGCCCAATTCGAGCGCGCCTTCGTAAGCGCTGCGTGTGGCGCGGACATGCCCTGCCCGCACCATTTCGTGAATCCGCGAAAGTTTGCAATGCGGGGTGCGCTTTTCCATCGGAATTTTAACCTACTCGGTTAATTTGGCAAGTAGGTTAATTCCGCGCCATCGCTAGAACACACGCACAACGAAAGCAGGCCAATAACGTTTTTGCCGGATCGAGCAGCATGCCCGCCGGCGCGTCCTGGAATCGCTTTCGCGCATGCCGAATCTTGATGTCGATCCTGTCTGGACATTCGGCCTATAGTCCAGAACGCGGGCGCGGCGCGCGCCGGGCAGAGACGGCCTCGCTAAGCCTCGCGCCCGGTCTCGCCCGAATCGCCCGAATCGCCCGAATCGCCCGCCTTCTCCCGCCACATCACCCGCGCCGCCACCGCCGCGGCCGCGATCCCCGACGCCGCGCCCACGGCGAGCGCCCAGCGCGGCCCCAGATGATCGGCCACCCAGCCGACGATCGGCGCGCCGATCGGCGTGCCGCCCAGCGCCACCGCGAGCCGGATCGCCAGCACGCGTCCGCGCATCGACGGCTCGGTCGACAGCTGCATCAGGCTGTTGGTCTCGGTCGTGACCGTGAGCGCCGCCACGCCGATCAGCACGAGCGCCGCGCCGAACCACCCGTAGCTCGGCGCAATCGCCGCGAGCCCGCAGCCGACGCCGAACACCGCGGACGCGATCAGCAGCGACTCGAAGCGCGGGCGGCTGCGATGCGCGCCGAACAGCGCGCCCGACACCGTGCCCACCGCCATCAGCGACGACAGCAGGCCGTAGCCGCCCGCATCGGCGTGAAAGACGCGCACGGCCATCGTCGAGATGAAGATCGGGAAGTTCAGGCCGAACGTGCCGATCAGGAACAGCATCACCACGATCGCCTTCAGGTCGGGGCGCGACCACACGTAGCGAAAGCCCGCCACGAGGCTGCCCTTCCTGGGCTTCGCGCGCGCGCGTTGACGCAGCTCCGAGGTGCGCAGCCGCGTGAGTGACACCAGCACGGCAATGAACGAGAGCCCGTTGAGCACGAACGCCCAGCCCACACCCACCGAGGCGATCACCACGCCCGCCACGGCCGGCCCGATCATGCGCGCGGCGTTGAAGGAGGTGGAGTTGAGCGCGACCGCGTTGGCGAGATCGCCGTCGCGGACCAGTTCGGAGACGAAGGTCTGGCGCACCGGCGAATCGAACGCGGTGGTGCTGCCGAACAGAAACGCGAACACGTAGACGTGCCAGAGCTGCACCGTGCCCGTGATCGTGAGCAGGCCGAGCAGCAGCGCAAGCACGCCGAGCGCGGCCTGCGTGAACATCAGCAGACGGCGCTGATCGAAGTGATCGGCGGCATAGCCCGACCACGGCAGAAACAGCAATTGCGGCCCGAATTGCAGGCCCATGACGACACCCACGGCCGCCGCGCTGTGATGCGTGAGGCCGGTGAGCACGAGCCAGTCCTGCGCGGTGCGCTGCATCCACGTGCCGACGTTCGAGACCAGCGCGCCCGCCGACCACACGCGGTAATTGAAGCTGCGCAGCGAACGGAACATGCCGGTCGAGGCTTCGGAGGAATCGGAGGAATCGTCTGGCTGGCTCATGCGGCGCGCCTCACTCGTCGACGAGGCGCTTGAGCAGCACGACCGCGCGCGCGAGCTGCGTCTGCTCGGTGCCCGACAGGCGCGCGTCGATCACGTGCGCGAGCCAGTCCTCGCGCGCCGCACGGCTCGCGCGCACCGAGCGCCGGAAGGTCTCGGTGAGCGACCAGAGCGTCTGGCGGCCGTCGGCGGGATCCGGCGCGCCTTCGATCTGCCCCAGCGCCTCCAGCCCGGCCACGATCGTGCCCATCGACTGCGGACGCATGCCTTCGGCGCGCGCGAGACTGGACACGGTGGCGGCGCCGTCGCGTTCGAGCCGCAGCAGCACGGCAATCTGCGACGGCGTGAAATCGCCCGCGCTGCCCTGCTCGCGCATACGCCGGCGCAGCTTGCCGACCAGCGCGCGCAGGTCGCCCGCGAGCGCGCCGGCCAGTTCGGAAACGGGTTCGTCGTGTGAGGAAGTCATGCGCGCATTCTAGAAGATATGAAGCCAAACTGCAAAGCTAAACTTCATATCTCGGCGTGTATGGACGGCGCGATGCCGCCGTGTAATGCATTCGTAAAATGCGCGAACAGAATCGGCGCCCCAATGAAAAATGGCTTTCCTCGACCACGGAAAGCCATTTCGTCGGCGACAGCCGAAACGCTTACATCACGTATCGGATTTCAGCTTGCCGCCCACCGCCCACGCGTCTTTTTCGATTTCGCTGAAGACGATTTCGACGACCTCCGGCGGACACGCCAGCGTTTCCACGAACACCCGCGTGATGCCGCTCGCGAGTTCGCGCTTTTGTTCGAGCGTCTTGCCCGGATGCATTTCAATTCGAAGGATAGGCATAATGACTCCGTTTTTTACCGCGTTCCAGCGACGCGGATGCAGCCATTATCAGGAAGCGCAAAGCATGGATAAACAGGCTCTGAGTTGTGATACCCGGAACCGTGGGGTTTCGAGTGGAGTATTGAATGGCGGATAAACTGGCGGGGATGCAGATGTTCGTCCGCGTCGTCGAATCGGGAAGTTTTGCGGCGGCGGCCGCGTTGAGCAACGTCACCGCGACGATGGCCGCCAAGCACGTGCGCGAGATCGAGGAAAGGCTCGGCGCGCGGCTGCTGCATCGAACCACGCGTCAACACAAGCTCACCGAAATCGGGGCGCTGTATTACGAGCGATGCAAACGCGCGCTGCACGAATTCGACCAGGCCGAAGCCAGCGCCGCCGAATTGCGCAGCAGTCCACGCGGCCGATTGAAAATCGTCGCGCCGGTCAGCTTCGGCAGCGAGAAACTCGCGCCGGTGCTCGCCGATTATCTCGAACAGCATCCTGAAGTCAGCGTCGATCTCACGCTCGATAATGCGCCCGTCGATCTGATGCGCGAGGGCTATCACCTCGCCATTCATATCGGCGAACTCGACAGCGCGGATCTCGTCGCGCATCCGCTGCATGCGTATCGGCGCGTGCTCGCCGCCGCGCCGTCCTATCTCGAACGCCACGGCCAGCCCGAAACGCCGGAGCAATTGCGCGATCACGCCTGCCTTGGCCTCGCGTACTGGAAAAAGAAGGAATTCTTCTGGGCGCTGATCGGCCCGGAACAGCAGATCTGCCACGTGCCCGTCGACGGCCGCTTTACCGCGAACGATGGCCGCGCGTTGCGCGCGGCGGCGCTGCGCGGCACGGGCATCGTGCTGCAACCGGAACTGCTGCTGGAAAACGATATCGCCGAGGGGCGTCTCGTTGCGGTGCTGCCTGCGTGGAGCCACGTGCATACGCCGATGCATCTCGTCCACTCGCGCGAGCTGCGTCCCACGGCCATGCTACGGAGTGCGATCGATTTTCTCGTCAAGCGATTCGCCGCGGACTGATCACGACTGGGCGCGAGTGAGCACGACTGACCGAGCCCGGCGTTCACGATGCGCATCGTGAACGCCGGGCGCCAACGCCTGGGCCTTAGCGCTGCGGAACGCCGTCGCGCCACTCGCCCCAATGCTTGACGATATCCTGCACGAGCGGATTGCCAGCGAGATACAGATTCGCGATGGCAATCGTAAAGCCGCCTTGCGCCGCGTAGTTGAGGAGATTGTCGGCGCTCGTTTGACCCGCATACGGCCGGTCGAAATCCGATCCGGCGCGCAGCACCGCAACACGATTCAGATCGACACGATGCGTGGCCGCCGCGCGCTTCAGCGCCTCATACGTCGCGTTGTCTTCCTGCTGCGTCGTGCAGTACGTGCCCTTGCCATCGGTCAGGATCCTGGTCCATTGCCGCGCGCGCTCGCCGAGGTCGGTGCCCGACCACCAGGTATCGCCCGCGAGCGTATCGCACTGGATCACGGTCGGCGGACGATTCGCGGGCGCATAGCTGTATTTGGCGCGCGCCGCCTGCGCCTGCGCGTTATCGCTGAGCGTCACGGTACGCGACAGCGCGAAGGCCGCCTTCGTGAGCGCCGGATTCAGCTGAAACACCTCGGTGCGGTAATCGAGCGGCGGCTTTTGCGTCGGGTCCGTCGTGTTGATGCCGAGATAACCGGTGTTCCAGTTCGCGGGAATTTCGCGTCCGTCGATTTCCCATTGAATGCCGAAATCGACGAGCCAGTTCGCCCACGCGGCGGAACCGACGGTGCCCTGCTGCGGATCGATACCGGCGATCCCGGCCACCATGAAATACGTGCGGCGCAAATCGAAACGCGGCGAGAACGTCAGCGCCATGATCGACGCGGCGGCATTCGTGTGGCCCATGCCGGTGGTCATCACGCAGACGTCCTGACGATTGCAGTGCACGGCCGGATAATCGGGCGACAGACCCGCAACCGTGATGTCCTGCCACGGGCCGAGATTATCGAGCCATACCTGGCCTTCGGGGCCGAACATGGAAATGATCATGACCTTGACCGGACGGCCGTGCGAACCGCCGTCGTCCTGCGCGAAGCTGTCGTCGGCGCGCGCGATGGCCGGGGCAACGGCCGCGCCCGCCACGAGCAACGATGAAATCACGGCATAAAAAGCACGATTTAGCATAGAAGGCCCCCACCTGTCGGTGAATAACTGCGGTTGCGAAACGGGAATCGCGTGCCGTTTTGTCGATTGAAGTCCTGTTATTTTTTGGCTTGCAGCGTGGGGCCCGAGGCGTGAGCCTTTCAGGCGACGCTCAGTATAAGCGGAGAAAATATTCCGCAGGCGACCAGGTTCACAACCGGCCCGCCGCCATTATTCAACGCGCACCAACAATGTCCCGAACTAGTCCCGGTTCGCGCCTCAATCGCCGTTCCACAGCGCGAACACAGCTTCCCATTCCCCGCCCGCCATGTTCGAGCGCCGATTCTGGTAATGTCACGCACATGCAAACGATCCTCTCCATCGAGAATCTCTCGAAAGTCTATGCATCGGGATTCCGCGCGCTCTCGCGCATCAACCTGGACATTCATCGCGGCGAAATCTTCGCGCTGCTCGGGCCGAACGGCGCGGGCAAGACGACGCTCATCAGCATCGTCTGCGGCATCGTCAATGCGAGTGAAGGTCAGGTGCGGGTCGCCGGTCACGATATCGTCACGGATTACCGCGCCGCGCGCTCGCTGATCGGCCTCGTGCCGCAAGAGCTCACGACCGACGCGTTCGAAACCGTCTGGGCCACCGTGTCGTTCAGCCGCGGCCTGTTCGGCAAGCCGGCCAATCCGGCCTATGTCGAGCGCGTGCTGCGCGACCTCTCGCTCTGGGAAAAGCGCAACAACAAGATCCTCACGCTCTCGGGCGGCATGAAGCGCCGCGTGCTGATCGCAAAGGCGCTCGCGCACGAGCCGCAGATTCTGTTTCTCGACGAGCCCACGGCGGGCGTGGACGTCGAACTGCGCCGCGACATGTGGGAACTCGTGCGCGGCCTCAAGGCCAACGGCGTGACCATCATCCTCACGACCCATTACATCGACGAAGCCGAGGAAATGGCCGACCGCATCGGCGTGATCAATGCGGGCGAAATCATGCTCGTCGAGCGCAAGGACGCGCTGATGCGCAAGCTGGGCCGCAAGCAACTGACCTTGCAGCTCGACACACCGCTGAGCGCCATTCCGCCCGCGCTCGCCGCGTGGCGTCTGGAACTCGGCAATGGCGGCGCCGAACTCATCTACACCTACGACGCCGAAAACGAGCGCAACGACATTCTCGCGCTGCTCAAGAGCCTGAGCGAATCGGGCATCGGCTTCACGGATCTGCAAACGAGCCAGAGTTCGCTGGAGGATATCTTCGTGAGTCTCGTCGGCAAGGACGCGGCGGCGGCCGCCGCGCGCACGGCGGAAAACGACCCTCGAAAGGAGACCTCACGATGAACATCTACGCGATCCGCGCGATCTACCGCTTCGAGATGGCCCGCACGCGGCGCACGCTGATGCAGAGCATCGTCGCGCCGGTTATTTCGACTTCACTCTATTTCATCGTATTCGGCTCGGCGATCGGCTCGCGCATCAAGGAAGTGAACGGCGTGAGTTATGGCGCGTTCATCGTGCCGGGTCTGATCATGCTTTCGCTGCTGTCGCAGAGCATTTCGAATGCGTCGTTCGGCATTTATTTCCCGCGCTTCACGGGCACGATTTACGAATTGCTCTCCGCGCCCGTGTCGTATTTCGAAATCGTCATTGCCTATGTCGGCGCGGCGGCGACCAAATCGATTCTGCTCGGCGTCATCATTCTCGCGACCGCCGCGCTGTTCGTGCCGATCCAGATTCAGCATCCGTTCTGGATGCTGCTGTTTCTGCTGCTCACGGCGGTCACCTTCAGTTTGCTCGGCTTCATCATCGGCATCTGGGCGGACAACTTCGAGAAACTGCAAATCGTGCCGCTGCTGATCATCACGCCATTGACGTTTCTCGGCGGCAGTTTTTATTCGGTCGATATGCTGCCGCCCGCGTGGCGCGTGATCACGCTGTTCAATCCGATCGTCTATCTGATCAGCGGTTTTCGCTGGAGTTTCTACGGGCTCGCCGATGTGGCGGTCGGCGTGAGTCTCGGCATGACCGCCGCGTTTCTCGGGCTGTTTCTCGCGATCACCGCGTGGATCTTCAAGACCGGTTATCGCCTGAAAAGCTAGGCCCGCGATCTCCGTGAAAAACGCCAGCCGCTCGCGCGCTGGCGTTTTTTTATGCCTGTGTCCTGAACGTCTCGACCGCGTCGCAGAGCTTGCGCGCTTCGTCGCGCAGGCAGGCCGCCGCCGCAGCCGCCTCTTCAACGAGCGCGGCGTTCTGCTGCGTGCCCTGATCCATTTGCGTGACGGCCTGATTGATCTGATCGATGCCGCGGCTTTGCTCGTGCGAAGCCGAAGCGATTTCGCCGATCAGCGTCGCGACGCGTTCGATCGACGTATGCGCGCGCTCCATTGCATCGCCCGCAACGGCCACCGACGCGTTACCTTGCTGCACGTTCGCCGCCGATAACTCGATCACGCCGCGCACGTCCTTCGCCGCCGCCGACGAGCGCTGCGCGAGCGAGCGCACTTCCGCCGCCACGACCGCGAATCCGCGTCCCTCCTCGCCCGCGCGCGCTGCCTCGACGGCCGCGTTGAGCGCGAGAATATTGGTCTGAAACGCGATGGCTTCGATCATGCCGATGATCTCGCCGATCCGCAGCCCGCTGTCGTCGATGCGCGTCATGGCCTCGACCACGCTCGACACCGCCGCGCTGCATTCCCGCGCGATCTGCTGCGCCTGCGAAGCGACTTCGCTGGCGGTTTCGGCGTTGCCCGAATTCTGCCGCACGGCCGAGGTCAGTTCTTCCATGCTCGCCGCCGTTTGTTCGAGCGCGGCCGCCTGGGCTTCGGTGCGCGCGGAAAGATCGGCATTGCCGGTGGCGATTTCGTTGGTGGCGCCGGCAATCGAGCCCGCCGACTGCTTGACCGCGTCGATGGCGAGCCGCAAGCGCTGCTGCATCGCGCGCACGGACGCCATCAAGCTATGCGCCTGATCGGGCCGCACGTCGAGGCGCACGGTGAGATCGCCTTGCGCAATGCGCTCGCATACGCCCGCCACGAATTGCGGATCGCCGCCGAGTTGACCATTCACGCGGCGAATGATCAGACCGAACACCAGCGTGACCATGAGACCGACCGCGCAGACGATCGCCGCGCCATACGACAGGTGCCAATAAAACTCGCGGTCGATATCGTCGACGTAAGCGCCCGTGTAGACGTGCCAGTCCCACGCCTGCACATATTCGCCATACGCGATCTTGGGCTGCGTGCGCGTCTCGCCCGGTTTGGGAAATCGATAAGTCGTCGTATGCGTGCCGTCGCGATCGTGTTGAATGATTTCGGCGGTGAAATGCTTGCCCGTTTCGTCGACGAGATCGTTGATTTTATTTTCGAACTCGGGCTTGACCGGATTCAGCAATTGCAGCATCGACGAATCCACCACGAGCAAATAACCGCTCGTGCCATATCGGATGAAACGCAATTGCGCGAGCGCGCGGCTTTGCGCCTCGGCCACCGGCATCTTGCCTTCGCGCGCGGCTTTTTCGTAACCCTCGACAATGCTCACCGCCGATTGCACCTGCTCGCGCAGCGAGGTCACGCGGTCGTCCATCATCAGATTGCGGGTCGCGATCGAATTGATGACCGAAAGCGTGAGCAGGCTGAACCACACCACGGCAACGGTGCTCCACAACGTCGCCTTGAAGCTGAGATTACGCATGTCTCTCGATGTCTCCCTGTATTTATCGTGCGGAGCCGATCTGATTTCGCTCCATGCCGGGGATATCGACCGCGGCGGCAGGCGCTGAAGGGAATGAAAACGACGCCGCGCCCGCTGCCGCGCGGTCCTATGCGTGCGTCATCGCGCGAAATCCTTGATGGGCCGACAGGCCAGCGAACCGGCGACGCGGCAACCCGATAAACAACTCGCATTGCCGCGCGAGCCGATCAGATGGACCGCTCCCCGCCACTTGCGCACGGCCGTTCTTTTCATAAGTTCATACTTATCAATATTGACGGTCCATGTATATCGATCTTTGGTATCGCAAACTGCATACTTTTCTCCACGGAAGGACGCAGCAGTCCACGTGTCCAGCACAACCCGCCATTCTGGAGAAACGATCATGAGCGAACCGACTCTCACCGCCGCCAACGTCACCGACCTGCGCTCCGCCATCGACCTGCTCAAGCAGCACGAAGGCGAATACGTCGAAACGAACGAACCTGTCGATCCCGAAGCCGAACTCTCGGGCGTCTATCGCTACGTCGGCGCGGGCGGCACGACCGCGCGCCCGACCAAACGCGGCGGCCCCGCGATGATGTTCAACAACGTGAAGGGCTTTCCGGCGTTTCGCGTCGCCATCGGCATGCTGGGTTCGCGCAAGCGGGTTGCGCGACTGCTCGGCGCCGAACCCGAAAAGCTCGGCTTTTTGCTGAAGGATTCGGTCCAGCATCCGATCGAGCCGGTGCTCGCCGAGCCGGGCCGCGCGCTCTGCCAGGAAATCGTGCATCGCGCCGACGAACCCGGCTTCGATCTGCGCACGCTGCTGCCCGCGCCGACCAACACGCCCGAAGACGCCGGTCCTTATCTGACGATGGGCCTGTGCTACGCGGCCGATCCCGAAACCGGCGAGCACGACGTGACGATTCACCGTCTGTGTGTGCAGAGCAAGGACGAACTGACGATGTGGCTCACGCCCGGCCGCCATATCGACGCCTTCCGCATGAAGGCCGAAGCGGCGGGCAAGCCGCTGCCGATTTCGGTGAGCATCGGCGTCGATCCGGCGATTTATGTGGCCGCGTGTTTCGAGCCGCCGACCACGCCGCTCGGCTACGACGAACTCAAGATCGCGGGCGCGCTGCGCGGCCGTCCGGTCGAGCTCTCGCAGTGCCTGACGATCAATGCGCGCGCCATCGCGCACGCCGAAATCGTCATCGAAGGCGAGCTGCTGCCGAACGTGCGCCAGCGCGAGGACCAGAACACCGACACCGGCAAGGCGATGCCCGAATTCCCCGGCTACACGGGCGAATCGAAGGACGAGCTGCCGGTCATCAAGGTCAAGGCCGTCACACACCGCCTCAACCCGATTCTGCAGACCACCATGGGCCCCGGCGAGGAGCACGTGAACATGGCGGGCATTCCGACCGAGGCGAGCATTCTGCAGATGGTCGAGCGCGCGATGCCGGGCAAGCTGCTCAACGTCTACGCGCACAACTCGGGCGGCGGCAAGCTGCTCGCGGTGATGCAGTTCAAGAAGTCGTCGGCCGTCGACGAGGGCCGCCAGCGCCAGGCCGCGATTCTCGCGTTCGCGGCGTTCCCGGAACTCAAGCACGTGATGCTCGTCGACGAAGACGTCGACATCTTCGACACCGACGACGTACTGTGGGCCATGCAGACGCGCTTCCAGGGCGATATCGACACCATCACCATTCCGGGCGTGCGCTGCCATCCGCTCGATCCGTCGCAGACGCCCGCGTTCAGCCCGAGCATCCCGGAAGTGGGCACGAGCTGCAAGACGATCTTCGACTGCACGGTGCCGTTCAAGCTCAAGCACGAATTCGAGCGCTCGAAGTTCCTCGAAGTCGATGTGAACCGCTTCCTGCCGGGCTTCGACGGACGCTAACCCGCACCTTCAGGCGCGCGCTGAAACGCGCGCCCAACCCCTCTTGTCGTATCCTGACCGGGCGCTGTCCGGCCGGGACCGACGATCCTCCGATCGAACGACGCATCGAACGGCGGCTGCGCACGCGCAGCCGCCCTCATCGTGACCGGCGCACGACTGAACAAGGTCGATCTCATGCAGACTCCCTCACCCTCAGGCATCGCCGCCCTGCTACGCCAGCCCTTCGTCGCGCTGCGCGCGTTGCTTGCCCTGCTCGCTTCGCCCGCAGCGAAGCGGCGTTTCCCTTTCGCCGTGCGCGCCGGACTGTGCTGCGGCATCCCCGTGATGGCCGGCTGGTTCGCCGGCGACATCCACGCCGGGCTGCTCGCCACCATCGGCTCCTTCACCGCGCTCTACGGCAGCGACCGTCCTTATCGCAACCGCGCCGTGCATCTGGCCTTGATCGCCTTCGCACTGGCCGCCGTGGTCGCGCTCGGCATCTACATCGCACCGCATGCCGTCCTGGCGGTCGTGTTCGTTGCGCTGATCGCCGCGCTCGCCACCTTCGCCTGCAATTCGCTGCACGTGGGGCCGCCCGGCGCCTATATGTTCGCGCTGGCCTGCGCGAGCGGCACGGGCATGGCGGCCAGCGGCGCCGATCCGCTGCGCAGCGGCCTCTATGTGCTGTGCGGCGGCATCGTCTCCTGGCTCGCCCACATGGCCGGTGCGCTGATCGACCGGCGCGGGCCGGAACGCGCGGCCATCGCCACGGCGGCCGAAGCGGTCGCCGCCTTCGCCGAAAGCAGCGGTTCGGCGAAAGGCGTCGTGGCCCGTCACCGCGCCGCCCACGCGCTCGACGAAGCATGGACCACGCTGATTACCTGGCAATCCTTTTCATCCTCGCGCGCGGCAAGCGATCCCGTGCTCGACGCCTTGCGCCGTCAAGGCCACCGCTTGCACCGGATTTTTTCGGAGCTGCTGACCGAGACCGGCCCACAAGACGCCCACCGCGCCGAATTCGCGCAGCTGGCGCGCGAAGCACGCCGTCTCGGCGACGAAGCGCGGCATGCGTCCGTGCCCGCCGCGCCGGAAGACGCCGTGTCGTTTCCGCTGAGCCGCCGCACGGCTTTCGCGGCGCTGCGCGAGAGCGTCGTGCCGTGGTCGAATCCGCTGCTGCTCGCGGCGCGCGTGGGCGTGGCCACGCTGATCGCGGGCGGCATCGGCGTGGCGCTCGGGCTCGATCGCGCGTACTGGGGCATGGCGGCTGTCGTCGTCGTGCTCAATCAGGCCTATGGCTGGCCGGGCACGTTCCGGCGCGCCTGCTATCGCGTGCTCGGCACGCTCGCGGGCCTGATCCTCGCGTGGGCCGTGCTCGCCGCGCATCCGCAAGGTCTCTGGATCGCGGCGGCCGTCGGCCTGCTGCAATTCGCCATCGAGATCTGGGTCGTGTTGCAGTACGCGGTCGCCGCGATCTTCATCACCTCGAACGCGCTGACCATCGCGGCGGGCGGTCAGGGCTTCCCGGCCATCACGCATCTGTTCACCGCGCGCGCGCTCGATACCGCCATCGGCTGCGCCGTCGCGCTCGCGGTGTTTCATTTCACGGTGCGGCGCTCCGCGCATCATCAGTTGCGTAGCGAAATGGCGCGCACGCTCGCCGCCGCGCAGCGCGTGCTGCGTTGTCTTTCGCATGGCGCGGCCACCGCGCCCGAGGCGCTCGAAGCGCGGCGCGATCTGCAACATCAGACCATTACGCTCCAGCAGGTTTTCGAAGCCGATGCGCCCGCGCTGAAAGGCGACGCGCCGCTCTCGCGCACCTTGAGTCGCGCCGCCGCGAGCACGCAGCGGCTTGCCTACCGGCTGTTGAATGCGTGCTGGGAGCAGGAAGCGGCGTGCGAACGAGACGCGGCTGAAGCGGCCCGCTGCACGACGCGTTTCGAAGACTACGTGCTCGCGCAGGAATGGCTCGACGTGCTCCGGCACCACGTGGGCGGCCACGCGGCGGAGCGCTGGCCGCAGCATCCGCCCGTGTTCATGCGCGAGGAAATCGACGCGCTGAGCCGCGCGATTCGCGAGCCGCAATGATCTGACCCGGGCGCGGCACACAAGACACGGCGGCACGGCGTGACCCACACGCCGTGCCGCCGTTGCACATTTCAGGGCGATCCCGCACGCCCAATTCATACGTTTTAACTTATTAAATTCGCGTGTTCGAGTGTATCGATCTTCTGCTTGAGAACTCGCATACTTGATTCATCGACGGATGCAATCCAGCCGCCACGCGGCGAGACCGGATTCCGCACTCACATCACGCACACTGGAGAATCACATCATGCAAAAGCCACGAGTCGTAGTCGGAATCAGCGGCGCCACCGGATTCATGTATGGCGTCAAGGTCTTGCAGCTTCTGCGCGAACTGGGCGCGGAATCGCACCTCGTCATGTCGAAGGCGGCCGGACTCACGCGCGAACACGAAACCACGCTCTCGCGTCAGGACGTGATCGACATGGCCGATGTGTTCTATCCGACCGGCGCGGTCGGCGCGGCGATTTCGAGCGGCTCGTTCCGCACGGCCGGCATGATCGTCGCGCCCTGCTCGATGAACACGCTCGCCTGCATCGCGAACGGCGTGACCGAGAACCTCGTCACGCGCGCCGCCGACGTCACGCTCAAGGAACGCCGCCGTCTCGTGCTGATGGTGCGCGAAACGCCGCTGCATCTGGGGCAGATCCGCAATATGGCGGCGGTGACGGAATACGGCGCGATCGTGTTTCCGCCCGTGCCCGCGTTCTATGCCGGTCCGCAGACGGTCGACGCAATCATCACGCACAGCGCCGCGCGCGCGGTCGGCCTGCTCGGCTTCGAACCGAAGGCGCAGCCGCGCTGGGGCGAAACCGTCGCGGCGCTCGACGCCGAACAGGAACTGGCGTGGTAAGCCGCGCCGAGCCATCGGAGCCCGCCCGCATGAACGCCTTGCCGCCCGCCATCGCCGACGTCCTGAACGCGCATCACGTGCTGTCGCTGGCCGTGTGCAGCCACGACGTGCCGTGGGCCGCGAACGCCTTCTTCGCCTTCGACGAAGCGTCCGCGAGCCTCGCCGTGCTCGGCCATCTCGACACCCAGCACGCGCGCATGCTGCTCGCCAATTGCCACGTCGCGGGCACGGTCGCGGGCCAGCCCGCCGCCGTGGACGAGATCGTCGGCGTGCAGTTCTACGGCCTCGCGCGCGTGGTCGAGGACGAAGCCGAACGACGCGCGGGGCTCGCGCTCTATCACGCGCGCTTTCCGTTTGCGCAGGGCATGGCCGCGCCGTTGTGGCGCATTCATCTGCTGCGCCTGAAGCTCACCGACAACCGCACCGCGTTCGGCAGCAAGACGACGTGGGAGCGCCATAGCGGCGACGCCAGCGCTCCCTCAGGCCCAGGCCCAAGCCCTAGCCCAGGCTCAGCTTCAAGCTGACGCGCCCGAAATCCGCCGCGCCAGCGAGCGCGCGCTTTCGAGCAGCGCCTGGGCGATGGCCTCGCGCTCGGCCGCAAAACGCCCCGTCGGCAGCGTGACGGTGATCGAGTACGGCTTGCCGCCCATTTCGAGCGCGATGGCGAGCGCGGAAATGCCTTCGAACGGCACGTCCTCCTCGATCGCGTAGCCGTCGCGGCGCGCCTGCGCGAGTTCCGCGTCGAGCGCCGCGCGATCGACGGCGTTCGGCGCGGCGGCGATCTGCGCCTCGCGCGGGCCGTTGGCGAGGATCGCGAGCATGGCCTTGCCCGGCGCGCTCGTGAACATATCGACTTCGAGCACCTTGGGCAGCACCACGCGCAGCGGTCTCGGCGAACTGAACGCTTCGAGCACGAGCACGCGGCCGTTGGCGAGCGTGGTGAGCACGACCGATTCGTCGAGTTCGGCGAGCAGCCGGTTCATTTCGCTGCGGAACGCCTCGACCGGATCGGCGTCGAGCCCGCGCGCCAGCACGCTCATCGTCGGGCCGAGGCAAAAGCCGCCGCCCGAGGGCGCGGGCGCGACCATGCCTTCGTCCTCGAGCGCGCCGACGATGCGCTGCACCGTCGAGCGCGGCAGCTCCACGCGCGTGGCGATCGCGCCGAGGCTCAGGCCGTTGTGCCCCTGCTCGGCCAGCACGCGCAGCACGCCCACGGCGCGGCGGATCACCTGAATGCCCGAGCGCGCGTCGTCGCCGCGTTCCTCCTGGGCCGCTCCTGTCACTTCGTTTTTCTTGACCATGTTCTCACTGAGGTGTCATCGCACCGAATAACCATATTGTGATACATTGCACCGCAATGCGGTTACGCAAATTATCGACGCAAGGCGTGGCAGCGCCAACGCGTGTTGTTAGAAGGAAATGATTTTGGACAAAAAACCCTTGATTGGGCTCGGCGGCGTCATCGTGGCAGCAATGTCCGCCGAATTCAACGATCAGGTGGGATCGGCGGCGATGATCGACGTGCGCGGCGCGCTCGGCATCGGCCACGATCCGGGCATCTGGATCGAGAGCCTCTATCTCTCGGGCATGGTGATCGGCATGGCGCTGTCGCCGTGCTGGTCGGCGGCGGTCACGCTCAAACGCATGGTGCTGTTCGCGATCGCGCTGAACTGCGTGGCGAGCGCGCTGCTGCCGCTCGCGCCCAACGAAGCCTGCTTCTATGCGCTGCGCGCCGTCGAAGGCTTCGCGCACGGCCTCACGATCCCGCTCCTGATGACGACGGCGCTCAAGTACCTCACGCCGAACATCCGCCTCTGGGGGCTCGCGTGCTACGCGCTCACCGCGACCTTCTTCCCGAACCTGAGCGCCGCCGTGTCCGCGCTGTGGACCGACGTGGTCGGCTGGCAGTTCGTGTTCTTCGAAGCGATCCCGCTCTGCACGATCGCCGCGCTGTGCGTCTGGTACGGCATGCCGCAAGATCCGCCGCATTACGAGCGCCTGCGCCAGTACGACTGGCCCGGCACGCTGCTCGTGGTCGTGGGCCTCGGCGCGCTGACGACGATGCTCCAGCACGGCAGCCGCCTCGACTGGTTCCAGTCGAAGTTCATCTGCACGCTGGCGCTGATCAGCGCGATCGCCTTGCCGCTGCTGGTCATCAACGAATGCAGGCAGACCATTCCGCTGTTCCGGCCGCAGCTGCTCAAGCGCCGCAACTTCGCGTACGGCGTGTTCACGCTGTTCTGCTTCGTGATCGTGGCGATGTCGAGTTCGACGGTGCCTTCCGAGTATCTCGCCGATGTGCAGGGCTTCCGGCCCATGCAGATCTGGACCGTGATGGCCGAAGTGGCCGCGCTGCAACTGATCTTTCTGCCGCTCGTCGTGAATCTGCTCGATATCGAATGGATCGACGCGCGCTGGATCAACGGACTCGGCCTGCTGTGCCTGATTAGCGCGTGCATCGGATCGAGCCAGCTCGATTCCACCTGGAGCCGCGAGCAGTTCTATCTGTGGCAGGCGGTTTCCGGCTTCGGCCAGGCCTGCGTGGTGCTCTCGCTGCTGATGATGGCGACCAACGCGCTCGTGCCGCAGGAAGGGCCGTTCGCCTCGTCGCTCGTGAACATGCCGCGCGGCTTGAGCGAAGTGATCGGCGCGTGTTTGCTCACGCTGATGGCGCGTTTTCGCGGCCAGCTGCACGCGACGCGTCTGCTCGAAAGCGCCGGCACGCATCGCTTTTCGACCGTGCAGGCAACGGGCGGGCTCGATCCGCAGCATCTGCCGCCGCTGCTCGCCGATGGCGCGCAACGCGGCGCGGACAGTCTCGCGGGCTTCGCGCACGCCATCGACGTGCAGCGCGCCGTGATGGTCGTCAGCGACGACTATCTGCTGCTCGCGGGCGTCGCCACGCTGATTTTCGTCGTGCTGCTGGTGCTGCCCGAACGCACGTGGCCGCCGCGCATCGCACTCCTGAAGAAATAACGACGAGTCGAACCCGCTCGTTACACGCTACCGATTTGCTTATGAACGATATGACCCAACCCGCCGCCGCAGCCGCGGCCAAGCCGTCCGCACCGCAGCCCGTGCACAAAGCAACCCCGCCGAAAAAGAGCCGTGTGCCGCTCGTCATCGGCATCGCCGTCGTGGTGCTGTTTGCCGGTGTCGCCGGCTGGAAGATCTACGCGCCGAGCGCCAACGTCTGGACCGACGACGCGCGCATCACCGCGCACTACACGACGATCGCGCCGCGCGTGTCCGGTCAGATCGCGAGCGTGAACGTCGAAGATAACCAGACCGTGCACGCGGGCCAGTTGCTCGCGACGCTCGACGACCGCGATTACCGCACCGCCGTCGAGCGCGCGCAATCGCAACTCGACCGCGACCGCGCGCAGGTCGACGACGCGTCGGCATCGGTCGCGCGTCAGCCCGACGTGATCGCGCAGAACAGCGCGCAAGTCCAGCAGATCGAGGCGCGCCTCGCGCTCGCGCAATCGAATGCCACGCGTTACCGCAACCTCGCGGCGTTCGGCTCGGGCTCGAAGCAGGACACCGAAGCCGCCGACGCGACCTTGCGCGAACAAAGCGCGCAACTGGCGCAGGCACGCGCGGCCGTGAGCGCGGCGCAGCATCAACTCGATCTGCTCAAGGCGCAGCACGAAGCGGCCATCGCCACCGTGCACGCCGACGAAGCCGCGCTCGCGCAGGCGCAACTGAATCTGAGCTACACGCGCATCGTCGCGCCGATGGACGGCGTGGTGGGCGAGCGCGCCGTCGAGCCCGGCAATTACGTGAGCCCCGGCGCGGCGCTGATGGCGCTCGTGCCCGCGAAGGGCATGTACGTGGAGGCGCAGTATCGCGAGGTCGCGCTCAAGCATATGCAGCCGGGCCAGCACGTGCGCGTGCATGTCGATGCCTACGATATCGACCTCGATGGCGTGGTCGACAGCGTGCCGCCTTCGACGGGCGCCGTGTTCGCACCCATCGCGCCCGACAACGCCACCGGCAACTTCACGAAGATCGTGCAGCGTCTGCCCGTGAAGATCGTGTTCGCGGCGGATCAGCCGAAGGCGTCGCTGCTGCGTCTGGGCATGTCGGTGGAGACCACCGTGCTGACCGGTAACGCGGATGTCGTGGGCAAGCTGCGCGATACCTATCACGCAGGCAACGCGAGCAACGCGGGCAACGCGGACGGAGCGGGAGCATGAGCATGGCGTTCGACAAGCTCAAGACGCGCGCGCGGCCGATTGCGCGCGTGATGGGTGGGATCGGCATGATCGCGATGATCGGCGCGCTCGTCAGCGGCTGCACGGTCGGTCCGCGCTTCGAGCCGCCCAAACCGGCCACGCCCTCGCCCTCGGTCTGGCACGGCACGCCCGGCGACGGCACGAGCGACGTGACCACGGGCGCCATCGACGAAACCTGGTGGACGCGCTTCCAGGACCCCGAACTCGACAGCCTCGTGCAGCGTCTCGTCAAGCAGAACCTCGACCTCGCGAGCGCGAGCGAACGCGTGATCGAGGCGCAGGCAGCGCGGCGCGTGACGGCGTCGGCGGGCATGCCGAGCGTGGGCGCGTCGGTATCGCAGTCGCACGAGCGCATCAGTTCGACGGGCACCTCGACGCTCGTCACGCATCCGCCCGGCGCGCCGCTCGAATACGACGACTGGGGCGCGGGCCTCTCCGCGTCGTGGGAACTCGATCTGTTCGGCCGCGTGCGCCGCGCCGTGGAAGCCGCCGACGCGGGCACCGCCGCCGCCGAGGAAGCGCGACGCGGCGTGGCGCTCGATGCGCTCGCCGAACTCGCGTCCGACTACATGACGCTGCGCGGCGCGCAACAACGCGAAGCCATCGCGCGACGCAATCTCGACAGCGCCACGCACGCGCTCTCGCTGGTCGAAAACCAGTACGAGAACGGCATCGGCAACACGCTCGACGTGGCGCGCGCGAAAGCCACGCGCGAATCGATCGCCGCGCGTTTGCCCGATCTGCAAACCACCGAGCAGCAGAGCATCAACGCCATCGGCCTGCTGCTCGCGCAGCCGCCGCGCGCGTTGCAGGACGAACTCGCACCGGTCGCGGCCCTGCCGCTGCTGCCGCCGCAAGTGCCTGCGGGTTTGCCGTCGGCCTTGCTGCGCCGCCGCCCGGACATCCGCGAAGCCGAGGCGCGTCTGCATCAGGCGACCGCCGAAACGGGCGTGGCCGTCGCGTCGTTTTATCCCGATGTGAGCCTCACCGGCAGCGTGGGCACCGAAGGACTGCAATTCGGCAATCTGTTCAGCCTCGCGAGCCGCGCGTTCTCGATCGGACCGAGCGTCGATATTCCGATCTTCGAAGGCGGACGCCTGCGCGGCACGCTCAAGCTGCGCCGCGCGCAACAGCGCGAAGCCGCCATCGCGTATCAGAAGACCGTGCTGCAAGCATGGCGCGACGTCGATAACGCGATGACCGCCTACGGCAACACGCAGCGCCGCCGCAACGAACTCGCGCAGGCCGTCGATCACGAACGCGCCGCGCTCACGGCCGCGACGCAGCGTTATCAGCAAGGCAGTTCGAGCTATCTGCAAGTGGATACCGCGCAGGACGCGCTGCTCGGCGGCGAGGACGCGCTCGCGCAGGCCGATATGGCGCTGCGCGAGCAACTCGTGGCGCTGTACAAGGCGCTGGGCGGCGGGTGGTCGGCAGTGGGCTGACCCGTCAACCGACACTTCAAGCGAGACGAAAGACTTCACACACCCAGGTGTGATAGCCGAGGCGCCAGCCTCGTTTTCAGCCCCGGCGACCGGAACCCGCCGGGGCTTTTTTTTCGATGCCGTATCGATGCCTTATCGATGTCGTGGCGATGCCTTATCCATGCGATTCAGCTTTCAGGTAACGAATCGAAAGCATTATTTTCAAAAAAATCTGAATAATCTTTCAATGACGGGGTACATTCCCGAATTCACGCGCGTGCCCGAAAATAGCAGGCTGCTATGAATACGCGCGATGAATTCACGCTCATCGCATGCTCACTCTTTCTCTCTTCGTCACGCCAATCAACAAGAATGAAAGTGCTTCGACAATTCATGCCGCTGGCCCTTGTGGCAGCTTTCGCCGTTTCCGCCAGCCACCCCGCATTCGCTGAGGACAGCGCGGCAGCATCCAGCGCCGCCGATACGCAGGACGGCCCCGTGTACGGCTCCGAGCTTCAAGGCTTCGACTACCCTTATCCGGTCAAGACCTTCACGTTCACCTCGCAGCGCCAGACGCTCAATATGGCCTATATGGACGTGCCGCCCAACGCGGGCAAAGCCAATGGCCGCACCGCCGTCCTGCTGCATGGCAAGAACTATTGCGCGGCCACCTGGGCGCCGACCATCAAGGTGCTCAGCGAAGCGGGCTATCGCGTGATTGCCGTCGATCAGATCGGTTTCTGCAAATCGAGCAAGCCGCAGAGTTATCAATTCACGTTCCAGCAACTCGCGCTCAATACGCACGCGCTGCTGGAATCGCTGGGCATCGAACACGCGATCATGATCGGCCATTCCACGGGCGGCATGCTGGCGATCCGCTATGCGCTCACGTGGCCGAAACAGACGCAGCAACTCGTGCTCGTCGATCCGATCGGTCTCGAAGACTGGCGCGCGAAAGGCGTGCCGCCCGTTTCCGTCGATCAATGGTACGAGCGCGAATTGCATACCTCGGCCGCGCGCATTCGGAACTACGAGAAAAGCACCTATTTCGCGGGCCAATGGAAAGACGCTTACGAGCCTTCGGTGCAGATGCTCGCAGGCATGTATCGCGGCCCGCAACGCGCGGAAGTCGCGTGGGATTCGGCGCTGCTTTACGACATGATTCTCACGCAGCCTGTGGTTTACGAACTCTCGCAAATCCAGCCGCCTACGCTGCTGATGATCGGCGATAAGGACACCACGGCGATCGGCAAGGAATACGCGCCGGCGGAGATTCGTCCGACACTCGGCAATTACCCCGCGCTCGCGCATCACGCGGCGAGCGTAATTCCGCATGTTCAGCTCGTGGAATTTCCCGACGCCGGTCACGCGCCGCAAATGCAGATTCCCGATCGCTTTCACGCCGCCCTGTTGCGCGGACTCAGCGAAGCCAACGCAGCCAATTGATATCGATGATTTTCTGGCACCGGAAGTTGCGGTGCCAGCCTGAAATACACTGGATTCCCGTACGTCAATGAAATTCACCTTATTTGCCGCTATTTCCTCGGTGGCGGCTGTCGCGATCTATTCGAATGCCGCGTGCGCCACGCAAACCGGTACGCACACAAGCGATGCCATTTACGCCGTCGTTCACGTCGATATCGAACCGCCCAAGGTGCCTGAAGCGCTGCCCGCGCTCCGCGCTTTCGAAGCGCAGGCAAAACAGGACCCGGCCGTGGCAAGCATCGAAGTGCTCCAGCAGATCGGCGCGGAAAACCACTTCACGCTCGTGGAAGTGCTGAAGTCGAAAGCGGCTTATGATGCCTTCGTTTCGCGGCCTTACGTGCGCAGCCTGCGCGAAACGCTGCAACCGATTCTTGGCGGTCCGTTCGACGAGCGTCTGCATCATGCGATGCCGTGAGTTGCGCCATGCTCAGTGAGATCAAACGATGAACGCTTATCAAGCTGCTGGCTTAGTTCGTTCGCGCGCGCGTTTCAGATGGATCGGCGGCGCGTCGTTGATCGCCGGGCTACTCGGCTTCGGCAACACGATGGCCGTCGCGGCATCGGACAACGCGAGCGTTTGCCCGGCCGCCGCCAGCACATTGGCACCCGACGGCATCTTGCGCGCCTCGATCAACATCGGCAATCCGGTGCTCGCCTCGCTCGACGCGAGCACGCATGAACCGGTCGGCGTATCCGTCGATCTGGCGACCGAACTCGCGCGGCGTCTGGGCGCGCGCATGCAACTCGTCACGGCGACGAGCGCGGCGGCGTCGCTCGACAACGTCGTGAACGGACGCGCCAATCTGGGCTTCTTCGCCGTCGATCCCAAACGCGGCGAGGACGTCCGCTTCACCGCGCCCTACGTGCTGATCGAAGGCGCGTATGCGGTGCGCGACGGCTCGCCCATCGCGCGCCGCGACGACGTCGACCAACCCGGCGTGAGCATCGCGGTCAGCCGGGGCAGCGCCTACGACCTCTATCTCTCGCGCACGCTGAAGCACGCGACGCTCGTGCGCATCTCGCCTTCGTCAGCGGTCTTCGACGCGTTTCAGAAGCAGCATATCGACGTGCTCGCGGGCGTGAAGCCGCAACTCGCCCAACAAGCCTCGCCGGGCAGCGGACTGCATCTGCTCGACGGCCGCTTCATGGTCATCCGCCAGGCGATGGGCGTGCGCAAGAACGAAGGCGATACCGTCGCGAACTGCGTCGCGCAGTTCGCGGGCGAGATGATCCAGTCGGGTTTCGTGGCCGACGCGCTCGCGCGGCATCACATCGATGGCGCGATCGTCGCGCAGCCGGGCGACTAGGCGCATCGCGTCTTGTTTGCGTCCTGAGCGAGTTTTGAAGCAGCGCGAACGGCTAAAAACCGTCGCGCTGTTTTCTCATCGACGCACGCTCAATGGCCGAACACGTCGGCGTCGAGCATGTCGTTCTCGCCGCGCTTGAGCGCGCTCACCGCCGTCATTTCCTCGTCGCTCAGGCGGAAATCGAAGATGTCGAGATTCTGCGCCTGACGCGCCGGGTCCGCCGATTTCGGCACCGGCACGAAGCCGCGCTGCGTATGCCAGCGCAGCACGATCTGCGCAGGCGTGCGTCCATATTGCCGCGCGATGGAAACGATCGCCTCTTCGGCCAGCAGGTCGCCGCCTCGCCCGATCGGGCTCCACGTTTCCGTGACGATGCCGCGCTCCGCGTGGATCGCCACGACATCGTCGCGCGCGTGCCAGGGATCGAGCTGGATCTGATTCACGTGCGGCACGAAGCCCGCGTCGAACAGACGCTGCAAATGCTCGGGCTTGAAGTTCGAGGTGCCGATCGCGCGCACCTTGCCCGCCTCCAGCAGCCGCGCGAGTCCTTCGAACGCCTCCACATAGCGATTCTGATCAGGATTCGGCCAATGCACGAGCAGCAGGTCCAGATAGTCGAGCCCGAGCCGCTTGAGACTCGCCTCGCAGGCTTCGCGCGCGCCCTCCACGCTATGCCATTGGCGATTGAACTTGCTGGTGACGAAGATCGATTCGCGCGCGACGCCCGACGCGCGGATGCCCGCGCCCACGCCCGCTTCGTTGCCGTAGTTCTCCGCCGTATCGATGAGCCGATAGCCGGTTTGGAGCGCGCTCGCCACGGCTTGCGCCGCGCCGGCGTCGTCGAGCGGCCAGGTGCCGAGGCCGGTTTGCGGCATCTCCACGCCGTTGGCCAGTTTGATGAGAGGCGCCGGATTGACAGTCATGAAAGTTCCTCGAAATGTTCTGGGTAAAATACGCGCAGCCAGCCGCGCGGACCGCACGTCTCGCGTGCCGAAAACAAAACCGCTACCGTGATGCCCGATGGTATGCGGATACTAATCAGTATCTGCATACCGGTCCAACGAGCGAACCCGCGAAGGAATCCGCCCATGCCCCGCATGACCCGTGAAGCCAGCCAGGCGCAGACGCGCGAAAAGCTCATCGACGTCGCGCAGACGCTGTTCGCGCGCGACGGCTACGCCGCCACGTCGCTCGAACGCATCGCCGACGAAGCCGGCTTCAGCAAAGGCGCCGTCTACTCGAATTTCGACGGCAAGGAAGCCCTGTTTCTCGACGTGCTCGACGCGCACGGCAAGACCAGCCTCGCCACGATCCTCGCGGCGCTGCACGACGCGCAGAGCCTCGGCGACGCCATCGAGTGCCTCGCGCGCTGGTCCGACAAGCATTCGCGCACCGGCAACTGGCCCTCGCTGATCGTCGAATACGCGCGCCACGCCAAACCGGGCAGCGCCTTCCGCAAGGCTCAGGAAAAAGTGTTGCGGACGCAATGGCGCGCGCTCGGCGAACGTCTGCTCGCCCTCGTGCCCGACACTCCGGCCGCCACGCTCTCGCCCGAGACCGTCGGTGCGCTCGTGTTCGAGTTGACCTACGCGCCCGCGATGAGTTTCGTCAGCCAGCCCACCTCGGGCGATTTGCTGCGCGTGGCGCTGCAAGGCGTGTTCGGCGCAAGCGCCGCGCCCGCTCCGGCGCGCAAGCGCGCGAAGCGCTGAACGGTGGAACGCGGAACGCGGAACGCGCAGGCTAAACAGAAACTCAGGAAACGAGCGTCACGCCTCCGTCGACGGCAATCGTCTGGCCCGTCACGAAGTCGTTGCTCATGAGGAACAGATAGGCGGCGGCCACTTCCTCCACCTTCGCGGTGCGGCCGAGCGGAATCAGCGCATTGAAGCGCTGCTCGATCGCGTCCACATCGCTCGCGGGCATCGCGCGCCATAGCGGCGTGCGCGTCCACGTAGGCGCGACCGCATTCACGCGCGCACGCGGCGCGAGTTCCACCGCGAGCCCTTCGACCAGCGTGCGGATCGCATCGTTGCCGACGATCGCACCCGAAGCGTTATGCGGACGTCCGCCCGATCCCGCCGTGAACACGAGACTGCCGCCTTCGCGCACGTGAGGCGCGGCCTGCCGCGCGAGCCGCAGGTTGGCGAAAAACTTCTCTTCCACGGCCTGGCGAATGGTCTCGAGCGGCGCTTCGAGAAAGCCGCCGCCCATCGCGCCGCCCGCCATCGAGACGAGGTGATCGAACGGTCCGATGTGCGCGAAAAAGTCCGTTAGCGCGGCTTCGTCGGCGATATCGAGCGCGAGCGCGCTCACCGCGTTAGTCGTCACTTCGCCCGCCGCCTTATCCACCGCGCCGAGCGCGGCCAGCGCTGCGTCGCGCCGCTGCGCATCGCGGCCCGTGATGACGACTTGCGCGCCCGCGTCGCGCGCCATGCGCGCCACTTCGAAACCAAAGCCCGATGTGCCGCCGACGATCACCACCCGCCGGCCCTTGAGTTCCGCTGCCATATTCCACTCCCGATTCAGGCCGCGTGCCCGCATTGCGCGAGCACGCGTTCATTTCAGATTCCAATGAGTATCTGAATACTACACCGAATTCCAGAACCGGATCGGACGCCAAACCCGCGCAACGTTACGGCTCGACACCGCGTATCAGCTTGTCCAGCAGATGATCGAGCTGCTCGCGCTCGCGCACGCTCAGCGGCTTGAGCACGTCCTGCTCGTTGGCGATGTGATGCGGAAGAATCTCGTCGATCAGATCCGCGCCTTTCTGCGTCAGGCACACGTCCACGCTGCGCCGGTCTTTCGCCGACGCGCACCGCTCGATCAGCCCCGAGCGCTCCAGCCGGTCGAGCCGGCTCGTCATCGCGCCCGACGACAGCATCAGCGCCTCGTAGAGTTCGGTGGGCGTGAGCTGATACGGCGCACCGGCGCGGCGCAGCGCCGCGATCACGTCGAATTCGCCGGTCTGCAAGCCGAATTGCGCCGCCAGCGGCATCAGCCGCGTGCGCTCGATCAGATGCGTTGCTTCCAGCAGGCGGCCGACCGTGGCCATCACGTTCGCATCGATGTCCGGCCGCTCCTTGCGCCATTGTTCGGCCGCGCGTCGGGCTCGTCCCATGTCCTTGACTCCCTGATGAATTTTCTCGACGTCAAGATATCAGCTTGCGTCTGCACTCTAACCAGGCTAGTTTACTCGACATCAAGATACTTTGTATCGAGCTAAATTCCCCACCCACGTTCGACGCGAGAAACCTCAGATGGCTTATTACGTTCACGCACAACGCCGCAACTATTACGTCGAATTCGGCGCGGGCCGCCCGGTCGTGCTGCTGCACGGCATCGGCAACTCGGGCCGCGCCTGGTGTCCGCAGATCGCTCCGCTCGTCGCGGCCGGTTATCGTGTGATCGTGCCCGACCATGCGGGTCACGGCGCATCGGCGCGGATCAGCGCGCCGCTCGGCATTGCCGATCTCGCGCGCGACGTCGTCGCGCTGCTCGATCATCTCGACATCGAACGCGCCGATTTCGTGGGCCTGTCGCTGGGCGGTCTGATCGCGATCGAACTCGCGCTCGGCGCGAGCGCGCGGGTCGGGCGGCTCGTGCTCGCCCACAGTTTTCCCTCGACGGCCACCGATGCGTTCCGCGCCCTCGCCGATCAATGGGCCAGGACGTTTCGCTCCGAAGACGGTCCGGTCGTGCGTTTCGAAGGCGCCTGGCCGTTCAACGTGAGCGCGGCTTTTCGCGCGAGCGACGAAGGCATGCGCACGTGGCAGGCGTGGCACGCGATTGCGGCCATGTCGGATGGCGCGTCGCTCGCGTGGGTCGCGCAAGGTGTGGTGGGTTATGACGCGAGCGCCCGGCTCGCGGAGATCGCGCAGCCGACGCTGATCGTCGCGGGCAGCGAGGACCGTGTTTCGCCGCCCGCGCTCGGTCAGGCGATGTGCGCGCAGATTCGCGGCGCGCGATTCGTGGAGATTTCAGGCGCCGCGCATATCGGCAATGTCGATTCGGCGGCCGCTTTCAACGAGGCGTTGATGGGTTTTCTGGCCACCTGACGCGCGTTCTACGCCTCGCTCTGTGCGCGCGCATCGAAGGCCGCGCGCGCCACATCGACGGCTTCGAGGTTGTGCAGCGTCCACGCATAAAGCGCCCTGAACGGCCCTTGCAGCGAGCGCCCCAATTGCGTGATCTCGTACTCGACCGCAACGGGCGACACGGGAATCACCTTGCGCGACACGAGGCCATTGCGCTCCAGACGGCGCAGACATTGCGTCAGCGCCTTTTGCGTGACGCCTTCCAGATGACGCTTGATCGCGTTGAAGCGCATCGGGCCCGCGTCGAGCACGGTCAGGATCATCATCGACCACTTGTCCGCGATCTGATCGATCAGCAAGCGGCTCGGGCAATCGACGGAAAAATGTTGGCGGCAATCGAGCTTCGAAGGCAGGGGCATGGTTTCCTCGAGGATACCTAGGCGAAACAAAGTGCGTTCTTGACGCCAGGTATCCAGAATATACCATTCGGGTTCGGCGAAATTCAGCCGCGCGCTCACGGCGGTCGGTCCGGACTTCGGTCTGACACCCGGTCCGGCATTCGGATCGTCCTGAGCATGCCTTTGATTACTACGGAGCCCCACCCGATGTCTTCGTCTGCAACCGATATCCTGTTTCAACCTTTCTCGGTCGGCTCGCTGTCGCTGCCGAACCGCATCGTCATGGCGCCGATGACGCGCTCGTTCACGGCCGGCGGCATTCCCGGCGAGGCGAACGCGGCCTACTACCGCCGCCGCGCGGAAGGCGGCGTGGGCCTGATCCTCTCGGAAGGCACCGTCGTGAACCGGCCCGCGTCGCGCAACGATCCCGGCATTCCGTTCTTCCACGGCGAGGCGGCGCTGTCGGGCTGGCAGCACGTGATCGACGAAGTGCACGCAGCCGGCGGCCGCATGGGTCCGCAGCTCTGGCACACGGGCGCGGTCAAGAGCTTCCTCTCCGACTGGACGCCGGACGCGCCGGTCGAGAGCCCGTCGGGACTCGATGCGCCGGGCGTGGAACGCGGTGTCGCCATGACGGACGCCGATATCGCCGATACCATCGCCGCGTTCGCGCAGGCGGCCGCCGATGCCAAACGGCTCGGCTTCGACACGGTCGAACTGCATGGCGCGCACGGCTATCTGATCGACCAGTTCTTCTGGTCCGGCACGAACCGCCGCGACGACCGTTACGGCGGCCCGGGCATTGGCGAGCGCGCGCGCTTCGCGGCGGAGATCATCGCCGCCGTGCGCGCCGCCGTCGGCCCCGACTATCCGATCGTGATCCGCCTGAGCCAGTGGAAACAGCAGGACTACAAGGCGCGTCTCGCGCCGACGCCGCAGGAAATGGCGCTATGGCTCGAACCGCTTGTCGCGGCGGGCGCGAACGTGCTGCATTGCTCGCAGCGCCGCTTCTGGGAGCCGGAGTTTCCTGAAATCGACGGCGAAAACGGCCTGAATTTCGCGGGCTGGGCCAAGAAGCTCACGGGCGCGGCGACTATCAGCGTCGGCTCGGTCGGCCTCTCGGGCGACTTCATGGCAGCGTTCGGCGGCGAAGGTTCGACGAGCGTCGGACTCGACCGTCTGATCGAGCGGATGGAGCGCGACGAGTTCGATCTGATCGCCGTGGGCCGCGCGCTGATCACCGATGCGGCCTGGGCCGAGAAAGTGCGCTCGGGCGATAGCGACAGTCTGCGCGGTTTCGAACCGGCTTCGCTGCGCGAACTGGTTTAAGTCGCGGGTTTCAGTCCCAGCGATGAGCGTGCGTCCGCGTTGCCGAAATACGGGCGATTGCGGGCGCACGCCATCGGCATCACGCCCTTTCACAGATAGAACGCCGACGGCGCCATGCCGAAACGGCGCTTGAACATCGCGGCAAACGCGCTCTGGCTCGTTTAGCCGTGATCGAGCGCCACCGCGACGATCTTTTCGCCGCTCGCGAGACGCTCCAGCGCAAGAAAACACCGCGCATGCTGCCGCCAGCGTCGCGCGTTTAAAGCCCCGTTTTCAAAGCCCAACCCCCATCTGCGCGCGGCCCAGTTCGCTAAGATCGTCGAGCGTCGCGCGCCCGGCGAAATCCACTTCGAAATGGTCGGCCGGAAAATCGGGCGGACTCTTGCCGTCGATAAAGCTCGGCAATTGCCTCCGCAAATAGGCGTCGTTTTTCGCACACGCGGGCAGCGAGGCGATATACATGACGTTGCTGTAACCGTTGCCGCGATGCGCGTCCTCGACCGCGTGAATCACATCGCTGTGCCAGAACACCGTATCGCCCGGCTGCATCAACGGTATCGACGAGAGCGCCCGGAACAGCGGCGCGTGATACGCCTCCTTGATCGACAGCGCGCGACCCGGCATGGCGCCGCATAAGTCGTCGTCGGCGATATCGTCCTGCAGCGCGCGCAGCAGGATATACACCATCGCGTTGGCGATCGGCACGAGTTGCAGCGTGCCGTCGCCCGGACCTTGCTGTGTCAGCGCGGTCCAGCCCTGGAAGGTGCGGAACATCGAGCAGACCGCGGGCGAGCCGATTTCCTCGACCTCCGTGCGCCACGCCGCGTCGAACGGATCGTAGGCGCGCCAGTTGCCGGAAAACACCTCGCGGTAGACCTTGCGGAAATTCGCCTCGATCCAGCGCTCCACCGAGCCGCCATCGCAATGTGCCGACAGGCCGAGCGACGCCGAACCCGGCGGACGCCGCCGCAGACGATCCGCATAAACGGGCACGCGCTCGGGATCGAAATGCACGCGCCCTTCGCTTTCGCTGCGCCAGAGCCGGTTCAGAAACACGCGCGCCTGCGTGAGTTCCCGCGACTGGCGCGCGAGCACTTGCGGCTTCGACCAGTACACGCCGTAAATCTGAGGCTTGCTGGAATCCAGTTGTCCGAAGTATTTATCCTCGGCGCGGTTTTCGAGTTTCCGGTCGAGCCGGTTGCGCTCGACATAGTCGGCGATATCGCGGTCCCATTGCTCGACGCGCGCGCGATCGAACACGCTGCGGATCACGCACGCGCCACGCGCTTTCACGGCCGCGATCTGCTGCGCGCTCACGCGATTCGCCGCGATATCGTCGAAGCGGATTTCGGGGATCACCGGCTCGCCGCGCTCGCGCAGCGCCGCGATGTGCTCCGCCTGCGCGATCATGTCCGCCTCGACTTCCGCGCATATCTCGCGATAGTTGGGCAGCCGCTCGCGCAACTCGCGCTTCGCCGCGCGGATGGCGGCAGGAAGGTCGTCGATCTGCAGGGACATGCGCGTCTCCGTGTTGTGTCTTTGATCCCATCAGATTAGGCGAGGCGCGCGTGGCGCGAAAGTCCGCCACGGTCAGCGATCGGATGTCAGCAATCGTCCGCCCGCGCCATGCCGCGACGATCGTCGGCGTTCTCGCCGTTCGACTGCGCGCGCGGTAGGATCACGGACCGACGAAGTACCGCGAATCGGCGTCCGATGAGCGGCGCACTCAACGATGAGAGATAACATGACCACGACATTCGACGCGGCCACCACGGCGGCGATTGCCGCATTTGCCCAACTGGATATCTACACGGCCGTGCAGGCGATGCGCGCCGAGGCCGACTACGACCGCGAGCGCGACCAATGGATCACGCGCTACATCGACGAGCACGGCGGCGGCGCGGACGATGCCGAATACGACGCCTTGCACGCGCAGGCCCAGGCAAGCCCGGAGTACGCGCAGTTCATCGATGCGGTGCGCCAGGAACTCCAGGACTATTTCGGCGTGACCGGCGATCAGCTGGACGGGATCATCGTGCTGCGCGACGACGACAGCGACGAACTCTGGGCCGAGGTCAACCGCCAGCGCAACGCGCTGGGCACGGGCGAAGTGCGCGGCGATCTCTGAACCTCGCTGGCCTCCCCAAACGCGGCCGCATTGCACCCCACATCGCATCCCACATCGTGAAATAACATGCCCGCGCGGTAAATATCCTTTCTGGATTCCGATCTTGAATCGCGCGCAAACCCCTTCACGACGGGCGCTCCGCGTTCATCGCCATTCATCCAGATCGCAAAAAACACCTTATACAACAACGCCCTACCCCAACCTGGCCGTTTCCCTCAAGATCACCCGGCGATTCAGCAGACTTCATCGCGCCCGACTGCTCCGCCGTCCAACTCTTATATAAGACATAAGACATTTGACGATAGACGGCTCAAGGATTAGAATCGCGGTCAAAGTAGTGGTAGTGCCCGGAATAGCCTCGGCGTGTCTGGAACGCCTTCCCCTGAAACGCAATACAGCAGGTCCCCCATGCTTGAAAACTTTCGTGCTCACGTAGCCGCACGCGCCGCGCTCGGCATCCCCCCCCTGCCTCTCACGGCTCAGCAAACCGCCGAGCTGGTGGAACTGCTGACGAATCCGCCCGCAGGCGAAGAAGAGACGCTGGTCGATCTGATCACCAACCGCGTGCCGGCTGGCGTGGACGAAGCAGCGCGCGTGAAGGCCGGCTTCCTGGCCGCCGTCGCCAAGGGTGAAACCGCCTGCGCGCTGATCTCGCGCGAGCGCGCCACCGAACTGCTCGGCACGATGCTCGGCGGCTACAACATCGCCCCGCTGATCGAACTGCTGGCCGACGCCGCCGTGGGCACCGTCGCTGCCGACGCGCTCAAGAAAACCCTGCTGATGTTCGACCAGTTCCACGACGTCAAGGAACTCGCCGACAAGGGCAACGCCAACGCAAAGTCCGTCCTGCAAAGCTGGGCCGACGCCGAGTGGTTCACGAGCCGCCCGGAAGTCCCGCAAAGCCTGACCATCACGGTCTTCAAGGTCACGGGCGAAACCAACACCGACGACCTGTCGCCGGCTCCCGACGCCACCACGCGCCCGGACATCCCGCTGCACGCGCTCGCGATGCTCAAGAACGCGCGTCCCGGCATCACGCCGGAAGAAGACGGCAAGCGCGGCCCGGTCAAGTTCATCGAATCGCTGAAGGAAAAGGGTCACCTGGTCGCCTACGTCGGCGACGTGGTCGGCACGGGTTCGTCGCGTAAATCGGCCACCAACTCGGTGCTCTGGTTCACGGGCGAAGACATCCCCTTCATCCCGAACAAGCGCTTCGGCGGCGTGTGCCTCGGCGGCAAGATCGCTCCGATTTTCTACAACACGATGGAAGACGCCGGCGCGCTGCCGATCGAACTCGACGTGTCGCAGATGGAAATGGGCGACGTGGTCGAACTGCGTCCGTACGAAGGCAAGGCACTGAAGAACGGCGCCGTGATCGCCGAATTCCAGGTCAAGTCCGACGTGCTGTTCGACGAAGTGCGCGCCGGCGGCCGCATTCCGCTGATCATCGGCCGCGGCCTGACCGCCAAGGCGCGTGAAGCGCTCGGCCTCGCGCCGTCGACGCTGTTCCGCCTGCCGCAACAACCGGCCGACAGCGGCCGTGGCTTCTCGCTCGCGCAGAAGATGGTTGGCCGCGCGTGCGGTCTGCCGGAAGGCCAGGGCGTGCGCCCGGGCACGTACTGCGAACCGAAGATGACCTCGGTCGGCTCGCAGGACACCACGGGCCCGATGACCCGCGACGAACTGAAGGATCTGGCGTGCCTCGGCTTCTCGGCCGACCTCGTCATGCAATCGTTCTGCCACACGGCCGCTTATCCGAAGCCCGTCGACGTCAAGACGCACCAGACGCTGCCGAACTTCATCAGCACGCGCGGCGGTATCGCGCTGCGTCCGGGCGACGGCGTGATCCACTCGTGGCTGAACCGCATGCTGCTGCCCGACACCGTCGGCACCGGCGGCGACTCGCACACGCGTTTCCCGATCGGCATCAGCTTCCCGGCAGGTTCGGGTCTGGTCGCCTTCGCGGCCGCCACCGGCACGATGCCGCTGGACATGCCGGAATCGGTGCTGGTCCGCTTCAAGGGCAAGATGCAGCCGGGCGTCACGCTGCGCGACCTCGTCAACGCGATTCCGCTGTGGGCCATCAAGGAAGGCACGCTGACGGTCGCCAAGCAAGGCAAGAAGAACATTTTCTCGGGCCGTATCCTCGAAATCGAAGGCCTGCCCGACCTGAAGGTCGAGCAAGCGTTCGAACTGTCGGATGCGTCGGCTGAGCGTTCGGCTGCCGGTTGCACGGTGCACCTGAACAAGGAACCGATCATCGAGTACCTCAACAGCAACATCACGCTGCTGAAGTGGATGATCGCGCAAGGCTATCAAGACCCGCGCAGCCTCGAACGCCGTATCAAGGCGATGGAAGCCTGGCTGGCCGACCCGCAACTGCTCCAGCCGGACGCAGACGCGGAATACGCCGCCGTCATCGAAATCGATCTGGCCGACGTGCATGAGCCGATCGTGGCCTGCCCGAACGACCCGGACGACGTGAAGACGCTGTCGGACGTCGCCGGCGCGAAGATCGACGAAGTGTTCATCGGTTCGTGCATGACCAACATCGGTCACTTCCGCGCCGCATCGAAGCTGCTCGAAGGCAAGCGTGACATCCCCGTGAAGCTGTGGGTTGCGCCGCCGACCAAGATGGACCAGAAGCAGCTGACCGAAGAAGGCCACTACGGCGTGTTCGGCACGGCTGGCGCGCGTACCGAAATGCCGGGCTGCTCGCTGTGCATGGGTAACCAGGCACAGGTGCGCGAAGGCGCGACGGTCATGTCGACGTCGACGCGTAACTTCCCGAACCGTCTGGGCAAGAACACGAACGTGTATCTCGGCTCGGCGGAACTGGCGGCGATCTGCTCGCGTCTGGGCAAGATCCCGACCAAGGAAGAGTACATGGCCGACATGGGCGTGCTCACCGCCAACGGCGACAAGATCTATCAGTACATGAACTTCGACAAGATCGAAGACTTCAAGGAAGTCGCCGACAGCGTGCAGATCTAAGCGCGATGAGCGGAAACGGCGCGATCGCGGCAACGTAGATTCGCGCCGTTGTTCTGCTTCCAGCTTCGCGTTTTAGCGGCATGCCCATAGCGCCGCAGGCTCCATGCCTGCGGCGCTATTTTTTTATGCCTCGCGTCCATCAAGCGACGCATTACGCCCGTTCGCGCGCGACCGCCGCGTGCGCGTTCGCCGACGGCATCAGCAGCATCGCCACGACGAGCGAAATGAAGCATCCGGCCAGCACTTCCTCGATGCGCAAGCGCGCCAGCGGCACGATCGCGAAACCCAGTTGCCCATACACGAGGCCCACCAGCATCGTGATGAAAAACACGCCGCGCGCGTAGGCGTGAAGAATGTAATACGCCCAGCCGAACACCGATAAAGCCATCGCGGCCACGAGCAGCCAGGGCGCGTGCCCGCATGCGCCGATGAGCAGCACGCTCGCCGCCGCGCCCGTGAGCGTGCCCGCGATGCGCTTCATCACGCGCGCGCGCGTGCCCTGATGCGAGGTCGTGCCGAGAAACACCACGAACGTGCTGATGACCGCCCACATCGCGCGGTCCTCCGAGAGTTCGCTGCCCGCCAGCATCGCGAGCAGCGCCGCGACGGTTGCTACCAGCGCCGGACGCCACGCGAGCCGGTGCAGCCGATGCGCGAGCAATTCGCCGAGCGGCCGTTGCGAGGGCCGCCCGGTGACGATCACATCGGCGGCGAGACGCAGCGCAGCTTCGATCCGCGCTTGCACCGCCGCGACGCTCGCGGGCAAGCCGCGCACGAACGATGAGGTCGGCGACGAAGGCAACGGCCGCTCCCCGGCACGCTCCACCGGAAACACCACCCGCCCCACGAACGTCACGACGAGCGACGCCAGCGCCATGCCGCCCAGCATCTCGACGAGCCGCGCATCCACGGGATGCAGATACAAGCCGAGATAGAACGCCACCAGCGTGAGCAGCGCCGCGCCCACCGCGCGCGCGCCGAGCGTCTGGCACAACATCCCGAAGAACACGACGAGCAGCGAGCCCGCATCGCGCAGCATCGGCTGCGAAGCGACCGTCGCCGCGGCGGCGAAGGCCGCGCAGGCGCAGAACTCCAGCATCAGCAGCGACACCAGCCAGCCGGACAGGCCCGCCTCGCGCAGAAATAGCGGCGCAATCATCGCGAATAGCGCGGCGGGCACGGCGAGCGTTGCCGTCTGATGATGCTGGAGCGCCCACGGCACGCCGAGGCCGGCCGTGAGCAGGCTCGCGAGCGTCGAGCGCGCGGCGCCGCGCAGGCGCGCGAATTCGGGGTCGTGGAGCAGCGCGCGATTGAAGGCGCGTGAACAGGCGGCGGCGATCATGGTCGACGATATCCGTGCGTGTCGGCATCCGGCTTGTGGCCGTATCCGACGTCCGGGCGCGAAGCCCGGCAATGAGAGGACGCCGGATGCGCCGCCATGCCGGGATCTCCGGTCCAGCGTGCGCCCGGCGAGGCGTACGTCCGGGCCGCGTCAGCCAGCGTCGAGGGTACGACGCGCGGCGAACGGCCCGGGTTTTCCCGGATGATAGCTGGTCAAAATTACAGCGACGTCATTTCACGATGGCAGTGCGCCGCCGCCCACGGGACGCACACGGGACGCGCACGGGACGCGCACGGGACACACACGGGACGCATTTGCCGCAGCCCCATCCTTTAACCGACTTGCGCGAGATCATCGGGCAAGCGGCGCCGCCTTGCTATCTTGATAATTTCCCCGAGACAGCCGTAGCGCTCGCTTCGCCGCACTTCATGACCCCGCCCGTCGCGCCCACTCCCACGCTTTTGCCTCCCGAGCTGCAACTCGGCGAGCCCGTCACCGACGCCATGCACACCGAATTCGTGCGCCTGCTCGACCTCGCGCACGACGCGCCCGACCCTGAACTCGTCGCCGCGCTCGACGTCTGGATCGACCACACGCGCGAGCACTTTGCGCAGGAAGAACGCTGGATGGAGGCGCTCGATTTCGGGCCGCGCCATTGCCATGCGGGCCAGCATCGCCACGTGTTGCAGATCGCGGGCCTCGTGCGCGCGGAAATCGCCGACAACGCCCGCTTCGATCTCGGCCGCCGCCTGATCGGCGAATTGCGCGAGTGGTTCGCGTTTCACGTCAAGACGATGGATTCGATGATGATCGGCCATATGCGCGAGACCGGCGTCGCGCCGGTCGTCTGAAGCGCCGTTGCGCCCTCGTTGCCGGTTTCCCTTCCACGTTTTCCGCTCACTCCCTCCGCACAACAGGTCCATGAATCACGACGTCATCATCGTCGGGGGCGGCCCCGCCGGTCTGTGTCTCGCGCGTGCGCTCAGCGGGCGCGGCTTGCGCATCGCCCTCGTCGAGCAACAGCCGCTCGACGCCATCGCGGCGCCCGCGTTCGACGGCCGCGAAATCGCGCTCACGCAAAAATCCGTGCGCCTGCTGCGCGAACTCGGCCTGTGGGAGCGCATCGACGCCGACGCGCGCTCGCCGATGCGCGCCGCGAAAATCTTCAACGGCCTCTCCACGCATGCGCTCGAAATCGGCAGCGACTCGCGCGAGCACGCGGAACTGGGCTGGCTCGTCGCCAATCAGGTGATCCGCCAGGCGGCCTTCGACGCGCTCCAGGCGAGCATTGCCACGCACGGCGACGTCACGCTGATCGCGGGCGAAACGGTCGGCGCCGTGCAGACCGACGCCGAATCGGCGCGCGTGACGCTCGACAGCGGCGCGGTCTTGACGGGCGCGCTGGCCGTGGCCGCCGACAGCCGCTTTTCGCCGACGCGCCGCATGATGGGCATCGCCGCCGATCTGCACGACTTCGGCAAGACCATGCTCGTGTGCCGCATGACGCACGAGTTGCCGCATCGCGAGGCCGCGTGGGAATGGTTCGGCTACGGCCAGACGCTCGCGCTGCTGCCGATGAACGCGCATGCGCCGAGCGGCGCGCATCAGTCGTCGGTGGTGCTCACGCTGCCCGCGCACGAGATCGGCGCACTCGCGGCGCTGAGCCCGGAGGCGTTCGGCGTGAACCTCGAACGGCGTTTCTCGCGGCGGCTCGGCGCGATGCGGCTCGTGAGCACGCGGCATCTGTATCCGCTCGTTTCGGTGTACGCGGAGCGCTTCGCGGCGACGCGCTTCGCCACGGTCGGCGACGCCGCGGTGGGCATGCATCCGGTCACGGCGCACGGCTTCAACTTCGGCCTCGCAAGCGTCGAAACGCTGCGCGAGTGCATCATGGCCGCGCAGCGTCAGGGCGGCGATATCGGCGCGTTCGACGTCTTGCGCGGCTACGAGAACCGCCATCGGCGCGCGACGCGGCCACTCTTCATGGCGACGCGCCTGATCACCGAGATCTACACCAACGGCACGCTGCCCGCGCGGCTCGCGCGCAACGTCATGCTGCGCGCGGCCTCGCATCTCGCGCCATTCCGCAAGGCCGTCGCCGCGTCGCTGACCGGATAGGCTGAGCACTGGATAACAAAAAATTACCGGCGCTCACGCACGCGCCGGTTTCAAAACCGGCAATGGTCCGCGCGCATCAAAAGCGCAATGAAATCCATCAGAAACGCAATTGAAATATTTCAATCAATTAATAACAGAATTTTTACGATTTATTTCAGCATCGGATTAGTCAATTCGGACAGTTATATCAAAGAGTTAATTCCCGATCGAACGACCATCGTTCATCGAATCGTGTTTTTCACGCTGTAAACCCCGCCTCTCAAGCCTTCCGCCGCCTGCTTTCAATTCCCTGCGCCATGCCCGGCGCAAGCCACGCCCATTACCTTTATCGCGCGCAATAATCGCCGAAATCCGCCTACAGGATATTCGGAATTCTTTATAAAAGTTTCACACTCGAATGTTTCAATGCGGCCACTTTGACGGCGCCTCAAAGCATTTCGATTGCGATTATTGCAATTGACCCACTCTCTGCTTTCAACCCAATAAGACGAAGCGCCATACTAAAATCCAGGAGCGCGCGATATGCATCCCAGAAAAGCCTTGCTGTCCATTTCGTTCGCAGCGGCGGTCGCCACGATCGCGGCCTGCGGCAGCAGCAACAACACGCCGTCCAGCTCGACGACGGCCGCGTCGCCGCAAGATGCGCTTGCGACGGCCACGCCGATCAAGCACCTCGTGGTGATCTTCGGCGAGAACGAGTCCTTCGACCATTACTTCGGCACCTATCCGAACGCGCAGAACCCCGAAGGCGAGCCGACGTTCACCGCGGCGGCGGGCACGCCGACCGTCAACGGTCTGACGTCCGCCCTGCTGACGAACAACCCGACGGTGGCGAACACGAAGAACGCAACGGGCACCAACATCAACCCGTTCCGTCTCGACCGTTCGCAGGCCGCCACGGAAAGCCAGAACCACAACTACACGCCGGAACAGCTCGCCGCCGACGACGGCAAGATGGACCTGTATCCGCTGAACACCGGCAATAACGCGGTGGGTTCGGCGAACACGTTCGGCGAGCCGGGCCTCGTGATGGGCTATTTCGACGGCAACACCGTGACCGCGCTGTGGAACTACGCGCAGCACTTCGCGATGAGCGACAACGCCTACACGGACACCTACGGTCCGTCGACGCCGGGCGCGATCTCGGTGGTCTCGGGCCAGCACAACGGCGCCGTGGTGACGTCGAGCGGCGCGGTGGTCACGGGCAGCGCGACGACGAGCCCGTCGACCGACGTGGTGTACGACCTGCAAGGCGGCTGGACGCTGGTGGGCGACCTCGACCCGACCGGCGACGCCTGCACGCTCGCGGCCGGTTCGAGCACGACGGCGGCGATGACCTCGAAGAACATCGGCGATCTGCTGAATTCGAGCGGCGTCACGTGGGGCGGCTTCATGGGCGGCTTCAATCTGCAGACCGTGAACGCAAACGGCACGACGGGCTGCAGCCGCTCGACGTATTCGTCGGTGCTCGGCGCGAGCGAAAACGACTACGTGCAGCATCACGCCTGGTTCCAGTACTACACGACTACGCAGAACCTCGCGCATACGCGTCCGTCGTCGGTGGCGGCGATCGGCTACACCGATCCGCTCGACAACACGGCCACGCCGGTGCATCACCAGTACGACGTGAACGACTTCTTCACGGCGGTCAAGGCGGGCAACTTCCCGTCGGTGAGCTTCCTGAAGGCACCGGCGGTCGCCGACGCCCACCCGGGCAACTCCGATCCGCTCGACGAGCAGTCGTTCGTCACCAGCGTCGTGAACTTCCTCCAGCAGCAGCCCGACTGGAAGAACACCGCGGTCATCGTGACCTACGACGACTCGGACGGCTGGTACGACCACCAGTACATCGCGCCGACCACGTCCTCGTTCGACTCGACCTCGGCGGAAACGACGGGCCAGACGACCAAGACGGCCGTGACGGGCGCCGACCAGCTCAACGGCGCGGGCGTCTGCAACGCCACGGGCGCGGTGCAGGGCGCGGGCGTGAACGGCGGCGCCGTCAACGGCCGCTGCGGTCCGGGCACGCGCATTCCGTTCCTCGTGATCTCGCCGTACGCCAAGGCGAACTTCGTCGACGGCACCACCGTGGTCACGCAGTCCTCGGTCGTGCGCTTCATCGAGGACAACTGGCTCGGCGGCGCGCGTATCGGCCAGGGCTCGAACGACGCCAACGCGGGCAGCATCATGAACCTGTTCAACTTCGCGAGCACGTCGCCGATCGCGCCGCTGTATCTCGACTCGAACAAGGGCACGCAGCTCTCGTCGGCGCCCGCCGCCATCACGGGGCCGTCGCTCTAAGCGCGCAGCACGTCTTACCTCGCGCAACGTTCGACCATCGACGCGCGTCCCGGCATTCCTGCATCGCCTGAAGCAGCGTTGGGACGCGCTTGCGCATCGGTCCGGCCACGGTCGGACCGATGCTTTTTTACCCGATTCATCGCCCGGCTTTCGCTTCAACTCGCAGCAACTTGCAGCAACTCGCCGGGCCTCGCGGGCATCGCTCATCACTCGCCAATGTCGACGCAATCAACGCAACCGTACCGACCGTCCCCTTCCGCCGATTCCCCCGCGCCCAAGGGGCCGCCAGGAGCCAACCACTCGCGCGTGCGCCGACGCCTGCTGGCCGGCTGCGCGGTCGTGCTCGCCGCGACGGGCACGATCGCCGGTTATGCCCTCGCTTATCCCGAACGCATGCCCGCCGCCGTGGGCGACGCCGTGGAAGACCTCACCGGCGCCAATCCGCATCCCGTGCAACTCGTCTTGCCGCCGCAGGCGCCGCTGAGCGCGGTCGCGAAACTCGGCAAGCAGATCTTTTACGACACGTCGCTGTCCGCGTCGGGCAAGCAGTCGTGCGCGTCCTGCCATAGCGCGACGCGCGGCTATGGTCCGCCGAACGATCTCGACACGCAGCTCGGCGGCCCGAATCTCGATCGCCAGAGCTACCGTCCGCCGCCCTCGCTCGCCTATCTGTATCGCCAGGCGCCGTTCAGCATCGGTCCCGATGCCGCCGACGCCGCCGCGCCGCCCGACTTCAACGCGCTCGCGCAAGCCGCGAAGGGCACGCAGCGCGCCGACAAGGTCGCGGGCGCGACGCCCGCGACCGTCGCGATGGTGCCGGTGGGCGGCCTGTTCTGGGACGGCCGCGCGGATTCGTACCAGCGCCAGGCGCTCGGGCCGCTGCTCAATCCGACCGAAATGGCGAATCCCGATGCCGCCACGGTCGCCGACAAGCTCGCGCACGCGTCCTACTCGGACGTGTTCCGCAAGCTGTTCGGCCCGCGCATTTTCGACAATCCGAGCCTGCTGACCGCCGAAGCGATGTTCGCGGTCGGCCGCTACGAATTCGAGGAGCCGGACTTCCACGCCTTCACCAGCAAGTACGACGACTGGCTGCAAGGCAAGGCGCGCCTCACGCACGCCGAACTGCGCGGGCTGCGCCTGTTCAACGATCCGAAAAAGGCCAATTGCGCCGGCTGCCACCTGAGCCAGCCGACCTCCGACGGCCTGCCGCCGCTCTTTACCGACACGCAATACGAAGCGCTCGGCGTGCCGCGCAATCCGCGTCTGGAGGTCAATCGCGATCCGAAGTTCTTCGACCTCGGGCTGTGCGGGCCGATCCGCCAGGACCTCGCGAAGCAGACGCAATACTGCGGCATGTTCCTCACGCCGACGCTGCGCAACAGCGCGAATCGCCACGTGTACTTCCACAACGGCGTCTATCACGATCTCAAGCAGGTGATGGACTTCTACAACCTGCGCAATACCGATCCGGGCAAGATCTATCCGCGCGATGCGTCGGGCAAGGTGCAGGTCTACAACGACATTCCGAAGGCGTGGCAAGGCAACGTCGATTACGCCGATGCGCCGTTCGACCGCAAGCCCACCGATCCGCCCGCGATGTCCGATCAGGATATTCAGGACATCATCGCGTTCATCGGCACGCTCACGGACGGCTACAAGGCGAAGTAGACGCGGCAATTGCGTTTGGACGAGACGAAAAAAAACGCGCGGAGCGATCCGCGCGTTTTTCGTCGATGAGCGAGTTACCGCCTCACGATCATGCCGTTGCGTTCTCGGCGTTCAGCTTCGTGACCGTGCCCGTCGATGCGTCGTAGCGATAGCCCTGCGCCTCAAGCTGCGCGCTGATCGCCTCGACGATCACGCGCTGCTGGAACTCCTTGCGCAGCAGTTCGTGCTCGGGCTTGAACTGGCTGAGTTCGCCGGCAAGACGGCGGCTCAGCGACGCTTCGCCCACGCCGCGCGCGTGAATCAGCATCATCTGCTCGTTCGACTGGATCAGCTGCTGCTTCAGGCCGTTCGCGTAGTCGGCCCACTTCTTCAGGTTGTCGCGCGCTTCGTTGATCGCGGTGGCGTGCGTTTGCGCTTCCTGCGCGACCTGCGCCTTCAGCGTTTCGAGCGCCTCGACCGCTGCCGTGTCCTGCTGCGCCGCCGATGCGGCTTCCTGCACTTCCTGTTCGGCCTTGACGATCGCAGCCGCGTTGGCCGCCGCTTCGGCTGCCGCGGATTCCGCGAGCTGCGAGAGTTCGGCCGCGCGCTCTTGCGCTTCCGTCACGCTCGCCGACAGACGCGCGATTTCGGTCGCGCCCGCGTCGCGTTCTTCGGTCAGGCTCGCGACCTGCGTCTGCACGTTGTGCAGTTCGCTGGCGGCGGCATCGCGCTCGGCTTGTGCGCTGCTGACTTCGTCGCGGCGCGCGGCGTGCGCATCCTGCTCGGCTTGCAGCGCGGCGCGGATCGATTCGAGTTCGCTTTCCAGACGCGCGACCTTTTCCGCATGCTCCGCTTCCAGCGCCGCACGTTCGGCTTCGTGATCGACGGCGGGTTCGGCTGCGGCCTGTTCCGCTGCTTGCTCCGCTGCGGCCTGTTCGGCTGCGGCTTGCGCGGCGGCTTCTTCCGCTGCGGCCTGCTCGGCTGCTGCCTGCTCCGCTTCGGCCTGCGCCGCGGCTTGTTCCGCCGCCGCTTGCTCAGCTGCGGCCTGCTCAGCGGCTTGTTCGGCTGCCGCTTGTTCCGCTGCTGCCTGCTCGGCTGCGGCCTGTTCTGCCGCCGCCTGGTCCGCTGCGGCCTTTTCCGCTGCCTGTTCCGCCGCCGCTTGCGCCGCAGCCTGCTCAGCCGCCGCGCGTTCCGCTGCCGCTGCGTGTTCCGCCACGATCTGCTGCGCAGCGGCCGTAGCGGCTGCGGCGATCTCGGCCTGGCGCACGGCCTCGGCCTCGGCGGCTTCGCGCGCCGCGCGCTCCGCCGACAACTCCGAAACGGCCTGCTCCAGCTCGGCTTCGAGCGTCGTGACGCGCTCTGTCAGTTCCTGCACGCGCTTTTCGGCGGCATCGGTGCGTTGCACGGCCAGTGCGATGTCTTCGTCCAGACCGCTGCCGGCGTCGACCTTCGCTTCGTAGGCGCTCGTCATCCGATCCAGCTGGACTTGCAGCGAATCCAGTTCCTGCACGGTGTTCTGCAATTCGGCCAGCGCGTCGTCGCGCTCGCTGCACGCATCCTCGACGCGCTCGCGCATCGACACCAGACGGCGCGCCACCGCGCGCTCCGCTTCATCCTGCGCCGACGTCCACAGACGGTCGAGCGCGTCGCGCATCGTTTCGGTGACGGCATCGGGCAAGGTCGGACGCTCGCTGACCTGCGGCACGCGCGGCGCACGCGCCTCGCGCCACTTGCGCAGCGACGCGGCGACAGAGACCACCGAACCGGTATGCACTTCCGACCAGATGGCCACGGGCGACACCGTCTGGCCATCTTCAGCCATCCGGTCCGCGATTTCAGCGACGAGTTCGTCGGTGATCGCAATGCTGCTGCTAGACATATCCGCCTCGATAACGCTAAGAAAAGTTGACGATCGACGAAGACCGCTCGCCGATCGGTGGTGAGCCGAGCTCCCCGCAATATGAAAATTGTCGGCGCTCGACCCCAAAGTTAATTGGCGGAAAAGCCGGGGGAACGGGGACGTATTCACGCAATTGAATGACGTCGCCGCAGATAGTGGGGCCGCATTTTATAAAGCGCTCCCGCGATCTTCAAGGCGTAATTTCGACGCGTTTGACGTGCCGGCCGGCCCGCTTTTGTCTGCCGAATCGACGACAAAAACGCCATCCGGCGCGTGCCCGACTCGCTATCATGAATCATCGCTGCCCCGATTTTTACGCCCGCGTTATCCCGCTTTACCCCGCTTCCTCGCGCCTCGCCGCATTACTCCACTTCGCCGTGCCCTGCATGGCAGCGGCACGCAGGCCGGCGCGCGATCCCCGGAAGCATACCGGACTCACGCAGCCCATGAACTCGACCTTCGCGCGCAAACGGCCCGCGCCACCCGAACGGCCCGGGCTGCGCCAACGCGCGCCGCGCCTGCCGGGCGCCGTCGGCACCATCGCCATCGCGCAGCTGTTCGGCACCTCGCTGTGGTTCAGCGCGAACAGCACCGCGGCCGACCTCATGCGCATCTGGCATGCCACTGCCGCCGATATCGGCTGGCTCACGAGCGCGGTGCAGATCGGCTTCATCCTCGGCACGCTGACGATCTCCTCGACCGGCGCGGCCGACCGCTACCCCGCCAGCCGCATCTTCGTGCTGAGCGCGGTGGCCGGCGCGGGCTTCAATCTCGCGTTCGCGTGGCTCGCGGGCGGACTCCTGAGCGGCGGCGCGCTGCGCTTTTGCGTGGGCGTGTGCCTCGCGGGCATCTACCCGATGGGCATGAAGCTGATCGTGAGCTGGGCGCCCGACAAAACCGGCCAGGCGCTCGCGCAACTCGTCGCCATGCTGACGCTCGGCACGGCGCTGCCGCACGCGATGCGCCTCGTCGGCGCGGGCTTTCCGTGGCAGCTGGTGATCACGGCGTCGTCGGCGCTTGCGCTGCTCGGCGCGGCGCTCGTCGGCTCGCTCGGCGACGGGCCGCACACGCGCGTACGCGCACACGCTTCGTCCTCCCATGACCATGCGGCCCGCGCGCCTGTCGCTGCGAGCGCGTGGTCGATGTTCCGCATTCGCCCGTTTCGCGCGGCGACGTTCGGCTATTTCGGCCACATGTGGGAGCTTTACGCGTTCTGGACGACAGTGCCGCTGCTGGTCTCGCGCACCGCGCTCGCGGCGGCATTTCCCCGGCTCGGCGTGTCGGGCGTGGCGTTCTGCATCATCGGTATCGGGTCGATCGGCACGTTGATCGGCGGATCGTTATCGAGGCGCGCGGGCAGCGCGCGGATCGCCCTGGGCGCGCTCGCGATTTCGGGTTCGTGCGCGCTGACGTTCTCGCTCGCGTGGCGTCATCTGCCGCCCGCCGCGCTCGGCGCGCTGCTGCTGTTGTGGGGCGCGACGGTGGTAGCCGACTCGCCGCAGTTCTCGGCGCTCGCCGCGAAGGCGTGCCCGCCCGGCTCCGTGGGCGGCGCGCTGGCGATCCAGAATTCCATCGGCTTCGCGATCACGGTCGTGTCCATCGCGGCCACGACCGCGCTGTTCGGCCATATCGGACTCGACGCGACCTGGCTGCTCGTGCCCGGCCCCGTGCTGGGCCTGCTCGGTTATACGGCGACGATACGTGGAGGACGCGGCGAGCGCGGCTGATCGCAAGTCTTGCACGACACTCAGCATGGCTAAATAATTTCACGCGCCGCGACCGTCGCCGTTGCGCCGAAGGTTCGATTCCAACTGTAGACATCGACCGCGCCTTCGCGTTGTGTACGGCAACTCGTTGGCCGCAAGCGAAGGATTCTGTTCAAGATCCGCCAGCGTCACGACCGCGACAATTTTTTCGCGCGCTAGAGAAAATATTGCACGCACGCCTTCGCGCATTGCCTGCATTGCCTGCATTGCCTGCATTGCCTGCATTGCCTGCATCACCCGCGCCGCATTCGGGGATGCCATGCTTTCTGCTTATCCTGTCATCGATTGTCATGATCGGGCCGCCGAACCCGCGCCATCGAAACGAAAAAGATGCTAAGAACACGGTTCCGAAATCGCGGCGGGCCGTCCGCCGCGCCCGCTTTTTTTCCCGCTTTTTTCCCGTCTCTTTCGATGAACGCCATGTCCTTACCTTTACTTACCCGTCGCACGGCCGCGTTCGCCGTTGCGCTCGTCCTGCTCGCGGGGCTCGCGCTGCTGCGCGCGGCGCCCGCCCTCGCCGATCCCGGCACGGCATTGCCCGTCGTCGCGCCGGTGCTGAGCTGCGAAGCGCTCGCCCAAACGAAGCTCGATGCCGCGGTCGGCGCCGCCGTCGCGATCGAAACGAAACGCGTGAACACCGCGCAAGGCGAGTTCTGCGAAGTGAGCGGCACGATCGCGCCGTCGATCGGCTTCAAGCTCGACCTGCCGACGCAGAAGTGGACGCAACGCTATCTCCAGGCCGGCTGCGGCGGCCTGTGCGGCCAGATCAACGCGAGCATCGGCAATGCGGGCGATTGCCGCCCCGCGCTCGACGGCGAGTTCGCCGTCGCCGCCACCGACATGGGCCACACGGGCCGCATGGGTTCGCCCGACGAAAGCGCGTTCGCCGCCGATCCGCAAAAGCGCATCGATTTCGCTTATCGCGCGAATCACGTGACGGCGCTGGCGTCGAAAGCGCTGATGCGCGCGTTTTACGGCGTCGCGCCGCGTTATGCGTATTTCTCCGGCTGTTCCGATGGCGGCCGCGAAGCGCTGATGGAAGCGCAGCGTTATCCCGAGGACTTCGACGGCATTTCGGCGGGCGCGCCCGCGATGCTGTTCCAGATCCAGAATTCGTTCTTCCACGCGTGGACCGTGGCGGCCAATCGCGACCGCAACGGCAAGCCGATCCTGCTCGCGCCGAAGCTGCGCGTGCTGCACGACGCGGTGATCGCGCATTGCGACACGCTCGACGGTGTCAAGGACGGCCTGCTGAGCGATCCGCGCGCGTGCCGCGTTCAACAAAGCTGGGTCGCGTGCAAGAGCGGCGCGGCCGATACCGCGCACTGCCTCACGCCCGCCGAATGGTCGGTGGCCCAGAAGATCTACGCGGGACCGACCGACGCCGCCGGTCATCGCTTCCTGCCGGGCGGCCTCGAACCCGGCTCGGAACTCATGTGGGGCTCGTTCGTGCCGCGCGACGCCAACGCGCACGTGATGTCCGAAGCGCTCTACACGAGCATGGTGCCGGTGGTCAATCTCGCGCCCTCGCAGGCCGAATCGAGCGCCACGACCTTCCCGTTCACGACGGCGCAATTCACGCGCATGCAGGAACTGCATCCGCTCAACGACGCGACCAATCCCGATCTGCGGGCGTTCTCCGCGCGCGGCGGCAAGCTCATCATGTGGCACGGCTGGGCCGACTTCTCGATCGCGCCGATGATCTCCATCGCCTACTATCGCGCCGTGCAGGCCGAGCTGGGCACCGCCGCGACCGACCGTTTCCTGCGCCTCTTCATGATTCCGGGCGTGGGCCATTGCGGCGGCGGCGACGGCTTCGCGCAAGTCGATACGCTGAGCCCGCTGATGTCGTGGGTCGAGCGCGGCACCGCGCCCGCGAGTTTGCACGCGGATCGCATCGCGTCGAGCGCGGGCGGCTTCGGGCCGCCGCCGGGTGCCTCTGGTGCCTCTCGTGCCGCTGGTGCTGCCAGTGCGAGCGCCGCGCACGGCGCGCCGCCGATGGACGGCCCGCAAGGCGGCAGTGACGGACGCGGTAGCGGCATGGGTCCGCACGCGGCGCTGCCGCCCGTGGCGATCCCGAATCAGCCGGCGCTCGCGAGCCGCCCGATCTATCCGTTCCCGCAGATCGCGCACTATCTCGGCAAGGGCGATCCGAAGCTCGCGTCGAGCTACGGCCCGGCCGCGAGCCCCGTGAAGGAACCCGCGTCGATCGACTGGTACGGCGCGTTCATGCTGCGCCCCGGCTTCCAGAAACAATACGTCGTGCGCGACGACACGCTGTTCCCGTTGCCGCAGCAATAAAGCCATGACAGTACGCGACGTGCACGGCTTGCACGTCGCGCGACATCATTTATCCTCGAAGGAAAACATCACCATGACGCAACCCGCTTCCGCCACGCCCGCCTGGCGCGCCGATCCGCTCACCTGGGGCCACGGCCCGCGCGTGTTCGAAGTCTTTCTCGAACCGACCTGCCCGTATTCGGTGCGCGCATTCGGCAAGCTCGACGCCCTGCTCGAAGCGGCCGGCGCTGACAACATCACCGTCAAGATCCGCCTGCAATCGCAGCCGTGGCACATGTATTCGGGTGTGATCGTGCGCTGCATCCTGGCGGCGTCGACGCTGCCGGGCGGCAAGGAAAACGCGAAAGCCGTGCTGGCCGCAGTGGCCGCGCATCGCGAGGAATTCGAATTCGAGCGTCATTGCGGCGGCCCGAACATGGACGCGACGCCCAACGACATCATCGCGCGTATCGAACGCTATAGCGGCCTTGCGCTGCGCGAAGCGTTCGCGATTCCCGGACTCGACAGCGAAGTGAAATGGCACGCGAAATACGCGCGTCAGAACGGCATCCACGTGTCGCCGACTTTCATGATCGACGGGCTCGTCGATCCGAAGATCAGCAGCGGCGATGAGGTTGCCGCGTGGGCCGAGCGTCTGCGTTAAGGCGCTGAGGCTTCAACGCAATGTGAACATCGACCGCGCTCGCGGTCGATTTCGAACACACTGAAGGCACCGCTGTTGCTTGCCGTGCGTTCGGCAAACCTGTCGGTTGACGTCGGTTCCAATTGGGCAATGCTGGCCGCGCTAGGCAGTTAGTTGCAGATGTAGCGCAAAAAAATCGGCGACCGACTTGAATCGATCGCCGATCTTCGTGTCGCCCGTCACGGTGCACCGAGACGCGCGAGCTTCAGAAAGCGGTAATAGACGGTTTCGGCGTTATACACCGCGATCACGAGCCCCGCGCGGCCGTCGAGAAAACCCCGGCGCAGCAGATACGTGCGGACGAACGCCCACAGGCCACGCCCGAGCGCCTTGCTCACGCTGCTGCGCTTCGCGCTCGCGCGGCGCTGCTCCGCGCCGAGCGTCGAGTACAGATCCATCTTGCGCAGCACGGTCCCGACGTCGTCGTACGAGTAGTGCATCAGCTTGCCCGTGAGGCGGCGCGACGGTGCGTCGTAGACCACGCGCTCGTGCACGAGGTCGGTCGAAAAACGCGCCACGTCGCGCGGAAACAGGCGCGGAATCCAGTCGGGATACCAGCCCGAGTGATAGATCCACTGGCCGCAAAAACTCGATAGCCGGTCGACGGCATAGACCACTTGATCGGGCTGGGCGATCGCCTCGCGAATCGATTGCGCGAGTTCGGGCGACACCTCTTCATCGGCGTCGATGGACAAGATCCACGGCGTGGACAAGGCCTCGATCGCGCGATTCTTCTGCGCGCCGAAACCGGGCCAGTCGGTTTCGATCACGCGCGCGCCATACTGCCGCGCGATGTCCAGAGTGTCGTCGGTGCTGCCGCTGTCGAGCACGACGATTTCGTCGGCGAAGCGCACGGATTGCAGGCATTTCGCCAGATGCTTTCCGGCGTTCAGGGTGATGATCGCTACGCCTAGCTGCGATGCTTTCAAGTTGTCCTCAACATCCTGCGTGACTGCAACATCGGAGGATGCGCGCACGGCGAACCGCCACGTTTGCGTGGCCGGTTCGCCGTGCGCGCGTCAGGTCGATCAGGCGACGCGGTTCGCGTTCGGCACGACGATCGCGCCGTGCGGGCCACCACCGCCGCCAGGGCCGCCGCCGAAACCACCACCACCACCGCCACCAGGACCACCGCCAGGACCCCAGGCACCCGGGCCACAAAACGGCCACACGCAGCAACCGCCGAGCGCGGCCGCCACTGCAATCGCGCCTGCCAGCGCCAGCAACTTCTTCATGGAAACTCTCTTCATCAGGCAATCAAACAAAAACAACAAGCTGATTCCTATGCTTCCAGAATTCATCCGCAGCTTGTTTACGCAGCGTTACGGGTTCTTTCCGCATCTGACTCTGAAGATTTGTAATACCAGGGAAGTTATGGAAAGCATTCTCCTGAACGCGCATGCAGTCGCGCGCCGCGCACGCCGAAGCGGTACGGCTGGCCTGAAAACCCAGCCGCCGACCTCAAAACAATCGATAAGCATGCCGAATCATATTGAAGTCGATACCGCATTCATCATACGTATTGCAGCCCAACTCTCCGTTACACGAATCGCGCTTCGTCGAGATCGGCGATCAGCGTCGGGCCGACCGGCTGCCAGCCGAGCCGCGCGCGCGTGAGGGCACTCGACGCAGGCATGTCCATGCCGACGAACATCCCCATCCAGCCGAAATGCGCCGCCGCCTCGGCGGGCGCGATCGACACAGCCGGCAGTCCGAGCGCGCGCGACAGCGACTCGGCGATCGCGCGGCTCGTCACGCCCTCTTCGCCCACGGCGTGATAGCGCGCGCCCGGCGCGCCTTTTTCGAGCGCGAGCCGATACAGGCGCACCACGTCGGAAAGATGACCGGCCGGCCAGCGGTTCTGGCCCTCGCCCACATAGCCGCACACGCCCTTCTCGCGCGCCACGGCGACGAGCGGCGTGATGAGCCCTTGCCGATACGGGTTGTGAACCTGCGGCAGACGCAGCACGCGCACGTCGAGGCCCGCGTCGAGCAGTTCCTGCCCCGTCATTTCGGATGCGATGCGCGGATTCGGATGGCTCGTGTTGTAGACGTCCTCGCTGGCCGGCTCGCCATGATGACCGCCGCCGATGCCCGTGCCCGAGGTGATGATGAGCGGACGGTTCGAGCCCGCGAGCGCCGAGCCGAGCGCGCGGATCGCGAGACGATCCTTCTCGCAGTTCTCGACGAAGCGCGAAAAATCGTGATCGAACGCCGTGTGAATCACCGCGTCCGCATGCGCCGCGCCGTTGCGCAGGCTATCCAGATCCTCGAGCGTGCCGCGATGCACCTGCGCGCCCGCTTCGACGAGCGCTTGTGCGCCCGCATCGGAACGCGTCATGCCGAGCACGTCGTGGCCCGCGTCGATGAGTTCACGCGTGAGCGCCGAGCCGATGAAACCGGTCGCGCCGGTCAGAAAGATACGCATGTGCTACTCCTTGGTCGTGGAGCGCGTACTATCTGCCGTTTCGCTATACCGTTAAAGTAGTGAGATCATCATATTAAGATGATTAACAGGATAGCCCCCAAAGGATAGCCCCAGGATAGCCCGAATGCCTTCCACCGCTGCCTCGGTCGCCTCGCTCGGCGACTTTCTCAAGCGCTGCCGCACGCGGCTCGATCCCGCGAGCTTCGGCTTCAGCGGCCGCCGCCGCACGCCCGGCCTGCGCCGCGAGGAAGTCGCGCAGCGCGCCCATATCAGCCCCACCTGGTACACGTGGCTCGAACAAGGGCGCGGCGGCGCGCCTTCGCCCGAGGTGCTCGATCGCATCGCGGGCGCGCTGATGCTCACCGATCCCGAACGCGAACACCTCTTCATGCTCGGTCTCGGACGGCCGCCGGAAGTGCGTTACCGGCCCGTCGAGGGCGTCAATCCGCGCCTGCAACGGCTGCTCGATTCGCTGCAATACAGCCCGGCCATCATCAAGACGGCCACCTGGGACGTGGTCGCGTGGAACCGCGCCGCCGCCATCGTGCTGACCGATTACAGCAAGTTGCCGCCCGGCCAGCGCAACATCCTGCGCTTCCTGTTCTGCAATCCCGACGTGCGCGCCAAGCAGCACGACTGGGACGCGGTGGCGCGTTTCGTGGTCGGTGCGTTCCGGGCCGATGTCGCGCGCGCCGGGCTCGTCTCCGCCGTCGGCGAACTGGTTGACGAGCTTTGCAGCCTGAGCCCGGAATTCGACGCGCTGTGGCGCAGCCATGAAGTGCACGATCATGGCGAGGCACACGGCGTGAAGCGGCTGCATCATCCCACGCTCGGGCTGGTGGAACTGGAGCAGTCGGCGTTTTCCGTCGATGGCCGCCCGGACCTGCATATGCTCGTGTACAACCCGCTCGGCGCGGAAACGGCCGCGCGCATCCGGGTGCTGATCGAGGCGGCGGCGTCGGACGATTCAGCGGGCGGTTCAGTGGGCGATTCAGCGGACGATTCAGAGATTGAACGCGTCGCGCACGAGCCCGCCGTGCGATAAGCTAGGCCTATGGATATCCGGCAACTCAAGTACTTCGTCGCCATCGTCGATTGCGGCAGTCTCTCCAAAGCGGCCGAGCGGCTGTGCGTCGCGCAGCCGTCGCTGAGCCAGCAGGTCGCGAACCTCGAAGGCGAGCTCAAGAGCCAGTTGCTGCTGCGCAGCCATCAGGGCGTGCAGCCCACCGAGGCGGGCCGCGCGCTCTATCTGCGCGCGCGCGACGTGCTGCGCCAGGTCGAGGAAATCCCGCTCGCCGTGCAGGTGAAGGGCACCGAATCGGGCCAGGTCGCCATCGGCCTGCCGACCAGCGTCGCCGTGGTGTTCGCGCTGCCGCTCTACGACTACGTGCGGCGTCACTACCCGGGCATCCGCCTGCATATCGTCGAGGGCATGAGCGGCTATCTCGCCGAGCTGATGGCGAACGGCCGCCTCGACATGGCGATCCTGTTTCGCGAAGCCGAAACGCGCGGCATCGCCGTGCGGCCGTTATTCGAGGAAAACCTGTACGCGTTCGGTGACATCGAAGGCATCGACGCGGGCGCCGACGTGCCATTGCGGCGACTCGCCGACGTCCCGCTGGTGCTGCCGAGCGCCGCGAACGGCCTGCGCCTGCTGATCGAACGCGCCTTCGCGCGCGAAGGCATCGAGCCCAAAGTGGTCGCCGATATCGACTCGCTGCCCACCATGCTCGCCATCGCGCGCCAGGGCGGCGGCGTCACGCTGGTCTCGTCCGACGCGTTCGGCCATTCCGCCGACCAGCATCTGATCCACCGCCTCGTCGAGCCCGAGATCTCGCGGGCCGTGGCGCTGTGCGTGCCCAACGCGCTGCCGACCAGCGCGGCCTCGCTGGCGATCCAGAAAGTGGTCGAGCAACTCGTTGCCGAACTCGTGGAAAGCGGCGTCTGGGCGGGCGTGCTGCCCGGCCGTTCCTCCCCGCGCGCGCGGCGCTGAACGCGCCCCTGACAGAAACGCTATAGGTTCCACCTATACCCGATAGCCGCAATCGGTATTTCACGGCGCGCGCGCCGCCGGTTAGATTGTCTCCTTCGATTCGATAGAAAACGTCCGTGAGGCGTTCGAAGGAGACGCATGTACACCCAGATATTCGATCCGGTCGCGCATTCCGTCGCGGCTTCCGCCGCGTTCGCGGCCCTCCCGCTGCTCACCCTGTTCGTGCTGCTCGGCGTGCTGCGCCTGCCCGCGCGCTGGGCCGCGCTCGCCTCGCTGATCGTTTCGATGATCGTCGCCGCGTTCGTCTACGGCATGCCCGGCGGCCAGGTCGTGAGCGGCGCGCTCGAAGGCGCGGCCATCGGCTTCTTCCCGATCATCTGGATCGGCATCAACGCGATCTGGCTGTTCAAGCTCACCCAGGCGAGCGGCCACGCCGACGTGCTGCGCCGCGCGCTCGCCCATGTGAGCCCCGACCAGCGCGTGCAGGCCGTGCTGATCGCGTTCTGCTTCGGCGCACTGCTCGAAGCGCTCGCGGGCGGCGGCGCGCCGGTCGCGATCTGCGCCGTGCTGCTGATCTCGCTGGGCGTCGAGCCGATCAAGGCCGCTACCGTCTGCCTGCTCGCCGACACCAGCCCGGTCGCGTTCGGCGCGCTCGGCCTGCCGATCACCGTGCTCGCCAAAATCACGCGCCTGCCGGTGCACGACATCAGCGTGATGGTCGGACGCCAGGCGCCGCTGCTCTCGCTGTTCATTCCGCTCATGCTCGTGTTCATTCTCGACGGCCGGCGCGGACTCAAGGAAGTCTGGCCGCTCGCAGCAGTCGCCGGGTTCGCCTTTGCATTCGCACAGTTCGCGGGCTCGATGGTGCTGCCGGTGGAACTCGTCGATATCGTCGCGGCGCTGTTCTGTGCGGGCGCGTCGATTGCCTTTCTGCGCGCATGGTCGCCGGCCGTGCTGCGTAGCGATCTCGCTGCGGCCAGCGGCGGCGCACGCAACAAGTCTGACGCACGCGACGAAAACGCCGGCGGCGCAGGCCTGCAAGGCGGCGCGCTCGCGATGCCGATGACGGGCGGCGGCGCGTCGTTCGAAGCCGCCGCAAAGCGTGATGCGCGTGATGCGCGTGACGTACGTAACGCACAACGCCACGCCTTTACCGACACTCCGCGCGACTCCACCGCCGAAGTCCTGCGCGCGCTCGCCCCCTACGCCGCCGTGATTCTCGTCGTCGCGGCGACGCAGATCGGCTTCGTCGCGCACGCCATGGGCGCGCTGACCTCGGCGTTCGCGTGGCCGGGTCTGCATGTCGTCGATCCGAAGGGCGCGGCGGTGTCCGCCGTCAACGCGAAGTTCGAATGGCTGCTCTCCGCAGGCTCGATCGTGCTGATCGCGGGCGCACTCTCGGTGCCGCTGCTCAAGCTCGACGTGCGCACCGCCGCCCGCACTTACGTGAAGAATCTGCACGAACTGCGCTGGGCCGTATTCACGGTCTGCTGCGTGGTGGGCGTCGCGTACATCATGAATCTCTCCGGGCAAATCGTGACGCTCGGCATCTGGGCGGCGCGCGCGGGCACGGCCTTCGCGCCGGTCTCGCCGGTGCTCGGCTGGTTCGCGACGGCGCTCACGGGCTCCGACACCTCGGCCAACGCACTGTTCGGCATGCTGCAGTTGACGACCGCGCATCACACCGGCCTCTCCGACATTCTGCTGACCGCCGCCAACACCTCGGGCGGCGTGGTGGGCAAGGCGATCTCGCCGCAGAACCTCGCCGTGGGCGCGGTCGCGGTGGGCCTCGTGGGCCGCGAAGGCATGCTGTTCCGCCGCGTGGCGGGCTGGACTGTGCTGATGATCGCCGCACTCAGCCTGCTCGTCTGGGCGCAGTCCACGCCGCTGCTCGGCTGGATGGTGCCATAAGCAATGTTGTCCTAACTATTTTCTACCGCCGTAAAGTCAGACCCGTATTTCGCGTCGCGCGGCCCGCACGATTCATTCAAGTGCAGGCCGCCGCGCCGCAAACCCGCAAGGAAACCCGACGTCATGCACAACTCCGCTCTCCCGCTCGCCGACATCACGGTCGTCTCGATCGAACAGGCCATCGCCGCGCCGCTCGCCAGCCGTCATCTCGCCGACTGGGGCGCGCGCGTCATCAAGATCGAGCGGCCGGGCGCGGGCGACTTCGCGCGCGGCTACGACACGGCGATGGACGGCCTGTCGAGCCAGTTCGTCTGGACCAACCGATCGAAGGAGAGCCTCGCGCTCGACATCAAGGACGAGCAAAGCCAGGAAACGCTGGAAGCGCTGCTCGCGCGCGCCGACGTGTTTATCCAGAATCTCGCGCCGGGCGCCGCGAAGCGTCAGGGCCTCGACGCGAAGTCGCTGGTCGAGCGCTTCCCGCGCCTGATCGCCTGCGATATTTCGGGCTACGGCAGCGGCGGCCCGTACAGCGAGAAGAAGGCCTACGACCTGCTCGTGCAGTGCGAAACCGGCTTCCTCTCGATTAACGGCACGCCCGAGACGCCCTCGAAATGCGGCCTCGCGATCGCCGATATCGCCACGGGCATGTACACGCTCAACGGCATCCTGATGGGCCTGCACCAGCGCGCGCGCACGGGCCGCGGCATGGCGTTCGAAGTCTCGCTGTTCGACGCGATGACCGAGTGGATGAGCTATCCCGCCTACTACACGCGCGGACGCGGCGAACCCGTGCCGCGCAGCGGCGCGCGCCACGCGACCATCGCGCCGTATGGCCCGTTCGCGGCCGGCGACGGCAAGACGGTGTTCTTCGGCATACAGAACGAACGCGAATGGCGCAGTTTCTGCGAGGTCGTGCTCGGCGACGCCAGCGTGGCGACCGATCCGCGTTACGTGACGAACTCGCTGCGCCTCGCGAACCGCGACGCGCTCGAGCGCGGCATCACCGAGCGCTTCGCCGCGTGGACCAGCGACGAAGTGCTCGCGCGCCTCGACCGCGCCGCCATCGCCAACGGCAAGATGAACGATGTCGACGCGCTGCTCGAACACCCGCAACTCGTCGAGCGCGAGCGTTTTCGCAGCGTGGGCACCGAGCGCGGCGCGATGGACATGTTCCTGCCCGCCGTGACGATCGCGGGCGTGGAGCCGGTGATGGGGCCGGTGCCCGCCGTGGGTCAGCATACTGAATCGATTCTCGCGGAAATCGCCGAATACGCCGAACGTGCCGCGCAACGGAGCGAAGCATGAACGCGCCGCGCGTCACCCGCACTGTGCTCGCGGTGCCCGGGCATCGGGAAAACATGCTGCAATCGGCGGCCGCGAGCGAAGCGGATGCGGTGTTCATCGACCTCGAAGACGCCGTGCCGCTCGACAAGAAACGCGAAGCGCTCGACGGCGCCGTACACGCGCTCAACACGCTCGACTGGGGCGGCAAATGGGTGTCGGTGCGGATCAACACGTCGGCGCATGGCATCGCCGTGCATGAAGTGGAAACGCTCGTGCGCGACGCGGCACGGCTCGACGCCGTGCTCGTGCCGAAGGTGGAGAACATCGCGACGGTGCACGAAGTCGAGCGGCTGCTGCGCGCGCGGCCCGCGCAGCAGGCGCCCATCGCGATCGAAGCGCTGATCGAAACGGCACGCGGGCTCGTCTGCGTCGACGACATCGCTGCATCGAGCGAGCGACTCGTGGCGCTACATTTCGGCGTCGGCGATTTCGCGGCGTCGATCGGCGCGCGCACAGTGGAGATCGGCGGCACGCACGCCGGTTACGCACACACGCTCAAGAACGAAGTGGGCAACTACGACGCGAGCGCGCTCGACCTCTGGGCCTATCCGATGATGCGCTTGCTGGTGGCCGCACGTGCGTTCGGCCTGCGCGCCATCGACGGTCCGTGCGGAGCGTTCCGCGACGCCGTGCTCACGCGCGCGTGGGCGCTGAAGGCGGCGGCGATGGGTTACGACGGCAAGCAGGTCATTCACCCCTCGCAGATCGCGCCGACCCGCGCGGCCTTCTCGCCGACCGACAACGAAGTGCGCGACGCGCGGCGCACGATCGAGGCGCTGGAGGAGGCACAAGCCGCCGGACTCGCCGCTGTATCGCTCGACGGCAAGCTCGTCGATTTCGCCAATGTGCGCATGGCGCAGCGCGTGCTGGCGATGGCGGGCGCTTGATCAACGCTCCCGCTCCGCGCACTTTCACCACGCCACATCACTAGCTCACGCCGCCCGCGCCTCGCGCCGCACCGCTTGCGGCGGCACGCCGAAACCGCGCATGAACGCCTCGCGCATATGGCGCCGGTCGCGAAAGCCGGTTTCGCGCGCGATCACATCGAGCGGATGCGCGCTCTGCTCGATCATCAATCGCGCCGCTTCGAGCCGCAGCCCCTCGATCGCGCGCGCGGGCGACTGTCCCGTTTCCGCCGTAAACACGCGGCTAAACTGACGCGGACTCAGATGCACGGCCTCGGCCAGCGTCTCGACCGTGAGCGCCGTGCCGAGATTGCGCCGCGCATACTCCAGCGCGTTTTGAATGCGGTCCGACTTGGGCGCGAGATCGAGCATTTCCGAATGCTGCGACTGCCCGCCCGAACGGCGCTGATGCATCACGAGCTTGTGCGCGACCGAGCGCGCCACGTCCGCGCCCAGATCCTTCTCCACCATCGCGAGCGCGAGATCGAGCCCGGCGGTCATGCCCGCCGACGTCCACACCGGCCCATCGACGATATAGATGCGGTCCTCTTCCACGCGCACCGCCGGATGGCGCGCCTGCATCTCGCGCGCGACCGCCCAGTGCGTGGTGGCGCGCCGCCCGTCGAGCAGCCCCGCCTCGGCCAGCACGAAGCCGCCTGTGCAGATGCCCGCCACGCGCCGCGCGCGCGTGCTCGCGCGGCGCAGGTACGCCAGTTCCTCCTCCGATGCGGGCATGGCGACCGGATCGATCACGCCGGCCACCATCCACGTATCCATCTGCCGACGCGGCGGCGCCGGCAGCGTTCGCACGCTCATGCCGAACGACGAGCGCACTTCGCCGCCCGCGATCGAATAGTTTTCTAACGTGTAGAACGCGTCGCCGGCCGCTTCGTTGGCAAATTCGAAAACGGTCTGCGTCGCGATCGCCATCACCTGAAAACCGTCGCACAGCAGATAACCGATGCGATGCATGACGCGCTCCTTGCAAGTTATCCGACGAAAGGCCGTTTTCCGGCCTATGTCATGAATCACTACCCTATACGTCATTTCGGCCACGGTCAATCGGGACCAGAATGGCTCCACGCATTCAACGCATCCAACCGGATCGACGGATCAGCGGACTACACAAGGAGCCATCGTCATGAACACAGCAACGCAAGCCAGCGCCGAATACCGCGGTACGGCGCTCGTCACGGGCGCGTCGTCGGGCATCGGCGCGATCTACGCGCAGCGTCTCGCGCAACGCGGCTACGACCTCGTGCTGGTCGCCCGCGACCGCACGCGTCTGGACGCGCTCGCCGAACGCATCACCAACGAGACGCAGCGCAGCGTGGAAGTGCTCGACGCCGATCTCGGCGAACGCGCGTCGCTCGCCCGCGTCGAGACCAAACTGCGCGAGGACGCCAGCATCACGCTGCTGGTCAACAACGCGGGGATCGGCACGCATACGCCGCTGATCGCGAGCGACGTCGATCACATGACGCGCATGATCGACCTGAACGTGACCGCGCTCACGCGCCTGACCTATGCCGCCGTGCCCGGCTTCGTGGCGCGCGGACACGGCGCGGTCATCAATATCTCGTCGATCGTCGGCATCGCGCCGGAGATCCTCAACGGCGTCTACGGCGGCACCAAGGCCTTCGTGCTCGCGTTCAGCCAGTCGCTGCATCACGAACTCGCGAGCCAGGGCGTGCGCGTCCAGGCCGTGCTGCCGGGCGCGACCGCCACCGACTTCTGGGAAACGGGCGGCCTGCCGCTCGCGCAGCTCGACAGCGCAATCGTCATGTCGGCGCCCGACATGGTCGATGCAGCGCTCGCCGGTTTCGAGAACCGCGAACTCGTGACGATTCCCTCGCTGCACGACGTCGCGCAGTGGGACGCCTTCGAAAGCGCGCGCCGCGCGATGTCCTCGCATCTTTCCAGCAACACGCCTGCCGCGCGCTATCACGTGACGTCGCGTTAATACCTCGCCCATCAATCAGGAGTCTTGATCATGAAAACCACCGGCAACACGATCTTCATCACGGGCGGCACCTCGGGCATCGGACGCGGTCTCGCCGAAGCCTTCCATCGGCTCGGCAACCAGGTCATCATCGCGGGACGCCGCCAGGCGCTGCTCGACGACGTCGCGCGCGCGAATCCGGGCATCGACACCGTGCAACTCGATATCAACGACGCCGCGCAGATCCGCGCCGTGGCGCAGCAGGTGATCGCGCGCCATCCGTCGCTGAACGTGGTGATCAACAACGCGGGCATCATGCCGTTCGACGACGCAGGCGGCGCGCTCGACGACGCCCAGGCCGTGCGCATGATCGAAACCAATCTGCTCGGCCCGGTGCGCGTGAGCGCCGCCTTCGTCGAGCATCTGAAGCAGCAGCCCGAGGCGACGATCATCAACAACAGTTCGGTGCTCGCCTATGTGCCGCTCGCGGCCACCGCGCTCTATTCGGCGACCAAGGCGGCGATCCATTCGTACACGCTCTCGCAGCGCTTCGTGCTGCGCGACACCAGCGTGCGCGTGCTCGAAATCGCGCCGCCGTGGGTGGACACCGATCTGATCCGCAAGAGCGGCGACCCGCGCGCGATGCAGCTCGACGCCTTCATCGCCGAAACCCTGGCCGCGCTGCCCGGCGCGCAAACCGAAGTGCTGGTGGAGTCCGCGAAGGCGTTCCGCGCGAACCCCGGCGTGAACGAACACGGCTTCATCGCGCAGTTCAACCAGGCCGTGATCGACGATCCGCTGCCGGTCTGATCCCTTCCGTTCCGGGCTCCTCCCTCGCGCCGCGCAGCGCCCCGTCACCGCACGTGGCGCGCTGCGCGCAGCGCATCATTTCTCGCCGAAAGTCCGCCATTTTCGCGCGCCTTACCGCTTCTTTCCCCTTTGCCGCACCGCACCCCACGTTTCCCCCAGGGTGACACTTTCCGTACGACCGTACAAAAATGCTCCCGTCTGACATCCCTGAGGACGACGTTGCAAGCCCATCGGGTTACGGAGAGGCAATCGGTGAACGAGCAGCCGCATCAACCTGCATTCCGACACAGTTCCGCGCCGCGCCGACACAATCGCGCCCGCTCAACTGGCCTCGCCGACACGGCGTCCCTCCCCGCTTCACCGCAACAATCCCCGTGATGCCGTCCGCGTGACGCGTCGCCGGCGGCGCCCTCGCGGGCATTCACCGCCACCCGCATGGACAGCGCAGACGCGCCGCCTCCGTGTGCCCAGCCGTACCGCGAAGAAGTCGTTCGAATCCCGCTGTTTTGCCGCATTCAAAAACACATCCAGACAATCAGGATTCCAAAATGTCTAAACGCAATACGCTACGCAAAAATCTGCTTGCGACCGGGCTCGCGGCAACGGGTCTGCTGGGCATGACGGGCGCCGCGCAGGCGCAGAGCAGCGTGACGCTGTACGGTATCGTCGACGGCTCGCTGCTTTACACGAGCCACACGCTGAACACGACGACCGGGCAAAACATGGGGCACCAGTTCTCCTTCACCGACAGCGGCATGACGGGATCGAGCTTCGGCTTGCGCGGCTCGGAAGATCTGGGCGGCGGCATGCGCGCGATCTTCACGTTGGAAAGCGGCATCAGCGTGGCCAACGGCGGGTTCGACAATTCGAACGGCAACATGTTCGGCCGCCAGGCGTGGGTCGGCGTGAGCAGCGGCTACGGCACGGTCAAGGCCGGTCTGCAATTCTCGCCGTTCTTCCTCTCGCTCTACGACACCGACCCGCGCGGCATGTCGTATTTCGGCAGCGGTCTCGTGAGCTATGTGAACAACGTCTACGTCACGGGCCTCTTCAACAGCAATTCGCTCACCTACACGTCGCCGGAAATCTACGGCCTGCAAGCGGCCGGCATGCTCGCGCTCGGCGGCACGGCGGGCGACTTCCAGGCGGGCCGCCAGTATTCGGCGAGCCTGCGCTATCACCTCGGCGGCCTCACGCTGACCGGCGCGCTCTACAACGGCAACGCGGGCGGCAGCGCGGCCAGCACGCCGGTGCCCAGCACCGTCGAATTCGTGGGCCGCACGCTCGGCGCGAGCTATCGCTTCGACAACAGCCTGAGCCTGTTCGCCTCGTATGCGCTCTACAAGGTCGCGGGCTCGTTCAGCAATAGCGTGTATTCGGGCGGCGCCAGCTACTTCTTCACGCCGTATCTGAGCGTCAACGCGGGCGTCTGGTACACGCACGACGGCAACGAAGGTTCGAATCACTCGCTCCTCGCCGCGACCGGCGTGCAGTATTTCCTCTCGAAACGCACCACGCTCTACGGCCAGGTGGGCTACGTGAACAATCACGGCAACATGCACACGGGCCTGTCGATCAACAACGCGCTCAACGAAGTGACCGGCTCGACGCTGGGCACGAGCATCGGCATCCGCCATATGTTCTGATCGCGGCGCGCGCACCGCGACACGCAGGATCGTGGAGCGCGCAACGCCTGAGCACCGGCGCTCAGACCTTCATGCCGGGCAGATTCAGCGAAGCCGTGTTGCCGCCGTCGACGGGCAGCGCCTGGCCGGTGATATAGCTGGCGTCGTCGCTGGCGAGAAACGCGATCGCCGCGGCCACTTCTTCGGCGCGCCCCGGACGACGCAGCTCGCAACGGTAGCCGAGGCGATCGCTCTTGTTGAGCTCGCGCGCGCGTTCGAACACGGGCGCGGTCATGCCGGTCTCGATCAAGCCGGGGCAGACGGCGTTCACGCGGATCGCCCACGGCGCGAGATCGCAGGCGCTCGTCATCGTGAGGTTGATGACGGCGGCCTTCGAGGCGCTATAGGCGTTGCCGCCCGCGCCCGAACGCACGCCGGCCACCGACGCCACATTGACGATCGCCCCTTGCCCGCGCGCGATCATCGCCTGCGCGGCCCACTTGGTGAAATGCACGACGCCCATGAGATTCACGCCGATGATCTTTTGCCAGACCGCCGTATCCGTCTCGGCGACGATCGAATAGTCGCCGCCCGCGATGCCCGCGATATTGCACAGCGCGTCGATTTCGCCGAAGCGCTCGCGCACCTGCCCGACGCACGCGGCCACCTCGTCCTCGCGCGCGACGTCGAGCGCGCCGTGCCAGACGCGCGCCGCATCGAAGCGCGCGGCGGACTCGGCCAGCGCCTCGCGGTTCCAGTCGACGAGCGCGACGCGCGCGCCTTCGTCATACAGCCGTTGTGCCGTCGCGCGCCCGATACCGCTGGCCGCGCCGGTCACGAGGGCCACCTTGTCCTTGAATCGCATCGTCGTTTTCCTCTCGAAGTGAGCGTTGGCGGTTTGTGCTGTGTTGCTCGACATGCAGAATTGTTGTCTGCATTGCAGAATTTATAGAGATGAACCCTGAGCGTCAATCCGGCCTATTGCGCCTGTTTTTACGATGCCGCATCGCCGCATTTATCTATTAGAGATAGGAACATGGCGTATCGGCGCGCCAGGAACGTCGGTCTGGTAGTTTCCCCAGGCTGACTGCATTGCAGAATTCATTGCCAAATGAGCGCTCACGAAGCGCTAGCGATCGACGCACACGGAGGTCACGGTGGATCTGTTTTTGCAGCAGGTGCTCAACGGTTTGACGCTCGGAGGCATCTACAGCCTCGTCGCGCTGGGCCTCACGCTCGTGTACGGCATCATGGCCGTGCCGAACTTCGCGCACGGCGCGTTCTACATGGTCGGCGCGTTCGCGGCGTTCTACCTCACCACGCGCTTCGGCCTCGGCTACTGGAGCGCGATGGTGGCCGCCGCGATCTGCGTGGGCATCGTCGCCGTGCTCGCGGAACGCCTCGTGTTCCATCCGCTGCGCAACGCGCCCGAACTCGCGCCGATGATCGCCGCCATCGGCCTCATGCTGTTTCTCGAAGCGGCCGCGCAGGCGCTCTGGGGCACCGACTTCCACCGCATGTCGCCGCCGTGGTCCGGCGTGCTCGAATGGGGCGGCGTGATCGCCCCCATCCAGCGCCTGCTGATCATCGCGGGCGCATTCGGCCTCGTGCTCGCGCTACAACTGTTCCTGCATCACACCGTGGCCGGCTCGACGATTCTCGCCGTCGCGCAGAACCGCGAAGGCGCGGCGCTCATGGGCATCGACCCGCGCAAGGTGGGCATGGCGACCTTCGCGCTCTCGGGCGTGCTGGCCGCCGTGGCCGCCGCGCTCTACGCGCCCATCAACCTGATCTATCCGGCAATGGGTCAGTTAGTGATCCTGAAGGCCTTCGTCATCATCATTCTCGGCGGCATGGGCAGCGTGCCCGGTGCCGTCGTGGGCGGACTGATCATCGGCCTCGCCGAAAGCTTCGGCGCCTTCTACGTCTCGCCCGACTACCAGGACCTGATCGCCTTCGTCCTGCTCGTGGCGATCCTGTCGCTGCGCCCGCAAGGGCTTTTCTCAAGGGAGATGCGCGCATCATGATGCCAACGCGCCACCTGGGCTGGCTCGCGCTGTTCGTGATTGGCCTCGCCCTGCCGTTTCTCGTGCGCTCCGATTATTCGCTCACGGTGATGTCCACGGCCTTCATCTTCGCGCTGGCGACGATCGGCCTCAACCTGCTCACTGGCTACACCGGCCAGTTCAATCTCGCGCACGGCGGCTTCATGGCTGTGGGCGCGTACACGGTGGGCATCCTCACCGTGGACTACCAGGTGCCGTTCTGGATCGCGTTCGTGCTCGCGGGCGTGGTGAGCGTCGTGCTCGGTTTCTTCGTGGGCCTCGTTTCGCTGCGACTGAAGGGCAATTACTTCGCGATCTTCACGCTTTGTGTGGGCTACATCATCTTTCTCGGCATCGAGAAATGGGACAGCCTCACGCATGGCGTGGTGGGCATCATCGGCATCGCGGCGCCGCCTTCGATCGGCTCGATTTCGTTCGAGAATCCGCGCGCGCTCTATTACCTCACGTTCGCGTTTCTTGCCGCGGGCATGTGGATCATGCATCGCATCGTGAATTCGCTCGTCGGCCACACCTTCGTGGCGATCCGCAATAGCGAGCATCTCGCGCAGGCGCTCGGCATCGATCTCATGCGCAACAAGATGCTCGCGTTCCTGATCTCCACGTGCTATGCGGGCATCGCGGGCGGCCTCTACGCGGGCTTCGTGCGCTTTCTCGGACCCGATCTCGCGAACATCGGCCATACCTTCGACATGACGATGTACGTGGTGGTCGGCGGCATCGGCACGCTGGCCGGTCCGCTGCTCGGCGCGATTGCGCTGCCGTGGCTCACGCAGTCGCTGCAGTTCATGCAGGACTATCGCTTTCTCGTATTCGGCCCCTTGCTGATCGTGCTGCTGATCTTCCTGCCGCGCGGTCTGGTCGGCCTTTATCAGAGCCTGCGCAGCCGCGTGGGGACGCGCAATGTCGCGCCGCCGCCCACGCGCCGCGCCACGTCGAGCGGAGACGGCCATGCTTGAAATCGCCTCGCTCTCGAAACACTTCGGAGGCCTGACTGCTGTCAGCGACGTCAGCACGCGCATCGACGAAGCGCGCATCAACGCGATCATCGGTCCGAACGGCGCGGGCAAGACCACCTTCTTTAATCTGATCAGCGGCATGTATCGGCCCAGCACGGGCAGCATCAAGTTGCGCGGCCAGGACGTCACGGGGCTGCGCGCCGATCAGATGGCGCGGCTCGGCGTGGCGCGCACGTTTCAGGCCACGGCGCTGTTCGAAACGGCGTCGGTGCTGGAGAACCTGATCGTGGGTCATCGGCTGCGCACGCGCTCCGGTCTCTGGGACGCCCTGCTGCGCACCGCGCGCTGCAAGCACGAAGAACGCCTGTGCCGCGACAAGGCGCGCGAATCGCTCGATTTCGTGGGGCTCGCGCATCTGGAAGCGAAGCCCGCGGGTGGCATCACGCAGGAGGAACGCAAGCGCGTGGCGATCGCACTCGCGCTGGCGACCGACCCGACCGTGCTGCTGCTCGACGAACCGGCGGGCGGCGTGAATCCCGAGGAAACCGACGGGCTCGCCACGCTGATCCGCAAGATCGCGCGGCGCGGCATGACGGTGTGCCTCGTCGAACACAAGATGAGCATGATCATGAATCTCGCGGACAAGATCATGGTGCTCGACCACGGCGAAAAAATCGCCGAGGGCACGCCCGACGAAATCCGCAGGAACCAGGCGGTGATCGACGCCTATCTCGGGAGCGAACATGCTGACGTTCAATGACGTGAGCCTCGACTACGGCAGCTTTCGCGCGCTGCACGGCATCAACCTGCGCGCCGACGAAGGCGAGCTCGTGGTGCTGCTCGGCGCGAACGGCGCGGGCAAGAGTTCGATCTTTCGCGCGGCCAGCGCGCTCACGCGCGCGAGCGCCGGGCGCATCCGGCTCAAGGACGTCGATCTCGTCGGCAAGCGTCCCGCCGAGGTCGTGCGCGCGGGCGTGATCCATTGCCCCGAAGGCCGCAAGCTGTTTCCCGCGATGTCCGTGCTGAAAAATCTGATGCTCGGCGCGTACCCGCATCGGCGCGACCGCGCGGGCAACCGCACGCGGCTCGACGACGTGTTCGGCCTCTTTCCCGACCTCGTCAAACGCAAGGACGACCCCGCCGGTGCGTTGAGCGGCGGTCAGCAGCAGATGGTCGCGATCGGCCGCGCGCTGATGAGCCGGCCTCGCGTGCTGCTGCTCGACGAGCCGTCGCTCGGCCTCGCGCCGCTCGTCGTCAAGCAGACATTCGAGGTGATCCAGCGCATCAATCGCGCGGGCACCACGGTGCTGCTCGCGGAGCAGAACGCGCACGCCGCGCTAAAGATCGCGCATCGCGCCTATGTCGTGGAGTCGGGGCGCATCGTGCTCGAAGGCGACTACGACAGCCTCGCGGGCAACGAAGCCGTGCGCCGCGCCTATGTCGGCGGTTGAGGTCGCGCTGCACGCGCGCTCACCCCACGCAATCCATGCAAGCCACTCCATCAAGGACACGTTCATGATCGTCAAGAAGCTGTGCCTCGCGCTTTCCGCAGCCTTTGCCTCCTCGCTGATCGCCGCCTCGCCCGTCATGGCGCAGGAGAACGCCGTGCATATCGGCTTTTCCGGGCCGCTCAGCGGCGGCGCCGCGAAATACGGCCAGAACGTGCTCGAAGGCATGCAGATGGCCGTGGCCGAAATCAATCAGGCCGGGCTCGTGGTGGGCGGCAAGCCCCTTAAGCTCGACGTGGTCGCGCTCGACGATCAGTACAACCCGAGCGAAACGGCCATCAACGCGCGCCGTCTCTCGCAGGAGTACAAGGCGCCCATCGTGCTGGTGCCGCACTCAGGAGGTTGCTACGCAGTCCAGACGATCAACGCCCAGCAGAATCTCTTGCTGCTCGCCTACACGAGCGTGCCGCAGCTCGCCGCGCGCGGCAATCCGCTCACGATCCGCATTCCGCCGGAATTCACCTCGTACACGCCTGCGTTCGTGAAGTACGAGATGAGCAAGTACGGCAAGGAAGTGGCCATCGCGAGCACCGACACCGACTACGGCAAAGCCTGGACCGCCGCGTTCAAACCCGCGTGGCAGGCTGCGGGCGGCACCGTGGTCGCCGACACGCCGCTCTCGTACAACCGCGCCACCGACTTCTATAGCGGCGTGAGCCGCGTGCTCGCCGCGAAGCCGAAGGTCATCTTCGTAGGCGGCCCGTCCGAACCCACGGGCCTCATCATTCGCCAGGCGCGCGAACTGGGCTTCAAGGGCGGCTTCGCGGTGATGGATCAGGCCAAGCTCGACGAAGTCGCGAAGATCGCAGGCGGTTATGGCGCGCTCGAAGGCTCGATTGGCGTGATGCCGATCGGCGACGATCCCTCGCCCGACGCCAAATCCTTCGTCGCGCGCTTCACGAAGACGCACGCGGGCCGCCTGCCGACCCAGGAAGCGTCGCTGAACTACACCGCCGTGTGGGCGACCGCGCAAGCCATGAAGATCGCCGGCACGACGACCGACGCCGCCGCGATCCGCAAGGCCTACGATCAGGCCTTGAAAGCGCTCTCGCCGCAGAACAATCCGCATGGCCTGACCGGGGTCGATGCGCGCGGCGGCATCACAATGGGCCGCGCCGTGGTGGCCGTGGTCGAGAACGGCAATATCAAGGCGCTGCCCGATTCGGTCGCTTCCGCGAAGTGATCGCATCGCATCGGGTTGAATCGACTCGATCGGCATGAAGCAACGGCGTCGCGCTAGCGCGGCGCAGGTTTTTTTCCTCGCGAGGATGGCATGACGCAAGCAAGAACGCCCGAAGTATTCGTCGAAGGTCTGTGCTTTGCCGAGGCGCCGCGCTGGCACGCGGGCAAGCTCTGGTTCTCCGATTTCTTTCGCCACGAAGTGCTGTGCGCCGATGCGAGCGGCAAGCTCGAAACCGTCGCGCACGTGCCGCATTCTCCAAGCGGACTCGGCTGGCTGCCGGACGGCACGATGCTGGCCGTATCGATGCACGACTGCACGGTACTCGCGATCGGGAACGGGAACGAAAGCGGGAACGGGAACGGCGCGCCGCGCGTCTACGCCGACCTCTCCCGGCACGTGCCGGGACCGTGCAACGACATGCTCGTCGATACGGCCGGGCGCGCGTATGTCGGCAATTTCGGCTTCAATCTCTATGCGGACGAGCCGGAGCGCGCGACCGATCTGCTCTGCGTGCTGCCCGATGGCCGCGTGCGCGTGGCGGCGCGCGAATTGCGCTTCCCGAACGGCATGGCGCTCACGCCCGATGGCCGCACGCTGATCGTCGCGGAGACGTTCGGGCAGCGCATCACGGCATTCGATGTCGATGCGGGAGGCGACGGCGCGCTGTCACGTCGTCGTGTGTTCGCGGATCTCGCGGGCAGCTATCCCGACGGCCTCTGTCTCGATGCCGAAGGCGCGGTCTGGGTCGCGGACGCGCGCGGCAATCGCGTGCTGCGCGTGAAGGAAGGCGCGGGCATCGTCGACAGCATCGCCATGGGCGACGAACAAGGCTACGCGTGCATGCTCGGCGGCGACGATGGCCGTACGCTGTTTCTGTGCGCCGCGCCCGGCATTGGCGCCGATAACGGCGCGCGCCGCGCGGGCCGCATCCTCGCCGTGCGCGTGGAGGTGCCGCACGCCGGTTTGCCCTGAACCCCTGCAACGATCCGGGCATTCGACGCCTTGCGGCACGCAATCGCTCAAGCCGCAGACGGCCTGAACGCGTCGCGCAATTCGCGCTTGAGCACCTTGCCGATCGCGCTGCGCGGCAAGGCTTCGACCACCACGACTTCAGCGAGCCGCTGCATTTTACCGAGGCGCTCGTTGGCCCAGTCCGCGATGGCGTGCGCCGTTTCATCGCGGCCCGAACGCACCGTGACGAAGGCCACCGGCGTCTCGCCCCAGCGCTCCGAATTCACGCCGACCACCGCCGCTTCCGCCACTGCGGGATGCCCGAGCAGCACCTGCTCCAGATCGCTCGGATAGATATTGAAGCCGCCCGAAATGATCATGTCCTTCTTGCGGTCCATGAGCACGAGAAAACCCTCTTCATCGAAGCGGCCAATGTCGCCCGTGCGGATGAAGCGCTGGCCGTCGCGGTCGTGCCACTCGGCTTCGGCGGTCTTCTCAGGCTGACGATAGTAGCCCGTCATCATGGTCGGCGAACGCCCGACGATTTCGCCGATGCTGCCGGGCGGCAGCTCCTCGCCCGCCGCGTCGATCAAACGCATTTCATGCCCAGGCATGGGCTTGCCGACCGTATGCAGCTTGGCGGGAAACTCATCGGCGCACAGTTCGCACGACGCGCCGCCCTCGGTCATGCCGTAGAACTCCGTGAGGCTGCCGGGCCAGCGGCGCACCACATCGGCCTTCAACGCGGCATTGAACGGCGCACTCGTGCAGGACTTCGAAATAAAGCTCGACAGATCGTAACGATCGAAATCCGGATCCGCGAGCAGACGCTGATACTGAACCGGCACCAGCATCGTATGCGTGGCGCGATGCTGCTGCGCGAGTTCGAGATAGCGCTTCGTGTCGAACTTCGGCATCAGCACGACGGTGCCGCCGAGCGCGAAGGTCGGAAAGAAACTCACGAGCGTGGTGTTCGAATAGAGCGGCGTGGAGATCAGCGTGACCGCTTCGGGGCCGTAGCCGCGCGAGACGCTGCGCAGCGCATAGGCGAAGCGCATCGCGTGCGACTGCACGATGCCTTTGGGCATGCCCGTCGTGCCCGACGAATAGATGATATTGAACGCCCACTGCGGCTCGATGCGCACCTCGCGCGGCGCCACGCCACGCGGCGCGAGCCAGGCGTCGAGGCCCGTGAATGGCGCGGTGCCGGCCTGAGTCGTTTCCTGTGCATCGAGACGCACGCGGCGCACGGCGGGCGCGTGCGCCGCGCCGTCCAGCGCGCGCTGCACCGGCTCATCGAGAAACAGCACGCGCGCGCCCGCGTTGCCGATCATACCCGCGAGGCTGTCGGCATGCGAAGCCGGCGAGAGCGGCGCGACCGCCGCGCCCGCGCGCAACGCGCCGAGAAACACCGCCGCGTACCACGGCGACGCGCCCGCGCAAATCGCCACCACGTCTTCGGGCATCACGCCGTCGCGCTGCAAGGCGCTCGCGCACTGGTCGATCATCGCGTCGAATTCGGCGTAGCTGTAGACCGTGCCGTCGCAAACGAGCGCCGCATGATCGCCCTGCTCGCGCGCCCATTTGCGGATCTGCTCGCCGATGCTTTCGAATGGCGGCAGGTCGAGCGCTGCTGTGGAAGTCATGTCGTCGTGCTCCGCTGATCAGAGATAGCTCGCGAGTTCCATCTTGGCGATGGCGTTGCGATGCACTTCGTCCGGGCCGTCCGCGAGACGGATCGTGCGCGCGCTCGCATACGCGCGCGCGAGGCCGAAATCGTCGCTCACGCCCCCGCCGCCATGCGCCTGAATCGCCCAGTCGATCACCTGGCAGGCCATCGCGGGCGCGGCCACCTTGATCATCGCAATCTCCTTGCGCGCCGCCTTGTTGCCGACGGAATCCATTTTCCATGCCGCGTGCAGCACGAGGAAACGCGCCTGATCGATCAGAATGCGCGCGTTGGCGATGCGTTCGCGCGTGACGCCCTGATCCGCAATCGCACGGCCGAACGCGGTGCGTTTCGTGGTGCGTCGGCACATCGCTTCGAGCGCGCGTTCGGCGCGGCCGATCAAGCGCATGCAGTGGTGAATGCGGCCCGGCCCGAGACGCCCTTGCGCGATCTCGAAGCCGCGCCCTTCGCCGAGCAGCACGTTCGTGACCGGCACGCGCACGTTTTCGAACAGCACTTCGGCATGACCGTGCGGCGCGTCGTCGTAACCGAACACGGGCAGATGGCGCAGCACCGTGACGCCCGGCGTGTCGAGCGGCACCAGCACCATCGACTGGCGCTGATGACGATTCTCGCCGTGCGGATCGGTTTTACCCATGAAAACGAGTATCTTGCAGCGCGGATCGTTCGCGCCCGAGGTCCACCATTTGCGCGCATTGATAACGTAATGATCGCCGTCGCGCTCGATACGCGCCTCGATATTGGTCGCATCCGACGACGCCACGGCAGGCTCGGTCATCGCGAAGGCCGAACGGATCGTGCCGTCGAGCAGCGGCGCGAGCCACTCGCGCTTCTGCGCCTCGCTGCCGTAGCGCAGCAGCGTTTCCATATTGCCGGTGTCGGGCGCCGAGCAATTGAACGGCTCCGCACCGATCGCCGAGCGCCCCATGATTTCGCACAGCGGCGCGTATTCCAGATTCGTAAGACCGTCCTGCGATTCGTGCGCGGGCAGAAACAGATTCCACAGTCCCGCGCCGCGCGCCTTGTCCTTGAGCTTTTCCATCACGGGCGCGGGCTGCCACGGATTGCCCGCGCGCCGCGCCGCGTCCATTTCGGCGGCGAACTGTTCCTCCGCCGGATACACATGCTGATCCATGAATGCCGTGAGCCGCGCCTGCAGATCCTTCACCTTGCTCGAATGTTCGAAGTTCATTAGCTGATTTCCGCTGAATTGACCGGTTGAATGTCGCGTGGCGCGAGTGGCGCGTGGCCCGCAGCGCGCTAGCGCATCGCGTCCACTTCGCGCGCGAGCGCCCACGCCTGCTCCGCGAGCGGACGCGTGCGCTTGCCCGTTTCGAGCGCGAGCGCGCTCGACGCGTTGCCTTGCAGCGCGCGTGCCATCACGCCCTGCAAAATACCCACGAGCCGGAACATGTTGAAGACGAGGTAATAGCCCCAATCGACTTCGGACACGTCGTCGCGCGAAGCGCGCGCGACTCGCTGCAAATAGCGCTGCAAATAAGCCCTTTCGCCGGGAATGCCGAGTGCGTCGAGATCGAGTCCGACCAGGCCGCGACGCGCGCCCGCCTGCATATGCCAGATCATGCAGTGATAAGCGAAGTCGACAAGCGGATGGCCGAGCGTGGACAACTCCCAATCGAGCACGGCGAGAATGCGCGGTTCGCGCGCGTCGAAAATCACGTTGTCGAGCCGGTAATCGCCATGCACGATGCGGCGTTCGTCGCCGGCCGGCAGATGCTTCGGGAGCCAGTCGATCAGTTGGTCGGCAGCTTCGATGCGCTCCGTTTCCGACGCGCGATATTGTTTGGTCCAGCGCGCCACCTGACGCTCGATGTAATTGCCCGCGCGGCCGTAATCGCCGAGACCGATCGCATCGGGATCGACTGAATGCAAGGCGGCAATCACGCGATTCATCTCGTCGTAGATGTCGCCGCGCGCCTCGGGCGTCATGCCCGGCAGCGCCGCGTCCCAGAAGATGCGCCCCTCCACATACTCCATCAGATAGAACGGCGAGCCGATCACCGCCGCGTCCTCGCAGAGCGCGTAGGCTTTCGCGACCGGCACATCGGTCTGTGCGAGCGCGCGAATCACGCGATATTCGCGGTCCACTGCATGCGCCGACGGCAGCAGCACGCCCGGCGGCTTGCGGCGCAACACGTATCGCGCGCCGCCCGCATCGAGCAGAAAGGTGGGATTCGACTGGCCGCCCTTGAATTGCTCGACGTGCACGCCGCCCGCGAAATCGTGCAGATGCTCGCGCATCCACGCGGCGAGACGCGCGATGTCGAAGGCATGCGCGTCGGCGACGGGACGCGTGCCGCTGAAGCTCGACTGGAGATCGATACTCATGGATTCGGGCAGCCTCCATTGACGGCGCGTGGGCACGCGAATGCGCCCGATTTACGCCGCTAGAATATTCTGCAAAGCAGGTGTGAATTCTGCATTGCAGAAATGCTAGCGTGTGCAGGGGACGCGTGTAAAGGTCTATAAAGCGCGATGAGATTGGGACAAACCCCAGTGGAAAGCCCCTGATTCCGGCGCGATGCTGATGCTTGATTGACCAAACAAAGGCGTTCAGGCAATTCGTCCTGCATTGAATTTCGCTGCAAATGATGTCTGCCGTGCAGGCGTTCCATTTGGTGCGAATCGGTCGCTTGCCGTGAAGATAATCCGCGCCCTTTTAGTCAGGATGTCGAATTATCCAGACGAAAAAAAACGCAGGCCGCTGACCGCGCCTGCGTTTTTCCTGCCGACTGCGCCGCCTTTATCGCCCCGCCACGGCCGCCTCAATCTGCCCGATCATCTGCAACAGACGCGGTTTCACTTCATTGAGCAGAAATTCGGGCGTCAGCGAAAACGACGGCCCGCCCACGTTGATCGCCATGACCGGCAAGCCGCCGCCCGGTTCGAACGCGCGCGCGATGCCATTCACGTCCTTCTGCCACTCGCCGAACGAACACGTGACGCCGAGCGTGGCGTGATCGCGCACGCCCTGCTCGATGCCACGGCGCACGTTCGGCCACGCCACGTCGTCGAGTTCGCGGATCTGCTCCATCACGTCGTCGCGTTCGCGCGGCGCGACGGCCGCGAGCCACGCGCGTCCGATCGCCGAGGTCGCCAGCGGAATGCGCGAGCCCACGTCGAGCGTGAGCGCCAACGCCGCCGTGCTGCGGCAGCTTTCGATATAGAGCATCGAGAGCCGGTCGCGCACGCCGAGCGAGACCGTGCCGCCCGAGAACTCCGAAAGCTCCTGCATCATCGGCCGCGCGATCTTGCGCACGTCGAGGCGCGCGAGCATCGAACTGCCGAGCGCGAGACAGGCGGTGCCGAGGCGGTAGCGCCCGGTGTCTTCGAGGTGGATCAGGTAGCCGATCTTCGTGAGCGTCATGGTCAGACGCGAGACCGTCGAGCGCGGCAGCTTGCAGCGTTGGGCGATTTCCTGATTGGTCAGCGTCGTGTCGCCGCCGCGAAAGCAGGCGAGGACCTCGAGCCCCCGGGCCAGCGCGGTCACGAAATGGCGATCTTCCTTGTGGGCGCTTTTGCGAGCCGGCTTCGGCGCGGTATCAGACATTGCGATAAGGGTGAAGTTGACGCGAGTGCCGCGAGCACGGGCACGATTTTGGGTTCGCGGAATTATATGCTGTATCGCAGGATCGACGCCGCGCGTCAATGGGTGGGGAACCCTGGCGGACAACGGCCCGGTCGGTGTGGCCGGGCCGCCGCGCGGGATGGCGAGACGGGCGCGCAAGTTTCTTGCCGCGCCCCGCGAGGATAAACCGTGCCGGATAATTAGTTAGCGATCCTAGTTATTGAGCCGGTTTCAGCACGACGCGAAAGCGCGCCTTGCCGCTCATCATGCGTTCGTAAGCTTCGGCGGCACGTTCCAGCGGATACTCCTCGATCATCGGCTTGACGCCGGAAAGTGCGCTGAATGCGAGCGTTTCCTGCGAATCCGCTGCCGTGCCCGACGGCCAGCCCTGCACCGAATGACGTCCCATGATGAACTGCGTAATCGGCACTTCGACGGGTTCCTCGGACACACCCACCATGATCAGCTTGCCGTTCAGACCGAGGCCGCCGAGCGCCGCGCTCATCGCCTTGCCGCTCGTGACCGTCGCGAGTATCACGCGCGCGCCGCCGAGCGCGAGCAAGGCTTCGGCGACGTTCTGCGCCTGACTGTCGATGTAATGATGCGCGCCCAGTTGCTTCGCGAGCGGCGCCTTGTCCTGCCCACGCGCGATGGCGACGGTCACGAAACCCATCTTGCGCGCGAACTGCACGCCCAGATGACCGAGGCCGCCGATACCGAGAATCGCGACCACGTCGCCCGCGCGCGCGCCGCTATTGCGTAGCGCGTTGAAGGTGGTGATGCCCGCGCACAGCAGCGGCGCGGCATCGACGTCGGAGAGATCGTCGGGCATGCGCGCGAGCGCCTCCTGCGGCGCGACCATGTATTGCGCGTAGCCGCCGTCGTAGCTGATGCCCGGCACCTGGGCGGCCGCGCACAGCACGAAGTCGCCGTGGCGGCAGCGCTCGCAATGGCCGCAATGCCCGCCGTGCCAGCCCACGCCCACGCGCTGCCCCGCTTGCCAGCCGTCCACGCCCGCGCCGAGCGTGTCGATCACGCCCGCGATCTCGTGACCCGGCACGCGCGGATAAGCGAGCCCCGGCCACAGGCCGTCTTTCGTCATCGAATCGCTATGGCAGATGCCGCACGCCTGCACCTTGATCAGCACATGGCCCTCGGGCGGCTCGGGAACCTCGCGCTCGACGAGTTCGAGTGGACCGCCCGCTTTCGTCACCTGCACTGCCTGCATCGTTCGCATACGTTGCTCCTCGATCGGGAAGGAATGGGCCGATGTGCCGCGATGGCGTTGTGCCTGATCGGCAAGTGTTCGAGGATACGCGGGTCGTGTGGCACAGGCTGCGCGCGTGGCCGCGACGACGGTGTTTTTGGCGTCCGGGCGGAGGATGGCGGCGGATTCGCACACGGATTAACGCCAAATTTGGCGAATATCTCCACGTGGAGAATGGAATGGGGCGCGATCAAAGCGGCCTCGGCGCAAGCCGCGAGGCCATCGATAATCATCAGGATTCCGATCTATTTATCAGGGATCGCGCGGCGGGATCTCTATAGCGTTGAAGCGCGTGTTCGTCGAATAAGCGGTTAGATGCGGCCTCCGCGACCGCATCCGTCAATGCATCGAAGCGAGCCCTACGCCAGCGCCTCCTCCGACACCTCGTCCGCGAACTCCGCCGCCTCGCTCGCACGCCGATCCGCCCACCGGTCCGCCTGCGCATTCGCCGCGCCGTCCGTGCGCAAACGGAACGTCGCCACCGCGTCGGCCATCAGATTCGCCTGCTGTTCCAGCGAACCGGCCGCCGCGGCCGCCTCTTCCACGAGCGCCGCATTCTGCTGCGTGACCTGATCCATCTGGCTCACGGCCTGCTCGACCTGCTCGATGCCCGCGCTCTGCTCGACGGTCGCCGACGCGATCTCCTTCATCAGCCCCGACACGCGCTCGATCGACGACACCACTTCCGCCATCGTCGCGCCCGCCTCGGTCACACGCGCGCGGCCGCCGCGCACGTCCTCGACCGATTCGTCGATCAGCGACTTGATTTCGCGCGCCGCCGCCGCGCTGCGCTGCGCGAGGTTGCGCACTTCGCCCGCGACCACGGCGAAGCCGCGCCCCTGCTCGCCCGCGCGCGCCGCTTCCACCGACGCGTTGAGCGCGAGAATATTGGTCTGAAACGCGATGCCGTCGATGATGCCGGTGATATCGGCGATCTTGCCCGAACTGCGCGTGATCGCTTCCATCGTCTCCATTGCTTCTTCGACGACGCGTCCGCCGCGCTGCGCGACCTCGGCCGAGCGCGCCGCCAGCGTGCTCGCCTCGTTCGCGTGTTCCGCGTTCTGGCGCACCGTCGCGGTCAGTTGCTCGGTGCTCGCCGCCGTCTGTTCGAGCGACGCCGATTGCTGCTCGGTGCGGCTCGACAGATCGAGATTGCCCGCCGCGATTTCGCGCGCGCCCGTGTTGATCGCATCGCAGCACGCGCGCACGTTGCCCACAGTCAGCGTCAGGCCGTCCTGCATGCGGCGCATCGCGTCGAGCAACTGGCCGATTTCGTTGCGCCCGCCCGTGGCGATCGGCACCGCGAGATCGTTGGCCGCGATCTGGTTGAGCGCGCTCACCGCGACCGCCAGCGGCGCGGTCACGAGACGGCGCAGCGCGAGATGCGTGACGACGACGAGCGCGAGCGCGCCCGTGAGCCCGACCGCCACCATCGCCATGACCCAGTCGTGTTCGCGCTCGCCTTGCGCGAGCGTGGCGCTCACGGCGGCATCCTTGTCGGCGTGGAAGGCGGCGATGCTCGCGGCGAGCTGCGTGCCGGTCTGCGCCATCTCGCCGGTCGCGAGCGTGGCGTAGGCGGCCGTGTCGCCGTTCTGCAGCGCGTCGGCGGCGCGCGTGAGCACGGCGTTCATCGCGGCCTGCGCGTCGAGCACGGCGGCGCGGCGCGACGGTTGGGCGTTCGCGGCGGTGTCCGATGCCGTATTCGATGCCGTATTCGATGCAGAATCCGACGCAGAATTTGCTAAGGAATCCGACGCAGTATTCGATACCGAATTGGACACCGCGCTCGCAGATTCATCCGCGCGCAGCGTGTCGGCGTCGTGCGCCGCCTGCGTCGTGAGATCACGGGCTGCGCCGAGCGCGGCATCGCGCGACGACGCATCGTTTTGCTCCTTGAGCGCCGCGTAGGCACGCGCCAAAGTCGCCTGCGCGCGCGCCGAATGGGCGCCGATCGCATCGGCCAGCGCGCCCGCGCCCGCCGCTTCGTGTACGCGGCGCGCGGCGTCGTCGGCGCGGCCGATCATGCCGACGCCCACCACCGCGCCGATCACCAGCATCGCCGCGAACGTGCAGAGCACCGCGAGCAGGCCGGCGCGTATCGTCAGATTGCGCATGACGTCTCCTTCAATGCGACGCCGCGGCATTGCCGCCGAGCCGGTTCAACAGCACGTTGCTCTGTTCGAGCAGCGTGGCGCGATAGTCGCCGGGCAGCACGGCGTTGTCGGCCACGGCCAGCGCCTCGCCGATCAGCATGCGGAACGCTTCGACAGTGCGCTCGACCTGTTGCGTGGACAGTTGCGGCAGCACGGCTTCCGCGAACTTGCTCATCACGACCACACTCGCGCCGAAGCGCGAAATGGCCTTGCCATGCGAACTGACGAGCGCCGTCATCGAGCGCAGCAGCATCTCATCGTTGGTGGTCACGGTCATTCTCCAATCAAAAATTGCGCCTAAACGAGGCATGAGCGGCATCGATCACGCCGGCAGTGCACGCGGCATCCGCGCGGCCGGCGCGGGGCGCGCGAGCAGAAAACCCTGTGCGCGCTCGCAGCCGATCTCGCGCAGAAAGCGCAACTGGTTCGGCGTTTCCACGCCCTCGGCGACAACCGACACGCCCAGCGACTTCGCCATCGCCACGATCGCGCGCACGATCGAGCCGTTGCCCTCGTCGCTCATGAGCGGAATGTTGTCGCCGACATGCGCGAGAAACGAGCGGTCGACCTTGAGCGTGTCGACGGGCAGCGACTGCAAATAGCGGAACGACGAATAGCCGGTGCCGAAGTCGTCGATCGCGAGACTGATTCCGCGCGCCGCAAGTTCGTGCAGCAGCGCCTCGGTGCCGCCGTGGCTGGAGGTCATCGCCATGCTCTCGACGAGTTCGAGTTGCAGCCGGTTCACGGGCAAGCCGGTCTCGCCGAGAATATTGGCGAGCTGCGCGAGAAAGCCGTCGTGCAGGCATTGGCGCGCGGACAGATTCACGCAGATGCGCCCGAATTCGAAGCCTTCGTCGAGCCACGCGCGCGCCTGGCGGCACGCTTCGCGCAGGACCCAGGCGCCGATCGGCACGATCAACGCGGATTCCTCGGCAATCGGTATGAACTGGTCGGGCGGCACGAGCCCGCGCTGAGGATGCTGCCAGCGGATCAGCGCCTCGACGTTCGAGAGGCGGCCGCTGCGCACGTCGAATTCGGGCTGGTAATGCAGCAGGAATTCGTTGCTGTCGAGCGCGCGATGCAATTCCGATTCGAGCTGAATGCGCTCCATCGCGCTCGACGTCATCGGCGCGGCGAAAAACTGGAAGTTGTTCTTGCCCGCGCTTTTCGCTTCGTACATCGCGCGGTCGGCCTGCATCAGCAGACGGCCGGAGTCCTGCGCGTCGTCGGGAAACATGCTGATGCCGATGCTCGGCGTGACGAACAGCGTCTGCTCGCCCGTGCGGATCGGCGCGCCCACGCCAAGGAGCAGCGTTTCGGCGATGCGGCCCACGTGGCGGATGTCGTCGATATCCTCGATCAGCAGCGTGAATTCGTCGCCGCCGAGCCGCGCCACCGTGTCGGTCTCGCGCACCGATTCGCGCAGACGCCGCGCAATCACCGCGAGCGCTTCGTCGCCGACGCCGTGGCCCATCGTGTCGTTGATGAGCTTGAAGCGGTCGAGGTCGAGAAACATCACCGCAACGCGCTTGCTCGAACGGCGCGCGCGCGCGAGCGCCAATGCGATGCGCTCGGTGAACAGCGTGCGATTGGGTAGACCCGTGAGCGCATCGTGCGTCGCGAGATAACTTAGGCGTGCTTCGTTTTCCCGGCGCTGCGTAATGTCGGCGAAAATCGCGGCGTAATGCGTGCAGCCGCCTTTCGCGTCGCGGATGCTGGAGATCGTCAGGTATTCGAGGTAGAGCGTGCCGTCCTTGCGGCGATTCCAGATTTCGCCCTTCCAGTGGCCCGTGGTTTCGATGCTCTCCCACAGCGCCGCGTAAAACGCCGCGCCCTGACGGCCCGAACTGAGCAGGCGCGCGTTGCGGCCGAGCGCGTCGGCTTCGGTGTAGCCGGTCAGGCGCGTGAAGGCCGGATTGATGCGCTCGATCGTGCCTTGCAGATCGGTGATCATCACGCCGTCGAGCGTGGACTCCACCACTTGATCGGCGAGACGCAGATTCGCGCGCGAAGCGAGCAGCGCGTCGTCGCGTTCTCGCAGCGCCGCCTGCAATTCGCGCACGTATTCGTGCTCCATGTCGCGCAGGATATCGGCGAGACCGAGCAGGCCGCTGAGTTCGCCCGCGTCGTCGAGCACGCCAACGTGGCGCATGCGGTTGTCGAGCAGATATTGGCGCGCCGAATAGAGGCTGCGCGTGTGCGGCAGCGAGCGCAGCGGCCAGCTTGCGAAGGTGCCCGCCGTGGCGCCGTCCTCACGCGCGCCTTCGCCGAGCGCGCGCACTACATCACGTTCGGTGAGGATGCCGAGGCTGCCGTCGGCGGCGCGCACGACAATCGCGCTCAGCCGCTCCGCGCGCATGCGCGCGAGCGCCTGTGCGAACGGCGCGGCGGCGTCGATGGTCTGCACCTTCGATGGCTTCGCGCAGCCGAGCGTGCGCAGTTGCAGAAAGCACTCGGGGCCCTGGCTCATGACCAGATCGGTCTGCGTGACGAGACCGAGCGCGTGGCCGTCTTCGTCGTCGATCACGAGACCGTGGCGGATGCCCTCGCGCACGAAGTACGCCGCCGCTTCGCGCGCGGGCGTGCGCGCGGAGAGCGTGCGCACGGGCTGGCTCATGACGGTGCGGATCGGTCGGTTCGCGGGTTCGTCGCCGGGTCCGCCGGCCGGCTCAGGCAGCGGTTCGTCGATCAGTTCGTTGATGAGGCGCGCGTCGGCCGAATGCGCGCGATGCGCAATGCTCGCGAGCGCGTCGTGCTCGGTCCAGATGCCGATCGGCAGCCCGCGTTCCATCACGACGATCGCGCTGCAACGGTGCTCGGCCATGCGGCGCGCGGCTTCGCGGATCGGCACGTCGGGGCCGCAAGCGAGCAGCGGCCCGGAAAGAAGACGCCCGATTTCGACGTCCAGCGTGTGGTGTTGCATGTCGCGCCCCGTACCGCGTTTGGTTTGTTTGTTGTCTTTTTAAGATGTACTGCGACCGTAGCAGGCGGGCGGGGGAATTGACTTGACCTGGATCAAAGTCGCGGGGTTGAGCGAAGATTAGGACGGTCGTGCGGGAAGGATGGGCGCCGGGTGTTGATGGACCCAGCGCCCCGCTGAAGCGCTGAAGCGCCGAAGCGCTGATGCGCTGATGCGCTGATGCGCTGATGCGCTGATGCGCTGATGCAATCAAGCATCCCCGCGCCGGAAACTTCCCATCGGCCGTGTATCAGCGCGCGAAGCGAATATCGAGCGAACGCAAATACGTCTGCAGCCCCGCATCCTGAAGCGGAATCACATACGCGGGCGAATCCGATTCATTGAAATGAGCATGCCAATAACCGGGCGGCGTCACGAAGGCCATGCCCGGCGTCCAGTCGACGCGCACGGGATCGACAATCTGCCCCTGCGCGTCGATCTCGGTGCCGACGAGCGTATAGACGCCCGGCTCGCACGCCGGAATGAAGTCGAGCGCAATCGACTGATGACGATGCGGCTTCTGCACGCTGTGCGGCGCGATCGTGCCGAACATCGCCCACATCGAATGCGTAACGGTGCGCGTCTGCGGGAAATGGCGATTGCCGAGCAGCACGCTCACGCGATTGCGCTGTGCCGCGCCCGGCGCATTCGCCACTTTCGCGAGTTCGGCCTGGGCCTGCGCAGCCGGATAAAGCGTCGGCGCAAAGCGGGCCGTGCCGATCTTCGCGCCGAGATAATCGAGCAGCGGCGCATCGTTCACGTAGTAAATGCGCGCCGTCGCCTGCGCCGACAACACGGCCTCGCCGCCGCCCGGCAGCGAAAAGAAATCGCCTTGTCCAAATGAAAAGACCGTGCCGTTTTGCGCAACGCTCCCCGCGCCTTCGAGCACGTAAAACACCTGCGAAGTCGCATTCGGATCGACCGCAATCGTGTCGCCCGCCACGATGCGCAGAAAACTCGCCATCAAACCCGGACCCGTCGCCGGATAATCGCAGCCCAATTCCGCCGATAAATCGAGCGGCACGCTGCGCGTCGGACCGTCGTCATAGAGCGAAGCGGGAAACGAGCGATACGGCACGCGCGAAATCAGCTTCGCGCCGATGGGATTCGCGGACGAGGTGTATTCGAAATATTGCGCATCGCGCGTGACGACGTCGTCGTCGAGTGCGAGCGAAGAATGCGCGGTTTTATCCAGCATGATGCGGCTCCTGAAAATGACGCTCGCCCGGCGGGCAAGTCGCGCCATCGCGATCGACGATCCTGCGTCGATCGCTGGCGTCGAATGGACTGTAGGCGCCGGGGCCGCACGCCGGAATTGCGCGCACGGGAAATGAGCTTTGCAGAAAAGGGATCACTGATGCGCGAGGCGCCGCCGCGTTTTCTCGTACACTGCACGACAACGCCCGCATTCACGCCATCGACACGCCTGCTCGCTTATGGATTATTTCGGCGCGATCCGCGCATTCCTTTCGTCCGCCGAACTCGGTAGTTTCAGCAAGGCGGCGGCCCGCATCGAAGTCAAAACCTCGACGGTATCGCGCTATATCACCGAACTCGAACGCGATCTCGGCATTGCGCTATTCAATCGCTCGACGCGCGGCCTTGTGCTCACCGAAGGCGGCCGCGTATTTCGCGAGCACGCGATCGGCGTAATCCGCCATCTCGACGAAGCGCGCGACGTGGCATCGTCGCTGAATCATTCGCCGCGCGGATTGCTGCGCGTGACGATGCCGCGCTCGTTCGGCCGGCGTCATATCGTGCGCCATTTGCCGGAATTCATGGACCGCTATCCGAAGATCGACGTCGATATCGTCATGACCGACGCCGTGCTCAATATCATCGACACGGGTATCGATCTCGCGATTCGCATCGGCGCATTACCGGACTCGCAATTGATGGCGCGCCAGTTGACGACGCATCGGCGCATTGTCTGCGCGAGCCCCGCTTATCTCGCGCAATGCGGCGCGCCCGTCATTCCAGAGGATCTTGCGGCGCACACGGCACTGCGATTTTCACTCGCGGCGGACGATCGCTGGCTGTTCGTGAAGCACGAACCGGCGTCAATAAAGGCAACGAGTGAGCGTGAAGAAGCGGTGACGGTGGCATTGCGCGGCAGGCTGCGCGTGGACGACACGGAAGCGCTGCTCGATCTCGCGATTGCGGGACGCGGCATTGCCTTGCTGCCGACGTGGGCCGTAGGCGACGCGTTGCGCGACGGAAAACTGATTCGTCTGTTGCCGGAATGGGAAGCGCAGCCGACGAAACACGCGCCGGCGGTCTGGGCGGTCTATCCGCGCAAACGCACAGTGTCTTCGAAAGTGCGCGCCTTTATCGACTTTTATTCGGCCATTTTCAATCGCGAAGGCGACTGGGACAGCCAGGTTGGGGACGCCAAACCACGCGCTGCGCCGCGCGATTAAGCGAATGGTCGCGATACGTTAGCGTTTGATCCCTTTGCGCTTGCGCGATTCGATCTTTTTACAAAGATCGGTCAAAAGCCAGCGAGCGATTTGCTCGGGCCGATTCGCACCGTGCGGCGCGAATTTGATTTCATTGGCGAAATAGACAATGACCGAGCCGGTCATTACGCGCCACCTACCGGTGTAATCAACACCATCCACATTCACGCTCATCGCGTGCGAGATTTCATAGTCTGCGGAAGCCAAGGGTGAAACGAAGAATGTCTAAAGTATGACAATATCGTCTCAATCGTGTGTCAGTCAATGAAATATGCGTTTTGTTTCATATTTCCGATGCGCGCCTTCATGCGGCGCGAAATGCGGGCGCCATTTGCCTGCAATTCGCTCTGCAATTCGCCCGCCATCCACTAGACAAATCGACTCGAATCGGCAGATGAAACCCGTATAGCCGTATGCGTAAATCCGGTACTTGTCAGTGGCGTTATTCGATTCATCGCGCGTTCACCCACCGCGCCGCTCCACGCATTGACCCAACGCCGCGCCATCATGCGGTCGATGTCGTCGTGCGCGTGAATGAGCCGCTGCATCGCGCGCGTCAGGCGGCGCATGGCGTAGTGCTTACGGCGTGTTTCCCTGTCATCACGCGGATTCATACGATTCTCCCGTCACCGGATTTCAGTGTAGAACGGTCCGCGCATTAAGGCATGAACGAAAATGCCGCAGTACCAGGGAGACTATCGAGAGCGCGATTGCCGTCGCGGCGAGCCTCCGTCTCGCCGTCGAATGAATTTTCACTATAAGCAATGAGCTTGAAGCCACTGCCCGCCGACCTGGGTACCGTAATGCCCCAATGCCAGCCTCCTTCCTGCTCGAATACATGCAGCCTGGGCGACGCTTCCAGCGTTGCCGAGTGTGACGTGATCATTCCACGCCCTCCTTTCGAAAACTTCCGAATCCATAGGCGGTCTTGCTCAGTGTAGGCAGCATTTTGCTGCGCTGCAATAAGCATTAACCTTTATTTCGCCTAATGTAAAAGGGACAGTTTTCGAATTAGTGCGGCATGGTACTGTGCGTACACACGGAAATGCGCCGCATTGCAGCAAATGTAATGCCTCTTTATTGGATGATCAATTACATCAATTAACGGTACCGACCATTACATGACGTAAGAAGCGAGTAAAAGGGCAAAAAAGGCGAACGGCGCGCGAATTCCGGCTTGCGCGCGCCGGCTCGTCATTGTCAGTCGAAGAGTTTCATCACGTCGCGATAGAGCGCGCCAGGAATGCGCACGCCATGGCGTTCGCTGCGCTCGCGCGCCTCGAAACGGCGTTGCGAAGGCAAGCGCGCGCCCTGCTCGACCACGGCCGCGAACAGCCGCTCGGCGCGCGCCTCGCCCGCCGCGTGATCGGCGCCCAGAAAACGGCGCGGATCGATCGCGATCACCAGTTCGCCGTGGCAAGGGCTCGCGCCCGCGCCGTCGTCAAAGGTCTGCGACTCCATGCTCGTGAGGTCGCCGATCAGCGCGCCCGCGAGCAGTTCGACCATCGCCGCGAGCGCCGACCCCTTGTGGCCGCCGAACGTCTGCATCGCGCCGTCGAGCGCCGCGCGTGCGTCCGTGGTCGGCTGGCCCGCGCTGTCGATGGCCCAATGATCGGGAATCGGCTTGCCCTCGCGCGCGTGCAGCTCGATATCGCCACGCGCGATCGCGCTGGTCGCGAAGTCGAACACGAACGGATGCCCTTCCGCGCGCGGCCACGCGAACGCAATCGGATTGGTGCCGAACACGCCGCGCGTGCCGCCCGCGGGCGCGACCCAGCTATGGCTCGGATTCATCGCGAGCCCGACGAGCCCATGCGCGGCAATCGCCTCCACCTCGGGCCACAACGCCGAAAAATGGAAACAGCGATTGATCGCCATCGCGGCGAGACCCTGCGTGCGCGCTTTTTCCGCGAGCACGGGCAGGCCCGTTTCGAAGGCCAGCAGCGAAAAACCATAATGCGCATCGACGGCGAGCACGCCGGGCGCCACATCGCGCAAGGTCGGCTCCGCGCGCGGATCGACCTTGCCGCTTTTCACCGAGCGCACGCAGCCGAGCAGGCGATAGATGCCGTGCGAATGGCACTCGTCGCGCTGACCTTGCATGATCACGCGCGCGATGGCGTCCGCATGCGCTTCGGACACGCCGTGGTGCATCAGCGCCTTGCGCGCGAGCGAAAAGAGCGCGTCGAGCGACAGTACGACTTCGTCGTGTTGATCAGTCATCCTGATGTTCCTCGCGATGAAGGGTGCCGTCGATACGCCGCGCGAGCGCCAGCGGATTGCCGTCGCGCAGTGCGTCGGGCAGCAGATCGTCGGGCAGATCCTGATACGAAACCGGCCGCAGGAAGCGCTCGATCGCGCGGCTGCCGACCGAGGTCGTGCGCGCATCCGAAGTCGCCGGGAACGGTCCGCCATGCACCATCGCAGAACCGACTTCCACGCCCGTGCCGAAACCGTTGGCCAGTATACGGCCTGCCTTGCGTTCGAGCGTCGGCAGCAGCGCGCGGCAGGCGGCGCGGTCGTCGTCGTGCAGATGCACGGCCACCGTCAGCTGTCCTTCGAGCGATTTCAGCACGCCATGCAAGGCGTCGAGATTGCGGCAACGCACGATCAGCGAGGCCGAGCCGAACACTTCCTCGCGCAATGCGGGATCGGCGAGGAACGCTTGCGCCGTGGTCGCGAACAACGCGGCCTGCGCGTCGAACGGACCGCCCGTCTTGCCGCTCGCGAGCCGCTCGACGTCGGCGTGCGCCGCGAGCCGCTCGACGCCCTTCACGTAATTCGCGTGAATGCCGGGCGTGAGCATCGTCGATGCGGGAGCTTGCGCGAGCGCGTCGCTGGCCGCGCGTTCGAAGGCGCGCAACGCGTCGCCCTCCACGGCGAGCACGAGGCCGGGATTCGTGCAGAACTGTCCCGCGCCCAAGGTCAGCGATGCCGCGAACTGTTGTGCAATCGTTTCACCACGCGCGGCCAGCGCGTGCGGCAGCAACACGACCGGATTAATCGAACTCATCTCCGCATAGACGGGCACCGGCTCCGCGCGTGCGTTCGCGATTTTCATGAGCGCCACACCACCCGCGCGCGAACCCGTGAAGCCGACTGCCTTGATGCGCGCGTCGGCCACGAGCGCCTGGCCAATCGAAAGACCGCTGTCGAACAGCAGCGAGAACACGCCTTCGGGCAGCGCGCACTGCTGCACCGCCTGCTGAATCGCACGGCCCACGAGTTCCGAGGTGCCAGGATGCGCGCCGTGCGCCTTCACGATCACGGGACAACCGGCCGCAAGCGCCGACGCCGTATCGCCGCCCGCCACCGAAAACGCCAGCGGAAAATTCGACGCGCCGAATACCGCGGCCGGCCCGATCGCCACGTTACGCAGACGCAGGTCCACGCGCGGCATCGGCTTGCGATCCGATTGCGCGGGATCGATGCGCGCATCGACGAATTCGCCATTACGCAGCACGTTGGCAAACAGACGCAACTGACCGACCGTGCGCGCGCGCTCGCCTTCGAGCCGCGCGCGCGGCAAGCCGGTTTCGGCCATGCAGCGTTCGATCAGCGCGTCGCCGATCGCCATGATCTGTTCGCCGATGGTTTCCAGAAAACGCGCGCGCGTGTCGAGCGGTGTTTCGCGGAAGGTGTCGAAGGCCGCTTCCGCGAGCGCACACGCGCGTTCGAGATCGTCTTGCGTCGCGCCGCCGAATGCGGGTTCGAGCGCCGCGCCCGTGCGAGCATCGACGCCATGCAACACGCCGTGCGTGCCGCGCACGCTCGTCGCGCCGATCAGCGACTGGCCGGTAATCGTCATCTTGGTCCCTGCAAAAAAACAACCGGGCCGGCATGGCCCGGTTTTGAATCGATGGAAATGGCGCGTTGCCTGTGCATACGCACAGGCGCACGCTTATTCACGCGTATTCACGCTTATTGATCGTCGGCGTCGAGCCGCAGCTTGTGGCCCGGCACGCCCGTATTCGCGCCCCAGTAGTAAATGCCGAGACTCGCGAGCGCCACGGCCAGCGTGTCATACGGATGCGCGAGCGTGCCCGTGCCGCCGAAACTGCCTTGCCACGACAGCACGATCATCACGGCATAAAACGCGATCAGCCACGCCGACGAACGCACCTGCTCGCGCAGGCTCAATTCGCGCGTCGGCACGAAACGCCCTGCTGCGAGATAGATCACGAACATCACGATCTGCAAACCGAGCAGCCAGGACACCGTGCTCCAGCCCGACCAGTAGACAATCAGCGCGGCGATCACGAACGACACCGGCCCGACGAGGCCGAAGCGGCTCACGCGGAACGGACGCGGCATATCGGGTGCATTGCGGCGCAGCGCGGCGACGGAAATTGGCGCGACTGCGTAGCTCAACACCAGCGCCGCCGATACGACGTTGATCAGCGCTTCCCACGACGGAAACGGCAGCGTCCAGAACACCGCGAGCGCGAACGTGAGCCACAAGCCCGCACGCGGAATGCCCGAGGCTTCGTCCACGCGCGTGAACACGCGGAAGAACGTGCCGGTTTTCGCCCACGCATAGACCACGCGCGGCGTCGCGTTCATATAGATATTGCCGCAGCCGCTCGGCGAAATAGCCGCGTCCGCGACCACCATGTAGGCGAGCCAGCCCACACCCAGCGCGAGCGCGATATCGCGGTAAGGTAGCGAAAACGCCTTGCTCACGCCATCCCAGCCGCTCTTGAGCATCTCGGTCGGAATGCTGCCGATAAACGCCAGTTGCAGCAGCACGTAAATCAGCGTGGAAAGCAGCACCGAAAGAATCAGCGCGATGGGAATCGTGCGTTGCGGATTGCGTACTTCGCTCGCGACCGAAATGATCGGCGTGAGACCGAGATACGCGAAAATGATGCCGCCCGCCGACACCGCCATTTCAATACCCGACATACCGAACGGCGCGAAGCCATGCACGCTCAGATTGGCCGGTTTGAAAAACGTGAACAGCACGCCAATCACCGCAAGCGGCACGATGAATTTGAAAATGCTGATGAGATTATTCGCGCGCGCAAAGGTCTTCACGCTTTTGTAATTGAGCCGGAAAAACAGGCCCAACAGCGCGAGTTGCACGAGCCAGCCGATCGTGGTCGGATTGCCCGAACCCGGTTGACTCAGCATCGGAAACCACGCAGCCGCATATTGGCGCGCGGCCACCACTTCGATGGCAATCAGGCTTGAAAACGCGATCAGCGTGACGAAACCCATCAAATAGCCGAGCAGCGGGCCGTGCGAGAACACCGGATAACGCACCACGCCGCCCGCGCGCGGCAAGGCCGCGCCGAGTTCGCAATAGACGATGCCGAGCAGCAAGACCGCGAAGCCGCCGATGAGCCAGGAAACGATGCCCGCCGGTCCCGCGATCGCCGAGACGTGACTCGCGGCGAACAGCCAGCCCGAGCCGAAGATGGCACCAAGGCCGATAAACGTGAGGTCAGTGAGCGAAAGCTGCTTCTTGAAGCGCCCTTCGCCGGTTTGCTCGCGCGTTGCGTCGCTCATGGGCAGCGCGCCGCGCAGCTTGCCTTGAGTGGACATAGCCGTGTCTCCTTCTTAAGGGATGAGGCGCAGCGCCGGCGTGCCATTCTTCTTGTGTGGGCACGGCGGCGCGGTCGGTGCCGCGCGCGCGGGACTCGCGATCTGCATCGAAACCAGGCAATCCGAAATAATCGGATTCGATCGGATCACGAGTGGCGCGCGGGAAAAGAAAGCGCGCCCACGCGGCGCGCAAGGGGATTTACAGACCGACGTCCGGCAGTTGCGGACGCGTGGCGAGCGCCTGTTGCATGACGGCCTTCACGTGCGCGAGCGCATCGCCTTCGAGCGCGAGGCGCGGAGGACGCGTGAGCGCGCTGCCGCGATCGACGAGTTCCTCGCACAGCTTGATGCATTGCACGAGATCGGGGCGCGCGTCGAGGTGCAGCAGCGGCATGAACCAGCGATAGAGCGCGAGCGCTTCGTCGAAACGCTTTTGCTTCGCGAGGCGGAACAGCGTCTCGCCTTCTTTCGGGAACACGTTCGACATGCCCGAGACCCAGCCTTCCGCGCCCACGGCCACGCTTTCGACCACCACGTCGTCGAGGCCCGCGAACAGCACGAAGCGGTCGCCCACGGCGTTGCGCAGATCGATGAAGCGGCGCGTGTCGCCCGACGAATCCTTGAAGCAGACGATGTTCTCGCAATCCTGCAGCGCGATCAGCACATCGGGCGTGACGTCGTTCTTGTAGATCGGCGGATTGTTGTAGACCATCACCGGCAGGTCGGTGCTCGACGCCACGGCGCGGAAATGCGCGGCCGTTTCATGCGGCTTCGCCGAGTAGACCAGCGCGGGCATCACCATCACGCCGTCCACGCCCACGCGCTGCGCTTCGCGCACGGTCTGACGCGCGAACTCGGTGGTGAATTCGGCCACGCCCGCGATCACGGGCACCTTGCCGCCGGCGGCATCGCGCGCGGCTTCGATCACGGCCAGTTTCTCGGACGTGCTGAGCGAGGTGTTTTCGCCGACCGTGCCGCACACCACGAGGCCCGAGACGCCGTCCTTCACGAGGTTGCTCACCACGCGGTGCGTCGCTTCGATATCGACGGAGAAGTCCGCCTTGAATTGCGTGCTGACGGCGGGAAACACACCGCTCCATTGGATAGCGTTACGGCTCACAGTGACAATCTCCTTCGTTTGAAAAATCGCGCCAACCCGTGTGGCGATGCGAAGAAGTATCGCTATCCAGAATGATCGAGGCTTGAGACCTTTCGCGACTCAAAGAGACGAAATCGGCACAATCGCTTTTTTGTGCAAAGGCGCCTCATTCAGGTGCATTCGCGCTATCCGGGACTACCCGTAGATTTTCGCGCGAGCGCCTTTTACCAATGCGAGGTTTGCTAATTTTTTTATGTATTTCGCGCGATGCCGGGATCGACCTTTTCGCCTAGTCGGCCGCTTCAGTTTGCGTCGCTTGCGGATGCAGCAGCGCGCGATACTGGCTCGGTGTAAGGCCCACGGTGGCCTTGAATTGACGCGTAAACGCACTGTGATCGTTATAGCCGCAACGCGTGGCGATATCGGTGATGCTCAGGTCGCTCGCGAGCAATTCGGAAGCCGCGTCGAGCCGCGTTTTCAGCAGCATCTGGCGCGGCGTGAGATGGAAAATCTTGTGGAAATAACGCTCGATCTGCGCCACCGACATATTGATAAGCGTGGCCAGATGCGAGAGTTTGAGCGGCTGCGCATAATTGTCCTGAATGTATTTCGCAGCAATCGCCAGGCGCTGATAAGCCGGATGCGTGCCTTCGGCCGCCTGCAGATCGCGCGAAATACCGGCCACGCCCAGCACGCGGCCCTGCGCATCGTGCAGCGGCACCTTCGAGGTGAGGCACCAGCCCGGTTGACGGCCCGGATAAAGATGCAATTCGAGTTGATCGATAAAGCGGCTGTTCAGGCGCACCACAGCCTCGTCCTGCGCCGTGTAGCTGTTGCCGAAACGCGCGGGAAACACCTGCGCCGCCGTCTTGCCGAGCAACGAGCGTTTGTCCTTGAAACCGCAGCGCGCGGCGAGCGTGGCGTTGGCGATCACATAGCGTGCGTCGTGGTCCTTCACGAAGAAGACCACGTCGGGCATGGCATCGAACAGCGGTTCGAGCAGCGCGAAATGCGCCACCATCTGCGGCAGCGTCGTGTTTTCGAGGGCGGCGGGCAGAACGAGTTCGGGCATTGCGATGAGCGGCGAGTCGTGATCCGCACGATTATGCCCTTCTCATGCACGCTTGCGCATCTGAAACGAAAATCGGGCGGCGCTGGTGCGTGCGCCGCCCGTCAAACCCCATCGCGTCGAATGGCGATTTACGCCTGCGACGGCACTTCCAGCAAGGTGCCGATGCGCGCGGGCGAAAACGGCGGACGTTGGCCGTTGCGCGGCCAGCCGAGGCAGAACGCCGCCGCTTCGCCGCAGATCTTGCCCTGACACGGTCCCATGCCGCAACGCGTGTGCAATTTCGCGTCGCGCCACGAACGATGCTGCGCGGCTTCGCCGAACCTCACGTCCTCGCAGCGGCACAGCACGGTGTCGGGCGTCGCGAGCGTGCGCAGATGCGGCGCGAGCGCGAACGCTTCGTGAAGTCGCGCGGCGAACGCGCGATAGCGCGCGCGCTCGCCGAACAATGCACGCGCCTTGTCACGCTCGCCCACGGCCACATGCGCCGCGATGCGCCCTTCGAGCGCCGCGAGTTCCATACCGCCCACGCCCGTGCATTCGCCCGCCGCGTAGACATCGGGCAGCGAGGTCGCCTGCCAGTCGTCGACGGTGAGCGCGGCCATGCCATGCGCGTCTTCGGTCGCGCAACCGAGCGCCGCGCCCACGTGCGTGTTCGGCACGAGGCCGTATGCGCAGGCGAGCCGGTCGCAATCGATCGACATTTCCTTGCCGCCGTGCTGGATGCGCACGCGCGTCAGCATCGTATCGCCGATCGCTTCGATCACGTGTGCGCCGCATAAATACGGCGTCGCGCGCAGGTCGAAACGCATGCGCAACGCCTGCACGAGTTTCGCGGGCGTCTGCACGAGTCCCGCCGCGAAGCGCCTGACCGAAGTCGGCGGCGCCTGCTCGACGATCGCCACCACGCGCGCGCCCTGCTCGCGCGCCGTGACGGCAGCGGCCCACAACAGCGGCCCCGTGCCCGCGATCACGATGCGCTCGCCGCGTATCGGCAAGCCGCCCTTCACGAGCGCCTGCAAGCCGCCCGCGCCGGTCACGCCCGGCAGCGTCCAGCCCGGATACGGCAGGAAGCGCTCGCGCGCGCCGGTCGCGACGATCAGCTTGCCGTAGGTGATCGTGTAGCCGCGTTGCGCGTCTTCCACCAGCAACTGCCGCTCGCCGAGCGCCTGCACGACGCGCGTGCCGCTCAGGCGCGCGATGCTGCCGCGCTGCACGAAAGTCTCGACCGCATCGATGGCCGCGCGCGCCTCACCCGTCGGCGGATGCTCGGGGCCTTGACGCCAGATCTGGCCGCCAGGCCGCGCGTTATCGTCGACGATGCCCACGCGCTGGCCCGCCTCGGCGGCCACGCGCGCAGCGTGCAAACCAGCCGGTCCCGCGCCAATAATCAGGATATCGAAATTCATTGCGCGCCTCTCGCCGTCACCACGTTCATTCCCTCAGCGCAGACGGTCTGACACGCGAGCCGATGCGCGACGCCGTCGATCGTCACGCGGCATTCCTGGCACACGCCCATGCCGCACAACGGCCCGCGCAGCGCGCCGGTCACCGAGCGGCGCGTCGCGAGACCCGCGTCGCCCGTGGCATGCGCGATCGCCGCGACCACCGAGCTGCCCGCCGCCACACGCACGCTGCGGCCATCCACTTCGAGCACGACGAAATCAGGCATGTGCGGCTCCTTGCGTCGCGCAACGCGCGGGCCAATACGGTGCAGCGTCGATCGGCAACGGATCGCGCGAGGCGAGCATCTGCGCGGCGATCAGCTTGCCGGTCGCGAGCGCCGTGGTCACGCCGAGCCCTTCGTGACCGGTTGCCAGCCATGTTTGCGGATGACCGTCGGCGCGCGCGAACGGACCCGCCGGGCCGATCAGCGGCAAGCCATCGAGCGTCGCGGGGCGGAAACCGGTCCACGCGCGAATCGCGTTCAGCGACGGTAATTGCGGCAGATATTCGGCGGCGCGGCGCAACATGCGCGCGAGTATCGCCGGTTCGATCGCGGGATCTTCGCTGTCGAATTGGCGCGACGAGCCGATCAGCAATTGCCCGGTCGGGCGCGGCTGCACATTGAACGCCACCGACGTGCCGGTCGCGTTGTGCGCGCTCTTGATATAGCCGAGTTCGAGAATCTGGTGACGCACGGTGCCGGGATAACGATCGGTGATCAGCAGATGGCCCTTCTTCGCCTGCATCGGCAAACCGGGCAGCAGTTCGGCCGCTTGCAGACCGTTGGCGAGCAGCACCGCGCCGGTGGCGATCACTTCGCCGTCCGCGAGCACCACGCCCTGGCGGTTGACCTGCGCCACGCGCGTATCGAGGCGGCACGTGATGCGCCCTTTCACGGGCTGCGCGAGCAGCCAGGCGGCGGCGGACGGCGCGTAGACCACGGCGTCGTCGGGGACCATCATGCCGCCGCGCAAGCCTTCGCGCAGCGCGGGTTCGGCTTCGCGCACCTGCTGCGCGTCGAGCATGTGGCAGGCCACGCCTTGTTGCATCAGCGTCTGCTGGCGCGACTGGGCTAGTTCGTATTCCTCATCGTCAGTGGCGACCCAGAGCGTGCCGCAACGCACGAACGCCTGGCGCGCATCGAGACGCGGCGCGAGGTCGAGCCACAACTGGCGCGACCACCTGGAGAGCGCGAACTCGGCGGGCGTATCGTCCATCACGACCAGATGGCCCATGCCCGCCGCCGTCACGCCGCCGCCGATGCCCGCGCGGTCGAGCACGAGCACGTTCGCGCCTTGCTGCGCGAGTTCGTGCGCGCACGCAGCGCCGACGATGCCCGCGCCGACCACGATCACATCGGGACGCGATGCTGCCATGTTCATCACGCGCGAATGCCCCATGCGAACGGATCGTCGTCGGCGAAGATGAGCTGCGCCTGCGCGCTCACGTGCGCCGTGCCGCGAATGCTCGGACGCACGTAGCCGGGCGCGAGATCGCCGCCGGTTTCGTAGCTCGCTTCGAACACGCTGCCGACGATACTTTCCTGCTTCCACACCGCGCCCGGCGCGAGCGTCGCGTCGGCGGCGAGGCACGCGATCTTCGCGCTCGTGCCCGTGCCGCACGGCGAGCGGTCGTAGGCCTTGCCCGGACACAGCACGAAGTTGCGGCTGTCGAGGCCCGGCGTGGTCGAGTCGGCGAACAGTTCGATATGGTCGATCAGCGCGCCGCCCTCGCCCGTGATGCCGTTCGCTTCGAGCGCCTGGCGGATCGCCCACGAGACGTTGGTCAGCGTTTCGACGTTGGCGAATTCGAGCGACTGGCCGTGGTCCGCAACGAGGAAGAACCAGTTGCCGCCCCACGCGATATCGCCGTGAATGCGGCCGAGGCCCGGCACGTCGACGGGCACGTTCGTGCGATAGCGATACGCGGGCACGTTGCGCACGGTGACGCTGCCGTCCGCGTGCAGTTCGGCTTCCACGTTGCCCACCGGCGTTTCGATGCGATGCACGCCGGGCGCGATGCGGCCCATATGCGCGAGCGACACGATCAGGCCGATCGTGCCGTGTCCGCACATGCCGAGGAAGCCCACGTTATTAAAGAAGATCACGCCCGCCGAACAGGCCGGATCGTGCGGCTCGCACAGCAGCGCGCCGACCATCACGTCGGAGCCGCGCGGCTCGCAGACGATGCCCGCGCGCAGGCGGTCGAAGTCGCGGCGGAAGATGTCGAGCCGCTCGGCGAGCGGTCCGCGGCCCAGTTCGGGGCCGCCTTCGGTCACGAGCCGCGTGGGCTCGCCGCCGGTATGGGAATCGATGACGGAGAGGGTTTTCATGCCGACAATCGTAGGTGCCGCCCGCGTGGCCGTCTTGTCGCAACGGACCCTCGGCAATGACGATTTCGGCATAGCGCGCGGCGGCGGATCGGGCGCCGCGCGGCGCACACGCGGTCAAGCCAGGCACAACCCTGGCGCTATCCACACGCGATCCGGCCACCAGGCAGGCGCACGCCTCAGCGCGCGCCGGGCCGTTCAGCGCCGCTTCAAACGCCCGCGCGCGCCCGCGAGCCGCGCCCGAACATCTGGCGCAGCCACGCCTGGCTGTTCACGACCAGCAGGCCGGTCAGCACGAGCATCGAACCCGCGACGAAAGCCGCGTCCACGTGTTCGTGCAGCACCACCACGCCGAGCACGACGCCGAACAGCGGCGTCATGAACGACAGCACGCCGAGCCGCGCGGCGAAGTAGCGGCGCAGCAGCCAGAACCACGTGAGATAGCTCGCGAAGGTGACGACCACGGTCTGGAAGCCGAGGCTCGCGAGCGCGAACGGCGTGCCATGAAACGCGGTCTGCCCGGTGAGCAGCGCGAACGGCATCAGCAGCACGAACGCATAAGCCAGCTGATAAAACAGCGTCTGCGAGGCGGGCGCCTCGCTCAGCCGCGTGGTGCGCACGCCCACCGTGGTCATGCCCCACGCCGCGCCGCCGAGCAGGCCCATCAGATCGCCGAGCAGCCAGTCGGGATTGGTCGGCGTGCCTGGCGCGGACAGTCCGCCGCCCAGCAGCGCCGGGCCGAGAAACGCGATGGCGATGCCCGCGAACGCGAGCGCGATGCCGGCCCACTGAAGCGGCGCGAGCCGTTCGTCGGGCAGCTTGAGATGCAGGCCGATGGCCGCGAACATCGGCGCGGTGTAAAGCAGCACGGCGATATGCGAGGCGTTGGTCAGGCGCAGCCCTTCGGCGACGCACAAAAATTCGAACGCGAACAGCAGGCCGACCACGAGACCCGAGCGCAGCGCCACGCCGGGCAGCCAGCGCTCGCGCAGCACGAAGCGGTTGAACAGCCACACCAGCGCCGCCGCGCCGCCCGAGCGCACGCCCACTTGCATCATCGGCGCGATGTCGCCGGCCACGGCCTTGATCGCGACCTGTTGCGTGCCCCAGATGAAGCACAGCGTCACCATGATGGCGACGGCCGCCCCATCGACATGCTTTCTCATTCCTGTCTCGTCCATGCATTATTTTTCCGACGCGCGTATCTTAACGCGCCGGGTCATACGCACATAGAGCCAGTGGCCGCGCAAAGCAGCAGGCCACCCGCGACGCAGCCGGTACGTCCGGTTGCGTGGCGGGTGGCCTGGGGTTGCGATGGCGAGGTGCCGCCGCTATCCAATCAAGGCGATGAACCCGATGGGCGCGATCAGAAGTCGATCTTCGCGTTCAGGCTGACCGTGCGCGGGTCGCCCGGCGCAATGTAGCTGTCGTACTGGAACATCCAGTAGCGGCGGTTCGTGATGTTGTCGATCGCCGCGCGGAACGTGACGTCGTGGCCGCCGATGCGGGTCGCGTAGTTCGCGCCCAGATTCACGAGCATATAGCCGCCCGTTTCCAGATCGCCGGCCGGGCGCACTTCGGTGTTGCCCGTGTACTTCGCATCGACGCCCAGTTGCAGGCCCGGCACGTACGGCACGTCGTAGGTCACGCGCGCGGCGGCCGTGAATTGCGGCGCGCCGGCAACGCGCTTGCCGTTATACGTCTGGCCCTTTGCGTACCACGTATCGAGCAGCATGATGTCGCCCGCGACTTGCCAGCTACGGCCCAGACGCACGCTGCCGCCCGCTTCGAGACCTTCGTAGATCGAGTTGCCGTCCTGCAGCAGCACGTTCTGGTCGTTCGCATACGACGCGCCGCGCTCGATGCGGAACAGCGCCGCGTTCGCGCTCCAGCGCGCATGCTCGCTCTTGATGCCCAGTTCATACTGGCGCGAGCGCAGCGGATTGAGCACCGATCCGCCATTTGCATAGATGTCCGAAACAACCTGACCCGCTTCGAGCGATTCCACATAGCTCGCGTACAGCGTGGTCTCCGGTTCGAGCTTGTACATCAGCGCGAAGGTCGGCGTGACGACGCCGTTCTTGCCGTAAGACGACGACGTAGCGCCCGATTCCGAGAAGCTTTCCTGATCGTAGTTCGTGTAGCGCAGGCCCGCGAGCAGCGACCAGCGGCTCGTGATCTGCATCGTGTCGCTCAGGAACAGCGCCTTCTGGTTGATCTCGCTCGCGCGGTATTTGTCGAGCCCGCTGCCCGAGTAGAACGCATACGGGTTCTGCACGTACAGATTGCCCGTGCCGAGCGTGCCGCCCGCCGTGCCCGCCGCCGTGCTGTAATCGTTGGTCTGATGCTGGATCGACGCGCCCGCCACGATCTGATGCGTGAACGGTCCGGTCTTCACCTTGCCTTCGAACGTGCCTTGCCAGTAGATGTCCTGGTGGCCTTCGTCGCCGTTCCAGCGATAGTCGGAATAGTCGCCCGCCTGGTTGAGCAGCGTGAGCGTGCTCTCGTTACGGTCGCGCGCCGACTTGCTGTAGCTCGCCGAGGTATTGAAGCTCCAGTCCGGCGTGATCTGATACTTCGCGCCCGCCGTGTAGAGCTGCAGATTCGTGTTCAGATGCTGACCGGCGCTGTTCAGCAGATTCGAGCCGCCGCTGATGGTCGCGGGCAGACTCGTGCCCACATAGCTGCTCGGAATGTAGATCGCCGGCGTCTGACCGCTCGAACGGCTCGTCTGGTAGATCGCGTTGAAGTAGACGTCGAGGTCGCGCGTGAGCTGACCGTCGAGCGCGAGCGCCACCGAATTGCGGTTGATATCGCCCGCGTTATAGGTCTTGCCCGCTTCGTGCGTGTAGTTGATGCGCGCGCCGAACATGCCGTCCGGGCCGAAGCGGCGGCTCAGGTCGGCGTGCTGGCTGAGCACGCCGTCCATGCGATAGCCGACGTCGAAACTCGTCACCGGATCCGTGCCCGGCTTCTTGGTCACGTAGTTGACCACGCCGCCCGGCTGCGCGAAACCGTACATGAAACCGCCCGCGCCCTTGAGCAGTTCGACGCGTTCGAGGTTTTCATACGGCATCGTGATGCCATACGAAATGAACGGATTGCCGTCGATCTTGAAACCGTTCTGCCAGTCGATCGGCAGGCCGCGCACCGTGATGTAGGTCGCCCACGCGCTATAGGCGTTGCTGTTGTCGGTGACCGAGGCGTCGCCCGCGAACACGTCGCCGAGCTTGTTGGCCTGGCGGTCGGCGAGATCCTCGCCCGTCACGACCGTCGTCGAGAACGGCGTGTCGAGCTGCGAACGCGTGCCGAGCGCGCCGTTCGAAACCGGCGTGGCCAGATGCAGCGGCGAGTCGCTCACGGTGGACGCGCTCACGTTCACGGCCGGCAGCGCCTTGTCGGCGGCGGTCGTGGACGCGGCAGCGCCGCTGGCCGCGGTGGCCGGCGCGGCAGCGCTGTCCCCGGCGGTCGTAGCGGTCTGGGCGAATGCGGATTGCGCAGCGGCGGCAAACGTCAGCCAGGCGGCGATCTGCAAAGGACGGGGGAGCTTTTGCCCCTTACGGCGTGCGGTTTCGTGATTGTTCATATCGGCCAGTGGTCGAGGCGCCTCCCGCCCCGGTTCAATTATTTGAACGTCAATGAGACTTATTCTCATTTCATAAGGGGCGCATCTTAGCAAAGCCTTTTTGCTTTTGAAAGTTCTTTACGAAAAACCAACACTTGCGCTTGGCTGTAATGCGTTTTGCATGTAAACGCGCGTGGATCTTGCGTGTTTTGTGCGTATTGCTCAGCGTTTACCCTTAGGCCACCTCTCTAAAAATCGCGCGCGCACGCCGCCAGCGCGCACGCGGGTGCCCGCGCGCTCCCGACTGCCACATCGGCGCCGTTGCGGCGCAATCCCCCAATCGGCTCAGGGTTTTCGGCCCCGCGAATTTTGGCGAAAAGCGCGGGACGGCATGACCTCATCGCGCATTTTTTTCACCCTGCGCGTTTCGCGTGGCATCCCGTTAGCTCTCCGATGCAGCCGGACTTTGCCGCGATTCGCGCCTCGCAGCGTTTCATGCAGGCTGGATCGGCGAATTAGTTTGTCATCCTGAGCAATACGTTTTCCACCCTTGCCATGTGCGAACGAGTTTCCTATGATCCACCAAACGCGAATCACTCTCATTCGCACATCACCGCGCAAACGATCCACATTGAATCGCTGGCGCTTGCCACAGCGAGCGCATCAGTCATGCGCGGTGACAGATGTGTCAGCTTCGTGACCATCCACCCGTTTTCGTCCATCGATGAGGTCTCAACATGGTCCTGCCGGCCAAAGAGGAAGCTCAATCATGAGTACAACTAACATCCATTCCGATTCGGGAACGCGTCTTGCACGCGCGGCGTCGAGCCACGAGGTGCTCGACTTCGTCGCGATCGGTCTCGGTCCGTTCAATCTGAGCCTCGCGTGTCTCGCCGATCCGATCCGCGATCTGCGCGGCCTCTTTCTCGAACGCAACGAGGACTTCGACTGGCATCCGGGCATGCTGATCGACGACACCACGCTGCAAAACCCGTTTCTCGCGGACCTCGTGAGTCTCGCCGATCCGAAAAGCAAGTTCAGCTTCCTGAACTATTGCAAGCAGGAAGGCAAGCTCTACGCGTATTACATTCGTGAACGTTTCTATCTGAGCCGCGCCGAATACAACCGCTACTGCAAGTGGGCGATCAAGCAGCTATCGAGCATTGCGTTCGGCTCCCACGTGGAGCGCGTGGACTACGATGCCGACGCCGGCCACTACGTCATCAGCGGACGCCACGTGCGCACGGGCCAGTCATTCACGCATCGCGCGGCGCGCCTTGTGATCGGCGTGGGCTCGGTGCCGCAACTGCCGTCGTGCTGCGACGAAGTGCGCGAGCATTGCCTGCACAGCGCGCAATACGTCGCCAACAAATCCGCCTTGCAGCAGAAGCGTTCGATCGCCGTGATCGGCAGCGGCCAGAGCGCCGCCGAGATCTTCTACGACCTGCTCAAGGAAAGCGACGAGCACGACTACGCGCTCACGTGGATCACGCGCTCGCCGCGATTCTTCCAGATGGAGAACACCAAGCTCACGCTGGAAATGATCTCGCCCGATTACATCGATTACTTCTACAACCTGCCGGACAGCGTGCGCGAGGGCATCATCGCGAAGCAGGACAGCCTCTATAAAGGCGTGAACGCCTCGCTGATCAACCAGATCTACGATCTGCTCGACGACCGCCGCAGCCGGGGCGGCAACAACGCGCGGCTCATCACCAATTCGGAACTCACGGGCTGTCACCACGACCGCATCGACGACCGCTTCCATCTGCGTTTCGTGCAGCGCGACGAAGGCGTGCAGTACACGCACGTCACCGACGGCGCGATCTTCGCGACCGGCTACGGCCAGAACGTGCCCGCCTTCATCGACGGCATCCGCGAGCGCATCAGCTGGGACGCGCGGGGCCGCTACAAACTCTCGCGAAACTATGCGATCGACGTGAACGGCGGCGAAGTGTTCGTGCAGAACGCGGGCCTCTACAGTCACGGCCTCACCAATCCCGACCTCGGCATGAGCTGCTATCGCAACTCGTGCATCCTGCGCGAACTGACCGGCGTGGAGCACTACAAGATCGAGCGGCGCATCGCGCTGCAAGACTTCTCGGTGCCCGACACGGAGGCGTTCGTGAAGGCGCCGCTGGAGGCGCAATGAATCTGCGCAACACCATCATCACGATGACGACCTTTGCCGTCATCAGCGATGCGATCCTGATTCCGTTCTATCCGCAGTTCTTCGCGGCGCGCTACGGCGTGACGAGTCCCGTGCACGCGGGCGCTTACGTGGCGTTCATCTCCATCGTCGTGATGCTCACGCTGCCGTTGTGGGCGCGCGTCGCGAAGCGGCTCGACGCCATGCATCTGCTCGTCTACACGCAGTGCGCGGCGGGCCTGCTCTCGGTCGCGAGTTATTTCGCGCCCACGGTGCCGCTGTTCTGGGTGCTGTCGCTCGCGATGTTCATGTGCAAGAGCAGCTATCTGCTGATGTATCCGTACATGATGCGGCTCGAACCGAAGGAGTCGCACGCGCATACGATCGGGGTGCTTTCGGTGGTCGTGCACTTCGGCGCGATCGCAGGCGCCGTGGCGGGCGGTCTCGTGATGCAGGTGTGGAATGCGCACGACTGCATCTTCGCGATGGCCGCGGGCGACTTCATCCAGATGGCGATCTGCATGAGCCTGATCCGTACGCATCGCATCGCGCGGCGCTGCCGTTTCGCCGACGAACATCAGGCGCAGACGGTCCGCCCAAGCCTGCGTCAGCGCTTGCCGATCCTGCGCCTCGCACTGCTGATGCTCGCATTCGACTTCTGCGTGTATCTGATCCGTCCGTTCATGTCGTCGTACTGGCAGGACGTGAGCGGCTCGCCGAGCGAGCTAGTCTCCGGCCTCGTGTTTGCGATTCCGGGCATGGTCGCGCTGGCCGCGCTGCGCATCAACAAGCGTCTCGCCGGACAAGGCAAAAAGCTGCCCGATCACACCGTCGCGAACCTGCTGCTGTGCACCGCGGGCATGCTGCTGCAAGGCGTGGAAGCGCCGCTGTGGATCGTGGTGGGCCGCGTGATGTTCGGCTGGGCGCTGTTCCAGATCGTCGTGAAGCTCGACGTGACGATGTTCTCGCTGAGCACGCCCGCTTCGTATGCCGCCGATTACAGCGTGATCAACTTCTTCCAGAACCTCGGCGTGCTGCTCGCCTCGTTCGCGGCCGGGGCGATCGTCGATGTGACCGGACTGCGTGCGCCCTTCTTCATCGCCGCTGCCGGGCTCGTGCTGACCGCGCTCTTGAGCGTGTGGCTGCTCGACCGTTCGCGCCGCGCCGCCAGCGCCCCGGCAAACGATGCGCTGCTCGAAACCGATCTTGCCAAAACAGGAGTCACCGCCCGTGCGAACTGATATTGCCGCCGACGAAATCGCCTTGCGTCATCGCGGTGCGCCGCCCGCGCTGCAACGCGAGACGCTCGCCGCCACGCTCGGCGGCTTCCATATCCGCCAGCTCGATGTGCCGCGCGACGCGCCCACGCTGCACGGCTGGTTCGTCGAGGAGCGCGCCGCGTTCTGGAACATGCGCGACTGGAGCGTGGCGCAGGTGGCCGCGTTCTATCAGGCCATCGAGGATTCCGGGCACGCGCAATCCTGGCTCGCCTCGCAGCATGGCGCGCCCGCGTTCCTGATCGAGACCTACGATCCCGCGCACGAGGAAGCGGGCGAGCATTACGACGTGCAGCCCGGCGATCTGGGCATGCATCTCTTCGTGGGACCGGCGGCCACGCCGCAACCCGGCTATACGCGCCACGTGTTCAAGACGCTCATGACCTTCCTGTTCGAACGTCTGGACGCCGCGCGCATCGTCGTCGAACCGGATGCGCGCAACACGCGCATTCACGCACTGAACCGCGCGATGGGCTTCGTCTATGCGAAGGACGTCGCGTTCCGCGAGAAAACCGCGTCGCTCGCGTTTTGCAACCGAGCCGATTTTTACGCCGCTATTCAGCAGGATAACTAAGGAACTCATCATCATGAACTCGATCGATTTCAACGCCATCGCCCCGCAATCGATGCAGCACACGCTGCTCTCCCCGCCCGAAGCCGCCGCGCATCTCACGCCTGAAATCTGGCAGCGCGCGAACCGGATGCTGGTGCGCAAGGCGATTGCCGAATACGCGCACGAGCTGATCGTCGAACCGCAACGCCTCGGCGACGCCGCGCCCGACGCGGCCGGCAACGCGTTCGCGCGCTACGAACTGAAATCCGACGACGGCTCGCGCGCCTACACGTTCGAAGCGCGCCTGCTCGCGCTGCGCCACTGGAGCATTCGCCCCGAGTCGATCGTCTGCACGCAGGACGGCGTGGAGCAGCCGCTCGACGCGCTCTCGTTCATTCTCGATGTGAAGGCGCGCCTCGGCATCAAGGAAGAAATGCTGCCGATCTATCTCGACGAAATCAGCAGCACGCTCTATGGCGCCGCGTATAAATCGGTCAAGCAAGGACCGGACACGCCCGATCTGCTGACCGCCGATTTCCAGGCCGTGGAAACGGCGATGAGCGAAGGCCATCCGGGCTTCGTCGCCAACAACGGGCGGCTCGGTTTCGACGCGGGCGACTATCGCGCCTTCGCGCCGGAAGCGGCCTCGGTCATCCAGGTCGTCTGGCTCGCGGTGCACAAGGACAACGCCGCCTTCCATCACGCCGACGACCTCGACTACGACCGTCTGATGGACGAGGAACTGGGCGCGGCCGCGATCGCCCGCTTCAAGGCCGTCGTCGAAGCGCGCGGCTGCAACTTCGACGACTACCGCCTGATGCCCGCGCATCCGTGGCAATGGTTCAACAAGCTGTCGATCGCGTTCGCCGCCTACGTGGCCACGAACCGCATCATCTGCGTCGGCTACGGCGACGACCGCTATCTCGCGCAGCAATCGATCCGCACGTTCTTCAATGTCTCGGACCGCTCGAAGCGCTATGTGAAAACCTCGCTGTCGATCCTCAACATGGGCTTCATGCGCGGGCTCTCGCCGTACTACATGTCGGGCACGCCCGCCATCAACGACTTCATCAAGGGACTGGTCGCGAGCGATCCGTATCTGCGCGACAAGGGCTTCACGATCCTGCGCGAAGTGGCGTCGATGGGTTTCCGCAACCGCTATTACGAAGCCGCCGTGCAAGCGGATACGCCGTACAAGAAGATGTTTTCCGCGCTGTGGCGCGAGAATCCGCTCTCGCTCGCGGGTGACGGTCAGCGCCTCATGACGATGGCCGCGCTGCTGCACACCGACCGTCATGGCCGCGCGCTGCTGCCCGCGCTGATCGAGGCGTCGGGCCTGAGCACGCAGGCGTGGCTCGAACGCTATATGGAAGCGTATCTCGCGCCGCTCGTGCACTGCTTCTACACGCACGATCTCGTCTTCATGCCGCACGGCGAGAACCTGATTCTCGTGCTGGAAAATCACGTGCCGGTGCGCGCGATCATGAAGGACATCGCCGAGGAATCGGCGATTCTCAACAAGGACGCGCAGCTGCCCGAGAACGTCAAGCGACTCGCCGTGGATGTGCCCGAGCGCGTGAAGCTGCTGGCGATTTTCATCGACGTGTTCGACGGGTTCTTCCGCTACGTGAACCAGATTCTGGTCGAGCACGGCTGCGCGACCGAGGATCTGTTCTGGAACACCGTGGCGCGTTGCGTCGCGCGCTATCAGGCCGAGCACCCGGAACTCGCCGACAAGTTCGCGCAATACGATATGTTCGCGCCGGAGTTCCTGCACTCGTGCCTGAACCGTCTGCAACTGGGCAACAACCTGCAGATGGTCAATCTCGCCGATCCCGCGGGCAACCTCAAGATGGCGGGCAATCTGCAGAACCCGCTTGCGGGTCGGCGCGAGGCTTATCGCGACGATGCGGGTCGTACGGCCGGCACGGTCGATCGCGCGCGCGCGGAAACCGTCGAGGCCTGAGCATGGCGGCGAACCGCACGCTGGAAGATCTGCTGCGGCTCGCCGCGCGTCTCGTGCCTGGGTTGAATGGCGTGGTCGCCTCGCAGGAAGCGCAAGCAGCGCAGGAAACGCACGGCGCCCACAGCATGCCCGCGCATGTGCGTCCCGCGCCTGAAGCAAGCCGCAACCGCGCCGCGCTCGACGCCCTGCTCGCGCACTGGACCGGCAACTGGCCGGAAGCCGGGCGGCCGTACTGGGCCGCGCGCTGCTGGGGCATCCTGATCTGGCAGCCGCTCTATCTGAGCGTGATCGGCGTGCATGCGTCGCGTGTGTCGATCTCGCTCGAACGCATCGTGCAGCCGGTCGCGAACGGCTGGACGACCGAAGTGCGGCTCGCCGATCACGCGCCCGCGCAAGGCGATACCGACGCGCTCATCGCGCACGCCGCGCGCGAGATCCGCGCGTGCTGCGCGCAGATGCACGACGAGCTGCTGCCGGTGATCCGCCTGAATCCGGCCGCCGTGCGCGGCACCCAGGCCGACGTCGTGCTCGCGGCGCTGCTCGCCGCGCGCAAGGCCCGGCCCGACTGGCGCGACGAACAGGTGCAGGCGCTCGGCGAGCAATGGCTCGCGGCGCTCGGTCTGCAAGGCGACGGCGGCTACTTCGCATTCGCGCGCACGGACGGCGCGTGCGCGCTCGCGCTCGAACGTCGGACCTGCTGCTACCACTATCGCCGCCGCGACGGCGAGTTGTGCAGCACCTGCCCGCGCCTCGCGAAACACGAACGCATCGTGCGTCTGAACACGGAACGGGACGCCGCGCTCGAAGCATGACGCTCGAAGCGCGGCGCCCAACCGAAAGGAATCGATCGATGAACGACATCAGCAACCTGACGCATCTGGCGCTGCCCGCCGATGCGCAGGACGCGCAATTTCAGCTGCCCGCCAGCGCGTATTTCGACGACGTGCTGTTCGAGCGCGAGATGACGCGCATCTTCGCGCACTCGGCGCGCTACGTGGGCCACGAGCAGTCGGTGCCCGAGCCCGGCGACTGGCGGCGTCTGCCGCAGGACGAAGGCGGACGCGTGCTGGTGCGCAACGCCGAAGGCGTGCAGTTGCTCTCGAACGTGTGCCGCCATCGCCAGGCGCTGATGCTCGGCGGCGAAGCGGGCAACGTCGGCGCCGTGGATCACGGTCATGCCGGTGGAGAGACGAAGACCATCGCGCTCACGCGCGGCAATCTCGCGGCCACGGGCGGCAATATCGTCTGTCCGCTGCATCGCTGGACTTACGACGGCCAGGGCGAACTGATCGGCGCGCCCGAGTTCGACAAGAAGCCCTGCCGCAATCTCGAACGTTTTCCGCTGCGCCATTGCCACGGCCTGCTTTACGAAGGCCCGCGCGAACCGGCGCAGGACATGGCGAGCGTGTTCGCGCGGCCCGAGTTCGATTTTTCCGGCTACGTGCTCGATCACGTCGAAACGCACACGTGCCATTACAACTGGAAGACCTTTATCGAGGTCTATCTGGAGGATTATCACGTGGCGCCGTTCCATCCGGGGCTCGGGCGTTTCGTGAGCTGCGAGGACCTCGACTGGGAATTCGCGCAGACCTACAGCATGCAGCGCGTGGGCGTGAATAACGCGCTCGCGCAGGCGGGTTCGGAGATCTATCGCGCGTGGCACGATCGTCTGCTCGATTATCGCGGCGGCGATGCGCCCGACTTCGGCGCGATCTGGCTCGCGTATTTCCCGACGCAGATGATCGAGCTGTATCCGCACGTGCTGGTGGTGTCCACGCTGTATCCGAAAGGGCCGCAGGAAACGCTCAACGTGGTGGAGTTTTATTACCCCGAGGAAATCGCGGCGTTCGAGCGCGAGTTCATCGAGGCGCAGCGCGCCGCGTATCTGGAAACCATGATCGAGGACGACGAGATCGCCGAGCGCATGGATGCGGGACGCTTGCGGCTGCATCGTCGCGGGGTGAGCGATGCCGGGCCGTATCAAACGCCGCTTGAAGATGGCATGCGGCACTTTCATGCGTGGTATCGGCGCGCGCTTGCGGGTGGGATGGGGCAGGGAGAGCCGCTCGCGTGTGCGGTGATGGATAGCGTTTGTTGAGCGCGATGTTCGCTCAGACGACGAATGCGAAAACGCCCGGCACAGGCCGGGCGTTTTTCATCTGCAATCCGCATCGAGCGAAGGATGCGTCGATCAGAACGTTTCCCAGTCGTCATCCGACTTCGCGGCGACGGCGACCGGCTCCGCGCGCGGCGCGCTTTGACGCGGCGCGGCCTCACTCATCGGCGCACTCATCGGCGCACTTGCCGGCGCGCTAACCGGCGCACTCGCCGCCGCACGCGGCGCGGGCGTCGCGCGGCGCTTCGCGGCATTCGCGCTCGCGGACTTCGACGCGGACGCGACCACGGCCGCCGTCCGCATCGGCACCGAAGAAACCGACGAAACCGAAGAACCCACAGAACCCGACGACGACACCTTGAACACCGACACCAGTTCGCGCAACGCGCCGGCCTGCGTCGACAGCGACTGCGCCGCCGCCGAAGCTTCCTCGACGAGCGCCGCGTTCTGCTGCGTGACTTCGTCCATCTGCGAGACGGCCTGGCTGACCTGCTCGATGCCCGTGCGCTGCTCGCCCGATGCGGCGGTGATCTCGCCCATCAGGTCGGCCACGCGGCGCACCGATTGCACGATCTCGCCCATCGTGCGGCCCGCGTCGTCGACGAGCGCCGTGCCGTTGTTCACGCGCTCGACCGACGTCGCGATCAGATCCTTGATCTCCTTCGCCGCCGTCGCGCTGCGCTGCGCGAGCGTGCGGACCTCGCCCGCGACCACCGCGAAGCCGCGGCCCTGCTCGCCCGCGCGCGCGGCTTCGACCGCCGCGTTCAGCGCGAGGATGTTGGTCTGGAACGCGATGCCCTCGATCACCGAAATGATCTGCGCGACCTGTTCCGAGCTCTGCGAAATCTCGCGCATCGTGTCGACCACGCGGCCCACGACTTCGCCGCCGCGCGTGGCCGTGCTCGACGCCTGGCCCGCCAGCGTGTTGCCCTGGGTGGCGTTGTCGGCGTTCTGCTTCACCGTCGCCGTGAGCTGCTCCATGCTCGCCGCCGTTTCTTCGAGCGACGCGGCCTGTTCCTCGGTGCGCTGGCTCAGATCGGTGTTGCCCGCCGCGATCTGCGCGGCCGCCGTCGCGATGCCTTCGCTGCCCGTGCGCACGCGGCCCACGAGATCGACGAGGCGCTCATTCATATGACGCAGCGCGCCCAGCAACTGGCTCGCCTCGTCGCTGCCCGTGACCTCGATGCGCGCCGTGAGATCGCCGCGCGCCACCGTTTCCGCCACGCCCACCGCGCGCGCGAGCGGCGCCGTGATCGAACGCGTGATGGAGAGTGCGATGACCACGCCCAGCGCGATCGCCACCGCGAGCAGCCCGAGCGTCCACGCGAACGCACCCGCGTAGGCCGACTTGGCGCGCTCGACTTCGGCCTCGGCGCCGTCGTGATTGAGCTTGATATCGTCGTTGATCAGCGATTGCGCGGCCGCGAAGGTTTTCGCGGACGGGCCGGACGCCAGCGCGCGCGCGTCGTTGAGGCCGGCGTCGCCTGCGTCGGCGAGCGTCTGCAATTGCTTGTCGTGATCGAGATAGGCCGTCCACGCGGCGCTGATCTGATCGTAGAAACGGCGTTCGTCGGCGGACGAAACCAGCTTCGAATAGGCGTCGAGCGTCGTGGCGAAATCCGTGACGAATTGCGCGTGCTGCGTGCGCAACGCGTCCTTGTCGGCGGCATCGGTCGCGAGCAGCGAGCGCAGCGAGGTGCGGCGCACGTCATCGGCGACGGCGCGCAGCTTGCCGAGCATTTGCACGCTCGGCAGCCAGTCGCCGCCGAGCGCGTGCGTGCCGTCATAGATGCGCGACGCCTGAAGCAATCCAATGCCGCCGACGGCGGCGAGCAGCAACAGCACAACCGCGAAGCCCGCCGCGAGACGCGGGCCGATTTTCAGATGAGAGAGAAATGACATATCAAGCCGATTGGGGAAACCGACTGTATTTCGACCCTCTTACGCAATAATTAAGCCCTTGTTGCAAAAATAACCGGAAACAAACAATTGGCTTTCGGTAGCGGGCGAGAAAAATTCACGGTTTTCGGCAAAAATCGGCGGAAATCGGCCTTCGGTGAGACGCGCGGTCAAGCCCGCGCGTGTGCATCCGCCAAGCTGCCTGCAGTCCCGCGCCGAACGGCGCGGGGTGCAAGAACGGGGGACGCTTCGGCGTTCGCGCCCAAGCGATGCGAAGGCGGACCGCCACGTCCGCGCCGGCCTGACAGGGGAGCCGGCGCGGCAATGCCGGTCGCCGCGCCGGCTTGAGCGTCGCGCGTCACGACAACACCACCGAGGGCCTTGACCGGCGAGCCGCAGCGGCTCGACCGGCGGACGCGCAACCTCGCCGGCCGCCGCCCAGGCGGCGCGAGCGCTCCGGGGCGTCCTCCTGTTCGCATTCACTGCCCGCGAAGCTGCGACTTTTACGAGTTCGCGTCGCCGGCCTCCCGGCACGGCCAGACGCGTGCGCGCGGCTTCGGCGTATCGGCTTCCTCGGCCACCTCGCGCCACCAGCGCTCGCCGCGCTGCGGATCGGCGAGATCCAGACGCTCGCCCATGCGCGGCGTCGCCAGCATCACGCCGCGCGCGGCCGCCAGTCCCATCACACGCTCGAACGGCTCCTGCCAGCGATGCATCGCGAGGTCGAAGGTGCCGTTGTGGATCGGCACGAGCCAGCGCCCGCGCACGTCCAGGTGCGCCTGCACGGTTTCCTCGGGCTGCATGTGGACATACGGCCAATTCGGGTCGTACGCGCCCGTTTCGATCAGCGTGACGTCGAACGGTCCCATGCGCTCGCCGATCTCGCGGAAGCCGTCGAAGTAACCCGTATCGCCGCTGAAGAACACGCGCAGATCGTCGGTCGCGATCGACCACGAACACCACAGCGTGGTGTTGCCGTCGAACAGGCTGCGCCCCGAAAAATGCTGCGCGGGCGTCGACGTGAAAGCCACGCCCGCGATGCTCGCGCTTTGCCACCAGTCGAGCTGGCGCACCTTCGCGGCGTCGATGCCCCACTCGATCAGACGGTCGCCGACGCCCAGCGGCGTGAGAAACACGCCCGTCGTCGCGGCCAGCGCGAGCACGGTTTCGCGGTCGAGATGGTCGTAGTGATCGTGCGAGAGGATCACGCCGCGCAACGGCGGCAGGTCGGCGAGCGCGATGGGCGGCGCGTGAAAGCGCTTCGGGCCGAGCCGTTTGAACGGCGAGGCGCGTTCGCCGAACACCGGATCGGTCAGCCAGAATTCGCCGCGCAATTTCATCAGCATCGTGGAGTGGCCGAGACGCCAGAGGCTGCCCTCGGGCGCGGCGTGCAGATCGGCTGCGCTCAGGGCGTCGACGGGCAGCGCCGCCGACGGCACCGTGCCGCGCGGCTTGCGGAACAGCACGTTCCAGATGATGCGCAGACTCTTCGCGAGACCTTCCTGCGGACGCGGACGCACATTGCGAAAGCGCGCGCCGTCGTGCTGCGTGGAAGCGTTCGCGAGCGTGCGCGAACGCTTCGCGGCGGCGAAGCCCAGCGTGCGGCCGAGAAAATCGGGGATCGAAGCCATGTCGGCGTCCTGAGACAAAAGTAGACTGGCTAGTGTAGTTTATTCGGGAGAAAAGTAAACTACACGGTGTAAAATTAGCGGATGAGCACCGCCGACACCCCGCAACGCCTGACCGACCGGAAACGCGCCGCCATTCTGGAAGCGGCCATCGAGGAATTTCTCGCCGCCGGTTACGACGCCACCAGCATGGACCGCATCGCCGCGCGCGCGAGCGTCTCGAAGCGCACCGTCTACAACCATTTCCCGAGCAAGGAAGCGCTGTTCGCGGCCATCCTGCATCGGCTCTGGGACGCCGCGCTGACCGGCTCCGCGCCTGCCTATCGCGCCGACGCGCCCTTGCGCGCACAATTGCTCGACCTGCTGCAACGCAAGCTGCGCCTGATGAGCGACGAGTCGTTTCTCGCGCTCGCGCGCGTGGCGATCGCGGCGGGCATCCACTCGCCGGAGCGCGCGCGGGACATGGTCGCGCGCATCGGCGAGCGCGAGGAGGACGTGACGGTCTGGATACGCGCGGCGGCCGCCGATGGGCGTCTGGCCGATGCGAACGGCACAAACGGCGCGAACGACGCGCCCTTCGATCCGCTGTTCGCCGCGCATCAGCTACATGCGCTGGTGAAGGCGTTCGCGTTCTGGCCGCAGGTGACGATGGGCCAGCCGACACTCAGCGAGGCCGAACAACACAACGTCGCGCAAAGTGCCGCCGATATGTTTCTCGCGCGCTATGCGCGTGGCGAGCGCGACTGACCGGTGCGCAGAATGGTGCGCACAGGCACGCGGCATCGTCATCGGCCATCGACGGCGACGGGCAAACGTCCGCTCGCCACATGCCCGTGCGCCGGATCGCGCCAGAAGCGCCACGCAAGCAGGCCCGCAATCGCCTGCGCCGCCACCACGAACGCCACGCAGCCCGCCCAGCCCCACTGCCGCCACGCGGGCACCGGCAGGATCGAGCCGAGACTGCCGCCGAGGTAATAGCACGACAGATACACGCCGATGGCCGTCGAGCGCGCCGCGCCTGCGGTCTGCGAAATGAAGGCGTTCGCGGCGGCCTGCTCGACGAACACCGCCGTCGAGCCGAGCGCGAGGCCGCAAAGGATCGGCAGCAAGCCGTGCGCGAGCGTGAGTCCCGCGCCCGGCAGCGCGAGCAGTGCCGCGTAGACGGCGAGTTCGCGCGGCGAGCGATGGCGCGCGAAGCGGCCCGCGAGCGGTGTGACCACCACGGCGAGCAGGAACACCGCGTAGATCGCGCCGATCTGCGCCGTGCCGAAATCGTAAGGCGGCTGCGCGAGCCGCAAGCCGACGAACGTGAACGTCGCGACTTGCGAAGCGAGCACGCAGGCGCCGAAACCGAACGCGGCAAGTAGCGGACGGCGCGTGAGCATGGCGAGGCGCGAAGTGTCGCCATCCGCGTCATGGGTGCGAGTCGTAGCGTTCACATGCCTGCTTACCGGAACGCGCGGCAAACAGAGAAAGATCGCCACGCCCACGCACAAACTCAGCGCCGCCACGACATCGAGCGCGTGACGCCAACCGAGCGCCGCCGCGCACGCATTGGTGACGAAGCGCCCCGCGAAGCCGCCGAGCGTGGTGCCCGCGACGAACAGCGCGCTCACTTCCGCCGATTGCTCGCGCGTGAACAACTCGCCGATGAACGTCACCGAGATCGCGAACACAAACGGCATCAACATGCCCACCGCGAAGCGCGCCGCGAGAAACGACGCGAAGCTGTCCGCGTGCGCGGCCCACAGCGCGGGCAGCATCGAAGCGACCGCCGCGAACCCGATCGCCGTGCGACGCGCGAACGGCGCGGCAATGGTCCCGACGAATGGCGCGATAATGGCGACGGCCAGCGTGGTCGCGCTCACGCCCTGCCCCGCGCGCTCGGCGCTTACGCCGAACGTCGCGGCGAGTTCGCGCAGGATGCCCTGGGTCGCGTAGAGATTGAGGAAGGCCGCGCAGCCGCAGAGAAAAAACGCCGCGCGCAAGGACTTGCCGTGTGGGCCATTCATGGACGACGACCGCTCCCGCGTGAAAAAGAGAGCGTTCAGTCTCGCAAGCCCGCGCCGCGCACACCAATACCGATTTCGTCTTGATTGATACCGGAAGATTCAGCATGCTCGATCTGCGCCGCCTGCGCTACTTCGTGACCGTCGCCGACGAACTGCATTTCGGACGCGCCGCCGAGCGTCTGCATATCGCCCAGCCGCCGCTCACGCGGCACATCGCTTCGCTCGAAAGCGAGTTGGGCATGCGCCTGTTCGAACGCTCGACGCGTGCGGTCACGCTCACGCCCGAGGGCGCGCAATTTCTCGACCACGCGCGTCAGGTGATCGATGCCGCCGACCACGCCGAAGCGTCCGCGCAGCGGCTCGCGCAAGGCACGGCGGGGCGCCTGGCGATCGGCTATACGAGTTCGATTCCGATGTCGCCCGCGTTCAGCGCCCTCGTGCGCGGCTTCAGCGGCGAAGCGCCCGAGGTGGCGCTCACGTTCCGCGAAGTGGCGGGCACGGCGCAGCCTGGTCAGATCGCGGCGGGCGTGCTCGATATCGCGTTTGGCTGGGCCGCGCCCGATCATGCCGATGACGTCGATAACGCCGATGACACCGATAACGCGATCGCGCAATGGACCGTGGCACGCGAGCCGCTGGTCGCCGCCGTGCCCGCCTCCAGCGAGCACGCCGCGCGCGCGGCCATCGCGTTCGAATCCATCGCGCACGAATGCTTTATCGCCTGGCCGACGGGTCAGGGCTCCGCGCTCAACACGGCCTTGCATCGGCTGTGCGCCCAGGCGGGCGTCGAGCCGCGCCTCGGTCCGCGCGCGAGCCAGGTCGCCGCGCTCGTGGCGCTGGTCGCGGCGGGCCAGGGCGTGGCGATCGTGCCTGCGTTCGCGGCGTCGTTGCGGATGGCCGACGTGGCCTATGTGCCGTTGATCGATGCGCCCGTGCTCGAACAGACCATCACGTGGCGTACGCAAGATCCTTCGCGTTGCGCGCTGCGTTTCGCGGCGTTCGCACGCACGGCGACGGGTGTGTCGCCGGATATCCGCATCGGCAATATTATTTCGTGATCCATAGCGATTTCGCGGATCACCGTGGCGCGCCTCACGACGCGCGCCGCGCCTCCGAAGGCCGCATACCGAACATGCGGCGGTAATCGGTCGCGAACTGGCTCAGATGCCAGAAGCCCCACGCGGCCGCCACGTCCTGCACCGAACCGGCCTCGCGTCCGCACAAATCGCGGCGCGCACCGTTCAAACGCACCGCGCGCAGATACGTCGCGGGCGCCATCCCCAGCACATCCTGGAAGCAGTATTGCAGCGTGCGGCGGCTCACGAGCAGTTGCTCGCACAGCTCGGGCACGCCCACCGGACGCGAGCGGTGCGCGAGCACATACTCGCGCGCCTGCGCGACGATCCAGCGTCGCCGCGACGCCTGTTCCGGCGTCTGGCGCGCGCTCTCGCCATCGCGGTCGTTGCCGTGCTGCACGCAGGCGTCGAACAGCGCGGCGAGCATTTCGGCCTGCACGTCGTTGCGTTCGGCGTCGGAGAGCGGCGAACGGGCGCTGCGCGCGACTTCGCCGTCGACGTGATCGTCGTCATCGTCGTCGAGACGCTGTTCGAGCACGCCGCACAGATGCGCGAGGCGCGCCGCGCCCGCGCGCACGATCGGCGTCTGCGGCAAACGCGCGTCGAGCGCGACGCCTTCCACGGTCTGCGCGTAGTGGCGCAGCACTTCGCCGCGCACCACCACGCCGTAGATCGAGAACTGCGCGGGCGTGAGCAATTCGAATTCGACGTTGCCGGGCCGCATCGCGAAGGCCTCGGCGCCGAACGGCTGCGCGTCGATGCGCGCTTCCTGTCCGCGCGTGGCCGGGATGCCGAACCAGTACGCGTCGCCGCGCACTTCGCAGGCCTGGCGCAGCGTGTGGCTCGTGGTCTCGCAGAAGACCTTCATGGTGTCGAGCGGAATCTCGGTGAGCGTGCCGACGAAACGGCCCGCCGCGAGCTGATCGTAGGTCTGCCGCCAGCCGACCAGGTTGCGCGCCTGCTCGTCGGCGTCGTGCGCGACGCTCACGACCGCGCGCCCCGCGGGCGCGTCGGCGCCTTGCGCGGAGCAGCGCGTGTCTTCTGCCGTCTGTTCGGCTGTGTGTTCGGCGGATTGCATTGCGGTGTGCTGCGCTCGTGGCTCGTGCCCGGCTGCGTCGAGCCGCTCGGTTCGCGTGGCCGCGTGGTTCATGGGTGCCTCCTTGCGCGCACTGTCTGTCAAAACGATCGGCTAACCATGCAAAACCCGCGCCAGATAATCGGCGACGTGTGGATGCGCGTCGGCACGCGCCGCGCGGGCGCCCGACCGATCCGCCGGGATGGGAAAGAAAGCGCGCATGTAGGCCGCACGTAAGCCGCGCGTATGCGCGAATGGACCGCGCCTGCGCCCAGGCGGCACACCGCGCGCTTGGCCTTGTTCATCGATTGTTCATTATTGGCACGGCGGGCGACATGCACCAACCAGGTGCAACCACGAGCGGACGCACGATTCTGGCCAGTTCCAGCGCGTGCTCGCGTATCGACAAAACGCGATCGATCAAGCCCTCACGCCGATTCAATCCGCCCCGCCTCGTCGGCTTCGGGCAGCAGCGCGTCGCTATCGTCCTTGAGACCGACGCCCGTGAGTTGCAGGCGGCGCGCGTGCGTCATCAGATAGTGGAGCTTGTGCGCGGCGGCCGCGTGCGGCAGCCCTTCGGGCCGCACATTGGAGATGCAGTTGCGCTGCGCGTCGTGGCAGCCCACCTTCGGCGCCCACGTGAGATACACGCCGAGGCTGTCCGGCGAACTGAGGCCGGGCCGCTCGCCGATCAGCATCGCCACGAGTTTCGCGCCGAGCAATTCGCCGATTTCGTCGCCGAGCGCGACGCGCGCCTGGCTCGCCACCACCACGGGCCCGATGGTCCAGCCGCGCGCGGCGTCGCGGTCCGCGTCGAGACGCGCGCGCATCGCGTTGAGCAACGGCAGCGCCTGCTTCGCCGCCGCGAACGCCGAGAGCCCGTCGCCGACCACGAACACGACGTCGGGTTTTTCAGTGTCATCGCTGCCCGCCTGCGCGAGCGTGGCGCGGCTCTCGTCGGACAGCCGCCGACCGAGATCGGGCCGCCGCAAATAATGCTGACGATCGGGCGCCGCGCTCGCCGCGCCGAGCGTCGCAAAGCCCGCCGCTTCGAGTTCGCGGCGCAGCGCGTCGGCGTCGAGCGGCTGATGCACCGCGTCGCGCGCCTGCGCATGCGAGAGATTGAACGCGAGCAGCGGCGCCGTCGGTAGCGCATTGCCCGCGCGGCCGAGCGCGATGCGCGCGTTCGTGAACGCCTTCAGACCGCTCCACGGATTCTTTTCGACGGCGTCGCTCATGCGCCCAGCTCCGTGCCCGCACCGATCCATTCGTGCGCGCCCGCCAGCAGCGGCACGCGCGCCGACGCGGGCAGCAACGCGCCCTTCGCATCGGCGATTTCCATCGTTTCGAGCCACTCCTCGAACTCGGGCGCGCGGCGCAGACCGAGCAGATCGCGCACGTAAAGCGCGTCATGAAACGAGGTGCTCTGATAGTTGAGCATCACGTCGTCGGCGCCCGGAATGCCCATGATGAAGTTGATGCCCGCCGCGCCCAGCAGCGTGAGCAGCGCGTCCATGTCGTCCTGATCGGCTTCCGCGTGATTCGTGTAGCAGATATCGCAACCCATTGGGACGCCTAACAACTTGCCGCAGAAATGATCTTCGAGACCCGCGCGGATGATCTGCTTGCCGTCGTAGAGATATTCGGGGCCGATGAAACCCACCACCGTATTCACGAGGAACGGATCGAAGCGGCGCGCGACCGCATACGCGCGCACCTCGCAGGTCTGCTGATCGACGCCGAAATGCGCATTCGCGGAAAGCGCGCTGCCCTGGCCCGTCTCGAAGTACATCAGGTTGTTGCCGACCGTGCCGCGCTTGAGCGAGAGCGCCGCCTCGCGCGCCTCGCCGAGCAGCGCGAGCGAAATGCCGAAACTCGCGTTGGCCTTTTCGGTGCCCGCGATCGACTGAAACACGAGATCGACGGGCGCGCCCTTTTCGATCGCCGCGATCGTGTTGGTGACGTGCGTGAGCACGCACGATTGCGTCGGCACGCGATAGCGCTCGCGAAAGCCGTCGATCATCGTGAGCAGCTTGACGATGGCCGCGAGGCTGTCGGTGGCGGGATTAATGCCGATCATCGCATCGCCGCAGCCGTACATCAGGCCGTCGAGCATCGAAGCGGCGATGCCCTTCACGTCATCGGTCGGATGATTGGGCTGCAGACGCACCGACATGCGCCCAGGCAGGCCCACCGTGTTGCGAAAGCGCGTGATCACGGGACGCTTCTTCGCGACCGCGATCAGGTCCTGATTGCGCATCAGCTTCGAGACCGCCGCCACCATCTCCGGCGTGAGTCCCGGGCCGATGCGTTCGAGCGCCGCGCTATCGGCTTCGCGCGAGAGCAGCCAGTTGCGGAAGTCGCCGACACTCAGGTGCGAGACAGGCGCGAACGCCTGCGCATCGTGCGTATCGACGATCAGGCGCGTGACCTCGTCGCTCTCGTAGGGAATCAGCGCCTCGTTCAGGAAGGTCTTGAGCGGCACGTTCGCGAGCGCCATCTTCGCGGCCACGCGCTCCTCCTCGCTCGCCGCCGCCACGCCGGCGAGCTGGTCGCCGCTGCGTAGCGGACTCGCCTTGGCGAGCAGGGTCTTGAGATCCGCGAACCGATACGTGCGCGGACCGATCGTCTCCGTGTACGACATCTGCGTGATTCCTCCGCTGTCACTCTTCGAGCAGCGCGCCCGACGCTTCGGTTTCCATCGCCGGACCCGCTTCCGACGCCGCCGCGCGCTGCGCCCCGGTCATCAGGAAATAAGCATAGCCCAACGCGAGGAACACGACGAACACGAGTGCCACGAGCTGGTTGTAATAGACCATCGCGCCGAGGCAGACGAGCGCCGCGAGCAGCGCGAACGCCGGGAAGAACGGATACAGCGGCGCACGGAACGGACGCGCCATGCGCGGCTGCTGACGGCGCAGCTTGAACAGCGCGGCCATGCTGATGATATACATGACGATCGCGCCGAACACCGACATCGTGACGATATTGGCCGTGAGCGTCTGGCCCGCGAACTGGATCAGCTCGTCGCTGTAGATGGCCGCGATGCCGATCACGCCACCCGCGATGATCGCGCGATACGGCGTCTTGAAGCGCGGATGCACCTTGGCGAGCCACGCGGGCAGATAGCCTTCGCGAGCCAGCGCGAAAATCTGCCGCGAATAGCCGAGGATGATGCCGTGGAACGACGCGACGAGGCCGAACAGGCCGAGCCACACGAGCATATGCATCCAGCCGCTATGTTCGCCGACGATGTATTTCATCGCTTGCGGCAGCGGGTCGTTGATGTTCGAGAGCTTGGTCCAGTCGCCCGCGCCGCCCGCGAACACCATCACGCCGATGGCGAGCGCGACGAGCGTGAGAATGCCGGCCACGTAGGCGATCGGAATCGAGCGCTTGGGATTTTTCGCTTCTTCGGCGGCCATCGCCACGCCTTCGATGGCGAGGAAGAACCAGATCGCGAACGGGATCGCCGCGAACATGCCGTGGAAGGAACCCATCGAGAAATGATCGGCGCCCGACCAGCCGCCCTTCAGGAAGTGATCCCACGAGAAGCCCGGCGACACCACGCCCATGAACACGAGCAGTTCGAAAATCGCGAGCAGCGTGACGACGAGTTCGAAGGTCGCCGCGATCTGCACGCCGACGATATTGAGCGCCATGAAGACGAGATACGCGCCCATGGCCGCGTGCTTCGGTTCGAGCCCCGGAAACTGCACGTGCAGATAGGCGCCGATGGCGAGCGCGATGGCCGGCGGCGCGAACACGAACTCGACCAGCGTGGCCGCGCCCGCCAGGAAGCCGCCCGCCGGGCCGAAGGCGCGGCGCGCGTAGGCGAACGGGCCGCCCGCGTGCGGAATCGAGGTGGTCAGCTCGGTGAAGCTGAAGATGAAGGTGGTGTACATCGCCGCGACGAACAGCGCGGTGACGACGAAGCCGAGCGTGCCGGCGCTGGCCCAGCCGTAGCTCCATCCGAAATACTCGCCGGAGATCACGAGCCCGACCGCGATCCCCCAAAGCTGCCAGGTGCCGAGCGTCTGCTTGAGCGCGGGCGCGCCCGCACTGCTTTTCGACTCTGCCTGCATGGTGTTTTCTCCTCGTGAAGGCCGGGCGGGCGCGCCCGCGACCGGCAAAGCAGGCCGCCCGTGCGACCTGATTCGAGCCATGCTAGAGAGTCATAAATCGACGTGTTATCGAAATTCGGCAATCTGGCCGGATTGCAGCAATCCTTTCACCGGCTAGTCAGCGCGTTGCTAACCATTTCACGCAACCTTGATCTTCGTGACCTCCAAGTCGCTTTAGCGCGATTTCGCGCGCTCGACAGCGACCTAAAATTCCGTCTTGCCTCTGTCGCACCCCAATAATCACGCTTGCCGCGAGGCGCCAGGCCAATCTTGCGGTATGCATATCTTATGCATATAATGACCCAGACCTGTATTGTGTGGGACGAAGCCAAGCGTCTCAAGAATCTCGCCGACCACGGTGTGGATTTTGTCGATGTCGACGACACGTTTTTCATGGACGATCGCGCCATCACGCTGGAAGACAAAGACCACCATGAACAGCGCTTTGTTTCGGTGGCAATGAACGGCTTCGGATCGATTCTTTTCGTTTGCTATGCGTATGAGCCGAATGGCGACATCGGCCTGATCCATGCGCGTGAAGCCGACGCGAAGCAAAAGAAGCAATACAGCAAGGGCAAGCTATGACCGACACTCACGATTTTTCGGAAGCAAAGCGCGGGCCGATTGTTGATTCCAAGGGAAAAACGCGCATCACCATCATGCTTGACGACGATATTCTTCAGGCGTTCCGTGAGCGTGCGCGAGTCGAAGGCAAGGGCTATCAAACGCTGATCAACGATGCGCTCAGAAACGCACTGAAGGCGAAACAGGAGCCCGAAATTCTTGCCGCCCTGAAACAGATTTCCGACTCGTTTGCACACGAGCAGGCGCTTCGGGAAAAAGAAAATCGGGTATTCATGAGCTCGATTGCCGACGCGTCCGAGGCATTCGACAAAGCGCTCCTCGCCGTCGAGCACAGCAATGCAAAAGCGAGCCTGCCCCCCAAAGAACTGGACAAGATCCGTCATGCCGTGAATGTGGTCGATGTCGTCAAAGGCATCATGGAAGCCACTCACAAAAGCCCGGGCGTCACCCGCTTCAGCTAAGTACACCAAGCCGCCGCCAGGCGGCTTCCCCCCCTTAAGGCCCCCCTAAGGGTTTCCCCTCCAGAATCCCTCCATCCTGCCGCGCCACCGCCTCATGGCGCGCCGCATCCCGAACACCCGCACCGCTCGCCACTGGCGACGCGACCGCGACGATTCCCCGAGAACCCCATGCCGTCTCGCCCGCCATTCCGCGCAACGCCGCTGCGCACGAGTTGTCTGTTTGCCGTTGCCGCGCTGTGCGCGGGCGCGCTGGGCGGCTGCACCTTCTATCACGCTCAGCCGCTGCCCACGGCAAGCGCCCTGACGACGCAGGACTCGCTCGCCCGCATCCAGATCGACCCGGCGAAGATGCCGCTGCCCGAACTGGCCGCGCATCGCTTCGATCCGTCCGATGGCTTCGACATGGAAGAAGTCGCGATGCTCGCCGTCGCGAACAATCCCGATCTGAAGCTCGCGCGCGACGATCTCGGCATCGCGCAGGCGCAGGCTTTTTCCGCAGGACTGCTGCCCGATCCGCAGGTCGCGGTGTCGAGCGACTATCCGGGCGCGCTCGGTCTGTCGCGCGCGTTCAGCTACGGCCTGAGCATGGACGTGATGGCGATCGTCACGCGCGGCGCCAACAAAAAATCCGCCGACGCCACCGTCCGCAAAACCGACCTCGGCCTGCTCTGGCAGGAATGGCAGGTGATCGCGCAGGCGAAGCAGCTTTACGTGAAAACGCGCTTCCAGGACGAGGCCCTGCCGCTGCTCGCGCAGCAAGCCGAAATCACGCGCACGCGTTACGAACGCACCGCGCACGCCGCGAGCGAGCACAACGTGACGGCCGATAGCGCCACCGCCGCGCTCACCGCCTACGAGGACGCGCGCAAGCAATACGCCGATCTGCTGCACGCGCGCGAGCAGACGCATCACGATCTGAACGCGCTGCTCGGCCTCGCGCCCGGCGTCACGCTGCCGCTCGCCGATGCCACGCGCGACAGCGCCATCGAACCGCTCGCCGACGCCACGCTCGACGACGCCGTCGCCGCGCTGCCGCAGCGCCGCCCCGATCTCATCGCGCTGCAAGCCGGTTACGAAGCGCAGGAGCAAAAGTACCGCGCGGCGATCCTCAATCAGTTTCCGAGCCTTTCCGTGGGCTTCACGCGTCAGCGCGATACTTCGGAGATCTACACGAGCGGCTTCGCGATCAATCTCACGCTGCCCGTGTTCAATCGCAATCGCGGCAATATCGCCATCGAGCAGGCCACGCGTCAGCGTCTCGCCGACGAATACCAGACGCGCCTGAACACCGCGTCCGCCGACATCGCGCATCTGCGTGCCGACGATGCGATCGCCGCGCAACAACTCGCGCAGGACGAAGCCGCGCTGCCCGAACTCGACCGCGCCGCCGCGCACGCGCACGACGCCTACGCGCGCCGCGACATCGCGCTCGGCCAGTACGTCGATGCGCAGAGCGCAGCGCTCACGCGGCGTCTCGATGCCGCCACCGCGCGCGAAGCGCTCGCCGAACAGCGCATCGGGCTTCAGGCGCTGCTCGGCAGCGCGATTCCCGATCCGTACGGCGCACAGGCGTCGACGCAAGCGCAGACACAAGCGCAAACACGCGCGCAAACACAACGCGCCGCGCAGCAAACCGGCAGTGCCCCGACCACCCTCACCGTTGCCCGTTGATCCTCATGGCCGACCGTCGATTTTTCTCCCGCACGCCGCTGCGTGCCGCCGTTCCCGCGTGCTGCGCCGTTGCCGTGCTGGCCGCTGCCGCCGCGCTGTTCGCCGCCCACGCCGCTCACGCCGGTAACACCGCCGCCAGCGACACGCCCGCGCCCTCCGCCGCCGTGCAGACCGTGCGCGTCTCGCGCGGCGCGGTCTCGCAAACGCTCGTCGCCTACGGCACGGTCGCCTCAGCGGCCGCGAACGCCACCACGGTCAGCCTGCCGTATCTCGCGCGCGTGACGCGCGTGCTGGTGCAGCCCGGCCAGACGGTCGCGCGCGGCGCGCCGCTGTTCGTCGTGCAGGCCGATCCGAACGCGGTGATCGCGTACACGCAGGCGCAAAGCTCGGCCACGCTCGCGCGCGGCGAACTCGCGCGCACGCAATCGCTCTATCGCGACGGCCTCGCCACGCAATCGCAACTGGCCGCCGCGCAAAAAGCGCTCGACGACGCGCAACAGGCACTCGCCGCGCAGCACGCCACGGGCATCGCCGCGGGCGCGAACACGGTGACGGCGCCGGTCGCCGGCGTCGTCGCGCAACTCACTGCGGCGCCAGGCGATCAGGTGCAGGTGGGCACGGCGCTCGCGCAACTCGTCGCCGACAACACGGCCAACGCGCACGCGGCGAACGTCTCGCTCGGCATCGAACCCGCCGACGCGCTCACGCTGCACGCGGGCGACCGCGTCGTGCTGCATCCGCTCGCGCCCGCGCTCGACGGCTTGCAGGCGCAGGGGCGCATCGTGCTCGTAGGCGCGGCCGTCGACGCACAAAGCCAGCTCGTCAACGTCGGCGCCAACGTGCCGCTCGCGGGCACCGCGTTCCTGCCCGGCACGCGCGTGCGCGCCGATATCGACACGCAAACCGGCATCTGGTGGAACGTGCCACGCACGGCCGTGCTTCAGGACGATCGCGGCCACTACGTCTATCAGATCGCGCCCGGCAACAAGGCGCAGCGCGTGAATGTGACGGTCAAGGTCGAACACGGCAACGCCTACGGCGTGGACGGCGCGCTCGACGCCACGCGCCCGCTCGTCGTGAGCGGCAACGACGAACTCGAAGACGGCATGGCCGTGCGCCTCGCCCCGGCGAAGCAAGGCGGCGCGCAATGACGTTCAGCCAATGGATGCAGCGGCATCGCCGCTCGCTGCTGTTCGTGATCGCGCTCGCTGCGGTCGCTGGCGCGCTGACCGCGCTGCGTCTGCCGATCTCGCTGTTCCCCAACGTGTCGTTTCCGCGTGCCGTGATTTCGCTCGATGCGGGCGACCGCCCCGCCGAGCAGATGGCGACGCTCGTGACGATGCCCGTCGAAGAAGCGCTGCGACGCGTGCCCAATGTGCGCGACGTCGAATCGCGCACGAGTCGCGGCGCGGCCGAAATCTCGCTGAATTTCGACTGGGGCACCGACATGGCGCAGGCCACGCTGCAGGCGCAGTCGGCCATCGCCGAAATTCTCGCGACGCTGCCGCCCGGCACCTCCATGCAGGTGCGCCGCATGGACCCGACCGTGTTTCCGGTGCTCGCGTACAGCCTCACTTCGCACAAGCAGACGCTCGCGCAGCTCTACGATCTCGCGCAGTTCCAGTTGCGTCCGCTGCTGTCGTCGGTGGCGGGCGTGGCGCGCGTGGACGTGACGGGCGGCGCGCGCGACGAGCTCGAAGTGGCCGTCGATCCGCAGCGCCTCGCGGCCTACAAGCTCTCGGTCGCCGACGTCTCGCGCGCCATCGGCGCAGGCAACGTGCTGATGGCCACGGGCCGTATCGAGGATCACGACAAGCTCTATCTCGTGGTCGCCAATTCGGCGCTCGGCGGACTCGACGCGCTGAAGAACGTCGTGGTGTCCACGAGCGGCGCGAACCAGATCCGTCTCGGCGATATCGCCACGGTCACACAAGGCACCGTACCGCAATGGATCCGCGTGACCGCCGATGGTCAGGATGCCGTACTAGTCAACGTCTATCAGCAACCGGGCGCGAACAGCGTGGCGATGGCACAGTCGATCCGCGACCGGCTCGCGTCGTTCGACAAGCAGATGCCCGCTGGCGTGAAGCTCGCGAACTGGTACGACCAGAGCGAACTCGTGATCGCCTCGGCCACCAGCGTGCGCGACGCGATCATGATCGGCGTGGTGCTTGCCGCGCTCACACTGTTCGTATTCCTGCGCAATGTGAAGATCACGCTGATCGCCGTGGCGCTCGTGCCGATCGTGATGGCCGCGACCATCCTGCTGCTCGACGTGTTCGGCATGGGCTTCAACATCATGACGCTCGGCGGCATGGCGGCGGCCGTCGGTCTCGTGATCGACGACGCCATTGTGATGATCGAGCACATCGCGCGGCGCATGCGCGAAGCGGGCGCGCACGCGTTCCATGGCCGCGTGATGAGCGCCGCGCTCGAATTCACGCGTCCGCTCGCGGGCTCGTCGGCGGCCACGCTCATTATCTTCGTGCCGCTCGCGTTTCTCTCGGGCGTGACGGGCGCCTTTTTCAAGGCCCTTTCGGTGACGATGGCGAGCGCCCTCTTCATCTCCTTCCTCGTCACGTGGCTCGCGATTCCGATTCTGTGCGACCGCTGGCTCACCGCGAAAGACGCTGAAGAACATCGCGAGACGCGTTTCGCCGCGTGGCTCAACCGCGTGTATGCGCGCCTCGTCGCGCGCGTGAGCCTGCGTCCGGTCTGGGTGCTCGCGCTGATCGTGCCGCTCGCGGCCATGTCCGCGCTCGCGTTCACGCGCGTCGGCAGCGGCTTCATGCCGTCGATGGACGAAGGCGGCTTCGTGCTCGACTACCACACGCGCCCCGGCACTTCGATCACCGAAACCGACCGCCTGATGCAGCAGATCGAGGCGATCATCCGCGCGAATCCGAACGTGGCGACTTATTCGCGGCGCACGGGCGCGGGCCTCGGCGGCGACCTCAACGAGCCGAACAAGGGCGACTTTTTCGTGCGCCTGAAGTCGGGCAATCGCGAGCCGATCGACACGGTGATGGAGGAAATCCGCTCGAAGATCGAAACCCAGGTGCCGGGCGTGAGCGTCGAACTCGCGCAATTGATGGAAGATCTGATCGGCGACCTGACCGCTGTGCCGCAGCCCGTGCAGATCAAGATCTATTCCGACGACCAGACCGTGCTCGACGCCACCGCGCAAAAAGTGGCCGCGCGCATCGGCAAGATCAGCGGCATCGTCGATGTGAACGACGGCATCAATCCGGCCGGCGACGCGCTCGATCTGCGCATTCGGCCCGACGCGGCCGCCGCGCAGGGCATGGACCCGCAGGCCGTCGCGCAGCAGGTCGCCGACCTGCTCGACGGCAACGTGGCCACGCAGTACCAGAACGGGCCGAAGACCATCGGCGTGCGCGTGCGGGCGCGAGGCGCGCTGCACATGACCGACACCGAACTCGCACGCCTGCCGCTGCGCGCGCCGGACGGCCATATGTTCGCGCTCTCGCGCGTCGCCGCGCCCGTGCACGTGAGCGGCCAGCCCGAAATCAGCCGCGACAATCTCAAGCGCATGGTGGCCGTGACGGCGCGTATCGACGGCCGCGATCTCGGCTCGACCATCGCCGACGTGCAGCACGCGCTCGCCGATTCCGCGCTGCTGCCGCAAGGCGTCTATTACGAACTCGGCGGCCTGTATCAGCAGCAGCAGATCGCGTTCAAGGGACTCATGGCCGTGTTCGGCGCGGCCGTCGCGCTGGTGTTCGGGCTGCTGCTGTTCCTCTACGAGCGCTTTCGCGTGGCGCTGGCCGTGATGGCGATGCCGCTGCTCGCGACCGGCGCGGTGTTCGTCGGCCTGTGGATCACGGGCATCGAACTCAATATTTCGGCGATGATGGGCATGACGATGATCATCGGCATCGTGACCGAAGTGGCGATCTTCTATGTCTCCGAGTTCCAGGGCCTCTTGCGCGACGAAGGCCTGCCGCTCGACGAGGCATTGCAAGCCGCCGGACGCAACCGCCTGCGCCCGATCGCGATGACGACCATCGCCGCGATTCTCGCGCTGCTGCCGCTCGCCTTCGCGCTCGGCCAGGGTTCCGCGATGCAGCAACCGCTGGCCGTCGCGATCATTTCGGGGCTGATCGTGCAGATGCCGCTCGTGCTGCTGGTGCTGCCCGCGCTGCTGCGCCTGCTGCTCGGCGGCGGCAAGGCCGATGGCAAAGCGGGCGGCGCGAACATCGGCATGAAGCCTGGGCGCGAATGAGCGGCGAATGAGCGACAATTGCACATCGCGTGGCACGACACCTCGCGCCACTCACCGTACCCTGATGCGAACTGGAGCCCCACGATGCGTCTGCTACTGATCGAAGACGACGAAATGATCGGCGAACCCGTGTTCGACACGCTGCGGCGCGAAGGCCACGCCGTCGACTGGGCGAAGGACGGCCGCGAGGCCGAGCTTTCGCTCGCCAACGATGTCTACGACCTCGTGCTGCTCGACCTCGGCTTGCCGAAGAAGGACGGCGTGACCGTGCTCGCCGCCTACCGCAAGCGCGGCGGCGAAGCGCCCGTGCTGATCCTCACCGCGCGCGACAGCGTGACCGACCGCGTGGCCGGACTCGACGCGGGCGCCGACGACTACCTCGTCAAGCCCTTCGATCTCGACGAACTCGCCGCCCGCGTGCGCGCGCTGCTGCGCCGGCGCACCGGACGCAAGCAGCCGGTCTACGCGCACGGCGATCTCTCGCTCGACCCCGCCGCGCACGAAGTCACGCAGGCCGGCCAGCCGGTCGCGCTCGTGCCGCGCGAATTCGCGCTGCTGCACGTGCTGATCGAAGAACCCGCGCGCGTGTTCACCAAGGCCGAACTCGAAGAACGCATGTACGGCTGGGGCGAGGAAGTGGGCAGCAACACCATCGAAGTGCATGTGCACAGTTTGCGCCGCAAGATCGGCGCTGAGCAGATCGTGACGGTGCGCGGCGTCGGCTATCGCCTCAAGAGGGCTGAATGAGATCGATCCGGCGGCGGCTGCTGGGCTGGCTGATCTGCGGTTTCGCCGCGGCGTCGGCAATCGCCGGGCTCGCCATCTTCCACACGGCGCGCAACGAGGCCAGCGAACTGTTCGACTACGAATTGCGCGCGGTCGCGCTCTCGCTGCCGCTGAACCTGCATTCGGGCCGCGGCGCCGAGCCGAGCCAGCAGCCCGACATGCAGGGCATCGCCGACGACCGCATCCTGATCGACATCTGGGACCGCAACGGCGCGCCCATCTATCACTCGACGCAAGACCCGCCGCTGCCGCGCAACCCCGTCGGCTTCCACGTGTTCGAGCGCGCCGAAACGCACTGGCGCACCTTCGGCGTGCAGCAGGCCGACCGTTTCGTGCAGGTCGCGCAGCCGATCTCAGTGCGCGAGCAGCTCGCGCTGCAACTGGCGCTGCATACGCTGTGGCCGCTCGCACTGCTGGTGCCGGTGGCGATCGTGCTTGTGCTGCTCGTGGTCGCGCGCGGACTCGCACCGGTCGGCGCGCTGTCCGCGCTGCTGAGCGCGCGTTCGTCGACCATGCTCGGGCCGCTCAAGCTCGACGGTTCGGTGCCGATCGAATTGCGCCCGCTCGTGGAAGCGCTCAACGATCTGCTCGCGCGCCTGAACACGGCCTCGCAGGCACAGCGCACCTTCATCGCCGATGCCGCGCACGAACTGCGCTCGCCGCTCGCGGCGCTCAAGCTGCAACTCCAGGCCGCGCTGCGCGACGGCACGCTCACGGGCGAGCCGCACACGACCGAGCGCATCGAAACGCGTCTGAACCGCCTGATCCGCCTCGTGCAGCAATTGCTCACGCTCGCGCGCGAGGACGCGCAGCCGGAACTGGCGGTGGCGTCCGTGAGCCTGCGCCGCCTGAGCGAGCAGGCGATCGGCGACTTCTCGCTGCTCGCCGAGGACAAGCAGATCGATCTCGGGCTCGAAGTGCGCGCGCCCGTAACCGAGGACGACGCCTGCAACGTCGCCGCCGATTCGCACGGCCTCGCCACGCTGCTGAACAATCTCATCGACAATGCGATCCGCTACACGCCGCCCGGCGGGCGCATCGACCTCGTGCTCACACGCACGGGCGAGCGCGTGGGCTTCGAGGTCATCGACAACGGGCCGGGCATTCCCGAGGAACATCTGGGCCGCGTGCTCGACCGCTTCTATCGCGGCAATCACGTGCCCGGCACCGGCAGCGGACTCGGCCTCTCGATCGCGATGCGCATCGCGCAGCGTCACGACCTGACGCTCGTGCTGCGCAACAACTCCGGCGGCCGCGGCCTGACTGCCGCCGTCGAGGGCTTGCGCGCGCAGGAGCGCGAGGCCGCTGCGCGCGCGTAGTGCGTGCGTAATGCGTGCGTCGTCCGTGCGTAGTGCTGATGTAGCACGACGCGCGCGCGTCAGAAGGTCGAGCGCAATCCCACCATCACGCTGCGCCCGCCTTCCGGCGCGATGTCGCGCACGACCGAACTCGCGTAACGCACCTCCTGATTAGTCAGGTTGTCGCCGCGCACATAGGCGAGCCAGTTCGTCGGACCGACGCGGAACTTGTACGTGAAGATCAGCCCGAGCGTCGTGTAGCCGTCGGTCGGCAGATCGTCCTCGGGCACGCGATGCTGCGCCCACGCATGCACGAGTTCCGCGCGCGCGTCGAACGGACCGTAGCCGTAATCGGCCGCCAGCGTCGCGCGCAGCGGCGCGATGCGCGGCAGCGGCTCGCCCGTATCGACGTTGCGCGCGTGCGTGTAGTCGCCAGTGAACGACACGTCCACGCGATGCGCGCCCTTCGCGAACACGCGCCACTTGCCGTCCAGCTCCACGCCGTAGAACTCCGCGCGCACGCCGCGATAGACGGCTTCGTTGAGCGCGTCGTCGGTGCCGGCGGGCACGACTTCGTCGTCATCGTTGACGAGACGGCCCGTGTTGTACTCGGTCAGATAGTTGCGGAAGCGGCTGTAGAACACGCCCGCGCTCGCCTTGTTCGGGCCGCGCTCGAAACGCAGCGACAGATCCGTCGAGACCGCCTTCTCCTTCTGCGCATCGGGATTGCCGATCAGATACTGGCCGGTCGCGTCGTGCGGCCCGTTCGCGTAAAGCTCGTAAAACGTGGGCGCGCGCTCCGTATACGCGACGTTGCCCGCCAGCGACCACGCCGGCGCGAGCTTGTAGAGCGCGCCCGCCGAGACGCTGCCCGCGTTGAAATCGCGGCCCTGCGCGCTGGCGAACTTGTCGTTGCCGTCAGGCGTGGGATCGAGCTTCACGTGCTCGAGACGCGCGCCCGCGCTCAGTTTCAGGCGCGGCGTCACGTTCCATTCCTCCAGACCGAACAGTGCGATGTTGGTGGTCTGCGTGGTCGGCACGAGCGCTTCGTCGCCGAGCGCCGAGAACGTGTTCTGGCTCACCTGCACGCCAATCGAGCCTTCGAACGGGCCGATTTTCTTGTGGCGCGCTTCGAGCCGCGCTTCGTAGCCGTGATTGCGGAACGTCGTGCCCACTTCGCCGTTGTCGATCTCGCGATGCTCGTAATCGGTGTAGCCGAAGTCGAACTTGAGCTGGCTGAACGGCCCGCTCAGATTGCGGATTTCCGAGGCGACGGCGACGTGATCCTGATGCATTTTCAGACGCACGTCGTCTTCGGCAACCGAGCCGTAATCGCTCTGGAAACCGTTGTACGAGATGCCAGCGTAGCCGTCGGCCCACGTGTACGAGGTGCCGACCGCGCCGCCGTGCCAGCGGCCGTCGCTGTTCGGGATGCTGCCGTAGGGCTCGTCGGCGCCGCCGTCGGCCGCGCGCTGAGCCGCCGAATGCGCGTAACCGGGAATGCGCTGATTGCTGGTGTCGCGGTCGAAGGCATCGACGTGGAACGCGAACTGGCCGTTGCCGCCCTCGACCTGCGCCGCGCCCGCGCGCGCGTCGTTGGCGCCGCCGTAGCTCGCATCGACGGCGCCGGTCACGCCCTGGATCGGCTCGCGCGGAATGCGGTTGTCGATGGTGTTGACGACGCCGCCGATCGCGTTGCCGCCGTACAGCAGCGCCGCCGGGCCGCGCACGATTTCCACGCGCTCGATCGAGAGCGGGTCCTGCGGCACGGCGTGATCGTACGAGAGCGACGAAGCGTCGTAAGCGGCGACGCCGTTTTGCAGCAGACGGATGCGGTCGCCATCCATGCCGCGGATGATCGGGCGGCCGACCATCGGTCCGTAGGTGGTCGTCGAGACACCGGGCAGACCGTTGAGCGTTTCGCCGAGCGAGTTGGCCGCGCGCAGCGTGAGATCGTCGCCGCCGACCGAGGTCGCAGGCGAAATCAGGTCGCTGTCGCCGAGCGGATTGGCAGTGACGAACACCGGCGCGAGCGTGCTCGTGGACGTGACAGGCGTGGTCGAAGCGGCTGACGCAGCGGCATCGCCGCTCGACGACTGCGCGTGGACGAGCGCGCTCACGAGCGCCAGCGAAAGCGGCGTGAGGCGGGTGAAGTGCGTCAGCTGCGTGAAATTCGTGAAATGCGCGAAGCCGGCGAAGCGGCGCAGACGCGCGAGGCGCGCAAGCCGCTCGGCGAGCGGTTCCACGCGCAAGGGGCAGGCGAAAGCGCCGCGAGGCTGGGCGCGCAGGCGCGCCGAACGCGGCTTCGAGGGCGAGTCGGACTGGATGATGGTGGCCACGATGGTTCTTGTTTGCGTCGTTGTCGGGTCGTTGAAATTGGGCGCTGGATCCGGCGCGGAATGAGGCTGATTCGGTGGTTGATTCAGATGCAGATTCGGAATCCGATACGCGCCGGATGCGGATGCGGAACCCCGTGGTCCGCATCCGCCGCACCGCGAAGACAATCGGAAGTACGGTGAAAGTCGATGCGAATGTTACGTTATAACATTGCCGATTGTGAAGAAATATTTCGACAGGCGGGCGAAAGACAGGCGCGGATTCATGCCGTGCGCATCGGCACGATTACTGCATAAATGCGCGATCAAGCAGTGACGATGGGAGACGATACGAGACGTTCGCAACATGAACACAAGCTTGCAAGGACGTTGTCACGCGCGCATAGTGGCGCCAGCGGGCCGCCGACGCGCCCGAGGAGACCGCCATGAACCATCGCGACCGCCTGCGCTACCTGCGTATCGCGTTGCTCGTCACGGGTGCGTTTGCGATATTCGCCTTCTATCCGCTGATGATCGTCTGGCCCGCCGGTTGGGCCTGGCACTCGGGGCATTCCGACTATCCGGCGATGATCGTCGGCATTTACGCGACGCTCGGCGTGTTCCTCGTGCGCGCCGCGCGCGATCCGCTCGCGCATCTGAGCCTGATCTGGTTCACCGTGTGGTCGAGCGTGGTGCATGGCGCGATCATGACCGCGCAGTCGCTGATGGCGCCGGAACATCGGGGGCATCTGCTCGGCGACGTGCCCGCGCTGTTCGTCGTCGCTGCCGTGCTGGCCTGGCTGACGCCGCGCGCCACGCCGTCCGGCACGCGTGGCGCGGCCGGCGAACCGGTTTGAAGCGCGCCGCTGCCCGCGACGCGCAAGACGAGCGCTGCGAATTGCCGCAGCGCTCAACTTTCGAGCCGCCCTGCCGACAAACAGATAGATGCCGTTCCAGCGCTGCTTGGCAGCGCGCGGCCTCTCGCGCCGCCGCGCATCGAGTCGCCAGGGCGCGCATCGTCCGATCGTTTCCGAACATGTCCCGCTTTTTTTGCCTTCGGTCCGCGCTGGGTTTTGGCCTCGCGATTGGCTGCGCTTTGCTTGCTTCTGGTAGTGGTGCTGAGCCTGTTCCGGCTTCCAGTATGGTCGTGAGCCTTGTCGTGCAGCAGAGTTGCCTGGTTACTGCGAGCGAGGGCGTGAGTGCTGTTGCGCCTGCTGTCAGTTGTTTGCATGGCGAGCCGTATCTTGTCTCGCAGTCCGAAGCGCAGTCCATGCAGATGACGTCGGCGGTGCAGTTTGATTCGCAGCGGACGTCGCGGGGGTTTTGGACGGTGACTTTTTAGGTTGTGGGGGTGCAGGGCGGTGAATCAGCGGAGTGAGCAACCTCCCCGTCCACCGCACTCGAACCCTCAGAAATAAATCGTCGCCGTAATCGTGTCGCTATAACTCCCCGGCGCGGGCGTGGTCTGCGAAGGCACGCGTCCATACACCGTGAACACCTGTTGAAGGCCGGAGCCCGTGCCCGTCGCCGTCGAGGTCCCTCGCGTTCCGTCACCCCACGCGCTGCTGTAGCCCGAATCCAGATAGAGCTGATAGCTCACCGACCCGCCGCCGCCCGAGCGCGCCATCGTGCGCGCGGAGACGTTGCCGCTCGCACCGCTATTGAGCTCGATCTTGAAGGCGTCGCCGTTCGTGCATCGCGCGGTGATCGAACCGCTCGAACTCAACGCCGAACTGAGCACGGACGTCGAACCGAACGCCACGTTCGTCGCGGTGATATCGCAATTGTTGATGACGGTGGCCGTCGACGAAAACGCAAACGTGCCTTGCGTCGAGGTCAGCGAGGCGCAGGTCGGCGCAATCAGCGTATAGAAACCGTAGTTGATCGACGTCGTATTGCCGCCGAAGCTCTGCGTATAAACGGTGCTCACATTGTTGACGGTCGGCACCGTGGGCTGCGCGGCCGCGATCTGCCCGTACACAGTCACGGTCGCACTCAACGACGTGCCGCTCGGTTTAGCCATCGTGAGCGAGATCGGTGTGCCGTTCGAATAAATCGATCCCCAGATCTGCGTATGCCCGGCATCGCGATAGAGATCGTAGTTCATCGAATTCGAGCCGTTCGTCATCGTCCGCGGACTCGTGCCGCCGAGATTGAGGCACACGAGCACATCGGGCGTGAGCGTGATGGCCGACCACGTGCACGTCACGCTGATGGTGCTGGTCGTCGTGAAGGTCGTGCCCGCGATCGGGCTCACGTTGCCGAACGACACCGGCGTGGCCGTCGCCGTGCACGCTTCCGCGTGTGCGCCGCGCGCCGCGAAACACAGCGTCAGACACAGCGCGAGCATGAACAGCACGCGCCTCATGGCGGCGTTCCTCCACCCGACGCGGGCGACAGCGGGCACACCAGCGGCCCGATGGTTTGCAGCGTATCGCCATTCCCAGGATGCCACGCGAACGATATTTCGCAATGCTTATCACCACTTCGAATCTGCAGATGGTTTTGCGGCGCGAGTCCGTCGACGAACGTGATGCCGTCGTAGCCCACGATCGTGTCGTGACCGCTTTCCACGTGATGCACGCGCGCGCCCGCGGCCAGCGGCTTGCCGTTGGCGTCGTGAACGATGATCGACGCCGCGCGATAACGCGTCACCGCGAAATGCGCGAGCACGCCCGACTGCGATTGCGGCACGATGTCCTTCGAGGTATCGGCGATCCGCGCATCGGCGGGCAGATTCATCGTGTCGATTGCAAGCTGGTTGTGCTGATACGCGTTGAGATCGGGAATCAGCAGATGGCCGCCGCCGTCCGTCATGCCGATCACGCGATTCTCGTGCAGCACCGGAATGCCCGCGACGCCATCGGTCGACACGAGCGCGAAGCCGTCGTCGATACGGCGCGCGGGCTGCACCGTGCCGTCCATCAGCACGAGCGAGCCGGTCAGATCGAGCGAGCCGATGGTCTGGCCGCCCACCTGCTGCACGGCGGCCGTGGCCTCGCCGTAACGGCCGAGATATTGCAGCTGGCCCTGGTGGAATTGCGTCGGGCCCGTGCCGCCTGCCTGCACGCCCCAGCCCCAGCCGCCGCTGTAATCGGGCGGCCGCAGCGCGTTGACGTTCCAGGTGGACTGGCCGTCCTGGCGTCCCACGGTCGCGTTGATCGAGGTGTTGTGACCGAGGCCGATGCTCGCGGAGAGCAGCACGCCGCGCGATTCGCGCTGGCGAAAATCCTGGTACGCGCTCAGGTTCAGCGACACCAGATTGCCGAAGTTGAAGGTCCACGATACCGAGCCGATCTGCGAAACCGGCGCCGAGGGAATCTTGTAGCCGATATAGCTCAGCGAAAACGTCTGGTTGCGCAGAAACGGAATCGCGAGCGTCACGCGGTCGGTCGTCGTGGGAATCGGCGTGCCGTCGCGCGCGGCCAGATCGCCGTAATTGCCGAACGCGCGTATCGATTGCGCGTCGATCGAAAAGCGCGGCGAGACGAACTGATAGCCGATGCTCAACTGCGTGCCCGTGAGCTTGCCAACGCTGCCCGACACCGAGCCGTTGATCACGCCTGCCGTGCCGAGTCCGAACAACACGCCGCCGCCCGCGTTGAAGAGGCCCGGCGTGGTTTCGCCGTGCGCTTCGAGCGTGAGGCGATCGTTCACGCCGTGCCGCCACGACGCGCTCACGGCGGGCCGCGAGTCGTAGTCGAACGAATCGAGCCCGTAATTGCGGCGTAAAAAGCCCGCTTCGAACGAATAGCTCGACAGGCCCGTCGCCATCAGCCGCGTATCGACATAGAGCGGCACCGAGGCGGCGATCGTGCGCCCGAGCGCATCGTGCGTGATGACCGTCGCCTGGCCCGCGCCCGTGATGCCCGGCACGTCGTTGATGATGAACGGCCCGCTCGGCACGCTGCCCGAATACTGGCGCACGCTGTTGATGTACAGATCGACCGAGGTCGGCACCACGGCGCTGCCCGGCAGCGCGGGAATCGGAAACGTCACGAGGTCGGGGCGCAGCGCGAAGTTGCTGCGCCACTGAAAACCCGCCATGCGGATCGAGCGCGTCCACGCGAGCGACGAGTTGATCGTATCGCCGATCTGCGTGGTGCTCAGGTTCGCCGGATTCGACATGCTCCACGAGGTGTCGTAGCGCACGTACTCGTCGCGGTCGTGATAGAAGTACGCGACGCCGGTGTTGCTGAACACGCCATGCGGATCGAAGTAGCGTTCTTCGCTCCAGAGCGCGAACTCGTTGGCCGAGCCGCTCTGCGCGAAGGCGTCGTAGTTGAACACGAGGCCGCGCGACGAGGTGGCGTTCGGCGTCGCCACGACTTCGCGTGTGTCGAATTCGAAGGGCTTGCGGATGGCGTCGGGAATCTGCAGATCGAGGCTCTGGCGCGCGGGATCGTAGCGGTAACGCAGGCCGGGCAGCGTGTCGAGATCGACGTTCGCATCGGGCGCGATGTGCAGCTGCGCGGTATCCACGCCCACGGTGCCCAGGTCCTGGCCGGTCGCGAACAGATGCCCGCCCAGTTGCTGGAAATGAACGATCTGGTTCGTGCGCTGGCCGTTCACATCGACTTCGAGATAGAGGTCACGCGTGTCCTGCGCGCCCGCGTTGATCAACTGCCCCTGCGCGTGCGCAGCGGCGCTGAGGAACGCGAAACCCACGGCGACCGCCACGACCGCCATGCGCCTCACGCGGCCATGCCGGGACGCGCCTCGAATTCGTTTCATTCTGCGTCGTTCGTTTCATGTCTTCCGGCCCGCGCCTTGCGGCGACATGCGGCCACCTCCTCGTTCACTGCGGCTCGCGCGCCCCTCCCGAACGGCGCGCGGCCGTTCCCTGCCCTGTACCCTGCGCTGAGCTTGCCTGTCGCGGTCATCCACCTTGCTCGATAGCCACCGCGCCTTCCACCGGCTGCGTGTTGACCGTCGCGCGTACTTTCATGCGGCCGGGTTTCGCGTCGGGCGGCACCGGCACGTTCCATTGCCGCCCCTGATGTCCGAGCGCGTAGCCGAGCAGGCCGCGCGTGACGTCCCAGCTATGGCCCGCGTCGTCGTAGAGCTGCACCGCCGATATCTGCGCGCGCCGCTGGCCCGCGTTGTCGGCGCGCAGCGCGTAACCGTGCGCGCCGCGCACGAGCCGCCAGGTCAGTTGAGGCGGCGCGATGCCGTCGCCGCGCGGCTCGACGAACACCGGCACCGAGTAGCGCAGGCGGATCGTCACGCCGTCCGCACTGGCCGTGCCGGGCGCGGGCAGTTCGTCGATCAGCAGGCGGTAGCTCCGTTCGCCGCCGTCCGCCGATGCAGGCGCACTCGCGCCGTCCGCCGCGGTCGATGCGCCCGATGTGTTGACACGCACGAGCCTCACGAGCTGATCGCCGTGCGGCGCGATTTCGATGAGCGGCGGACTCGCGATGACGTCGGCAGTAGGCGTGAGCACATCGTCGCCGCCGGCCTGCGCCCAATGGAACACGCGCACCTGGCCGTAGAGCGGCGTATCGCCGGGATTGCGCAGCGTGAGCCCGGTCGCGTTCTCGCTCGCCGAGAACTCGATCGTCACCGGCGAGATCTGCAAGGTGGCCGCGAACGCGCCGCCCGCGAGCGCCCACAGCGACGCCGCCGCGACTGCCCGCGCGGCTCGACCCGCCAGGCGCGCGCTCAAAAGTAGACCGTCGCGGTAACCGTGGTCTGGTAGGTGTCCGGCTTCGGCGTGGTCTGCGCCGGCACCTGCCCGTACACCGTGAGTGTCTGCGCGGAGCCGGTGCCCGTGCCGGCCACCGTGTTGGTGCCCTGCGTGTTGCCCCAGATCGTCGTGCGGCCCGCATCCTGATAGAGCTGGAAGCCGACGGTGGTGGTCGTGTTGCCGGTGGCCGTGCCTGCCATCAGCCGGCTCGCGACCGTGCTGCCGGTGACGTTGCCGCCGTCGAGACCCACGTTATAGGGCGTCGTGTTGGTGCAGGTGACGCTCAGCGTGGTCTGCTGGTTGATGGCCGTGCCCAGCACGCCATTCGTGCCGAAGGCCAGCGGGTTCGCGGAGATCGCGCAGTTCGCCTGCAACGTGAGCGTGACGTTGAAGGTGGCCGTGGCGGTGCCGTTCGAATACACAGCCGCGTCGGCGAGCGGCACGAGTGGCATCACGGGCAAAACTGCAATCGATACCCCGAGTACTGCGGACGTTAGATATTGGCGTTTCATCGACCTTGCTCCTGCATGTCGTTCCGCTTGTACGGACCACATCGGAAAACGGGGAAGAAAAACGAACTCGACAAGGAATTTATACGAAGAATGTCACTTTACCTTTAATGGAATTACATTTTGTTACAGATTGCGAATGCAACGAGAATAAAGCCAGTAAGAGCTGCCTGGCACGATGCGGTTTAAATCGAATTCAGTAGTTCTTACGCGCGAATTCATGCGAAATCGATGCGCAGTCGACGCGGCGTCGCGTTCATCGCAATGCATTGCGCAAGGGGTTTTGCGTATACATCCGGGAATACGGATTGCTCGCTTAAAGCGGTTATTCTCCGATATTCTTTAAAACCTTACGCACGATCTTAATGAAGCAATGCTCAATGCGAGTTAAATCGCATTGAGCATTGCGTTAAAGCGGATCGACATCGGCATTAGCCAATTTCCCCTGGATACGACTCGCCGTTATTTCCCCACCGCGCCAACCTGCTGCAAGAACGTGAGGTTATCTTCGAGATGCCAGTTATCGGTGATCTTGCCGTCGCGAATGCGGTAGATATCCGTCGCGATGAAGTCCACCGGCTGGCCCTTGCCCTGCACGCCGTTGAACGTGCCGGTGAAATGCCCCGTGAAGTGCAGATGCGTCACCACGCGGTCGCCGGCCACCAGCATCTGCTCGATGTCGGCGTGCACGTCGGGCACCGCTGCATGAAAAACCTTCGACGCCGCGAGCGGACCCGCCACGCCTTGCGGACGTCCGGGGGGCAGCGTGCGGTCCGTGAAGTCCGGCGCGAGCGCGGCGCGAGCCTGGGCTTCGTCGCCGGTGCTCCAGAACGTGTCGTAGAGACGCGCGGCATGAATCTGCTGCTCGCGCTGTTGCGCGGGCAAGCTGCCGTCGACGATCAGTTCGTGCGGCTGCGCGAGTTCGCCGGCCGCGGCGAAGGCGGGCGTAGCGGCGCCAAGCGAAGCGGCAACGGCAGCAGCAACAAGCGCAGCGGAAGCAAAGCGAAGGGACGTTTTCATGATGGGCTCCAGAGTCGGTGGCTAAGTGGCGAGACGTTTCTCGCGCTGCCATGACGTCATTCTGCGTACCCCTGCAGCCTTTGATAATTGGCGCTCTCGTTGAAGGATTTTCAAATCTTTCAGAAAGATAGCGAAAGACTCGGCAAGACCTGTACGACCATTCGCCAACGTTTGCACCGTCTGGAAGCCTTGCCCGGCGTGCCACGGTCGTTCCCCGCATTTCCTTACAGCCTGATTTCAAAGGGATTTCAGTAGTTCCTTAAAAATATTTTAGATTTGCCCTAAATATGGTCAGACGAATGTCGATAAGGAGGAGACGCCCGCGACAGATCAGCCGCCGCATCCCTAGCTCGTCGCGCCACGTCTTCCCTGGTCAAATCGGTACAGACGCATGACACTAACGATAAGAGCGCGTATCGCGCTAACCTTCGCACTTCTCGCCGCCCTGCTCACCGTTTCCGGCGTGCTGGGCTTCATCAGCACGGAAAAGGCGAACAGCGCGAACCGTGACACCTACCGCAACAAGCTCGCCGAATCCACGGCGATCGACAACGCGGAGATCTACATCGCGCGCACGCGTCTCGTGCTCGACCGCGTGGCGCTGCATCCGGAAGCGCCCACGGTCCCCGACCAGCTGCAACGCGCGGCGGGCTTCTTCAAGAACTCCGACGAGTGGTGGACCAAGTTCCAGCAGATGCCGCACGAGCCGGACGAGCTGCCGCTGATCGAGAAGACCACCGAGCGCCGCACCAACATGCGCGACGCCGTCTCGGCCTTCACGAAGGCGCTGCAATCGGGCGACAAGGCGACGGCGGACAACATCGCGATGACGCAGCTCTCCGACCTCTACAGCGCGATGAGCGCGGCGAACAACGAGGTCAAGAAGCATCTCTACGAGAACGCGAAAACGCGCTACGAGCAGGCTGAATCGAACTTCTACATGTTCTCGACGATCAGCGCCGTGATGGTCGTGCTCGGTCTCGTGGCCGCGGGTCTCGGCTGGATCATGCTGAGCCGCGCGATCATGACGCCGCTGAACTACGCGCTCGACAGCCTCGCGCAGATCTCGGGCGGCAATCTGAGCCAGACCGTGCGCGCCAACCGCAACGACGAAATGGGCACGCTGCTCGAAAGCATCGAAAAGACCCGCAAGGAACTCGGCGGCGTGACGGGCGCGGTGCGCTCGGGCAGCGAGTCGGTGTCGGTGGCGACGCGCCAGATCGCGGCGGGCATGATCGATCTGTCCGCGCGTACCGAAGAACAGGCGGCGTCGTTGCAGGAAACGGCCGCCAGCATGAACGAACTGACCTCGGCGGTGAAGCAGAACACCGACAACGCCCGCACCGGCAGCGACCTCGCGCAGACCGCCGCCAGCGTTGCGGCGCGCGGCACCGAAGTCGTGCAGCAGGTCGTGACCACGATGGACGAGATCGAAGGCAGCTCGCGCAAGATCTCCGACATCACGGCGATGATCGAAGGCATCGCGTTCCAGACCAATATTCTCGCGCTCAACGCAGCCGTGGAAGCGGCGCGCGCCGGCGAACAGGGCCGCGGCTTCGCGGTCGTGGCGAGCGAAGTGCGCTCGCTCGCACAGCGTTCGGCGGCGGCGGCGAAGGAGATCAAGGATCTGATCGCCAACTCGGTCGAGACGGTTTCGCACGGCACGAACCTCGTGTCGTCGGCGGGCGCGACGATGTCGGAACTGCACACGGCCGTCGAGCGTGTCACCGCGATCATGAACGAGATCGCCTCGGCTTCGGAGCAGCAGCAAAGCGGCATCGAGCAGGTGGACACCGCCGTCACGCAGATGGACGAAGTCACGCAGCAGAACGCCGCGCTCGTCGAGCAGGTCACCGCCGCGGCGCAGGCGCTCGACACGCAGTCGACCAAGCTCAGCAGCACCGTGCAGATCTTCCGCGTCGCTTGACGCGTTCGGGCGGGCGCGTTTTCGAGGGATGGGAAACGCGCGCCGCCGGATCGGCCGGATTCAACGCATCCGCTTCGTTTTAACCAGGCAACACCCACGCAGTAACCAGGCAGCACCCACTAGCAACACACGCGCGTCATCGCGGCCTGCGCAGCGCTGCACCGCCACGCCGCCGACTGCACGCACCCCACACGCCACTCGCTGGAGTCCCCCTCTCATGACATCGCCTGACAAGGCGGGCCGCCGCTCGTTCCTCAAAGGATCGATTGCGATCGTGCCCGTCGCCGCCGTCGGCACGGCCTCCGCCGTGCTGCGTCCCACCGCGGACGACATCAAGCGCTCCGCGCCTCCGCCCGACACCCCCGCGCAGGAAAACTATCAGCCCGGCTATTTCACGCCCGACGAATGGGCCTTCGTGAACGCCGCGTGCGACTGCCTGATCCCGAAGGATCACAACGGTCCCGGCGCCGTCGAACTGGGCGTGCCGCAATACATCGACCGTCAACTGCAAACCGGTTACGGCGACGCTTCGCGCTGGTATATGCAAGGACCCTTCCAGAAGGGCGCGCCCGAGTTCGGCTATCAGTCGAAGCTCACGCCGAAGGAACAATATCGCCTCGGCATCCGCGCGATCGACGCCTATTGCAAGGCGCATTTCGGCGGCAAGACCTTCGCGCAGCTCGACAAGGAAAAACAGATCGCATTCCTGAAGGATGTCGAAGGCGGCAAGATCGAGGACGACTTCAACGTCAAGTCGTTCTTCAGCGGCTTCCTGCTCAAGAACACTATGGAAGGCTTCTTCGGCGACCCGATGTACGGCGGCAACAAGGACATGGCCGCGTGGAAAATGATCGGCTATCCGGGCGCGCGCGCGGATTACGTCGAGTGGGTCACCGAATCGAAACCGTATCCGTACGGCCCGGTCAGCCAATACGGAAAGCGAGGTTAAAAGAATATGGCAACAGTGAAAAAGAAGGCCGTGGATGCCGTGATCGTCGGCTTCGGCTGGACCGGCTCGATCATGGCGATGGAGTTGTGCAGCGCGGGCCTCGATGTGGTCGCGCTCGAACGCGGCGACGGCCGCGACACGATTCCGAATTTCGCGTATCCGCAGATCGTCGACGAAATCAAGTATTCGGCGCGCAATGCGCTGCTGCAGAATCTCGCGAAGACCACCGTCACCACGCGTCACACGAAGAACGATACGGCCCTGCCCTATCGTCAGATCGGCTCGTTCAAGCCGGGCGAAGGCGTCGGCGGCGCGGGCACGCACTGGTCCGGCGTGCAGTCGCGCGTGACGGCGGAAGAACTGCGTCTCTATAGCCGCGTGAAGGAACGCTACGGCGAGAAGTTCATCCCCGAAGGCATGCAGCTGCAAGACTGGGGCGTGACCTACGACGAACTCGAACCGCACTTCGACCGCTGGGAATATGTGTGCGGCACCTCGGGCCGCGCCGGCAACATCAAGGGCAAGCCGCAGGAAGGCGGCAATCCGTTCGAAGCGTATCGCTCGCGTGAATTCCCGCTGCCGCCGCTGCCCGATCATCCGACCGGACGCCTGTTCGCCAAGGCCGCGCGCGAACTCGGCTACAAGCCGTTCGCGCTGCCCGCGGGCAACGCTTCGGGCGCGTACACGAACGAGTACGGCTGCCAGCTCGGCCCGTGCAACTTCTGCGGCTTCTGCAGCGACTATGGCTGCCTGAACTACTCGAAGGCCTCGCCGCAAACCGCGATCATTCCGGCGCTGCTGCGCAAGCCCAATTTCGAACTGCGCGTGAATTCGCACGTGCTGCGCGTCGAACTCGACAAGGACGGCAAGCAGGCCACGGGCGTCACCTATATCGATGCTCAGGGCAACGAAGTATTCCAGCCGGCCAACATGGTCGTGCTCGGTGCGTTCCAGCTGCACAACATCCGCCTGATGCTGTCGTCGAAGATCGGCACGCCGTACAACGTCGATACCGGCGAAGGCACCGTGGGCCGCAACTTCTGCTACCAGGTGCTCAACAGCGTCAACATGTTCTGGGACAAGGACGTCTACATCAACCAGTTCATGGGCGCGGGCGGCGGCGGCCAGGCCATCGAAGAGTTCAACGCGGACAACTTCGATCACGGCTCGCTCGGCTTCATCGGCGGCGGCATCATCTGGGGTCGTCAGACCGGCAACGGTCCGGTGCGCGGCATTCCGCTGCCAAAGGGCACGCCCAAGTGGGGCGGCGAATGGAAACAGGCCGTGGCGGATAACTTCCTGCACACGGGCCGTATCGAATCGCAGATCAGCAACATGGCGTATCGCGGCTGCTTCGCCGACCTCGATCCGACCTACAAGGACGCTTACGGCGAACCGCTGCTGCGCATCACGCTCGACTGGCAGGACAACGACCTGCGCGCCTCGGAATACGTGGCCGGCAAGATGATGGAGATCGGCAGGCAGATGAACCCGAAGAGCATCTCGGGCCGCATCCTGAAGCCGGGCGCGCACTGGGATACCCGCGCGTATCAGAGCACGCACGTCAACGGCGGCACGTCGATGGGCGCCGACCCGAAGACCTCGGTGGTCAACAAGTACCTGCAAAGCTGGGACGTGTCGAACGTGTTCGTGCTGGGCGCGAGCGTGTTCGCGCACGGCATCGGCTACAACCCGACCGGCCTCGTCGGCGGTCTGGCGTACTGGGCCGCCGCGAATATCCGCGAGCGTTATTTGAAGAACCCCGGCCCGATGGTCCAGGTTTGAGGAGCCACACGACATGCGCAAACTTTCTGTAGCACTCGTCGCGGTCGTGGTGGTCGTGGGCGGCCTGTGGGCCGGCAGCCACTCGAAGCCCACCGTGACCATCGACCCGCAGGCGCTCGCCACGCCGGGCAACGCCGCACGCGGCGAATACCTCGCCCGCGCGGGCGACTGCATGGCCTGCCACACCGCCAAGGGCGGCGCGCCGTTCGCGGGCGGCGTGCCGCTCGCGACGCCGCTGGGCGCCGTGTATTCGACCAACATCACGCCCGATAAGGAACACGGCATCGGCGACTGGAGCTTCGACGACTTCGTGCTGGCGATGCGCGAAGGCGTGACGCCGAAGGGCCGCCATCTGTATCCGGCGATGCCGTACACGTCGTATGCAAAGGTCAGCGACACGGACCTGAAGGACCTGTACGCGTACTTCACGAACCAGGTCGCCGCCTCGCCGCAGCCGAACACGCCCTCGGACATTCCGTGGCCGCTGAACGCGCGCTGGCCGCTCGCGTACTGGAACCGCGTCTTCCACGACGACACGCGCTTCAAGTCCGACGACGCGCACAGCGTCGAATGGAATCGCGGCGCGTACCTCGTGCAAGGCCTCGCGCACTGCGGCACCTGCCACACGCCGCGCGGCGTGGGCTTCCAGGAAGTGGACCTGAGCGGGCTGGGCGCGCGCTACCTGAGCGGCGCGAAGATCGACGGCAGCGCGCCGGTCAATCTGCGCGGCGACAAGGGCGCGGGCCTCGGCGACTGGAAGGAAGAGGACATCGTGGCGCTGCTGAAGACGGGCCGCAACGCGCATTCGGCCGTCACGGGCCCGATGGGCGAAGTGGTCGAGCACAGCACGCAGCATCTGACCGATGCCGACCTGCACGCGATCGCGGTGTACCTCAAGAGCCTGACGCCGGCTTCGACGGACGCTTCCGCGCCCGCGTACAAGGCCGACGACGCGACGCTCACGGCGATCATGACGGGCCATGCGAACGACATCGGTTCGCGCATCTACATCGATAGCTGCGCGGCGTGCCACCGCCAGAACGGTGAAGGCGCGGCACGCGTGTTCCCGTCGCTCGCGGGTAACCCGTCGGTGCTCGCCGAGCATCCCGACTCGCTGATCGCGGTGATCCTCGCGGGCTCGCGCCTGCCGTCGACGGCATCGGCTCCGGCCCCGCTGGCGATGCCGCCGTTCGCATGGCGCTACGACGACGACGAAATCGCGCAACTCGCGACCTTCGTGCGTTCGGCGTGGGGCAATCATGCGAGCGCGGTCAGCGCGGATGATGTGAAGCGCGTTCGGGCGCAGATGGGTATTGAGGCGAAGCGGTAAGGGCTGAGTCGTGTTGGCTGGTGTCGATTGTGATGGTGGTGATCGACGCCAGCCTTCTACCCTTTTGCCTCAGTTTCGGATGTGTTCGAGTTCAGGGGATTTTTGCGCGTAACCGCTCAAGCCAGTTCGGCGGAATCGCGATTACGCCGGCCCCTGAACCATTGCCTTCTCCTCGCCTGAACAGCACGGCGCTTTCGTCGGGCATGAATTCAGGCAAACCACCGTCCAGCGAATCGAAGTCGGTTCGCGCGAGCAGTTCTCCGCTGCGGACGTCGTACAGTCTCCCAACATAAATGAGCACGTTGCCGTCGCCGCCTGTGACACAGGATTCGGCGCGATATGACCCGCTCTTTGAAATCACGCTTTGGCATTCGCGTGCGACTGCACGCGCTCGTGCATCGAAAACGTATTGCATGACGCTGAACGCCACAAGCACGAAGACGATGAAAAACACGACACGGCGGACCGGATTACGCGCCGTCATTTCTTCACCCGGAACTTGATGGGATCGATTTTCACGACCTGAAAATCGGAGAATAAAACCATATCGCCGCCCGCATTGTGCGTGTCCTGCCAGCGACGGAAATCGCTATTGTGAACAGGCCAGAACGTGCGCCCGAATGGACCTTCGGGCTTGATGACATAGTTGCTCCAGTTTCCCCAGTTTGCCCGCTGCGCGACATAACCTTCGGGAACGAGACAGATCCCGTCCTTGTTCCAATGCCCGAGATATTGCGACCCACCCTGACTCGCATCGTCGAAATAGGAATAGGGATTTTTGACGTACAGCGCGATTTTGGTGACTTCGACGTCGATGCTACCGATCATAGTTGGTTTGAAGCGGGCCTCGGCAACGGCCGCATAGATTGCGAAGCCGCCTAATGCGCCGGCGAGATCGTCGGGCTTGCCGTGATGAAGGATGGCGCCAAAGAATTGCTCGGCTTTTTCAAGCGCGGACGTGTCGACTCTGAACAGTTGAAACTGAAACCTGTTGTGTAACGCGCTGACGCTGCCGCCAGTCAACTCTAGCGCGTCGAGACGTGAGCGATCCCGATAGGGATAGACCGCCTTGACCAGCGCATCCGATGTCCCGGTCTGCAAATACCTCGACTTCTGCAATTTGGCGAATGCGGCTTTCGCGCGAGGAAAGGACAGCACCCAATCGAGCTTGACCGTATCCGTGTCGATCCGATCGCCGGGATACGCACCGGTGCGCCAATCGCTATTGATACCATGCGCTTTTTGAAAGGGATTCCCAGCCTGATTCTTCGGCGCGTAAGCAAACCATTTTCTGAGCAAGGCCGCCGACTTGTGCCAGCCCATTTTCGACATTGCGGCCGGAATTTCGGTGACTTCGAACTGCTCATCGGTCAGAAGATATTGCGCGTCGCGCGCGACGCCGGGAGCATTGCCCGACTGACGGTTCACGTACCAGACATCTCCGGCCTGTTGCCGCCATTCACCGCCGTTCGGCGTAAAGACCGACAATTCCTGAGCGCTCATGGGGTCTCGCTCCAACATGAAGGAATCGTCTGTCTATCACTGGGCAGCGACCTGATTTGCCAAAATCCGTCAAAGCGACGACTACGACAAATCAGAGGGCGTCGAATCTATGCAACCCGCAAAAGTCCAGGCGAAAAGAAACGCCAATGCCCCACAGCGCGCCCCACACGCAATGAACCGCGCAGCCAATCAGGGCCACATTCCCCGCCACCAAACCCGCCATTCAGCACCTGCATAACAAAACAGTTACAAATCAAATCTTGACGCCGACCCACCCGCACGGTTAGTGTGGCGGTCGAAGGTCAAGAAGTTCGATTGCTGTTCATCAATTGCTCGCTTCCCAGCGGTATTCGTGGTCCATTCCCTCCTTGTCGCTTCGCACACGCTCTCTTTAAAAGAGTGAATCTTCGTATTTTTTCCTCAAGGGTAATTTCATGGAAACCGGTACCGTTAAGTGGTTCAACGACAGCAAGGGCTTTGGCTTCATCACCCCGGACAAGGGTGGCGACGATCTCTTCGCGCACTTCTCCGAGATCAAGACCGACGGCTTCAAGACGCTCGCTGAAAACCAGAAAGTGAGCTTCGAAACCAAGCAAGGTCCGAAGGGCCTGCAAGCGGCGAACATCAAGCCGATCTAAAGTTTGAAGGACCCGGCGTCCGACACGGACGCCGGGTTGCAGCGACACCCTCGCGGAGCACAGTCTCCCCAAGTTGGCGCGATCGCATCTGGCTGCCCCTTATATCCGGCAGCTTGTTCGACGCCACACGCCTCGTTGCACCTCATTCTCCCCTTCGGCGACTACGCCTTTTTAGCTTTCCGACTGCTTCAGATTCGGCTCGCAATGGCTTGAATCAGCTCGCCTGTGCACGTTCTCACGGCACACGCGCGTTCGGACATCAATAAAATTAAAATGCAAGACAAACACATTCATCAATACAACGGCTATGCCGTCCAACCGTCCGCACATCGTTTGCCCGACGGCTGCTTTTCCTCCAATCTGCTGCTCGAGCGCACCAACAGCGCGCAAGCCGAAACCAGCTACCGGTTCTATTCGCTCGACTACTTCGCGACTGAAGAACAGGCGCTGGAGCATTCGACACGCTGGGCACGCCACTGGGTCGACACGCGCGGATAAAGCCGCGTCCCCGTGGCCCGTGATTAGCGCCCAGGCGAGCGCAATCGCCTAAGCGCCAATCAAATTTCACCCCGCGTGTGGTGAAAATGCAAAATCCGTCGCGCGCATTTTTGAAATGGATTTTTAGAGCGCCATCATTGGGCAACGAACATTGAATCAGGTTTGTAGCCAAATGGGGGCAAGTTATGGGCAGTGCGCTGGTTTGGGCTGCAATCCCTCACAACAGTGACGGGGTCGTGTTTCAGGTTCGCGTGATTCGCGGACTTCAGCGTTTTCATCTCCCACGCCGGGCGCTCGAGGCCGTTTTCGGCCTGGCGCCTCATGCATCGGATGCGCGGCAACTCGAACTCTTTTACCGGCACACGGCTCACATCCTGAGCCAGGCCATGCGCAAACGCCCGATTGCCGGTGCGGACACCGCGGCGCTCCAGACCACCGATTTCGCTTCCGTCGTGGAAGCAGAGTGGGATGAGGCCGCGTATCGGCCGCAAACGCCAGGCTATCTGGCTTTGGACTGAGGAATAAGCTCAGCCGGCTGGGCGCCGCACAACGCGGACGACGCAAAAAAGACGGCCCCGCACGCCTGGTCGGCTATCATGCCATTCCTCTCCGAAGTAGCTTCTTATGATTTCCGTCCGTAATGTCACGCTGCGCCGCGGCGTCAAGGTCGTGCTCGACAGCGCGTCCGTCACCTTCACCCCAGGCGAAAAGATCGGTCTTGTCGGCCGCAACGGCGCCGGCAAGTCGTCCTTCTTTGCCCTTCTCAACGGCACGCTGCACGAAGACAGCGGCGAATTCTCGATTCCCGCTGCCTGGCGAATGGGCCAGGTCGCGCAGGACATGCCGGAGACCGAGCAGGGCGCGACCGACTTCGTGGTCGAGGGTGACACGGCCCTGCTGGCTGCCCAGGCCGAAGTCGCCGCCGCCGAGGCCAGCGACGACGGCATGCGCATGGCGCACGCCTACATGGCCCTGCACGACGCCGGCGCGCACGACGCCCCCGCGCGTGCCCAGGCGCTGATCCTCGGACTCGGCTTTACCGCCGCGCAGCTCGATCAGCCGGTCAACAGCTTCTCCGGCGGCTGGCGCATGCGACTCCAGCTCGCGCGCGCGCTGATGTGCCCGTCCGATCTGTTGCTGCTCGACGAACCGACCAACCACCTGGACCTCGACGCGCTGGTCTGGCTCGAAGCGTGGCTCAAGCGCTATCAGGGCACCCTGGTCGTGATCAGCCATGACCGCGAATTCCTCGATGCGGTGACGCAGGTGACGGTGCACGTCGATAACGCCAAGCTCGTGCGCTACGGCGGCAACTACAGCAAGTTCGAAGACATGCGCGCCGAGCAGCTCGAGTTGCAGCAGGCCGCGCTCGCCAGACAGGCGGACAAGATCGCCCATCTGCAGAAGTTCATCGACCGTTTCAAGGCCAAGGCCTCGAAGGCGAAGCAGGCGCAGAGCCGCGTCAAGGCGCTCGAACGCATGGAGAAGATCGCGCCGGTGCTGGCGGAAGCGGAGTTCACCTTCGAGTTCAAGGAACCGCTCAACGTGCCGAACCCGCTGCTCTCGATGCTGGACGCGAGCTTCGGTTATCCCGCGCCGGACGACGCCGTGCCGGGCACGCCGCCCACGGTCATCGTGCAGGGCATCAATCGTTCCGTGCTGGCCGGCCAGCGCATCGGCATTCTCGGCGCCAACGGTCAGGGCAAGTCCACGCTGGTGAAGACGATCGCGCACGCGCTGACGCCGATTACCGGCGAAATCAGCGAAGGCAAGGGCCTGAACATCGGCTATTTCGCGCAGCAGGAGCTGGACGTGCTGCGACCGCAAGACACGCCGATGGAACACATGATCCGCCTCGCCCGGGACACGCCGCCGCACATGCGCGCGCCCGGCCAGAGCGGCACCGAACAATCGCTGCGCACCTTCCTCGGCACGTTCAATTTCAGCGGCGACACAGTCCATCAGGCGGTGCACACGATGAGCGGCGGCGAAAAGGCGCGCCTCGTGTTGTGCATGATCGTGTGGCAGCGCCCCAACCTGCTGCTGCTCGACGAGCCGACCAACCACCTCGACCTGGCCACGCGCGAAGCGCTCGCCATGGCGCTCAACGAATTCGAAGGCACGGTCATGCTGGTCAGTCACGACCGGGCCCTGCTTCGCGCCGTCTGCGACGAATTCTGGCTGGTCACCAAGGGCGGCGTCGAACCCTTCGACGGCGATCTCGACGATTACCAGCAGTTCCTGCGCGACGAAGCGCGTCGTATGCGCGAGCAGGCCGACGCGGCGTAAACATCGTCATCTGAGATTCCGCGCGGGATTTCGATCGTCAGTATCCGATGTGCCTGTTTTTCTCTGTCGCTGCAGGGAAAAACAGGCACGGTCATGCAACAGCGCCCCGCCTCCTCACAACCCTATAATCGAAAAGGCACACCCAACCCAAAACCGAGGAGCCCGCCTCATGTACATCGCCATGAACCGCTTCAAAGTCGCGCCCGGTTCCGAATCCGCCTTTGAAGAAGTCTGGAAAAACCGCGACACGCATCTGAAAACCGTCCCGGGCTTCATCGAGTTCCATCTGCTCAAAGGCCCGCAACGCGACGACCACACGCTCTACGCGAGCCACACGATCTGGGCGAACCACGCAGCGTTCGAAGCCTGGACCCGCTCGGACGCCTTCCGCGCCGCGCACCGCAACGCGGGCAATGCAGGCGAGAGCCGCCCCCTGTACCTGAGCCACCCGGAATTCGAAGGCTTCGACGTCATCCAGACCGTGAAGTAAGGCGAGCGCCGCCTCGCACGCGCCCGGAAAAACCGGGTGAAAACTTCACAGCCACCCGGCCAAACTTACACAAAGCGGGGCCACACACGCGCAAACACTGCGCCGAACTCCCCGCCCACACGCGCCACGCGGCCTTGTCCACCTGGGCCCGGACCTTGCTTCCCTCACTGCGCCCCTCCCGCGCCCCCGCCCGCGCCCCTCCACGAGAGCCCATGAGCAAGAAGACCGCCACTGCCATCGCCGAAGGCCAGCCGTTTCCGCTCGGCGCGACCTGGACCGGACGCGGCGTGAACTTCGCACTGTTCTCCGCCAACGCGACCCGGGTCGAACTCTGCCTGTTCGATGCCACCGGCCTGCGCGAAATCGAACGCATCGTGCTGCCCGAATACACGGACGAGGTCTGGCACGTCTTCGTCCCCGACCTGCAGCCGGGCGCGATCTACGGCTACCGCGTGCACGGCCCCTACGAACCGCAGGCGGGCCATCGCTTCAATCCGCACAAGCTGCTGCTCGATCCCTATGCGAAGGCGCACGTGGGCGCGCTCAAATGGCATCCGTCCGTGTTCGGCTACACGCTCGATCACCCCGACGCCGACCTCTCCTTCGACACGCGCGACAGCGCGCGCTACGTGCCGCGCTGCCGCGTCGTCGATCAGACCTTCAGCTGGCACCATCCGCTGCGCGAGCGCGTGCCGCGCGAACGCGCGGTCGTCTACGAAACGCACGTGCGCGGCTACACGATCCGCCACCCCGACGTGCCCGAAGACGATCGCGGCACCTTCGCGGGCCTCGCGCATCCGAAGGTGCTCGAACACATCCGCGAACTCGGCGTGACCTCGGTCGAACTGATGCCGATCCACACCTTCGTGAACGACTCGCATCTGCTCGAACGCGGCCTCACGAACTACTGGGGCTACAACACGATCGGCTTCTTCGCGCCCGACCCGCGCTATTCGGTCGGCGCGCACGGCTCGATCGACGAGTTCAAGAACATGGTGGATCGCCTGCATCAGACGGGGCTCGAAGTGCTGCTCGACGTGGTCTACAACCACACCGCCGAAGGCAGCGAACTCGGTCCGACGCTGTCGTTTCGCGGCATCGACAACGCCTCGTACTACCGCCTGCTGCCCGACGAGCCGCGCTATCACATCAACGACACGGGCACCGGCAACACGCTCAATCTCTCGCATCCGCGCGTCCTGCAGATGGTCACGGACAGCCTGCGCTACTGGGTGCTCGAAATGGGCGTCGACGGCTTTCGCTTCGACCTCGCGACCATTCTCGGGCGCGAACCGTATGGCTTCGACGAAGGCGGCGGCTTTCTCGACAGTTGCCGCCAGGACCCGATTCTCGCCAGCGTGAAGCTGATCGCCGAGCCGTGGGACTGCGGCCCGGGCGGCTATCAGGTGGGCGGCTTTCCGCCGGGCTGGGCCGAGTGGAACGACCGCTTCCGCGACACCGTGCGCGCCTGGTGGAAAGGCGACGAAGGCCAGGCCGCCGATCTCGCCACGCGCCTCGCCGCTTCGGGCGACAAGTTCAACCGGCGCGGCCGCCGTCCGTGGTCGAGCGTCAACTTCGTGACCGCGCACGACGGCTTCACGCTGCACGATCTGGTCTCGTACAACGAGCGCCACAACGAGGCCAACGGCGAAGAGAACCGCGACGGCCACGGCGACAATCTCTCGTGGAATTGCGGCGTGGAAGGCCCGACCGACGACGCGGAAATCCGCGCGCTGCGCGAGCGCCAGAAACGCAATTTCCTCGCCACGCTGCTGCTGTCGCAAGGCACGCCGATGCTGCTGGCCGGCGACGAATTCGGCCGCACGCAGCAGGGCAACAACAACGCCTATTGCCAGGACAACGCGATCAGCTGGGTCGACTGGGACGGCATCGGCGACGAAGGCCGCGCGCTCGCCGAATTCGTGCGCAAGCTCACCACGCTGCGCCACGCGCTGCCGGTGCTGCGCCGCAACCGCTTTCTCACGGGCGAGCACAACGAAACGCTCGGCGTCACCGACGTCGAATGGCTCTCGCCCGCGGGCGTGCCGCTCACGGCGGAACAATGGAGCGATGCGCAGATGCGATGCTTCGGCATGCTGATCGATGGACGTTCGCAGACGAGCGGCATCATGCGGCTCGCCTCCGACGCGACCATGCTCATCGTGCTCAACGCCTATCACGACGTGGTGGATTTCACGCTGCCCTCGGTGCCCGGCAACGACCAGTGGAGCTGTCTCATCGACACCAACATGCCCGTGCGCGATGAACTCCCCGAATTCGAGGCCGGCGACGTCTATCAGGTCACGGGCCGCTCGCTGCTGCTGTTCGCGCTGCACGCGCGCGGCGCGACCAGACGCGTGTTCGAGCGGCTCGAAGAGGACCTCACCGCATGAGCGTGAATCCGCAGACCGATTGCGCACGCGAACCGATCCACGTTCCCGGCAGCATCCAGCCGCACGGCTATCTCGCGAGCCTCGACGACGCGGGGCGCATCGTGCAGCTCAGCGCCAATTGCGGCGCGCTCGCGGGCACCACCGCCGACGCGCTGCTCGGCGCGCCGCTCGCGCGGCTCGTCGGCGAACCCATCGCGCACGCCGCGCGTGAGGCGCTGGCCGCGCCCGGCGCGGACGGCACGCCGCAACTCGTCGGCACCATCGACGATCCGCGCGGCGGCGAACGCGCGCCGCTCGCCGTGGTCGCGCACCGCCACGACGGCGTCGCCATCGTCGAACTCGAACCGGCGCTCGGCACCGGCGACGTGTTCTCCTCGCTCTACCCGCTCGTGCGCACCTTCCTGCGCGGCCTGCAAACGAGCCCCGGCGTCGAAGCACTCGCACGCCTCGCCGCCAGCGAAGTGAAGCGCATCACCGGCTACGGGCGCACGCTCGTCTACGGCTTCGACGAAGCGGGCAACGGTCACGTGATAGCCGAAGCGCTCGATCCCGGCTACGCCTCGTATCTCGACCAGCGCTTTCCGGCCGCCGACATTCCGTCCCAGGCGCGCGCGCTCTACGTGCACAACCGCATTCGCCTGATCGCCGACGCCGACTATGCGAGCGTGCCGCTCGTGCCGCCGCTGCATCCCGCCACGGGACGCCCGACCGATCTCACGTGGGCCTCGCTGCGCAGCGTCTCGCCCGTGCACGTGCAGTACATGAAGAACATGGGCACCGGTTCGTCGATGTCGATGTCGATCGTCGTGCGCGGCCAGCTCTGGGGCCTGATTTCGTGCCATCACGCGAGCGCGCGCCTGCCCGCGTTCGAAGTGCGCGCAGCCTGTGAGCACATCGCGCAGATGCTTTCCTTGCAGATCGAGGCGCGCGAGGACGGCGCCCGGGCCGAGTACGGACTCGCGCTGCGCCGCCGGCTCTCGCGCCTGCTCGCGAGCATGGCGAACAGCGAGCACTTCGTGAGCGCGCTGGCCGCCGAGCCGCACGAACTGCTCGGCCTCACGGGCGCGAGCGGCGCGGCCATCGTGTTCGACGGGCGCATCGTGACGGTCGGCGTCACGCCCGCCAAGACGCAGCTCGAACAGATCCTCAACTGGCTCGACAACCAGCACGGCGACGTGCATGCGAGCGAACAACTCGCGCGCGACACGGGCACGGCGTTCCATCACGACGCGGCCGGCATGCTCGCGGTCTCGATCTCGCGGCTCTTTCGCAATTACGTGATCTGGTTCCGCCCCGAGGTCGTGCGCGCTGTGAAGTGGGCCGGCGATCCGCGCGAGAAGCTCGCGCCATCCGCAACGGACGCGGACAATGCCACGGCCTCGCACGCGCTTTCACCGCGCGCAAGCTTCGACGTCTGGACCGAAATCGTGCGCGAACGCGCGCTGCCGTGGCGCGCCGCCGAAGTCGACATCGCGCGCGAATTCCGCGCCGCACTGCTCGACATTGTGTTGCGACGCGCCGAGGAACTCGCGCAACTCGCGCTCGAACTGGGCCGCGCGAACGAAGAACTCGAAGGCTTCTCGTACACGGTCTCGCACGATCTGCGCGCGCCGCTGCGCCATATCGCCGGTTTCGCCGATCTGCTCGCGCACACCGAAGCCGACGCGCTCTCCACGCGCGGAAAGCATTTCGTCGAGCGCATCGCGGCGTCGGCGCGTTTCGGCGGCAAGCTCGTCGACGACCTGCTCGCGTTCTCGCACATGGGACGCGCGGCGCTGCACAAGCAGGCCGTCGATCTGAACCGGCTCGTCAAGGAACTGATCGCCGATCAGCAGCGCGAGCATCCCGCGCGTGCGATCGACTGGCGCGTGGCGACGCTCTGCACGCTCACGGCCGATCCGGTGCTCATACACGTGGTGCTGCGCAATCTGATCGACAACGCCGTGAAGTTCACGCGCAATCGCGAAGAGGCCGACGAGCGCGCGATCGTCGAAATCGGCTGCGCGCCGGGCGAAGGCGAACTCGCCGATCACGATATCGTGTTCGTGCGCGACAATGGCGTGGGCTTCGACGCGCGCTACGTCGACAAGCTGTTCGGCGTGTTCCAGCGCCTGCATCGCTTCGAGGAATTCGAGGGCACGGGCATCGGACTTGCGAGCGTCAAGCGCATCGTCGAGCGTCACGGCGGACGCGCGTGGGCGGACGGCGAACTGAACGTGGGCACCACCGTGTCGTTCGCGATGCCGCGCGTCTCGCTCGCGCGTGCCGCGCAAACCGCGCCAGGCGTCATGCAGGACGGCGCGCGCAACGATGAATCGGCGGCGGCGGCCGTGGCGCGGCTCGCGTCGGTGACGCCCGGCGCGCAGCCGTTTCGCAACGTGCGCAAGCCGGACTAGCCGCATGCCGCCAACACCGTGCACCCATACCAACGCGCCTTGAGGCGCGGGAGAAAGAGGACACCGTCGTGCTGAGACCCATCCTGCTCGTGGAAGACAATCCGAACGATATCGAGCTCACCCTGATCGCGCTCGAAAAGGCGCGCCTCGCGAACCCGGTGGTGGCGCTGCGCGACGGCGTTGAAGCGCTCGACTATCTGCGCCGCGAAGGTCAGTGGGCCGATCGCCCCGACGAAAACCCCGCGGTCATTCTGCTCGACAAGAAACTGCCCAAGCTCGACGGCCACGAAGTGCTGAAAGTCGTGCGCGAAAATGCGCATCTGCGGCGCATTCCGGTGGTCATGCTCACGTCGTCGCGCGAGGAAAAAGATCTGCTGCGCAGCTACGATCTCGGCGTGAATGCGTATGTGGTGAAGCCCGTCGAATTCGACGACTTCATGGAAGCGATCAACGATCTCGGCGTGTTCTGGGCCGTGCTCAACGAGCCGCCGCCTTACACGCGATGATCTTCACAGATCGGAGTGCTTCTTCGCATTGCCCTTCGCCTTCTCGACCGGATAGCGCGTTTCGTTCACGCGCACCTTGTCCGCTGCGGCTTTCACGAGATCGAAACCGGCCGTGTGCGCGGTCAGCAGCAAATAGATGAACACGTCCGCGCATTCCTGTTCGAGATGGGCGCGCGCGGCGGGATCGTCGAGCATCGCCGCGATCTGCGCATCGTCTTTCCATTGAATCGTTTCGAGCAGTTCGCCCGCTTCGATACTCGTCGACACGATCAGATTGCGCAGCGTATGAAACTGCCGCCAGTCGCGCGCCTCGCGAAACGCGAGCACCTGCGCGATGAGCGCGTCGAGCGGCGTGGGAGTGGAGTCGGTCATGTCGGCGGCGCTCAAGGAATCGGAGCGGCGATTGTACCGCCGCGCGTCGTACCCATTGCGCGCCCTCACCGATACCGCGGCACCACCACCACAAACGTCGCGCCCCGCCCTGCGCCCTCGCTTTGCGCGTGGATCGTGCCGCCATGCAAACGCACGATGCTGCGCGCGAGCCACAAGCCGAGCCCGAGTCCCGACGCGCGGCCGCTGCCGCCCGCCTGATAGAAGCGTTCGAAAATGCGTTCGAGCACATCCGCGCCGATGCCGCGTCCGGTATCGCGCACGCGCAGTTCGGCCTGCTCGCCGCGCACGCCGACGCTCACCGCGATCTCGCCCGCTTCCGTGAACTTGAGCGCGTTCGACACGAGATTCCAGATCACCTGGCGCAGCCGTTTTTCGTCGGCCATCACGATGCAGGATTCGAGATCGTCGGCGACGAGGCGCACGCCCTTTTCCTCGATGCGCATGCGCATGTCCTCGGCGATATTGCCCGCGAGCGCGCCGAGATCGACGGGCGCGGGTTCGATCGACAGCTTGCCCGTGGCGATCGCGCCGCTGTCGAGCAGGTCGTCGACCATCAGCGCGAGCTGACGCGCGTTGCGCTCGATGACCGTGCCCGCGCGCGCCATGTGCGCGAGGTCGGCCGAGCGTTGCAGCAGCGTGGCCCACGACTGGATCGCGCCGAGCGGCGAGCGCAGTTCGTGGCTCACGGCGGCGACGAAATGATCCATCGCGCGCGTGGCCTCCTCGCTGCGCTCGCGCGCGGCGCGCTCGGTCACGGCGGCGGCCTGGTGTTCAAGCTCCGACTCCTTGCGCATCGAAATATCGAGCGCGAGCCCGATGATCGACACCGCCGCGCCCGGCTGCTCGATGCCTTCAATGGCTTCGATGCCTTCAATACCTTCGATGGTTTCGATCCCGCGCGGACGCGTCGCGCGCAGCAGAATCCAGCGCCGCTGCCGGTTCGGCCAGGTCACGCGGAAATCGACTTCCACGGGCATATCGGTGTGACGCGCGGCGTCGAACGCGCTGCGCACGCGCTCGCGATAGGCCTCGTCGATCAGTTCCTCGAAGAGACGACGCTCGGTGATGGTCGCCGCGCCCGGCAGACCCAGCAGCGTCTTGAACTGCTCGTTGCAGGTGAACACGCCCGTGCGCGTCTGCAATTCCCACGCGCCCACGCTCGCGAACGCCAGCGCGTGCTGCAACTGTTCCTGCTGCATGCGCAGCTGCTCGTTGGCTTCGTCCACCAGCACCTGGCGCAGCCGCGCCTGCGAGCGCAGCTTGGCGCGCTCGCGCTGCTCGCGCGCTTCTTCTTCCATGCGTTCGGTGATGTCGTGCACGCAAAGCCCGTAGAGCGGCTCGCCGCGCGCGGTGCGCATGAGCGTCGCGCGCACCTGCCAGTAGCGCGGCACGAGCGGCCCGACGCCGTCGAGCGCGAGGTCGTAGCGCAGCGGCGGCGCGAGGCGGCTCTCGCCGGGCGCGCCTTGCGCAAGCAGGCTTTCGAGCCACTGGCGGCGCGCCTCGCGCTGCGTCGCCGAGCCCGCCTGATTGATCGCGTAAACCGACTGCCCGACGATCACCTCGCGCTCGCACGAGACCAGCGTCAGATAGGCGCGATTGGCCGCGACGACGTTCGCGTCGGCGTCGAGGATCAGCCACGCATCGGGCAGCGCCTCGAAGATATCGGCGACATCGAGCGCCGCCGCGGACTCGGACTCGGCGGACTCGATGGACTCGGGATCGAATAGAGGCTCGGACATCGGCTCGGGGATCGATTCGGAAATCGGCGGGAACAGGGGCAAGGGCTCGGGCTCGGGCTCGGCGATGAGGCGATGACGCGATGAAGCGCCCACGCCGCGTGCCGCTCAGGCCGCGGCCACGCGCGCCTCGGGCATCGCCGTCGCGGCTTCGGTCTGCGACGCTTGCGGCAGCAGCGCGATCAGCCGGTCGAACGCGGCGCGCGCGCCCGCGCAGGCGCGGTCGACGTCGGCGGGTGTATGGACGTCGCGCCGCATCGCCGCGATGAAGGCGTGCCAGCGCGGGCCGGGCGCGTTGCCGTCGCCGCTCAGATAATCGAGCGGATGCGGCGCGAAAGCCAGCGCATGCTTGCGCAGCAGCACCGCACCGCCCAGTTGCGAGCCTTCGATCACGTAGCACGCGCCCCAGCGCCACGCGACGTCGGCGGCGAGCGCGGCGGACGGCGCAGGGGCTTCGGCGCGCTGCCCGCTGCGTGAATCCGCAAATGCATCGGCGAGTTCGGCGGCTTCCCGCGCATGCGCGCGCAACGCCGGATGCGCGAGGTCGCGCTCGATCAGCGGCAGCCGCGCGAGTTGCGGCAGGCTCGCAGCGTCCTGCGGACCATCGGCGAAACGCTCAAGCCACGCTTCGAGCGGCGCGAGCCAGTCGCGCAGCACCTGAAGGTGCAGCCGGTAATGCGCGAGCGAAGGCGCGCCGCCGGCGAGCGGCATCGCGCCCTCGACGGCCTCGTGGCGCGCGGCGGTCGCGAGACGCAGGGCGCCGAGGACATCGACGAACGAAGATTCGGCGGCGGATCGGATAGCGGTCACGGTCGGGTCCTGTCCTGGTAAGCAAATCAAGCCAAACGGCGGTAATGCGGCAGCAAAGCGGCAGCAAAGCGGCAGCAAAGCGGCAGCAAAGCGGCAGCAAAGCGGCAGCAAAGCGGCAGCAAAGCGGCAGCAAAACCGCAGCAAAACCGCAGCATACGACAGCGCCCCATCACGGCGATGAACGGGTTCGCCAGCATGATACCGGCGCGGCAACGCCAGGCACATCTGGCGCGCCCCAATTATCGCGTCGCGGGGGCGTTCATGCGTGGACGCGCGCAGGCGCGCCACCACGGTTCGTCGTTGAGCAGGTTCCGTGCCCGAGCGGGCGAAGAAAGCGCGGGGCGGAACGTGGCCGCGCCGCGCGAAAGAAAGGTGCGAGAGAAAAAACCGAAGAAGTACGACCCGGCTAGGCCGAAACGACCGGAAGCGCCGCGAGCGTTCCGTCCGCAGCGTCCGCACGCTGCACCCAGGCGCCACCGAGCCGCCAGGTATTGCGCCCGGCACGTTTGGCCTCGTACATCGCGCTATCAGCGACCGCGAGCAGATCGTCGCCTAATGCCCCCAACGCGCCCAACGCGCTCCCTGCGCCCGCCGGCTCGCGGATCGCCACGCCCACGCTCGCGCTGGCTTCCACCCGCATGCCGCCCGTCACGAAGGGCCGCGCGAGCGCGTGGCAGATCGACTGGGCGATGCGTCCGGCGGCCTGCGCGTCGGCGACGCCACGGCTCACCACGACGAATTCGTCGCCGCCGAGACGGCTCACGAAGTCGCCCGCACGCACGGTCGCGGCCAGCCGCCGCGCGGCCTCGCGCAACAGCGCGTCGCCCGCATCGTGGCCGAAGCGGTCGTTGATGCCTTTCAGGCCGTCGAGATCGACGAAGAACAGCGCGAAACGGCACGCGCCGAGCCGCGCCGCCGCCAGTTCCTCTTCGAGCGCGCGCCGGTTCGCGAGCCCCGTGAGCGCGTCCACCAACGCGCTCTCGCGCAGACGCTGCTCCGTGCGCCGCTGCTCGGTCACGTCGTGCGCCATCACGTAAAAACCTGTCACGCGGCCGTCGCGCTTCGCCGGAATATAAGTTGTGCACCAGACGCGGTCCTCGTCCTCGCGATACTGCACCTCGTCGCAGGTCACGCGCTCGCCCGCGAGCGCACGCGTGAAATGCGGCTGCAGTTGCGCGAACACCTCGGGGCGCAGCGTTTCGGCCACGTTCGCGCCCACCTCGCCGGGCGCGCGCGGACCGAGCACGCGCTTGAACGTGTCGTTATAGAAGCGGTAACGCAGATCGCGATCCACCACCGCGATCATCACGGGCAGATTGTCGGTAATGGTCTGAAGCGCGTCGCGGCTGCGGCGCAGTTCGCCGGTGCGCTCGCGCACGCGTTCTTCGAGTTCCGCGTGATAGTTGCGCAGCGCTTCCTCGCTGCGCTTGCGGCTGTCGATGTCCTGCACGGCCGCGATGAAATGCGCGGGCACGCCCGCCGCGTCGCGCAGCAGCGTGACCGCGAGATTCACCCAGATCGCCTTGCCATCGGGCCGCATGTAACGCTTTTCGATCGTGTAGGTCGACTGCTTGCCCGCGAGCAGTTCCGACACCAGCGCGAGGTCGGCGGCCACATCGGCGGGATGCGTGACTTCGGCGAAGGTGAGCTTGCGCAGCGTCGCCTCGTCGTAGCCGATGATCTCGGAGAAGGTCGGGTTGACGTCGAGAAAACGCCCGTCGAGCGCGACCAGCGCATTGCCGATCGGCGTTTCGCGAAACACGGTCGTGAAGCGCGCCTCGCTGATCGCGAGCGAGCGGCGGTCGCGTTCGTGCGCCGTGCGCGAACGGATCAGCCTGCGGCGCACGTCGAGTTCGCGCTCGACGAGTTGCGCGTAGTCGATGAGCGTCTGCACGTCGTCGGCTTCGAAGGTGCGCGGCACGGTGTCGATCAGACAGAGCGTGCCGACCACCTCGCCATCCGCGAGACGCAGCGGCGCGCCCGCATAGAAGCGGATATGCGGCGCGCCCACCACGAGCGGATTGTCGAGAAACCGCTCGTCGTCGAGTGCGTCCTCGACCACGAGCAGGCGCTTGCTGAGCACCGCGTGCGCGCAGAACGACATGCTGCGCGGCGTTTCGCAGGCCGCGATGCCGTGATGCGACTTGAACCACTGACGGTCTTCGTCGACCAGCGAAACCAGCACGATCGGCACGCGGAACGCGCGCGCGGCCAGGCGCGCGATGCGGTCGAACGCCTCCTCCGGTTCGGAGTCGAGAATATCGAGCCGATGCAAGGCACGCAGGCGGATGTCCTCGTCGAGCGGAAGCGGAGCAGTAATCATGGGTCGGGATCTCGCAATGGCGGACGCGTCGCGCGTGACGCCGTGGCCGGGGCTCGAACACGGGTCTCGGCTACGTTAACGGCAGGCGGGCGGCAAACCTGACCCCAGCTCCGGTCAAACGTTTTCCCGGCGAACGCTGAATAAAAACGCACGTGCGTGCGCGATCGTCCACGCAAAAACAAGCGGCGCGATACGGGTATCTCCGCATCGAGCGCGGCGCACGATTTCATCCGAATGGCGGCGCGCATGGGTATTCGGCAATTTACTTCCATTATTACGGATGCCTGATTAATTAACACGAACCCGATGCGACACACAATGATCGCGCCCCCGAAAAAAAACTCGCAGGACGACTTCAGCAAGCGGCGACGCCGCCGTAAAAATGGCCAAGCTTCATGTTCGCGCAACAATCATGAGATCACTCGCCCAAGCTGCAAAATTGACTTCACCCTCTTCGTGGGCCAGCGCCGCGCGTCTCGCGGGCCGCCGCACGCCCGCTGCCCGCGTGAGCGCCGCGCCGCACGCACGCCGTGCGGCCGCCGCTCGCCGTGGCCGCGGCAGCGACGCCGCCACCAATTTCGCCACGCGCCGTTTGCTCGCGCGTCAGCGCACCCGGCACGCCTGAGGCTCATCGAGACGACGTCTATGGACCACACGATGAAGCCCGTCTCCCGAGCGCCGCAAGCGCGCGACGCCTGGTCGCTGCGCAGCGCGACCGCTGCGTTGCGCCGCTCGGTCCGCACGCGCACGAAGCTGCACATCGGCATCTTCATCGCGCTGTTTGCCGCGCAAACGCTGTTGCTCACGAGCCAGTTGGTCGCTGTCAACGATGCGCTCGAACACGCCGAACAGGACCTGCCCGAGCACGCGCTCGACACCGTGGACGCGGTGCACGCCATGCCCGCGCGGCTCGTGCTCGCCGCGCGTCAAGGCGAGCACAACGCCGACGGCCTGCGTACGGTCAGCGCCGAAAGCGCGCCCGGCCTGCACGACGATCAGGGCGTCGCAGGCGTGCACGACGCGGCCCGCCACGCGCGCCGGCTCGTCAAGCGCACGCTCGAAGCGGCGCTCGCCATTGCCTGCCTCACGCTCCTGCTCGGCGTGGCGCTGTTCCGTCATGTCGAGCGCACCATGCTGCAGCCGCTGCTCGCGATCACCGATTCGCTCGTGCGCCTCGCGCGCGGCGAGGACCTGGAGACGCTGCCCGAGCTCGAACGCAGCGATGAAATCGGCGCGATGGCGAAGGCCTTCGACGCGCTCTGCGCGAAGTCGCGCGAGCTGAAGGACGCGCACGAAGCCACGCGCGCCGCCGAGGCGCACGCCCAGGCGCTCGCGCGTCACGATCCGCTCACTGGCCTGCCCAACCGCCGCCTGCTCGCGGCCGAGATGGGCGCCGCGTTCGAGCAGGCGCGCCGGCGCGGCAGCGGCTATCTGGTGATCGTGATCGACCTCGACCGCTTCAAGCCCGTGAACGACCTCTACGGTCACGCGGCGGGCGACACCGTGCTCTGCGAAATCGCCGCGCGCCTGCGCCGCACCGTGCGCGAACGCGACACCGTCGCGCGTCTGGGCGGCGACGAATTCGCGGTGCTCGCGCTCGCGCCGCACGACGAACAGGCCGATGTCGCGCGCGAACTCGCACAGCGTTTGCTGGCCGCCGTGCGCGCGCCGATCGACGTGGGCGGCGTGCGCCTGAACGTGGACGCGAGCATCGGCATCGCCTGCTGCCCGCGCGACGGCCAGGATGCCGACGACCTGCTGCGCGCCGCCGATATCGCCATGTATCGCGCCAAATGCGAAGGCAAAGGCACCTACCGCTTCTTCGAACAGAAAATGGACGACGAACTGCGCGAGCAGGCCACGCTCGAATCCGAGGTGCGCCGCGCGCTCGCGGGCGGCGAGATCCGCCCGTACTATCAGCCGCTCGTGCGGCTCGACGACGGCCAGACCGCCGGTTTCGAGATTCTCGCGCGCTGGCATCACGCCGAACGCGGTTGGGTGCCGCCCGATTTATTCGTACCCCTGATCGAACAGATGGGCATCGCGCCGGTGTTCACGGCGGCGATCCTGCGCCGCGCGTGCCGCGACGCGCTGCGCTGGCCCGCGCGCTATCACCTCGCGCTCAATATCTCGCCCGCGCAGTTCAAGGACGAACAGCTCGTGTCGCTGCTGATGCCGATTCTCGCCGACGAAGGCTTTCCGCCCGAGCGGCTCGAAATCGAGATCACCGAATCGGCGCTGATGGGCGATTTCGATATCGCGCGCGCCGTGCTCGCGCAGTTCCGCCGCGCGGGTCTGAGCATGTCGCTCGACGACTTCGGCACCGGCTATTCGAGCTTGCAGCATCTGCGCGAACTGAAGTTCGACAAGATCAAGATCGACCGCTCGTTCGTGCTCTCGATGTCGTCGTGCAGCGAAAGCGCGAAGATCGTCGACGCCATCGTCGCGCTGGCCTCGAATCTCGGCATGGCCACCGTGGCCGAGGGCGTCGAAACCCAGGAACTCGCGCGCATGCTGCGTCTGAAGGGCTGCGAGTACGCACAAGGCTATTACTTCGGCAAGGCAATGGCCGCGCGGGACATCGACGCGCTGCTGAACGTGGACCGTCCCAACGCGCTCGCGCAAAACGCGGCGTAGACGTCACGCAGGCGTCACATCGGCGTCGGATCCGTTTCAACACTCTGGTAAGCAAGGGAAAATCATGTTTGTCGCAATCGGCTGGATCGTGGTCCTCGGATCGGTGATCGGGAGCTTCGTCGGCGTGGGCGGCCATCTGCCCGCGCTCGTGCAACCGTTCGAACTCCTGTGTATTTTCGGCGCGGCGCTCGGTGCGTTCGTGGTGAGCAACCCGAAGTCCACGCTCGGCAAGACCATCAAGGCGCTGCCCACGTGCTTCAAGGGCGGCGGCTATACCAAGGCGCAGTATCTGGAGCTGATCGCCCTGCTCTACGAACTGCTGCAAAAGGCCCGCAAGGAAGGGATGATGGCGCTCGAAGTCGATATCGAAGCGCCCGACAACAGCCCGATTTTCCAGAAGTACGCGCGCGTGCTCGCCGATCATCATCTGCTCGACTTCATCGTCGACTATCTGCGCATGATGTCGGGCGGCAACGTCAATCCGATGGAAATGCAGGACCTCATGGACGAGGAGCTCGACACGCATCACGCCGAAGTTTCGGTCGCGCCCAACGCGATCCAGAAGATGGCCGACGGCCTGCCCGCGTTCGGCATCGTGGCCGCCGTGATGGGCGTGGTGCATACGATGGGCTCGGTCGGCCAGCCGCCCGCCGTGCTCGGCGAGATGATCGCGGGCGCGCTCGTGGGCACCTTCCTCGGCATTCTGCTGGCCTATGGTTTCGTCGGTCCGATCGCCGATCTGCTCAACGCCAAGGGCCGCGCCGCCACCAAACCGTATCAGTGCGTGAAGGCCGTGCTGCTCGCCTCGCTCGCGGGTTATGCGCCTCCCGTGGCCGTGGAATTCGGCCGCAAGGTACTGTTTACCGCCGACCGTCCGAGCTTCCAGGAACTCGACGAAACCGTGCGCGCCACCAAGACGCCGAAGGCCGCTTAAGCGCCAGGTAAGCGCCACATAAGCACGGCGCACGCGCCACGCTGACACACCGCAACATCCGGGGAGAGAACGACATGTCGCAAAGACAGCGCGCCGCGCAAGAAAGCCAGAACAGCAAGCCCGCGCCGGTCATACGCCGCGTGAAGAAAGGCGGCGGCCACGACGCGCATCACGGCGGCGCGTGGAAGATCGCGTATGCCGACTTCGTGACCGCGATGATGGCGTTCTTCCTGCTCATGTGGCTGCTCGGCTCCACTTCGCAGTACGACCGCGACGGCATCGAGAAATACTTCAACACGCCGCTGTCGAGCATGCTGGGCGGCAAGCCGAATTCGGCGAACCCGAGCCCGAGCGTTATCAACGGCGGCGGCCACGATCTGTCGAACAAGCTGCCCGCCGTGGGCGGCGCGAACGCACAGCCGTCGCAGGCGCGGGCGATACCGGTCGCCGTCGCGCCCGCCGACGCCGCCGACAAGGCGCGTCTGCAGCAACTGAAGGCGAAGCTCACGTCGCTGATCGAGCAGAAGCCCGCGCTGAGCGCGTTCAAGGACCAGATCCGCGTGACGATCACCGACGAAGGGCTGCGCATCGAACTCGTCGATTCGCTGAAACGGCCGATGTTCGCCACGGGCAGCGCGAAACTCGAAGACTATGCGTACGCGATCCTCGTCGAGATCGGCAGCGCGCTCAACGACGTGGCGAGCGGCGTGTCGATCGCGGGCCACACCGATTCGGTCCCGTATTCGGGCGGCCTCGCGGGCTACTCGAACTGGGAGCTGTCGAGCGAGCGCGCGAACGCGGCGCGGCGCGCGCTGGTGGCCGGTCATCTGAGCGAGGACCGTCTGCTCCAGGTGCGCGGGCTCGCCGACGTGCTGCCGCTCGAACAGGGCAGCGCGGATAGTCCGCTGAACCGCCGCATCAGCATCCTCGTGATGAACCAGGCCGCCGAGCGCGCGTTCTTTCAGGACGCGCACCGCTACACCGTGGCCGGGCAGAAACCGGGGCAGGCGTCGTAAAACCGCGTTCCCGGCGGGCGCGGACTTTGCGGTATCGGGCACGTCCACTTCGACAGGAGCGACGCCATGACCGCGAAAGACCCGCACAATCCGCAACCCAAGGACCTGCGCCATCCCGAGCCCGCACAGCACAGCGACAACGTGCACAGCAGGATGCCCGAACGCGACGACCGCAACCGCAAGCAGTCGCCCGCCGACCGTCCCGGCAAGCAGCCGGGCGAAGGCGAGCCGTCGGTCAGTTGAACTGACGGGTTCGAACAGGCCGCAAAGCGCGATATCCGCGGCACGGGCATTGCTCAAGTGAAGGCACGACGGCCGGACGCATCAAGCACCATTGCACACGCGCCGGCCGAACTCAACGCACTTCAGAGGAGGCGATCATGCCCACCTTCACCCCCAGCAACATGCCCACGAGCCAAGGCAGCGAGGGCGCGCGCATCGTCGGCAAAGGCAGCGAAACAGCCGCCGGTCCCGGCCCCGACATCATGGCCGCCAGCACGCTCGACAGCGATCGCGTGCTGAGTTCGGATGGCGAGGAAATCGGCAAGATCAAGGAGATCATGCTCGATGTGCAAGGCGGACGCGTCGCCTATGCGGTGCTGTCGAGCGGCGGCTTTCTCGGCATCGGCGACAAACTGCTCGCGATTCCGTGGAATGCGCTCACGCTCGATACCAACCGCAAGTGCTTCCTGCTCAATGTGTCGTCCGAACGCGTGCGCAACGCGCCGGGCTTCGACAAGGATCACTGGCCCGCGATGGCCGACGCCAAGTGGGGCAGCACCGTGCACGCCTATTACGGCAGCGAGCCGTACTGGGAAGGCGTCGAACCCGTGGTGCCGCCGCGCGACGATCTGGGCCGTCACTGATCACGTTTGATGGGTGATCGACACGCGCGGGCGCTGTTTTTCAGGCGCCCGCGCGTGACTTTTCTAGTCGCGCGATGGCGCTGCGTTGTCGCCCGTGACCGGCATGATCGGCATGATCGGCACACTCGGCACAGTCGTCGCGACTGGCGTAAGCGCGCCGTCGAGCGCCCACGTCGATACTTCGCGCCGCGCGGGACACGCGATCACGTTGATCGCGCGTTTGCTCTCGACATGACCTGACGCTTCAGCGGAACCCGGCGGCGCCGCGAGCCAGCCCTGCTTTTCAAGCGCACGCACGCGCTGGCGAAACGCAATCTGCAACGCATCCGATTTCACCGACACCTCGCTCTGCCAGCCATCCGGCACGCACTCGGGACGCACGCGCCGCAACACCGCGTGATCCTCCTCGAAGATGCGCAGATTGCGCGCGCGAAACCGCGCGTCGAGCAGCGGACTCTTCAGGAACGTGCGCCCCATCATCCAGTACGTGCGCGTGTGCAGCGCATCCACCGGCACATGCGCCGACACGATATAGATGCGCCAGCCGTTGCCCAGTTGCAATTCGAGCGTCGCGCACGGGCCGCTCAGGTGATAACCCGTCTGCGTGACGACTTCCACGTGCTCGCCGCTCGCTCGGCGGCGCAGCAGTCCGCGGCGCACGGGACGCTGCATCACGAGCCGCGCGTGGCCGCTCCACGCATCGGGCGCGCTCACATCGAAACCATCGATCTCAGGCCGGTCCGGCGCACCGAACGAGGTGCCGTGCACGAACGGCGCATGCGCGAAATCGAGCCCGTTCTCGACGATGCGCTCCCAGTTCGCGTCCCAGTCGAAGGTGCCGTGCACGACGCGCACGTTGGGGTCGTCGGCCCAATCGAGCGGCGGCAGCGGCGGCCGTTCCGCTTCGGGCAGATCGCCGAGGAACGCCCAGATCCAGCCGTGACGCTCGACCACCGGATAGCCGTCGACGCGCGCGCGCGCCGGAATGCGCGCCTGCGGCTGCGCGGGAATATGCGTGCAGACGCCGTCGCCGCCATAACGCCAGCCGTGATACGGACATTGCACCTCGCCGTTCACGCGCTGCCCCGCCGCGAGCGACGCGCCGCGATGCACGCAGATATCGGAGAGCAGGCGCGCGCGGCCTTCGGTGTCGCGAAACGCGACGAAGCGATGGCCGAGCAGCGTGACCGGCAACAGCGCGTCGCGCAGATCGGCCGATGCGGCCACGACGTACCAGAGATTTTTCAGCATGGGATCGGCAAAATCGGCGACAAAAAAGCGGCAAAAGTTACAGCAGGTAAGACGTGATCGATGCTGCGTTGCGGACGGCACCGTCGAAAAAAGGGCCAGCGCGTCATGGCAGCAGTCTAACCGTTGCAGCCGCTGCATGTCGCGTGCCACGCAGACGACGCGAAATCCCTGCGCAGTAACGTCCGCCAACGCACGGAACGTCACGCGCGCATGCGCGAAGCTAGGTTTGCTGAACACGCACGCGCACAACCATCCCCATAACCCGCACGCGTGTGTGCAAACCGCAACAACTCGGCGCGCAGTCCTTTTCAGGTACCCGAGTTGCGGCGCAACATGCAGGTAAGAAGCCAGGGCGGCGCGGCACCTGGCATGAATGCCCGAACTGACCGGTCAATCCGGTTGTGCTCGACGCTTCGTCTGCAGGGGCTCGCTCCTAGACTGGCCTTGCATTCAAACCAACAATGGGGAATGGCAATGGGCGTGACGAACTGGATCCTGGTGCTCGAATGTGCCTACATGGAATTTTCGAGCTGGCGCGGCAAGAACATCTATCGCCGGACCGTGGACTACGATCGCGTGGTGTGGTGCTGAGCTTGCGCTGATGTCGTGCTGAACGCGACGCGGGCCGCCCGGCTCGCACGCTGCTGCGGCGCTTCGGTGGCGCTTCTGTGACGCGTCAGTCGCGCGTCACTCACGCCTCGCTCGCGGCATGAAAGCCCAGGTAGTGCTGGGGCATCGGCGATGTCATCAATGCATCGGGTGGCGCGGCTTCGGCGTCCACTGAAGCGAGCGTCGCGCGCGTGGCGTGCCGGTTCGAAATCACCGTCCATGCGCCGGGGTCGATTTCATCCGTGTACTGCGCCGAATACTGCGCCGTGTTTTGCCTCGCGTTTTGCCCCGACGTTTCGACGTGCGCGATGGCGGCCACCAGCGCCGCATCCATCGCGTCGCGGCCCGGATTGACGATCACGAAACCTTCATTCGCGAGCGCGGCCATGCGCACGCCGAGTTCGCCGCAGAGCGCGCGCTTGCCCGGCACATCGGCGACATCCGAACCGCGGCGCAGCGCGATATCGGCCTGCACCGTCTCATTGACGTAACGCCCCGCGATTTCAAATACCGGATAGCGCGATTCCCACGCCTCGGGCGGACAGCCCTTCGCGGACGGATCGAACGCCACGAAGGGATTCACTTCGGCGGGATAGATGCGGCACACGCGCGGCCGGTGATCGTAGGCGCCACAGCGCAGATCGGGCAGCAGATTCGGACACGGGCCGTCGAACGCGGCCACCACCATCGCGACGATGCGCACCGGCAACGTGCCGCTCATCGCGGCGAACGAGCGCGCGCGTTTGTACGCGGCGTGGGCGTCGTCGGCGGAGGGTTCGACCGGCCAGGGCAAGGCCTCGCAGAAGAGTTGGACGTCGCCGCCGTCGCGCAGCCACACGCGCGCTTCGGCCAGGCTAAGGGGAATGCGCAGATCGTGGCAGCAGCGGCCACACATCGTGCATGAAAAGTGGGTGGACATCGTTTTGACAGCGGTGAAGCGGCGTGGCTCGCGCGCGAGCGCACACCCAAGGCACCGATGCTAACGTGCGCGCCTTACGATCGCCTGAAAGCGTGACACGCCGCCCGCCCTCCCCGACGCCACATCAAGCCGCCAGCGGCGCACCCACCGAGGCCTCCAGCCGCGCCATCAGCTCCGCGCGCAACGCGCGATCCGTGCCCTGCTCGCGGCGCTGCGCGCGCGGCTGCGTCACGTCGAATACGTGGCTCGTGGCACGCGTGGCCGCGCCCTTCGCCGGTTCCAGCAGTACGACGCGGTCGGCGAGATACAGCGCCTCGTCGATATCGTGCGTGACCACCAGCGCCGCCATGCGATGCGCCTGCACGAGCGTGAGCAGCAGGTCTTGCAGACGCATGCGTGTCATCGCGTCGACGGCGCTGAACGGTTCGTCGAGCAGCAGCAGGCGCGGCTGCGCGAACAGGCCGCGCGCAATGGCGACGCGCTGCGCCATGCCGCCCGAAAGATGCTTGGGCCAGCGCGCGCCGTCGTCGGCGTGCAGGCCCACTTCGTCGAGCAGCGCCGCCACGCGCGCCGCCGACGCGCCGCGCGCACGCTCCGGGAAGCAGACGTTGTCGGCGACGCGCAGCCACGGCAGCAGACGCGGCTCCTGGAAGATCACGCCCGCGAGCGGCGACGGCCCGCGCAGCGGCGCGCCGTCGAGCGCGACCGTGCCCGCGTAATCGCGGTCGAGTCCCGCTGCGATGCGCAGCAGCGTGCTCTTGCCGCAACCGCTCGGGCCGAGCAGCGCGACCACTTCGCCGGGCGCGAGCGTGAGCCGCAGCGCGTCGAGAATCGGCCGCGCGCCATAGCGTTTGCTGCGGATGTCGAGATCGAGCAAGGCAGGGGCGTTCATGCGCGCGCTCCGTCGTGTGCCGTGTCGCGCCATGCGAGCACGCGGGTTTCGACCAGACGCATCGCGCTGTCCGTGAGTTTGCCGAACAGGCCGAGCAGCAGGATCGCGCCGAACACGATGTCGGGCCGGCCCGTTTCGCGTCCGTCGCTGAGCAGATAGCCGAGGCCGCGCGTGGCCGCGATCAGTTCGGCGGCGACCACGAACATCCACGAGACCGCGAGCCCCGTGCGCAGGCCCGTGAGAATCTGCGGCAGCGCGGCGGGCAGCAGGATGCGCGTGAACAGACGCCACGGCGGCAGCCGGTAGACCGCGCCGAGTTCGACGAGCTTGCGGTCCACGTTGCGGATGCCGGACACCACGCTCAGATGCACGGGAAAGAATGCGCCGATCGCGACGAGCGTGATTTTCGGCGCTTCGTCGATCCCCATCCACAGCAGCAGCACAGGCACCCACGCGAGCGACGGAATTGCGCGCAGTGCCTGAAAACTCGGGTCGAGCAAGGCGTCGAGGCGTCGGCTCAGGCCCATCGCCGCGCCCACCGCGATGGCGAGCGCCGCGCCGCAGCCGAAACCCAGCGCGACGCGCGCCGTGCTCGCGGCGATATGCAGCGAAAGCCGCGCGCCGCCCAGTTGCCAGAGCGCCTGGGCGATTTCGCTTGGCGCGGGCACGAGGTTGTCGGGCAGCACGCCGCCGCGCACGAGCGCTTCGAGCAGTGCGAGAAACGCGAACGGCAGCAGCGCGCCCGCGATGCGCCAGCGACGCGGCGCGCCTGCCGCTGTGTGCTCCTGCTGAGCGGTTTGCGTATCGGCGTGCTCGGCCTCATGCGCCCCGCCCTGCAACACGCGCGGCGCGTGAGCGCCCGGCGAGCCCGGCGCGGCGGCGGCGCGCGTCAGGGTGGGCACGCTCAACTCGTCGATAGCCATCGCGAATCCTCTTAACCTGCGCTTATGTGCGCTTATGTGCGCTTACTGGCGCTGCGCCGACGCCAGCGCCGACTCCGATGCCTGCGTATCGATCAGCGACTCGATCACCTGGTTCAGATTCGTCCCCGGCTTGACGAGGTTTTCCTGCACGAGAATCGGCGCGGCAGCTTCGAGCGCCTCGATCTGCTTGGCGCCCGGCTGCGGCTGGCTGAAATCGTTGCGGCTCAGTTGCAGCTTCGCGACCGCAAGCGATACTTTGGAATCCTCTGCAACGATCTGCGCCGCCTCGTTCGGATGCTCGCCGATCCACACGCGCGCGCGTTCGTAGACCTTGAGCACGCGCGCCACGGTATCCGGGTACTGCTTGAGGAAATCGTCGCGCACGTTCAGAAAGCCCCACGTGTTGAAGTCGACGTTGCGGTACAGCAGACGCGCGCCGTTGTCGATCTGCGCGGCGGCCATGTGCGGATCGAGCCCGGCCCACGCATCGACCTGGCCGTTGACGAGCGCGGTGCGTCCGTCGGGATGCTGAAGATTGACGATCTCGACGTCGTCGCGCGTGAGACCCGCCGTATGCAGCGCGCGCAGCGTGAAGAGATACGGATCGGTGCCCTTGGTCGCCGCGATCTTCTTGCCCTTGAGGTCCGCGAGCGTCTTGATCGGCGAATCCTTGCGCACGACCAGCGCGGTCCATTCGGGGCGCGAAAAGATATAGACGGTCTTGATCGGATTGCCGTTGGCCTTGCCGAGCACCGCCGCGAGACCGGCGGTCGACCCGATGTCGATCGCGCCGCTATTGAGGTATTCCAGCGCGCGATTGCTGCCGAGGCTCAGCACCCAGCGCACCTGCGTGTGATCGGGCGCGAAGGCCTGTTCGAGCCAGCCGTTGCGCTTGATGACGAGGCTTTCGGGCGAGTAATAGGCGTAATCGAGCTTGAGTTCGGCGGGCGCGGCGCTCGCGGCCTGCGCGTGCGAGGGCGACACGGCGAGCAACGCCAGCGGCGCAAGCGCGGCAGCGGCGCGCAACGCGGCGGTCAATCGGCGCCAGAGCGGCGTGTTCCCGCGTGCGTCGTCGTGCGTGTTCGTGAATTGGTTGATCGTGTGGTCCCGCATCGGCTTTCCCCTGTTTGTCTGGCTGCATGGGGAGGCACGCAGTGTGCCTCCCGAATTCGCCAAGCATAAGAAGCGCGGACGCCAGAACGAACCAACAATCGCTCAGATCGTAAGCAGCGAAAGGAATATCCGCGCGGGGCGGGTGCGGGGAAACGGCCGATCAGTCCACCGGAATCCACGCCGCCGTCGCCGCGTCGCTGACGCGGAACGCCGGGAATTTCGCGCCCAGCTCGGCGATCGTGTGGATGTCGTTTTTCACGAGATCGTCGCGCGTGACCAGAGTCGGCTTCACGACGATGTGATGCGCGAGCGGCTGCCCCGCCACATCGAGCGCCGCCGCGCGCACCGAGACCGCGCCCACCACGGCGGGATTGGTCGCCGCCGTCGCCACCCAGGCGCTGCCCGGCGCGCGGATCGCCTCGATATCGGCGGTGGAAATATCGGCGCTGTAAATGCGCAGCTTGCTCGCGACGTTGGCCTCGTCGGCGGCGAGGCTCGCGCCGCGCGCGAACTCGTCGTAGGGCGCGATCACCACGCGGATGTCGGGATGCGCGCGATACGCGGCCGCCGCCTGATTCGCCACCGACTGCGCGATCGGATTGTCGACCGTGCCCCAGCGCGCCTGCTCGCGCACGCCCGGATGCGCCTGCTTGAACGCCTGCCACACGGCGTCGCGGCGATCGAGCGGCGCGAAGCCCGCCACGTAGACATACCCCGCCGAGAACGCGTTGCCGTTGTCCTTCACGGCCTGGCCGAGCAGCAGCGTGGCGAGGTCATGATCGCTCTGTTCGATCTGTGGGATCTTCGGATTGGCGAGATCGACGTCGAAGGCCACGACCTTGATGCCCTTGTCGAGCGCCTGCTGCACGACGTCCTTCAGCGACTCGGGCAGCCCGTGATTGACGATGATCGCGGCCACGCCCAGATTGATCGCCTGCTGGATCTGATCGCGCTGCTGCGCGGCGTCCTGGCGTCCTTCGTAGATGCGCAGGTCGATGCCGAGCGCCTTCGCCTGCTTCTGCGCGCCCGCCTCGTAGGCCTGGAAGAAGTCGCCTTCCGAGAGATAGTTGACGAGCGCGATCTTCACGCCGCCCTTGTCGAACGGCGCGGGCGCGCCCTTGAGCGGCGCGGCCTGCGCGGAGACGGCGCCGAACAGCGCCGCCGCGCTCAAGGCGATTGCACTGATTGCGCCGATCGCACGGCGGCTGGTACGGGACATCGACTTGTTCATATTGCTCCTCTTGTTATTCAGGTTTCCTATGTTTATCGGACCCACTTTTTCTTCGAACGCATTCTCTCTACCTGACCCCACGCTTCACGCGCGGGCGTCGTTCCTGCGGCCGATGCTGAAGGTGAACGCCAGCGCCACCACCAGCAGCGCGCCCTTGATGCAATCCTGCAAGTAGTACGGCGCGTTCAGCATCGTCAAGCCGTTGAGCAGCACGCCGACGAACACCGCGCCGATCACCGTGCCCGGCACGTTGGGCCGCTTCGCGCCCCACACCGCGTAGCCGACCAGCGAGGCCGCCACGGCGTCGAGCAGCAGCGAATGGCCCGCGCTCACGTCGCCGCGCCCCACGCGTGCCGCGATCAGCAGACCGCCGAGCGACGCCAGCGCGCCCGAGGCCACATAGGCCGCCACGCGATAGCGCGCGGCGGGCGCACCCGCGAGCCGCGCCGCCGTTTCGTTGCCGCCGATCGCGTAGATCACGCGGCCCCAGCGCGTGGCCGCCATCACGACCGAGACGAACACCGTGAGCACCGCGAGCACGAGCACCGGCGCGGGCACCACGTCGAAGAAGAAACGCGCGCGGCCCAGCGCGAGAAAGGCATCGGGGAAGGTGCCGCTCGCTTCGCTGCCGTCGGGCAGGATCGTGCCGGTGGCGAGCGAGCGTCCGCCCGTGGGGATCAGTTGCAGGCCCGCGAGCAGAAACAGCGTGCCGAGCGTCGCGAGCTGATCGGGCACGTGCAGCCGCGTGATGAGCACGCCGTTGAACAGCCCCGCCGCCACACCCAGCGCGAGGCAGGCCGCCGCCGCTTCCCACGCGTTGCCGTGCCAGACCACCAGCACGTAACTGGCCGCCATTTGCGCCGACGCCGCCACGCTGCCGACGGACAGATCGAAGCCGCCCGCCGCCAGCGTAATCGTCACGCCGATGCCGAGCAGCGCGACGATCGAGACCGCCTGCAAGATGCTGAAGAGATTCGCGACGTTCAGAAACGCAGGCTCGCGCGCGGTGAACAGCACGAGCATGGCGGCGAGCACGAGCAGCAGGCCGCTGCGTTCGAGCAGTACGAGCAGGCGGCGCGTTTGTGATGTCTGTGACGTACCGGACGCGGTATGCGGCAGCGGTTGCTCGGTGACATCGGTGACGAGCGGAGTGGCGGCGCTTTTCATGGTCGCTTTTGAGTTGCTTAGTGTGTCGATTACGATTCGATGGCTTCGGCAGGATGGCGGGCTTCGAGCGAATCGGCGGTCTCTAACGCGCCAAGGTCTAACACGCCGCGATCTAACGCGCCCCGATCGAAATACACGATGCGGTCGGCGACTTCGTGCGCTTCCTCGAGATCGCTCACCAACACGAGCGTCGCGCGGCCCGGCGCTTCGCGCCGCAGCGTCGCCGCGATATCGGCGCGCGCGCCCGCGTCCACGCCCTGAAACGGTTCGTCGAGCAGCAGCACGCGCGCGGGTTCGGCGTGCCAGCGCGCGAGCAGCACTTTCTGCTGATTGCCGCCGGACAGTCGCGGCAGACGATCGTCCGGGCCCGCGCAGCGAATGCCGAACGCGTCGATGGCCGCACGCGCGGCGGCGCGCTCGCGCTCGCGCGCGACAAACGCGCCCCGGCTCCAGCGCGACAGAAACGGAAAGCCGATCGTCCCCGCAATCGAGGCGAAGGGCACGGCATCGGGAAACAGCGAGGTGCGCCAACGGTCCTCGCCCGCGAGAAACACACCCGCGCGGATCGCGTCGCCGGGTGTGCGCGGACGCCACACCGCGCCGTCGAGCCGCATCTCGCCCGCGAACGCACGCGTCGCACCGAAGATCGTCTGCGCGAGTCGCGACTTGCCTGCGCCCACCGGCCCCACCACGGCGACGATTTCACCGTCGCGCACGTCGAGATCGAATGCAGCGGTACGGTCGGTGAGACGCAGTTGGCGCAACTGCAGAATCGCCTCTCCGTTATTTAGTTCGTCATACGAATCAATACGCGGCGGCGGCAAGGGACGGCCGATCATCGTTTCGAGCGCGGCGTCGAAGTCGACCGGCGCGCTTTGCTGCGATACGACGCGGCCGTCGCGCAGCACCGCCACGCGCGTCGCGAGACGGCGCAGATCCGCGAGCCGATGCGAGACCAGCAATACGGCCACGCCCTCGTCGCGCAAGGTGTCGACGAGCGCGTGCAGGCGCGCGGCCTCGGCGGCGGACAGGCTGGCCGTGGGCTCGTCGAGGATCAAGAGACGCGGCCGCGTGGCCAGAGCACGCGCCAGCACGACGCGTTGTTGCGCGGCCAGCGCGAGCGTGCCGAGCGGCGCATCGAGATCGGCATCGAGCCCCACGCGCGCGGCCAGTTCACGGGCACGTTCGCGCCGCGTCGCGCGCGGCGTCCACCAGCTTTGCGCGCCGCCGCAGAGTTCGTCGAGCAGCAGGTTATCGGCGATCGACGAAGCGGGCACCACGGCATCGGCGATCGATTGATGCACGGTCGCCACGCCCAACTGGCGCGCGGCCAGCGGCGAAGCCGGCGCGTAACGCCGGCCGTCGAGCTGCATCGCGCCCGCGTCGGCGCCCTGCACGCCGCTCACGATCTTCACGAAGGTCGATTTGCCCGCGCCGTTCGCGCCCATCAGCGCGACCACCTCGCCCGCGCCAATCGAAAAGTCGAGATGCGAAAGCGCGACGGTCGCGCCAAAGCGCTTGTCGATCGCGCGGGCGGAGAAAATCGGGGCGGAAGAATTCGGAGCGGACATGCGGGCGTCTCGGTCTCGCAGGCACAGGATGGCGTCATCGTAGCGAGACGCTTCGTTGCGCCCAACGAAGCGATGCTCATATTGATCCGCGCGCCATCGATAAGGCGGCTGAACGCGGCAAAACCCCGCGAGCGCTGTTTTTACGGCGTTTTATCCGTGATAACGCGATGCATCGCGCACAAATACGCGCCGCCGATATCGATTCGAGAATCCGTTATTGGAGCGTCGCGATGCGCATTTCTATACTGGCCCTTCACGCCATCCGAGGCCGAGTCCCGATGGAGAAACCCGGAGGAACACCATGACAATATCGCGATCCGCTCCCATTCCCGACCTTCACGCCGTCGCGCTCTCGACCGGCACGGACTACGAAACGCTCGCCGCGCGTTTTCGCCCGATCTTCGCGGAGATCGCGCGCGGCGCGGCCGAACGCGACCGCGAACGCATCCTGCCGAACGAGGCCATCGCCGCCTTGAAGGACGCCGGTTTCGGCGCGGTGCGTCTGCCCGTGCGCGACGGCGGTGCGGGCGCGTCCATTCCGCAATTGTTTCAGTTGCTGATCGAACTGGCCGCCGCCGATTCGAATCTGCCGCAAGCGCTGCGCGCGCATTTCGCCTTCGTCGAAGACTGGCTCAACGTGCCGCCCGACGCAGATCAGCGCGCGTGGTTCGACCGCTTCGCGAGCGGCCAGATCGTGGGCAGCGCGTGGTCCGAAGTGGGCAACGTGGCCGTGGGCCAGGTGCAGACCCAGGTCTCGCAGCGCGACGGCCGCTTCGTCGTGAACGGCGCGAAGTACTACAGCACCGGCACGATCTACGCCGACTGGATCGACGTCTACGCGCAGCGCGAAGCCGACGGCAGCGACGTGATCGCCGCCGTGAGCACGCATCAGCCGGGCGTGGTGCGCGAGGACGACTGGGACGGCTTCGGCCAGACCACCACCGGCAGCGGCACCACGCGCTTCAACGATGCCGTGGTCGAACCGCGCAACGTGATCGACTTCGCGCGCCGCTTCAAGTATCAGACCGCGTTCTATCAGCTCTTTCACGTCGCCACGCTCGCGGGCATCGCCGAGGCCGTGCAGCGCGACGCCGCCGAACTCGTGCGCACGCGCACGCGCGTCTACAGCCACGGCAACGCGCCGCACGTGAGCGAGGACGCGCAGATCCAGCAGGTGGTCGGCGAAATCGCGTCGTGGGCCTATGCCGCGCGCGCGGTCGCGCTACTGGCGGCCGAACCCGCGCAACGGGCCTACGAGGCGCGCTTCGGCGGCGACGAAGCGGTCGAACGCGCCGCCAACGTCGAAGCCGAAATCGCGTCGGCGCAAAGCCAGCTCACGGCGTCGGACTTCGCACTGCGCGCGGCCACGCATCTGTTCGACGCGCTCGGCGCCTCGGCCACCAGCACGCGCCTCGCACTCGACCGGCACTGGCGCAATGCGCGCACGGTGTCCTCGCATAATCCGCTCGTCTACAAGGCGCGCATCGTCGGCGACTGGGCCATCAACGGCACCGAGCCGCCCTTCGTCTGGCAGATCGGCAACGGTCCGGGCCGTGGGAGCAAGTGAACGTCATGAGTAAAAACATCCGCCTGAACGCCTTCGAAATGAACTGCGTGGGCCACCAGTCGCCGGGGCTGTGGACGCATCCGCGCGACCGTTCGTGGCAATACAAGGACCTCGAATACTGGACCGATCTCGCGAAGATTCTTGAGCGCGGCATTTTCGATGCGATCTTTATCGCCGATGTGATCGGCTATTACGACGTCTATCAGGACGGCAATTATCACGCGCTGCATCAGGCCGCGCAGATTCCCGTGAACGATCCGCTGCAGCTCGCCGCGCCGATTGCGATGGTCACCGAGCATCTGGGCATCGGCATCACGGCGTCGACAAGTTTCGAGCATCCGTATACGTTCGCACGGCGTCTGTCCACGGCCGATCATCACACCAAGGGGCGGCTCGCCTGGAACGTGGTGACCTCGTACCTCGAAAGCGGCGCGAAGAACGTGGGCCAGTTGGGCCTGCGCGATCACAACGACCGTTATGCGGTGGCCGCCGAATATCTCGAAGTGCTCTACAAGCTTTTCGAAGGCAGTTGGGAAGACGGCGCCGTGGTGCGCGATCGCGAGAACCGCGTGTTCACGCATCCCGAGCGCGTGCATGAAATCGGCCACAAAGGGAAATATTTCGAAGTCCCAGGTTATCACCTGTGCGAGCCGTCGCCGCAACGCACGCCGGTGCTGTTCCAGGCGGGCGCATCCGGTCCCGGCAAGCGCTTCGCCGCCGAACACGCCGAATGCGTATTCGTAGCCGCGCCCACCCAGACGCTGCTGCGCGACTATGTGGCCGACGTGCGCCGCCAGGCCGCGCTCGCGGGCCGCGATCCGCGCCAGTTGCTGATCTACAACCTCGTGACCGTGATCGTCGACGAAACCGACGCCAAGGCTCAGGCGAAGTTCGAGGAGTATCAGCGGCACGTCTCGTACGACGGGTCGCTCGTGTTCATGTCGGGCTGGACCGGCATCGACTTCGGCCAGTATCTGCCGACCGATACCGTGAAGCGCGTGGAAACCAATGCGATCGTCTCCGCCGTCGAACATCTGGCGGGCGGCGACAAGGCGTGGACCATCGAGGAACTCGCGCGCTGGGGCGGCGTAGGCGGACTCGGCCCGGTGTTCGTGGGCTCGCCGTCCACGGTCGCGGACATTCTCCAGCAATGGGTCGAGGCCACCGATGTCGACGGCTTCAATCTCGCGTATGCCATCGCGCACGAAACCTTCGAGGACGTGGTCGAGCATCTCGTGCCGGAATTACAGCGGCGCGGCGTGTATCCGCGCGCCTATGCGAGCGGCACGCTGCGCGAGAAGCTGTTCGGCGCGGATGCGCGTCTGCCGCAGGATCATCCGGCGGCGCAGTTTCGCGATATCGAGCGTGTGAAGCGTGAAGCTGCCGCGCAAGTGAACGCGCAAGTGAACGCGCAAGTGAACGCGCAAGCGGACGCGCAGTCATCCACACATTCATCCGCGAAAAGCGTGCAGGCGGAAGCCACGGCCTGAGCGGCCGGATTCATCACGCGCCCGCGCCATGGCGGCCCGGGCGCGTCTCATCCCGACACCTACACTCACCGGACCACACCTATGACTGAACTCGCGGCCACGGCGGCGCGCGACGGCACCTTGCGTCGCGGCTATCTTTCGTTATCCGAACTGATTGCACAATCGATCGGTCTCGTCGGCGCGGCGGGCGGCGCGGGGCTCCTGATCCCGGCGGTGTTCGCCACGGCGGGCAACGGCACCTGGCTCGCCTATCTGTTCGCGACCGTGGGCCTGCTGTTCGCCTCGTGGAGCATCACGCAGTTCGCCAAACGCACGGCCTCGCCCGGCGCGCTCTACACCTATGCCGCGCGCGGCCTCGGCCCGATCTGGGGCGCGGTGGCGGGCTGGTCGCTGCTGATCGCCTATGGCGTGGGCGCGGCGGGCATTCTGCAAGGCACGGTCAACGAGATCGTGGTGCTGTTCAAGGATATCGGCGTGGCCTCGGGCGCGGGGCTCGCCGTGACGGTCGCGATCACCGTGTTCGTGACGCTGGGCGCATGGTTCATCACGTGGCGCGACATCCGGCTCTCGACCCGCACCACGCTGTGGATCGAGTTGAGCACCGTGGCGCTGATTGTGTTCGTGATCGTTGCGGCGCTGTTCGCGAAGCATCGCTGGATCGATACGCATCAGCTGACGCTGGCCGCCGTGAAGCCCGATCAGTTGCGGCTCGGCATGGTGCTCGCGTTCTTCAGCTTCACGGGCTTCGAAAGCGTGACCGCGCTCGGCGCGGAAGCGCGCGAACCGTTCCGTCTGATTCCGCGCGCGGTGATCGTCAGCATTCTCGGCCCGGCGGCGCTGTTTCTCGCCGCCTCGTATGGGCTCGTCGCGCTGTTCCAGGGCGCGGCCACGCCGCTCGACCAGGCGAGCGCGCCGCTTTCGGCGGTCGCGCATGGCATCCATCTGGGCGCGCTCGGCGTGCTGATCGACGCGGGCGTGGCGCTGAGCTTCTTCGCCGCGTTCTTCTCGTCGATCAACGCCGCCGCTCGGCTGCTCTACACCTTCGCGCGCCAGGGCCTGCTGCACGCAGCAACGGGCCGCGCGCACGCGGGCAACGCCACGCCGCACGTCGCGGTCACGCTGCTCGTGGTGCTTTCGCTGATCGTGGCGGTGACGTTCCAGTTCGCGGGCACGTCGCTGTTCGACGCGTACGGCTATCTGAGCACGATCGCCACGTTTGGCTTCCTGCTGACCTATGTGATCGTGGCGGTCGCCGCGCCCTGCTTCCTGCGCCGTCGCGGCGAACTCAAGCCGCGCCATGTGGCGATCAGCGCGGCGGCCATCGTGCTGATCGGCATTCCGTTCGTCGGCAGCATTTATCCGGCGGCGCCCGGCGTGTATGCGGTGCTGCCCTATGTGTTCGGCGCGCTGCTCGCGGCGGGACTCGGTTGGTTTCTGGCTTTGCGCGTGGTCGCGCCGCATCGGCTGCGCGAGATCGAAGCGGAACTCGCGGATGCGGATTCGACGCGCGAGGAAGGCCCGACGCTCGCCGATGCGCGTGGCGTGTCGGCGGCTTGAAGGCGGTTGATGGCTTGTCGCGGCGCTTGAACGCGCCGCCTTCAGGCACAGATTGAACGCGCCGGCTAATCCGCTGACCGAGGCGCCGCTCAGCCCGGGCTCAAGCCGCCGACACACCCGAGCACCGTCCGCATGAGCGCGCCTGGCCGAGCCGCAGGCGGCCGGCGCTGACCGTCACTTCGGCGCCGCATTCGCATCGGCACACCCAGACGCCATCGCCCGCGTAGCGCTCGGTCGTCAACTGGCCGAACACCTCGCCGCCCTTCAAGGACGGCGAACCCGGGCGCGAGCGCCAGACCTGGCGCTGCTCGCGGCAGCCGCAATCGCGCGTCTGGCCGCTCTCCACCGCATCGAGCCGCGCGCTCACATGGCCGCCGCAGCGGCAGCGCCAGAGCCACACGTCCGCGCCGCGATAGCGCAGCGCGACGAGCTGGCCGTAGGTGCGGCCAGCCACATCGCGAGTCGGCGGGAACGGCCACGCGGGCGGCAAGGGGTCAGGGATACGCGAATTCACGACGAATAAATGGGATTCGGCGGCCGGCTTTCAACGGCTCGTGGGGTGCCCTCATTCTACAGCGACGGCGCAAAAGCGCCGCGCGCCGCCATATGGCGGGAAACCCTCGGCATGCCGCCCCAAAAAATGCGCCCCAAAGCAAACGGCACACGCGACGGAAATTCCGCCCGCGTGTGCCGTTCTTGTCAGGCTCCCGCGCCTTCAGCGCGAGAGCGGCGCGATCGCCCGTCCCTCAATTCCACGCATGGCGCGCGGGCTTTTTCCCGTTCAGATAGTAATTGCCGACGAGGTGATACTTCCAGCGCACCGGATCGTGCAGCGTGTGCGTGCGCGCGTTGCGCCAGTGGCGGTCGAGGTTGTGCGCCGCCAGCGTCGACTGCGTGCCGCCCAGTTCGAACAGCTTTTCGCCCGCCAGCAGCGCGGCTTCGGTCGTCAACACCTTCGCCTCGCCCACGGCGACCGAGGCGCGCGCAACGTCGTCCTCGCTGATCGTGTCCTGTGCGGCGATCGCGTCGAACAGCCGCGCGGCGCGTTCGAGCAACGCTTCGGCGGCGTGCAGCTGAATATGCAGATGGCCGATTTCGCGCAGCGTGAGCGGATCGTCGGCGGCACGCTCGACGCCGCTGTCGACCCACGGACGCGCGCGCTCACGCACAAACGTGAGCGTGTCGGCGACGGCGGCGCGCGCGATGCCCGCGTCGATGGCCGCCTGGATGATCTGCGAAACCGGGCCGTTCAGCGTCGGCTGCTCGGAGACGCGATGCGCCGGAAACACGTGCGAAGCGCCCACGCGCACGTTGTCCAGCGTGACCGTGCCGCTCGCCGTGGTGCGCTGGCCGAAGCCGGACCAGTCGTCGGTGATCGCGAGGCCCGGCGTGCCCTGCGGGATCCACGCGAGCCAGCCGCGCCCATCCGCGTCGAGCCCGAGCACCGGCACGTAGTGCGCGAACAGCGCGCCCGTCGAATAGAACTTCGTGCCGTTGACCACGTAATCGTCGCCGTCGCGCAGCACGCGCGTCCTGAGGTCGAGCACGTGTTTCGTCCCTTTTTCGGAGAAGCCGTTGCCGAAGCGCTTGCCCGCCAGCACCTCGCCGAAGAAAAAGCGCTTCTGCTCCTCGGTGCCCGTGAGCGCGATCACGTCGACGAGCCCGAAATGGTTCTGCGGCAACTGCCCGAGCGACGGGTCGGCGGCCGAAATCAGCTTGACGACTTCGGTCAGCGTGACGAACGAGACGCCCGCGCCGCCATAAGCCTTCGGCACCGTGATGCCCCAGAGGCCCGACTGCGAGAACCATTCGATTTCCTCGCGCGGCAGCCGCCGCTCGCGGTCGCGCAGCGCGGCGTCTTCGGCGAGGCGCGCGGCCAGTTCGCGCGCGGCGTCGAGCGCTTCGTTGTCGTCGGCGATGACGCGCGCGGTCGTGCGCGCGGCCCGGTCTCCGGTCTCTGCCATGGATGGCTCCGCGTGATGAGGTCGATCGTTGATGGATGGCGTGCGCCTGGCACGCGGGACCAATCTAGCAGCGCGCCCGGCGCGGCCCAACCGAGCGATTGGCACATCGATATTCCGCGCGGGACTAATCCCGTTCGGGGATGCGCGGCGGCATGCGGGGAAAAAGGCGCGGCGGCCCGGGAAATCGCCCCGGCGGGCGGGCCGGGCGGCCCTGCTGCGGGTGTGGGATAATCGCTGAGTTTGCCCAAAGCGCAGCTCAAAAGGTTGTCCGCACGGGCGCGCGAAGGGCCTTTATTCCCGTGGCCCGCTGTTTTCCTGCGACCTTTTCGACCTTTTCATAGCACCCACGATGCCCGCATACCGTTCCAAAACCTCCACCGCCGGCCGCAACATGGCGGGGGCGCGCTCCCTGTGGCGCGCCACCGGCATGAAAGACGAAGACTTCCAGAAGCCGATCATCGCGGTGGTCAACTCGTTCACCCAGTTCGTGCCCGGCCACGTGCACCTGAAGGATCTGGGCCAGCTCGTCGCGCGCGAGATCGAGGCCGCCGGCGGCGTCGCCAAGGAATTCAACACCATCGCGGTCGACGACGGCATCGCGATGGGCCACGACGGCATGCTCTACTCGCTGCCGAGCCGCGACATCATCGCCGACTCGGTCGAGTACATGGTCAACGCGCACTGCGCCGACGCCATGGTCTGCATCTCGAACTGCGACAAGATCACCCCGGGCATGCTGATGGCCGCCATGCGCCTGAACATCCCCGTGATCTTCGTCTCGGGCGGCCCGATGGAAGCGGGCAAGACGCGCCTCGCGAACCCGGTCACGAAGGCCATCGAAGTCAAGAAGCTCGACCTGATCGACGCGATGGTGATCGCCGCCGACTCCAAGTACAGCGACGCCGAAGTCGCCGAAGTCGAGCGCTCGGCCTGCCCGACCTGCGGCTCGTGCTCGGGCATGTTCACGGCCAACTCGATGAACTGCCTGACCGAAGCGCTCGGTCTCTCGCTGCCGGGCAACGGCACGGTGGTCGCCACGCACGCGGACCGCGAACAGCTGTTCAAGCGCGCGGGTCACCGCATCGTCGAACTGGCGCGCCAGTACTACGAGGAAGAAGACGAACGCGTGCTGCCGCGCTCGGTGGGCTTCAAGGCCTTCGAGAACGCCATGACGCTCGACATCGCCATGGGCGGCTCGACCAACACGATCCTGCACTTGCTGGCCATTGCGCAGGAAGCGGGCATCGACTTCGGCATGACCGACATCGACCGCCTCTCGCGCGTCGTGCCGCAGCTCTGCAAGGTCGCGCCGAACACGAACAAGTACCACATCGAAGACGTGCATCGCGCGGGCGGCATCATGGGCATCCTCGGCGAGCTGGATCGCGCCGGCAAGCTGCACACCGACGTGCCGACCGTGCACGCGCCTTCGCTCAAGCACGCGCTCGACCAGTGGGACATCGTGCGCACCGACGACGAAGCCGTGAAGACGTTCTACATGGCGGGTCCGGCGGGCGTGCCCTCGCAGGTCGCGTTCAGCCAGAACACGCGCTGGCCGAGCCTCGACAGCGATCGCGCCGAAGGCTGCATCCGCTCGTACGAGCACGCGTTCTCGAAGGAAGGCGGCCTCGCCGTGCTGACGGGCAACATCGCGCTCGACGGCTGCGTGGTGAAGACCGCGGGCGTCGACGACAGCATCCTCGTGTTCGAAGGCACGGCGCACGTGACCGAGTCGCAGGACGAAGCGGTCGCGAACATCCTCGCCGACAAGGTCAAGGCCGGCGACGTGGTGATCGTGCGCTACGAAGGCCCGAAGGGCGGCCCCGGCATGCAGGAAATGCTCTACCCGACCAGCTACATCAAGTCGAAGGGTCTGGGCAAGGCCTGCGCGCTGCTGACCGACGGCCGCTTCTCGGGCGGCACCTCGGGCCTCTCGATCGGCCACTGCTCGCCGGAAGCGGCAGCGGGCGGCGCGATCGGCCTCGTGCGCGACGGCGACAAGATCCGCATCGACATTCCGAAGCGCACGATCGACGTGCTGGTGTCGGACGAGGAACTCGCGCGCCGTCGCGAGGAGCAGAACGCCAAGGGCTGGAAGCCGGTGCAGCCGCGTCCGCGCAAGGTCTCGGCGGCGCTCAAGGCGTATGCCAAGCTCGTGATGTCGGCCGACAAGGGCGCCGTGCGCGATCTTTCGCAGCTCGACGACTGACGCTTGCGCGATCTTTTGCTGGATCGCTGGTGAAAAAGCCGCTCTCAGGAGCGGCTTTTTTTATGGCTGATGACGCGATGAATATGAATTGTGTGGCGCACGGCGCGCGGCAGTTATTTCGGATTCCTCCGCGATTTGAAGCGGTAAGGACGATTGCATGCGATGCAATTGAACAACCCGCACGGGCGCATCGTAGCGCCGAATCTTGCCGATGGTGCCGATCGGCTTGAAGCACGCGAGCGAAGTGCTGCGCTATTTCTCGCTGGTCAGCACGCTCGGCACGCCACAGCATGTGGCCGCGCAGACGTTGCGCGTCGACGAGCGCACGCAGGCGCGCCACGCGCAACTGATCACGCAGCCTTCCACGCCATCGAGCGGCGCGAGCGCGCATCAACTACGCGCACGCACCCGCTCGCTCACTGATCGTCGTCCGGTCCCGGCGAGCCCGAATCGATATGGCCCGCCGTCCCCACGCCCTGCGCGGCGATGGAGCGCGCAAGCAGCCGCTTCGCTTCCTGGCTCGACGCGTCGATCGTCACCGCATGGCCCGCGTTCTGCCACGCGCACGACCACTTGCCCTCGCGCGCGCAAAGCCGCCCATAACCGAGAAGCGCATCGCGCTCTTGTTCGCGCGCCTGCAAATCGGCCTTCATCTGCTGCGCCTCGGCGTTGCCGGGCTGCGCGGCGAGCGCGCTCGTGATCGCGCGGCGCGCGGGCCACAAGCGGTTCTTGTCGAGATTCGTGCGCGCCACAGCGAGATTGCGCGCGACATCGGCGCGCGTGGCCGTACCGCCGTTTTTCTCCGCGGATTGATCCGCCGATGCCCGAGCGTCCACGCCCGCATTACGCGGCGTGGTCGCAGGGTGAGCGGATTGGGTCGGCACCGCGGCGACCGAAGGCACCGCGCGCGCCGTCGCGTCGCGGGGCCCGGCCAACGGCGCTGCATGCACCGTGGCCGTCGTGGCCGAGGGCGCGCGCGTGCCGTCCTGCTGCGACGACACCGCGCCCTCCACCGACTGCCCGATCATCGCGCTGGCCGGCGCATCGCGATGCGAAATCACATAGCCCGCCAGCGCGGCCGCGACCAGCGCCACCGCGCCGAACGCGTAGAGCGGCAGACGCGAGCGCCGCGCGCCGTGCGATTCGTGCGCGCGATAGCCGTCGTAATCGGCGTAAAAACGTTCGCGCCCGAAACCCGCCGGCACCGCGCCGCGCTCGGTATGGAAGCGCTGCGAGACGACGCGCGGCCGCTCGGGCGTGCCGCCCTCGCCGCCTCGCGACGCGCCGGCAAGCTGGTTCGCGCCGCATTGGGGACAAAATATCAATGGCGCATTCAGCCGGTTGCCGCAGTGGGGACACTGCCTCGGACCGGGGGCGCCTCGACCTGGTTCGTTAAACATGGGAAGAGCTAGCGATTCGAAAGCTTCAAGGGCCGCCGCGGCCCGAAGGCGACATGCGGCGGATGACGAATGGCGAAGCGCCGCAATTTGCGTGCCGCTGCGCCGGATGCGCGAACAACGCGAAGGAGGATGGGCGAGAAAGTGGAAACGAATATGAGCCACTTCCGCGTGAAGATCAATCGGCGGATTCGGCCACGATGGCGGATCTGGATGACGCCCCATGAAACCCTCGCCGCTGAGCGCCGCAATGCGGACAGCGCGCAGAATAAAAATCAATCTGAATATCGGCGCCGAGCGGCTGTCACATCGAATTACAGAACGACGTTCGCTGGAACACAGTTCGTCGGAGAATATGCGCGACTGTGGTGAAACCGGGGCGAAACCGGGACGAGATTCAGTTCGATTGAATTGCCGATTTATGCGGGTGCTGCCGACTTATCATTCAGGCGCTGCCGAATAACGCGCGATGCGGCTTGCAGCGTGCGTTTCGCGGGGAGCGGGCAGAAACGGCGCGAAAGTCGGCGCGCAAGAACCCGCACATCGCTCACATGTAAGAGAAAGAATAAGAAACAAACTCCGATATCCTCAGAAAAATGGCGATGTTATGCTTGAGACACAGTGAAGTGATCCCGATGCATACGACATCGTTGATTTTCACTAATGCGCGCCGGCGGATTTTTTTACGCGCACATTTACTAGAACGAAATCCATGGAGAGAAGCGAATTGATTCGCAGCGGGGAAATCCAGCCGGAATGCGCGTTTTTTTCAGCGCTGCGCGCAACAATCCGCATCGAATGCGCACGCATTCGCATCCATCAGACAAATCATTCCCGCTAGCGCGCCGGCAGGCGGATGACCACTTCTCGCACCCATTCCAACGACTCGCCCCCAACATGGCATCGAAAACCGTCGAAACCCAGAGCGTCGTCTCCGTCGGCAGCAAGATCCGCTCGCTGCGCCAGCGCCAGGGGCGCACGCTGGACGACATCGCGACCGTCTCGCAGCTTTCCAAGCCCTTTCTTTCGCAAGTCGAGCGCGACCACGCGAGCCCGTCCATCACCTCGCTCGTGAGCATCGCGAAGGCGCTGGGCGTGCCCGTCAGCTATTTCGTCGATACGCCGACCGAGGAAGGCTGCGTGCGCCGCCGCAAGGACCTGCAGTATTTCGCGTTCGCCGATTCCGCCGATCTGTTCGCGCGGCTCTCGAATCAGTCGGGCGGCCGCCAGCTCGAAGCGATTCTCGTGCGCATGCCGCCCGGCGAGCGTCCGAGCGAGGTGACCACGCACGCGGGCGAGGAATTCGTCCACGTGCTCAGCGGCGAAGTGACGATCACGCTCGAAGGCAAGTCGTTCGTGCTCGGTGCGGGCGACAGCGCGCACTACGAATCGACGGTGCCGCATAGCTGGACCAACGCGCGCGACGACGAAGCCGTGCTGGTCTGGGTCGGCACGCCGCGGCTGTTTTAAGCGCAGCGCAGCGAAGCGCGCGGGCGCGCGCGTCGCTGCACGCGCGTTCGCGCGCCTCCACTCACGCGCCTTCGCACACCCTCACTGCGCGCTCACTGCGCGTTTTCCTCGAACACCGCCTCGCCGCGCGCCGGACCGCGTGGGCGTCGCGGACGGCGCACGCGCCGCACCGGCGAGCGCGCGGCCACCGCGCAATAGAGCACCGGCGCGAACACAAGGCCGAGCACCGTCGCCGCCAGCACGCCGCCGAGCACGCCCGTGCCGATCGAGTGACGGCTCTCCGCGCCCGCACTGTGCGAGAGCGCGAGCGGCACCACGCCCAGCACGAAGGCCGCCGACGTCATCACGATCGGCCGCAGCCGTTCCGCGCAACCCGCCACCACGGCCGCGCCCACGCGCATGCCGCGCTCGCGCCGCGCGTTCGCGGCCTGCACGATCAGGATCGCGTTCTTCGCCGTGAGCCCGACCACCGTCACGAGCCCGACCTTGAAATAGATGTCGTTGGGCAGGCCGCGCAGCAGCATCGCCGTGACCGCGCCGAGCGTGCCGAGCGGCACGACCAGCAGCACCGCGAGCGGCGTGATCCAGCTTTCGTAGAGCGCCGCGAGCACCATGAACACCGCGAGCACGGAGAGCCCGAGCAGCAGCGGCGTATCGCGCGCCGCCTCGATCTGCTCGAACGCGGTGTCGGTCCATTCGTAGGCCACGCCCTGAGGCAGATCGAGCGCGAGCCGCTCCATTTCCGCCATCGCCTCGCCGGAACTGTGGCCGTGCGATTCGCGCCCGCTCACGTCGAGCGACGGATAGCCGTTATAGCGCGCGAGCATCACAGGGCCGCGCGTCCAGCGCGTGCTCGCCAGCGACGAAAGCGCCACGGTCGCGCCCGTGCTGGTCTGCACCGGCAGGTCGAGCAGTTGACGGTCGGCCATGCGCGCGTTCGCGTCGGCGGACACGATCACGCGGCGCATGCGTCCGCCCGCCGGAAAGTCGTCGACGTAGGTCGAGCCGAAGGTCGTGCTCAGCACATCGGCGATACGGTCGAACGGCACGCCGAACGCGTAGGCCTTGGCGCGGTCGATGTCGAGATCGACGCGCGGCGCATCGGGCAGATCCTCCGAATGCACGCCCGCGAGCACGGGGCTTCGCGTGGCCGCGTCGATCAACTGGCCGCGCGCCGCCTTGAGCGCGTCCATGCCGACGCCGCCGCGATCTTCGAGCCGGAACGTGAAGCCCTCCGAGTGGCCGATGCCCGGCACCGGCGACGGCAAGGTGGCCTCCACGTCGCCGTCCAGGATCGCGGCGAATTTGTCGTTGAGGCGGTCGCGCAGCGCCTGCGCGCTGATCGAGCGGCGGTCCCAGTCCTTGAGATCGACGAAGGCCATGCCCACGTTCTGCCCGCTGCCCGCGAAGCTCCAGCCCACCACGCCCGTCACGTTCTCGACCGCGCTTTCGCTGCGCAGGATGGCCTCCGTGCGTTGCAGCACCGCGAGCGTGCGCGCCTGATTCGCGCCCGCCGGCAACTCGATCATGACCTGCAACTGGCCTTCGTCCTCAGCGGGCAAAAAGCCTTCGGGCATCTGCCAGTAGAGCCACGCACCCGCGCCCAGCAGCACGGCGTAAATCGCGAGCACGCGGCGGCTGCGGCGCAGCAGCTTGATCACGATGCCGCGATAGCCACGCGACACGCGCGCGACCCGCGAGGTGCCGTGCGCTTCGATATGCTTCGGTTTCCTGAGCATACTTGCGCACAACGCAGGCGTAAGCGAGAGCGCCATGAACGACGACACCAGCATCGACGCAATCATCGCCACCGCGAACTGACGATAAATGCCGCCCACGTTGCCGGTGAAGAACGCCATCGGCACGAACACGGCCGTGAGCACCGCCGTCACGCCAACGATCGCCCCGCCGATGCGCGACATCGCACGCCGCGTAGCCTCGCGCGGCGGCAGCCCTTCTTCGTGCATCGCGCGGTGCACGCTTTCCACGACCACGATGGCGTCGTCGACGAGAATGCCGATCGCGAGCACGAGGCCGAACAGCGTGAACACGTTGATCGACATGCCGCCGATATAGAGCGTGAGAAACGCGCCCATCAGCGTGACGGGAATCACGACCGTGGGCACCAGCGTCGCGCGCAGATCGCGCAGGAACAGCCACATCACGCAGAACACCAGCACGATCGCTTCGAGCAGCGTGATGATCACTTCGCGGATCGCCACGCGCACGAAATGCGCGCTGTCGAATGGAATCTCGACGGTGATGCCGGGCGGCATGCGCTTCGAGAGTTCGGCGAGGCGCGCGCGGATCGCGTCCGAGGTTTCGAGCGCGTTGCCGCGCGGGCCGAGTTGAATGCCGACGGTCGCGGCGGGCCGTCCGTTGAGCCGCGAGAAGAACGAGTAATCGCTGCGGCCGATTTCCACGCGCGCGATGTCGCGCAGACGCACGATCGAGCCGTCGGTTTTCGCCTTGAGCACGATCTCGCCGAACTGGTCGGGCGTCTCCAGCTGGCCTTTCACGTCGACCGACGCGTTGGTCTGCTGGCCCGCCGCGAACGGCGCGTCGCCGATCGTGCCCGCCGTCACGGGCGCATTCTGCGCGCTGATCGCCGTGGTCACGTCGCTGGCCGCCAGCCCGTATTCGCGCAGCCGGTACGGATCGAGCCAGATGCGCATCGCTTCGTCGGCGTCCCATAGCTCAGCCGAACCCACGCCGGGTGCGCGCTTGAGTTCGCGCAGCACGTAGCGGTTCAGATAGTCGGCGAGCTGCGCCGAGTCGCGCGAGCCGTCGGTCGAAGTGAGCGCCACCAGCATCAGGAACGTGTTCGACGCCTTCACCACGTTCACGCCCTGCTGCACCACCGCTTGCGGCAGACGCGCCTCGATCTGCTTGATGCGGTTCTGCACATCCACGAGCGCGATATCGGGATTCGTGGCGGGCGCGAAGGTCACGTCGATCTCGAGATTGCCGAGGCCGTCGCTGGTGGTTTCGTAGTAGAGCATGCCGTCCGCGCCATCGAGACTTTCCTCGATGATGCTCGCGACGTTGTCGTCCACGGTTTGCGCCGATGCGCCCGGATACTGCGCGACGATCACGATGCGCGGCGGCGAGAGGCGCGGATACTGCGCGATGGGCAGTTGCGTGATGGCGAGCGCGCCCGCCACCATGACGGCGAGCGCGATCACCCACGCGAAGACCGGCCGGTCGATAAAGAAGTAGGGCACGCGAGGCGTCCTGGCTTAGAGGGCTGTCGGGGAGTCCGGGGTGGTGTCTGCGCTTGCGTTTGCGTTCTCGCCTGTCGTGTCGGCGGGCGGCGCGAACGCGGGCGCATCGACGAGCCGCGCCATGTGCAGCACGTCGTGCAGCGCGCCGTCGCGGATCGCGTCCGCGCGGGCGCACGCCTCCACCTCGAAACCGAACTTGCGATAGAGCGCGAGCGCAGGCGCGTTGTCGGCGAACACCTGCAGTTCGATGCGGCGCAGGCCGAACGCGTTGTCGGCGGCGTCGAGCAGCGCGGCGAGCAGCAGCGAACCGACGCCGCGCCCGTGATACGCGTCGTGCACCGAAATGCCGAGCGAGCCGCAATGCGCGCGCCGCCCGTCGTGCGCCCGCAGTTCGGACTGCCCGACGATCTGCCCTTCGTATTCGGCCACGACCGTCATCGAGTCGGCCTTCTGGCTCGCGAGCCAGGCGCGCACGGCTTCGCCCGTGCGGTAGCCGTGCGAAAGCGTGCCCGGACGCACGCCCGGCAGGTTCATGAGCGCCGCCATCGCGTCGGCGTCGTCGACTTCGGCGGCGCGCACGCGCAGCGCTTTCGCGAACGCGGCGCGCTCGGCCGCGGCATCGTGGGGAAGATTCATGATGCCTCGCTTTCGACGTAAGGAAGCGGCGCGCGCAGACGCCCCATCAGAAACGAATCGACGTAAGCGCCGTCGCGCAGCATGTTGCCGCGCAGCCGGCCTTCGATCTCGAAGCCGCTCTTGCGATAGAGCGCGATGGCGGGCGCGTTGTCGACAAAGACCCTGAGTTCGAGACGGCGCAGGCCGAGCCAGTTGTCGGCCAGATCGAGCATCTCTTCGACAAGCCGCGTGCCCACGCCGCGCCGCTGCCAGTCGCCGTGCACGCCCACGCCGATTTCGGCCACGTGCGCGCGGCGCATGCGGCCGATCTGCACCTGGCCTTCGCCGACCAGTTCCTCGCCCATCCAGGCGCCGATCATGACGAGTTGCGGCGTGCGTTTGGCGAGCCATTCGCGCGTGGATTCCAGCGTGCGAAACGGCGTTTGCGGATCGCCGTGCGCCATCGACGGCGAGTAGATCAGCGCGTGCAGTTGCTCCGCGTCGCGCTCCCGTATGCCGCGCAGCACGAGCGGCCCGCCCGTCTGCGGATTTGCGTTATTCGACATCTGTGCATCCTTGTTGTTTTACGTTTTGCTGCACTTCCGTACTGCGCGTTCTTTACTGCTTTTCTGCTTTTCTGCTTTCCGGCTTTCCTGCTTTCCTCCACCGCCGAAATGCACGCGCGGCGCGCGCCCTCGTGCGCGCCGCGTGACCTCCCGTCCCGCTCGCGCGGGCTACAACACCAGTTCGAACGACTTAACTAGCGCGCCCGGCAGTTGCAGGCCGCCGGTCGCGCGCTGTCCCCAGGTGGAATCGGAGAGCAGCAGTTCGGACTCTGCGCCCAGCGCTTCCAGACGCTCGCCGAGCAGGCCGTACAGGCTGTCGTCGAAACGCATGGCGTCGACCGGCGCGACGATCTCGCCGTCTTCCACCCAGAAGGTCGCGAAACGCGTCATGCCGGTCAGGCGGCAATTCATGCGGTCCGAGAAGTTCACGTACCAGAGATTGCCGACGTAAAGCCCGGTGCCCAGGCGCGCGAGCACGTCCTCAGGCGCGAGGTCGCCAGTCGCCATCGAAACCGTGGTCGCCCTTTCCTCCGGCAGCGCGCCGTTCGGTTCGAGCCCGTACTCGCGCGCCGAACGCGCGCTCGTCAATTGGCCCACGCCGCGACCGCCTTCGATCAGCGGCACGCTCGCGCGCAGATAACCGTCGTCGTTGAATGCAGGCGAGATGCCCAGTTCGAGCGATTCCGCCAGCGACACGCGCGGATCGAACGCGGCCGCGCCCGTGTTGAGCTTGTAGAGCGGGCTCGTCGAGGCCGCCTGGGCGCGCGCCGAAAAGCCGCCCCACGCCATCGACTCCACGAATTCGGCGAGCGCCGACGGCGCGAGCCACGCGCGATAGCCGCCCGGCGTGAGCACGCGCGGCGCGCGCAGCAGCACCGGCAAACGCGCCGCCGCCTCGCTCACCTTCGCCGCGAACACGGCGTCGTCCCACGCGTCGCCCGCGTAGCGCGTCTTGATCGCGCGCCCGTTCGGCTGATACAGCGACCAGCTGAAATTGAAGTTCTCTACTTCGTACCAGCCGCGGCTGCCCGTGGTGGACGCGAAGCCGCGCGAGAGCGTGCCGCCCGCGTAGAAGCCCACGAAATCGAGCCCTTGCGCGCATTGCGCGACGAGTTCGACGAGCGCCTGCGGCTGCGGCAGCTTGCCGTTGCGGCGCGTGCTGCGCGACCACGACGTGGTGTCGAACAGCACGTGCGGATCGTCGGGCGCGTCGAGCAGGCTTTCGCGCAGCGCCGCGAGCGCCTCGGCGACGTTGCGCACGTCGGCGTTCGCGTCGCCGCTGAGGTCGAGCGTCGAATACGCCTGGCGCGCGCCGTGCACGAGCCGCAGCGTCAGACGCCCCTGCTCCACCTGGCCGCTCTGGCGCACCTTGCCCGCGTTGAAGCGGATGAAATCGGACTGCTCGCCCGCGAACGCGCTGAGCACGGTCTCGCCGGGCTGGCGCTGACGCTCGATGGCGTCGGCGAGCATCGCAAAGTGCGCGTGCCAGTCGATCGACGCACCCGCTGCGCGCGTGCCTGTGCGGGCTTCGGTGCGGGCCTCGGTGCGGGCGTCCTTACCGGCAAAAAGCGTGTCGCTCATCAGGCGGCTCCGAAGACTTCGACGTTGGAAAACACGCAGGCCGGCGACGCGTGGCCCACGCGGATGACCTGCGCGGGCTCGCCCTTGCCGCACATCGGCGTGCCGTAGACCTCGCGCGTGGACGCGTCGCCCACGGCCGCGAGGCTGCGCCAGAAGCTCGCGGAAATGCCGCGATAGCTCGGCCGCTTGACGATCTCCGTGAGCTTGCCGTTTTCGATCAGCTGACCGAACTCGCAGCCGAACTGGAACTTGTTGCGATGATCGTCGATGGACCAGGACGTGTTGGTGCTCATCAGAATGCCGTGCTCGATGCCCGCGATCAGCGCGTCGAGCGGCTGGTCGCCCGGCTCGATGTTGAGGTTCGCCATGCGGTCGATCGGCGGACGATTCCAGTTCGCCGCGCGCGAGTTCGCCACGCCCGGCAGGCCCGCGCGCTGCTGCGAAAGCGCGCCGCCGAGCGGCCGTTCGAGCACGCCCTTGCGAATCAGATATTGCTTGCTGGCCGCGCTGCCGTCGTCGTCGAAGGCGTAGGCGGCGGCTTCCTCGCGCGTGTCCGGGTCGAAGGTCACGTTGAGCAGTTCGGAGCCGTACTGGTAGCTGCCGAACATCTCCGGCTTCACGAAGCTCCAGCCCGCGAAATTGCGTTCGTCGCCGAGAATGCGGTCGAGTTCGAGCGGATGGCCGATCGACTCGTGAATCTGCAGCATCATCTGGTCGGGCATCAGCAGCAGGTCGCGCTTGCCCGTGGGGCAGTTCGGCGCGGCGAGCAGTTGCAGCGCCTCATTCGCGACGCGCGCGCCCGAGCCGTCGAAGCCATAGCGCCCGAGAATTTCCATGCCGCCCTGCGCGAGCGTGCCGTAGTGGCCGCCGAGCGTGCGCTCCTGGGTGTCGCCGTCGTCGTGCGCGACCACCGCGACGTTGGGCATCAAAAAGCGGAAGCGCTGCTCGATGCGCACGCCGTCGCTCGTCAGGTAAAGCTGGTCGCTCTGCGTGACTTCCATGCCCGCCACGCGCTGCACGATGCGCGCATCGAGCTTCGCCGCCGCGCATTCGTGCGCCAGGCGTTCGAGCCATTCGCGCCGCGAAGGCAGCGCCGCCTGCGCGTTCGGCGACACGTATTCGCCGCTCTGCGCGGGCCGCGCGATCTCGCGATGGTCGATCAGCCCGTGCGCCGCGCTTGCCTGCGCGCGCGCCGTGGCGATCTCCAGCGCGCGCTGCAAACCGCTCGCCGTAAGGTCCGCCGTGGCCGCGTAGCCCGCGCCCGCGCCGGCCCACGCCGTCACCATCGCGCCGCGCTCGCGCGCGATACGCAGCGGCAGCGCCACGTCGTTGCGCACGACGTGATCGTCCTTGCGTTCGTCCACGAAACGCACCGACCAGAAGTCGGCCGCGCTGCGCAATCCGCGCGCAGCCAACGTCCAGCTTTCATCGATCATGCAATGTTCTCCTTGAGCGCGGCGGGATGCGTGGCGGGATTCGCCAGCATCGATGCCGCGAGCAGCGATTGCGTATAGGGATGCGTGGGCGCGTCGAGCACCGCGAGCGTGTCGCCCTGCTCGACGATGCGCCCCGCCTTCATCACGATCACGCGATGCGCCATCGCGCGCATCACCGCGAGATCGTGCGTGATAAACAGATAGCTCAGACGATACCGCTTTTGCAGGTCCGTGAGCAACGCCAGCACCTGTTTCTGGATGGAAACGTCGAGTGCGCTGGTCGGTTCGTCGAGCACGATCATCTCGGGCTCGACCGCGAGCGCGCGCGCAATCGCGATGCGCTGGCGCTGGCCGCCCGAGAATTCGTGCGGATAGCGCAGCATCGACTCGGCGGGCAGCCCGACTTCCTCCAGCAGCCCGCCGATGCGGCGGCGCTTCGCCTCGCCCTTCAGTTGCGGCTGATGCACCGTGAGCCCTTCGCCGACGATCTGCTCGATCGTCATGCGCGGCGAGAGCGAGCCGAAAGGATCCTGAAATACGACCTGCATACGCTTGTAAAGCGAGAGGCGTTCGCCCGCGCCGCGCAGCGCGGCGAGCGGCTGCCCGTCGATGCGGATCTCGCCCGCCGCCGCGCCCTGCAAGCCTAACACCGTCGAGGCCAGCGTCGATTTGCCGGAACCCGATTCGCCGACCACGCCGAGCGTTTCGCCGCGCTTGAGCGTGAGGCTCGCTTCGTGCACCGCGCGGAAGGTATCGCCGCCGAACAGCGAGCGCCAGCCCTTGCCCGCCGTGCGGTAATCGACGGCCAGATCTTTCACGTCGAGAATCACGGGCGCGTCGGGCGCGACCGGCTGCACCGCGCGCGACGGCTCGCTGTCGAGCAGACGCTGCGTGTACGGATGCTGCGGATTCGAAAACAGCGCCTCGGTCGTGTTGGTTTCCACCAGCACGCCCTTTTCCATCACGGCCACGCGCTGCGCGAAACGGCGCACGAGATTCAGATCGTGCGTGATCAGCAGCACGGCCATGCCGCGCGCGGCCGCTTCCTGCTCCTGCAATTCGAGCAGCAAGTCGACGATCTGCTGGCGCACGGTCACGTCGAGCGCCGTGGTCGGTTCGTCGGCGAGCAACAGGCGCGGACGGCACGCGAGCGCCATCGCGATCATCGCGCGCTGACGCTGGCCGCCCGAGAGTTGATGCGGGAAGCTGTCGATGCGGCGCTCCGGTTCGGGAATGCCGGTGCGCCGCAAGAGTTCGATGCCGCGCGCGCGCGCCGCGTTCGGGCGCAGGCCTTCGTGCAGGCGCAGGCTTTCCGCGATCTGCTTGCCGATCGTGAACAGCGGATTGAGCGCGGTCATCGGCTCCTGAAACACCATGGCGATGTCGCCGCCGCGAATGCCGCGCATCTGGCGCTCGCTTTGCTGCAACAGGTCCACGCCGTCGAGCAGCATGCGCCCGCCCAGTTCCGCCTGCGCGACGAGACCGAGGATCGACAGCGCGGTCACGCTCTTGCCCGAACCCGACTCGCCGACCAGCGCGACACGCTCGCCGCGCCCGATCGAAAGACTAAGATCGCGCACGGCCAGCTTGTCGCCGAAGCGCACGGAAAAGTCCTGAATATCCAGCAACGGTGCGCTCATCATTTGCCTCCGCCGAATGCCGAGCCGCGTGCGCGCGTGTCGAGCGCATTGCGCAGCGCGTCGCCCATGAAGGTCAGCAGCAGCAGCGTAATCACCAACGCAGCGAACGCCGAAATCGAAATCCACCATGCGTCGAGATTGTTCTTGCCCTCTTGCAGCAGCTCGCCGAGGCTCGGCATCGGCGGCGGCACGCCAAGGCCCAGGAAATCGAGACTCGTCAGCGAAAGAATCGCCGCGCTCATGCGAAACGGCAGGAATGTGATGACCGGCGTGAGACTGTTCGGCAGCACGTGACGCCACATGATCTGCCAGTTCGTCAGGCCCATCGTGCGCGCGGCCTTCACGTAATCGAGCGAGCGGTTGCGCAGGAATTCGGCGCGCACGTAATCGGACAGCACGAGCCAGCCGAACATCGAGAGCAGGATGAACAGCAGCCACAGCGTGGGCTCGAAGATCGACGCGAAGATGATCAGCAGATACAGGTCCGGCATCGAACTCCAGATCTCGATCAGGCGCTGGCCGATCAGGTCGGTGCGTCCGCCGTAGAAACCCTGCACCGCGCCCGTGAGCACGCCGAGCAGCACGCCCGAGACCGTGAGCGCGAACGCCATCAGCACCGAGAGGCGGAAGCCGTACAGCAGGCGCGCGACCACGTCGCGGCCGAACTGGTCGGTGCCGAGCCAGTTGCTCGACGACGGCGGCGCGGGATACGGACGCGCCGCGAAATAGTCGATCGTGTCGTAGCGGTACGGATTCGGCGGATAGACCGCGAAATTGCCGTGCGAAGTCAGCTTCGAGCGGATGTACGGGTCCAGATAATTGGTCTGCGCGGGGAAATCGCCGCCGAACAAGGTCTCGGGATAGTTCTTCACGATCGGGAAATAGTAGTGCCCGTCATAGCGCACCACGAGCGGCCGGTCGTTCGACAGCACTTCGCCGAACAGGCTCACGACGAACAGCACCATGAAGATCACGAGGCTCCAGTAACCGAGCCGCTGCGCGCGAAAGCGCAGCCACGTGCGACGCCACGGCGAAACCGGCTGCGCGTGCGCGAGCGTGGCGGAATCAGCGGTCCAGCCGGTGGAACTGGATGCGGGGGTCGACGAGGACATAGCAGACATCGGCAATGAGTTTGGTGACGAGGGCGATCAGCGTGAACAGAAAGAGCGAGCCGAGCACGACGGGGTAATCGCGGCGGATGACCGAGTCGTACGAAAGCTGCCCCATGCCATCGAGCGAAAAGAGCGTTTCGATCAGCAGGTTGCCGTTGAGGAACGCGCCCACGAAGGCGGCGGGCAGACCGGTGACGAGCGGAATCGCCGCGTTGCGCAGCACGTGTTTCCAGAGCACGTCGCGTTCGGGCGCGCCCTTCGCGCGCGCGGTCAGCACGTACTGGCGGCCGATTTCTTCGAGGAAGGTGTTCTTCGTGAGGATCGTGACGATCGCGAAGTTGCCCACCACCGAGGCCGTGACCGGCAGCACCATGTGCCAAAGATAATCGAGCACCTTGCCGATCGCGCTGAGGTCGTCGAAGTTGTCGGAGGTGAGGCCGCGCATCGGAAACACCTGCCAGAACGTGCCGCCGCCGAACATCATCAGCAGCAGCACGCCGAGCACGAAGCCGGGAATCGCGTAGCCCGCGAGCACCAGCACGCTTGTGACAGTGTCGAAGCGCGAGCCGTTGCGCACGGCCTTCGCAATGCCGAGCGGCACCGAGATCAGATACGTGAGGATCACGGTCCACAAGCCCAGCGAGATCGACACCGGCAGCTTCTCGCGGATCACCTGCCACACGCTCGCGTGCTGGTAGTACGACTGGCCGAGATCGAAGGTCGCGTAGTCCTTGAGCATCATCACGTAGCGCGTGAGCGGCGGCTTGTCGAAGCCGAACTGCTTCTTGATCTGCTCGATCTGCTGCGGGTCCACGCCCTGGCTGCCGTGATAGCCGCCACCGCCCGCGCCCACTTCGCCGCCGCGCGCGCCGCTGCCGTGGCGCAACTGCGTGAGCACCTGTTCGACCGGACCGCCCGGCACGAACTGCGTGACGATGAACGTGACCGTGACCACGCCGATGAGCGTCGGCACCATCAGCAAAAGACGTCTGAGAATATAGGCGTACATGCGGCTCCTTACTGCGCGGCGGCGGTTTTATCGGCCGCGGCGGGTTGGGTGGACGAAGCCCCGCCCGCGCGCGCGGGATCGGGCGCGCCGGGTTTGCGGAACCAGTAATCGATGGCCCACTCCTCCGGCACATAGGTCAGCGGCAAGACCTTCGGCCGCCCGATCGTGGTCTTGAAGGCGATGCGCTCGTTGGGCGCGTAATACTCGGGCACGAGGAAATACTCGTTCATCAGCACGCGGTCGAGCGCGTGCGTGGCCGTTTCCAGATCGGCGAGCGTGCTGGCTTTCTGCACGTCGTCGATGAGCGCGTCGACCACTTTCATCTTCACGCCCGGATAGTTCTCCGAACCCACCTGGCTGGCCGCCGCGCTGCCGAAACGGCGCACCAGTTCCGCGCCCGGAATCGTGGTGGGCGCGTAGATATAGGTGGTCAGGTCGTAATCGAAATTGTCGATGCGCTTCTGATAGAGCGCACTGTCGATCTCGCGCAGATTCGCCTGGATGCCGAGCATGCCGAGCGCCTGCGTGTACGGCAGGATCAGGCGATCCATGCCGGGCTCGTCGTCGATAATCTCGACGGTCATGGGCTCGCCGGCCGCATTGCGCAGCGCGCCGTCGCGATAGTGCCAGCCCGCCTGCGCGAGCAGATCGCGCGCTTCGCGCAGATTGCCGCGCAGCGAATTGGGCGGCAGCGTGTTCGGCAACTGCATCATCGGGCCGAACACTTCCGGCGGCAGGCTCGCGCGATACGGGTCGAGCAGCGCGAGTTCCTGCGGCGAAGGCAGGCCCGTGGCCGCGAATGGGCTCACGTCGAAATAACTCTTCAGACGCGTGTACTGACCGTAGAACATCATGCGGTTCATCCAGTCGTAGTCGAACGCGAGCGAGAGCGCGTGGCGCACGCGCACGTCCTTGAAACGATCCTTGCGCGTGTTGATGAGCATGCCCTGGAATTGCGCGGGGCTGATCGCGAAGTCGCGCTTTTCCAGCATGCCGTTGCGGAAATTCTTGCCCACGTATTTGCGCGCCCATTGCGTCGCGCTGTATTCCACATGCACGTCGGCGTCGCCGGCCTTGAACGCTTCGAGCTGCGTATAAAGGTCGAGATAGAGATTGAAGACGATGCGCTGGAAGCGGTACATGCCGCGCCGCGTCGGCAGATTCGCGGCCCAGTAATCGGGATTGCGGCGATAGACGATCTGCTTGTCGTTCTTGCGCGACTCGATCAGATACGCGCCGCTCGCAATCGGCGGCACGTTCGAAAGCTGGTTGAACGCAATCGTGCTGCCGTCGGCCTGCTTCGCCCACTTCGGCGAGAACACCGGCAGGTCGCCCGCGATCAGCGGCGCGTCGCGTTCGGCGCGGCGGAAGTCGAAGCGCACCGTGTGCGGGTCGATCACCACGGCGCGGCGGATCACCTCGAACTGCGCGTTGAACAGCGGCGAGGCCTGCGGGCTCGTGAGCGTGTCGAACGAATACTTCACGTCGGCGGCCGTGATGGGATCGCCGTTCGAAAAGCGCGCGCGCGGGTCGATATGGAAGGTCGCCGATGTGAGGTCGGGCGCGACGTCCACGCTCTGCGCGATCAGCGGATATTCGGACGCGAGTTCGTCCCAGCTACGCTGCATCAGCGTGTCGAACATCAGGTTCTTGATGTCCGGCGCGGGCGAGCCGCGCACGAGAAACGGATTGAGCGAATCGTAGCTCTGCGCCTGATCGAAATTCTGGAAGCTCAACGTGCCGTCCATGGGCGCGTCGGGATCGGCGTAATCGAAATGCGTGAAGCCGGGCGGATATTTGGGCGAGTCGTACTGCGCGATGGCCGTGGCCGCCTGCGCGGCACCGGCAAACGCCGCGCCCAGCGTGCATGCTGCAAGCGCTGCGCGGGCTGCCGCCACGACGCGCGCACACTTCGTCAGTCTCATCTTCGGTCTTTCTGTCCGCATGGTTTGCGTTGGCGGCACGCGGCGCGCGCAGATGATGCGCGCGCCGCGGCCTGGCTGCGTCCTTCGTGAGGACTGGGCCGGTTGCCCGGCCCGTTCCTGCTATGCCACTGCGTTTAGAACTTGTACGTCGCGCCGATCTGGAGATAGCGGCCCACGTAGTTGTACAGCGACTGGTCGTAACCGGTCTGGTCGATCGAGCCGAGCCAGAGCGGATCGAACGGCGGCGCCTTGTTGAAGATGTTGTTGATGCCGCCGTAAATCGTCCAGTGCTTGAAGCCCGTGTACGCGACGTTCAGGTTGAACTGGCTGTACGAGCCCGTCGAGTAGTCGTAGCCCAGCGCATCCGAATACGGGCCGACGTACTGCCAGTCGAGCGTCGCATTCCACTTGTGCCAGTTCCACGACAGATCGGTCGTGCCCTTCCAGCGCGGGAACGAGCCGCCGAACGGCTGGGCGAGCGTCGCATCGTTGCCCGCGCCGTCGGTCGTGCCCGAATCCCCGCCGATGCCGTCCATCTTGAAGTGCCAGACGTAGGCCCAGTCCGCCGACAGCGTGAAGCGGCCGATCTTCGTGTTGATCGACTGGCTGAAGGTGGTTTCGAAGCCCGACGTGTCGAACGAACCGAGGTTCTGATACGGCTCGACCATGTAGGCGATCGAACCGTCCGAGTTGTAGACCGTCTTGCTCGGGTCGACCACCGCGCCGATCGCGTTATCCACGTGAATCTTGTAGAAGTCGAAACCGATGTCGGTGCCGCGCGCCGGCGAGAGTTCGAAGCCGATGTTGTAGTTCTTCGTGCGTTCCGGCTGCAGCGCCGTGTTCCCGGTCGTGACGACGGTTTCATCCGCGCCGTTCGGACCGACCGGCGAGATGCCCGTGCTGGTCGAGTTGGTGTTCTCGACGAAGCTCGGCGCACGGAAGCCGCGGTTGTACGAGGTGTACATCGTCAACTGCTGGATCGGCTGGAAGCGCAGCGCGAAGCGCGGCGAGAACGCGCCGCCGAAGTCGCTGTAGTGGTCGTAGCGGCCCGACTGGCTGAAGGTCAGGATGTGCTGCCAGAGCGGAATGTCGACCTGGTAGTACACGGCCGCGACGTTGCGCTCGCCATCCACCGTTTGCAGCGACGGATTCAGCACCGAGCCGTCCATCGTGTTGGCGCCCTGGTCGATGCGCTCGCTCTGGTGCATGAACTGGCTGCCGAGGCCGAGGCCCACGTCGCCGGTCGGGATATGGAACAGGTTCGGCGTGGACAGCGTGGCGTCCACCACGTCGAGCTTCGACACCGCGATGTTGTTGGTGTCGGTGAACACGCCATTCAGGCCGTTAGGCGTAGCCGACGGATTCGCGAAGTCGTAGGTGCCGTTCGCGAGCATGTTCTCGACGCCCGCCACGCTCAGTTCGCCCGAGTAGGTGTTGGTCACCGTGCTCTGCGAATGGCCGTACGACAGCGCCCAGTCCCAGTCTTCCTTTGAGACCGAGAAGTTGCCCTTGATACCCATCGCCGCGCGGTAGAAGTTCGCTTCGGTGGTATTGGAGACCGTGTTCGGCAGCCACGTGAAGATCGTCGCGTCGGTGCCGTAGGGGTTGTACGGGTTGCTGGCCGGGACCACGGCCTGCCACGCGGAAAGCGTGCCGGTGGCCGGGTTGTAGACCGTCTTGTTGCCGAGGTACGACGTGAAGTCGTTGGTGACCGTCTTGATGTTGCTTTCCCAGAGGTCGGCCCAGGCGGTGGTGTTGTCGTTGACCTTGAAGTCGGCGTGAACCTTGGCGTTCCAGCGCTCGGTCCACGGATCGATCGAGCCCGATTCGGCGGTGTTGTGGCCGCACACCGTGCCGCCCGACGCCGCGCCCGTGTTCGACGCGATCACGTTGCTGCCGTAGGGCTGGACCGTGCCCGAGCAGGGGCTCAGTGCGTCAGCCATGCCCGTGTTCGGATTGAGCCAGTACGACGGCGAGAGGACCGAGCCGCCGAAGCCCTTGTTGCTGAAGTCCTGGTTTTCGGTCGTGTCGCGGTCGGCGAGCGTGAAGCCGTTCGACTTGTAGTAGCTCGCCGTGGCCGTCACGTTGAAGCGGTCGCTCGTGAGATTGCCGAAGCCGCCGAGAATGCCGAACTTGGTCGTGCCCGCGCCGCCTTGCGTGGCGCCGCCGTAGCTGCCGTCGAGCTGCAGGCCCTGGAAGTCGTGCTTGGTGATGATGTTCACGACGCCTGCGATCGCGTCCGAACCGTACTGCGAAACCGCGCCCGTCTTGACCACTTCGATGCGTTCGACGGCGTTCAGGGGAATGGCGTTGAGGTCGAAGAAGGTGTCGGTGCCGTTCACGGCGAAGCCGTAAGGCGCGACACGCTGACCGTCCACGAGCACGAGCGTGTACTTCTCGCTCAGACCGCGCAGTGCGATACCGGCGCCGCCGGCCGCGAAGCTGTCGTCGTTCGACTCGCCCCAGCTGTTCGCGGAGTTCGCCGAGATCGTGCGCATGTAGTCCGAGACGCTCGTCGCGCCCGAATTCTGGATCTGCTCCGGCGTGATCGTCTGCACCGCCTGATAGCCGGTCTTGTCGGACTGGCGGATCAGCGAGCCGGTCACCTCGAACTTCTTGAGCTGCGCGACGTTGTCGCCGTTCGCCTTGGTCGTCGTGGACGACGAAGACGACGTTGCAGCGTCCGATGCACCCGTGGGCGCGGCGGCCGTGGTGGTGCCGCCGCCGGCGGTCGCGCCGCTCGTGGCGGCAGGCTGGCTTTGCGCGAATACCGGTGCCGCGATGGCCGCCGATAGTGCGAGTTCAGCCCAGATTATCCTTTTGATGGCTAGCGCCAAAACCCTCTGTTTCACTTTTTCCCCTTCTCACTCGTCAGTCACGCCCACTTACGTCACGCGGAGCGAGGTCTTGTGAACCTCGCCGTCGATTGACGACGCTGTCGCGTCGCGCCCATTGCGCAAATCGCTCCGGCGGCGCGGTTGCGTCCGTCGCGGCGATCTACCCAAACCCCTTTTGAAATCGGACTACTAACGGCTTTCAAAGCATGTGCGCCACGCAATCGCACTACCCTGCCAATCGTTGCGGACGCCTTCGTGCCCGCGCGGCAACCCCTGTTTATGCTTGCGCGCCGCGCGGGTGAAGTCTTCACATTACATTTGGACTACTAATATTTCTGTATTGCCGTGAAGCGCTTTGTTCTGTTGCAACGGCGTTTCTCAAATCAGTTTCGGCGTACCCACCCAGACGAATACGCTTTCCGTATCGGAGGGATTGGCCCACGCATGCGGCACCGCCGATTCGAAATGCGCGGTATCACCCGCGCGCAACACGAACGTCGTGTTTTCCAGCGTGAGCGACACTTCTCCGCTCATGACATACAAGAACTCTTCCGTAGCCTGCGCGACGACGTCGAAGCGTTGCGCACCGGCCGGCATTCTCACGAGCTGCGCGTCGAGCTTGCGATCGCCGCCCGTCGACGTGAGCCGTCCATACTGATTCGCCGACCCGGTGAAGCCAAAGAACTTCAGGCGCTCGGCGCGGCGCACGACCTGTTCTTCCGCCGGTGTTTCGATGAAGTACTGCAAGGTCACGCCCAACGCCCGCGCGATGCCGATCAGCGAACGCAACGACGGCGTGGCGCGCCCGCGTTCCACCTGCGAGAGATAAGGCTTGGATATTCCCGCCAGCTCCGCGGTCTCCTGCAACGTGCGCCTGAGGCGCTGTCGCAAGGCGCGGATGCGGCGGCCGGTGGTTGCTGCAACGTAGGCCTTCTCGTCAAGTGGCGAAACCATAGCAAGACAAAATAACGCGTCAAAATTTGTTTGATGAGATCGAACCTCTTTTTATGGCGCGACACCTCCATCGGCTTGCTCCGTAAAGCGAGCCGTTTCTATTTCGACCGTTTGAATGCACAACGAGAAAAACGTCCTGCGTAAAACGCCTGCTTTCGGTGCCGTCAGCAATAACATTGCAACGACATTGCGATTTCCTTACCGCTGCATTTCCGCGTTTATTTCGCCGCGATCAATAACCAGAGCTGCGCGAGATCGGCCGATCCGTCATTGCCCTTGACCGCCTTGAAGGCCGTCACCGCGCGCGCTTTCTGGCCCGCGAAGTAATACGCCTCGCCGAGCCGCAGACGCGCCAGATCGGGATGATCGACGCCCTTGGCGAGCGCCGCTTCCATCGCCGCGAAACCGGCCTGCTGCTGACCCGCGAATACCTGATTGAAGCCCGCATCGAACGGCGCGAGCGGATTTTGCGGATCGGCGGGCGCGCTCGCGCGCTTCGCGGCGAGCGCCTGCAGACGGCGCTCGCGGTCCGCTTGCGCGTCGTGGCCCAGTGCACCGCTCGTAAAGCCCTGATCGACGATCTGCTTGCCTTCCGCCGTCGAGCCCGCCACGATCGCGAGCTGCGTGAATTCCATATAGTCGTTCGCGCCCGAAAGCGAACCGGCGGCGCGGCGCAGCCGGTAAACATCGACGTCGAGCGCGGAGAGATAACCGGGCTTGGCGCGGATCGCGTGAATCAGATCGTCCCAGTAAGCGGGCTTCGGGTGATACGCGACGAGCTTTTCGAGCGCGCCGCGATACGCCGCCTGATCGTTGGCCTTCTGCGCGACCGTGCCGAGCAGCTGCAACTGGTCTTCCTCGGGCGCGTGACCAGCGCGCACCTGCGCATCGACGTTCGCGCGCAGCAGCGCGAGCGCACCCGCGTTGTCGCCGGAGAGGTAATACGCCTCGATCAGCAGCGTCTGCATCTGCGGATCGCTGCCGCCCGCCTTCTGATAGCGCTGCGCGGTCCTGATCGCCTTCGCGTAATCCTTCTGCTGGAAATACAGCCCGGCGAGCGCAGCCGCCGTGCGTTGCTCGTCCTCGCCCCTCACCTGGCCGCCCGCGAGCAGCGTTTCGTACGCGTGCTCGGCGGTGGCGTTGTCGCCTGCCGCCACCGCTGCCGCGCCGCGCATCTCTTCGACCATCAAGGTCTCGTAGTCGGTGCGGTTGGGCACGGCGGCCGCCTGCGCGATCTTCGCGAGCGCCTCGCTATAGCGATGTGCACGATAGAGCGTCTGCGCGTCGTTGAGCGGCTTCGCCACTTCGGGCCGCAAGGTCGGCGCCGCCTGAGCAGCCTGCATCGCGAACGGCGCCGCGCCGAACACGCCTGCGCCGCCCAGCGCGGCGGCCAGCACGGCCTGTCTGAATCGTCGGGAAATACGCGCCACGTCGTTCCTCACTGCATGTACTGTTCGTTGCCGATCAGGCCGATCTTCGTCGCGCCCTCGCGCTGCGCCGCGGCCATCACGGCCGCCACGTCGCGATACGGCACGAGCCGGTTCGGCCGCACATGAATCTCGGGCTGCTCGGGCTGCGCGGCCGCCTGCGCGAGCCGCGACTCCAGGTCCGCCTCGGTGGGCACGGGCTGGCCGTTCCACGTCGTGGTGCCGTCGAAGTCGATGTCGATCTGCACGATCTGCGGCTGCGTGGCGGGCGGCGGCGGATTGCCCACCGGCAGATTCATCTTGATCGAATGCATCTGGATCGGAATGGTGATGATCAGCATGATCAGCAGCACCAGCATCACGTCGATCAGCGGCGTGGTGTTGATGTCCACCATCACTTCCGGCTCGCCGCCGCCCCCGCCCGACCCCACGTTCATACCCATGACTTTCCCCTGCTCTATGAAACCGCCGCCCTCAGACGGGCGGATGGAACCCGCTCGCTGCGCTCAGCCGCCGCGTGCTGGCGGCTCCGTGATGAACGACACCTTCGCGATACCCGCGCGCTCGCACGACGTGAGCACGCGGCCGATGAACTCGTAACGCGTGCCCTGATCGCCGCGCACGTGCACTTCCGGCTGCGGCGTCTGCTGCGAGGCCGTTTTCAGGCGTTCGAGCAGCGTGGGCGCGTCGACGAGCGACTCGTTCCAGAAGAAGTTGCCGTCGCGATTGATGGCGATCTCGACGCTTTTCGGCGTGGTCTGCAGCGGCTGCACCGTTTGCTTGGGCAGCTGCACAGGCACCGTGTGCGTCACCACCGGAATCGTGATCAGGAAGATGATCAGCAAGACCAGCATCACGTCGACGAGCGGCGTCGTATTGATGGCGGAGATGACTTCGTCGTCGTCGCCTTCCTGCCCCACGCTCATGGCCATGGCGTACCTCGCTCGACAGAGTTATTCGGCCATCGCGACGGCGCGCGACGCAGCCTGCGCGCGACGCTTGCCGCCGGCTAGCAGGACCGCGTGCAACTGGGCGCCGAAGGCGCGCACGCGCTCCATCACGGCCTTGTTACGACGCACGAGGAAGTTGTAGCCGAGCACCGCCGGCACCGCGACCGCGAGGCCGATGGCCGTCATGATCAGCGCTTCGCCGACCGGACCCGCGACCTTGTCGATCGACGCCTGGCCCGCAATGCCGATGGCGGTCAGCGCGTGATAGATGCCCCAGACCGTGCCGAACAGACCGACGAACGGCGCCGTCGAACCGACCGTGCCGAGGAAGGCGAGGCCGTCCTGCAGGCGGTTCGAGACGTTGGTGATGGCGCGCTCGACCGAGACGTCGATCCACGTGTTGCGGTCGACCGCTTCGAGCAGCGCTTCGTCGTGATGCTCGCCCGCTTCGATGGCCGTTTCGGCGATGAAGCGGAACGGCGAGGTTTCTTCGAGCTGCTTCGCGCCGTCGGCGAGCGTGGGCGCGTTCCAGAGCTGATCGTCGGCCGACTTGGCGCGGCGGTTCGCGCGGGCCTGCTCGATGAACTTGGTGATCATGATGTACCAGCTGCCCATCGACATGATCACGAGCAGCAGCAGCACGAAGCGCGCGACGAAGTCGCCGTTCTTCCACAGCGCGCCGAGGCCGTACGGGTTGCTCACGGTTTCGGACGTGGCGGGCGGCGGCGGCGGCTGGTCGGCTGCCGGGACCTGCGCGGGCGCCGCGGCGCTCATGGCCGTCGCGCTTGCGGTTGCGCTGGCCGAGGCCGTGGCGCTGGCGTCGCTTGCTTGCGCATTGGCGAGCGTAGGTGCAACAAAGGTGTCGACCGTGGCTACGGCGAACAACATGCTGGCCGCCAGTGCGGCGAAAGAACGCTTCTTCATGCCTGCTCCAGTTCAATCGTTGAACTTGTGAATCGTGACTAATGAATCGCCACCCGAATGCTGCCGCCCGCGCCTCAGTTGAGGTTGAACGAGAACGGCACCTGCACGCGGACCGGCTGCCCCTGCGAAATGCAATTGAACTGCTTCACCGCGTTGAATGCCGCACGATCGAGGCTGTCGTCGTCGGCGGACTTCGCCACGCGCTCGTTCGTGATATGGCCTTGCGCGTCGACGACGAACTCGATCATCACGTCGCCGGTCACGTTGTTTTCCTGCGCTTCCTGCGGATACTTGATCGACGAACGGATCTGGTCCGAGTTCGGGCACACCACGCCCACCTCGTGGCTCACCGGCTTGGCCGGGGCCGTCACGGGCGCAGGCGGCGCGGGCGGCGCCGTGACCGGCGCGCTCTGCACCGGCGTCGGCGCATGCGTGATGGTCGCCTGCGGCGGCGCCTGCACCGGCACCTCGGGCGGCGGCACGAACGGCGGCGGTGGCGGCGTGAACTTCGGCGGCGGCAACTGCACGGTCGGCAACGGCGGCGGAGGCGGCGGCTTCACCGGCTCGATGATCTTCGTTTCGATCGGATGCTGAATGACCTGCACGACCTTGGTCGCGAGGCCGTTGATCAACGCGTAGATCAGCACGATGTGCAGCAGCAGGACGATCGCGATGCCGCCGAAACGGCGCACCGGGTTCTGCTGCTTGCGGCCGAACTCGCGAGGCCGCGCGGGCCGTTGCAGCGCGGCGCCCGCCGATTCAACCGACTCCACCGATTGCGCCGATTGCAAAGCGACTTCCCCTTTCATCACCACCTTCGCTCCCTCGGGCGCCTTGCGCCCACTTTCCGCTGTGCAGCGACGCTGGCCGCAAGTCCGGCGCGGCGCGTCGCATCAAGTCAGGTGTTTCTTTCGCAGTCCGAATGGCATGGATTGCATCGGGAACCGTCGCGGCAAACCCGATTCATGCACTGGCACGGAAGCTGTCTACGGCATCGCGTCATTTCAGGCGCTTCGACAGCCGCGCCTCGCATGGCGCGGTGACAATCGTGTGTCGAAACTCATGACGCGTGTGGCGGACTGAACGATAGCAAGTAAAAAAAGGCTCAGTAAACTTTTTTTGATGGGAGATTACCGAAATTAGAAAAATCACTCTAAATCGCCAGAAATCCCGACCAGAGCGCGTCCTGGATATTGACCCACTTTAAATTTAAATGCAGGAAGTCGAATAACTTACAAAAACCAGAATGAACATTTCTATTTGATTTCAGTTTAAGTGAAATGAATCAAATTGGTGCGGGGCATTTAAAACGCCGCATATTGGTGCATTAGTCGATTTTTACCGATCGAACATTGATCGCTGTAAAACATTCGTCATTGGTCGCGTATCGACGGTTTGAAATCGCTGAATTTCTCTTTTACTTCGCAACACGAATAGTTTTTATCGACGCTCTCAATTCACCATCGATGCTACGGATTCCAAAGTAATTATTCGGCATGATGAATGCGCTCGACGCCGCCGAACCACCCCTCTGATTAGCAGGGTATGAGCCGTCTGACAGCTTCGCTACCATCAGCTTACAAGCAGGCGAACCAGGCGCTTCGCGGCACGGCAGTCGGCCACGGGCGCAACAAACCGAACACGCCGCAGCAACCTGAGAGATTCCCAATGAAAGCGCAGGCAACCGGACAGGAGCCCGGCATGGCGCCGTATTGCGCGAAGACGATCGACGCCGCCGTCGCGCATCTCGAACGGGCGCTGTCGATCGACGTCGACTGCACGATCTTCGACCAGCGCTACTGGCGTCAACGCTTGATGCATCTTTACGCCACGCCCGGCCTGCTGCCGGCGCATCGCGCGCGCGTTCAGCGCCTTCTGGACGGCCTGCTTGCGATGAACGGCAGCGCCGCTTCAGACACGGCTTCCGAAGCCGCCTCCAGAACCCAGTCCCGCCAGCGGTTCGTCAAAGCAGATTCGCGCCGGAAAGATGTTTGAGCCACAGGCTCATCAAACCCGCGCGGCCGCGCACGCCATATTTGCGAAATATTCCCGTGATATAGGAATGCGTGGTGGATACGGCCAGCCCCAGACGTTCGGCGATCTGCTTTTCCGTGGCTTCGGTCAGCAGCAACTCGACCACGCGCCGCTCGTGCGGCGCGAGCATCGCGAGCAGCGGCGCGGTGTGATCGGGTCGCCGAAGCGAAGTCACGTCGCGCGCCACGCCCACGCGCAGCCGCTCGCGCGCGAGCCAATGCGCGGACCACGAGATCGACACGTCGCTGCCATCGCTATGCCGGTAGCGGTTCTCGAAACCGACGCGCTTGCGTCCCGCCAGCACTTCCTTCGCTTCCTTGCGCGTGGCGTCCTGATCCTGCGGCACCACGAAGTCGATAATGAATTGATCGGCGAAATCACGCGGCACATAGCCGAAAATGGATTCGCAGGCAGCGCTTACATGGCGGATGCGCCCTTTCTCATCGACGAGGAAAATCGCATCGGGCGACAAATGCGCCGAGGCGACGATCAGATCGCTGCTGAGCTTGTCTTTCATGGACGTTATCGATCGTGTGGTTCGAGCGTGGTTTTATTGGGCGTAAGTCCGTGTTTATCCGATCTTAGCGCATAAAAAAAGCGGCTCGACACGCACGTCGATGCGGAAGCCGATGCGGAAGCCGATGCGGAAGCCGACGATGACTTCAATGCGGCTTGCAAACGTCCGCGAAACCTTCGGCCGTCGACTTATTCACGCCTTAATGTTCCGCTAAGTTTCGGTTTCCTAAAATCGCGGTTTTGACTGTTTTTTATCGACCCAAGGAGACCTCATGCACGCCGACACTCACGCGCGTTACGACCTCGTCGCCCGCCTGCTTCACTGGCTCGTCGTGCTGCTCGTGGCGGCGCAGTTCGTGATCGGCTGGACCATGCCCGACGTGCATCGCGACACGCAGCCCGTTGGCGAGATCGCGTGGCATCTCGGTGTCGGCAGCGCGCTGCTCGCGGCGATGGTGTGCCGCCTGTTGTGGCGCGCGACGCACCGTCCGCCGCGCGACGATTTCTCGGCGCGCTTGCCCGCGTGGATGCGCGCCGTCTCCGCGCTCACGCACGGCGCACTCTATGTGCTGTTGTTCGCGGTGCCGCTGCTCGGCTGGATCAATGCGTCGTCGCGCGCGTGGACGGTCGAACTCGCCGGCCTCGCGCCCTTGCCCGCGCTGGCCGCGCAAGGCTCGTCATTCGGTCACGCGATGGGCGACGTCCACGGCGTGCTCGCGTGGGTGCTGTTCGGCCTGATCGTCCTGCATGTGGCGGGCGCACTCTATCATCGCTTCGTGCTCGGCGACCGCGTGTTGCAGCGCATGTCGCTCTAACGCCACCAACACCACTAACGCCGCTTGAGTCGCGCCGCGCGCTACGCCTTCACGATCGTCAATCCGGCCTTTTCGAGCGGCTTCACGAGCCGCGCGTCGGCGCCCGCTTCGACGATGAGCGTCTGCGCCAGATCGAGTTCGCCGATGCGATACGGCGACGCCGTGTTGAGCTTCGAAGCGCACGCGAGCACGACCGTTTCCGCCGCGCGCTGCGCGAGCGCGCGCTTGACGTAGGCCTCCTCGAAGTCGCCGGTGCTCAGGCCCGCCTTCGCATGCACGCCGGTCACGCCCATGAAGTACAGGTCGGCGTGCACGTGCGACATGGCCTCGACCGCCGCCGCGCCCACCGCCACGAGCGAATGCTTGTAGAGCTTGCCGCCGATCAGCACGACCTCGATCGACGGATGCGCCGCCAGCGCGACGGCCACGCTCGGGCTGTGCGTGACCACGGTCGCCTCCAGATCGGGCGCGAGGCATTGCACGAGTAGCGCCGACGTGGTCCCGCCGTCGACGATCACGACCTGGCCGCGCTCGATCATCGCGGCGGCCTTGCGCGCGACGCGCTGCTTCGCGGCCACATCCATGTCCTGACGCTGCGCGAGCGGCGCGACGGCCGGCGACGCCGGCAGCGCGCCGCCATGCACGCGCTGCAGACGGCCTTCGGCGGCCAGTTCGCGCAGATCGCGCCGCACCGTGTCCTCCGACACGCCGAATGCCGCGCTCAACTCGCCCGCCAGCACCTGGCCTTCGCGTTCGAGTGCGTCGAGGATCGCTTTCTTGCGTTGGCTCGTCAGCATGATATGCACGAATTTTCTTGTAATTTCACGAGCCTGCACGGTAGCACGGGGCGGGCGTTCTGTCGAATCGAGCCTGCGGGCGCGCGAAGGCCTGGATCGATATCGCGTGCGGCGGCCTGATCATCGCATTGGGCATCCGCCAGGCAGTGCGCCAGATTCGTCAGGATAACTACATACTGATATCGGCAGCGGCTTCGCGCGGCATCTTGCGAACAAGCGGCGACACCGTTTGCGGCGTTGCCAGCAGCCTGTCCAGCCGCTGGACGGCATCGCAGTAAACTCGCGCGCTCACGGACGACAACTGTTCGTCGTACACCTTGAGCAAGGCCTCGATCGCAGCAACGTCATCGGCGCTCACGATCCATTGCCCGCTGCGCACCGCATGCTCGACCGTCACGTTGAGCACGTCCTCCACTTCCGCATAGACGCCCGCTTGCGCGTGGCCCACGCCCGCTTCCCACATGAAGAACGACAGATAGGTCAGGCGCGTGAGTTCGTTGAGCATGTGCTGATTGCCGCGTTCCGCGCGGCACGCTTCCAGCGCCAGATGCGCATTCAGCGACAGGCTGCGCACCGACTCGTGCGGCATCGGCAGCAGCCATTGCTTCGACCAGCGCGGCGGTCCGCCCACGCCGCGTCCCGGCGCGCGACGACGGCTCACGGACGCCATGACGAGGCCCCGTCCGTCACGGCCACGCCCACCCGCCGCGCGGCGCTCAAATCACGCTGATGCTTCATTGCATTCGCTCCTTGTCTGCTCGACTGCCGCAACCGCCAGCATGGCGTCGGCATTGAATTCAGTGCCAGATTTAGAAGGGAAACTCAGGCTGTTTGCGGCTGTGCACAAACGGCTGATTCGTGCTACCGTACAACCCGTTCGTGAATAAGCATGCTCACGAACACGTTCTCGGGGCGGGGTGAGATTCCCCACCGGCGGTAATCGTCCAGTACGACGTAGCCCGCGAGCGCTCTGCCATCGCAACCTGCTTGACGCGATCGCAGAGGTCAGCAGACCCGGTTGGATTCCGGGGCCGACGGTATAGTCCGGATGAAAGAGAACAGGATGGCCCGCGCCTTTTCGCGTCTCGCGAGAGGCGCGGCCGTCCTTCGCCCTGTTCACACAAAACAGGCTGAAGTCCATGAACATCTCTAGCAACATCGAATCCCAGGCCGTCGCTGCCTCCGCCGACAACCGTCCGCGTCTCGCTTTCATCCAGGCTTGCTGGCATCGCGACATCGTCGATCAGGCGAAGCATTCCTTCGTGCAATCGATCCAGAAGTACGGCTATAGCGCCGACGACATCGATCTCTACGAAGTGCCCGGCGCCTTCGAAATCCCGCTGCACGCCAAGCGCCTCGCGCAAACGGGCCGCTACGCCGGCATCGTCGCGGCGGGCCTCGTGGTGGACGGCGGCATCTATCGTCACGATTTCGTCGCGACGGCCGTGATCGACGGCCTGATGCAAGTGCAACTGGAAACCGGCACGCCGGTGTTTTCGGTCGTGCTCACGCCGCATCATTTCCACGGCGAAGAACACGTGAAGTATTTCCGCGAGCATTTCGTCGTGAAGGGCGCGGAAGCCGCGCACGCCTGCGCCGATACGGTCAGCAAGCTCGCCGCCCTGCCGGTGCGCTAAAGCGCTCTCGCGCGGCTGCCCGTCGAGGCAGCCGCGAGCGACGCCGGTGCCTCGCACGGCGTCGCTCGCATGGATCACGTCTGCATCACCCCCGCATCACGACATGAACATGCCGCCGTCCACGTTGATCGTCTGGCCGGTGATATAGGACGCGTCGTCCGACGCCAGAAACGCCACCAGCCCCGCCACGTCCTTGCCGCTCCCCGCGCGCTTCATCGGGATGTTGTCGACCCATTCCTTCATCAGCTCGCCCGGCTTGTAGTCGCCGAGCAGCTTGCCCCAGGCCTCGTCGTTGTACGCCCACATATCCGTGGTGATGATGCCCGGACAGAACGCGTTGACCGTGATGCCCGTGGGCGCGAGTTCCTTCGCGAGACTCTGCGTGATGCCGAGCACGCCGAACTTGCTGGCCGCGTAATGCGGCGTATAGACAAAGCCCTGACGCGCCTGCCCCGACGCCGTATTGATCAGCCGCCCGCCCTTGCCCGCGCGCAGCATGCGCGTCGCCGCTTCCTGGCAGCACAGGAACACGCCCTTGGTGTTCACGGCCATCACCTTGTCCCAATCGGCTTCGCTCAGATCGGGCAGCTTCGCAATCGTGATCACGCCCGCGTTCTGCACCGAAATATCGACTTCGCCGAGCTTCGCCGCCACTTCGTCGTAGAGCGCGACCACCTGCGCCTTGCTCGTCACGTCGGCCTCGACGGCGATCGCTTCATAGCCCGCGTCGCGCAAGCCCGCCGCTGCGTCGTGAACGCTCTTTTCGTTCGCCGACACGCACACCTTCGCCCCTTCGCGCGCGAAGCGCTCGGCAATGCCCAGTCCAATGCCGCGGCTGCCGCCCGTCACGACGACCACCTTGCCTACGAACCGCTTTGCTTCGTCACTCACGTTGCTCTCTCCCAAAACCCTGCGTTTAAAGACGGCCGATCCACTTCAGCCATTGCTCGTGATTGCGCGCGGCCGCGTCCACGCCGCTGCCCGGCTCCACGCGCCGCGCGATCGCTCGGTTTTCGCGGTGCGCGTCGAGCGAGGGAATCAAGCCGGTTTCGAGCAGCGCCAGCGCCGCGGCGCCCGCCGCCGAAATCTCGCTGAGCGCGAGCGTGCTGACCGGGCGATTCAAGGTATCGGCGAGGTATTGAAGCAGGAAGGGGCGCTGCACCAGACCGCCATCGAGATGCAGCTCGCTCAGGCGCACGTTCGCGGACTGTTCCATCACCGTGATCACATCCTTGATCTGATAGACGATGGATTCGTACGCGGCGCGCGCGACGTGCTGCCATGACGTCGAGAATTGCATGCCGACGATCTGCGCGCCGCCCGGATATTTCCAGTGCGGGCAGCCGATACCCGAGAAAGCCGGAATCAGAAACACGCCGCCGTTGTCGTACTCCGTGAAGGCGCGTTCGGCCTCGGCGAAATCGCCGAACAGATTCAGCTTCTCCTTGAGGAAGGCCGGCGTCGAACCCGCGCTGATGATGATGCCTTCCATCGCGTAGTCCACGCGCGAACCCGTGGCGAAGCACAAGGTCGAGACGAGGCCATGCGCGGGCGGCTGCGGCTCGCGGCCGACGTTCATCATGATCGACGAGCCCGTGCCCATGGTGGCCTTCGCGACGCCGGGCATCAGGCAGCCCTCGCCCACGGCGGCCGCGTGCGAGTCGCCGATCATCGAGACGATGGGCACCGGGTGCGCGAGCAAGCCGTTGAAATCCGTTTCGCCGAAGTGCGAAGCGGACGGCTTCAGTTCCGGCAAACGCAAGCCGCGCAGGCCGAGCGCGTCGACCAGTTCCTGATCCCATTCGAGCTTCGCGAGATTGAACAGCATCGTGCGCGACGCATTCGTATAGTCGGCGCGATACGCCGCGCCTTTCGTCAGCCGATACAGCAGCCAGCTATCGACAGTGCCGAAGCGCGCGCTGCCGCGCTGAATGTGCTCGCGCACACGCGCATCGTTTTCGTTGAGCCAGATGAGTTTGGTACCGGAAAAATACGGGTCGATCAGCAAGCCGGTTTTCTGCGCGATCAGCGGCGCCATGCCGTCGCGCTTGAGCCGCTCGCAGATCGGCAGCGAGCGCTGGCATTGCCACGACACGGCGGGCACGATCGGCTTGCCCTGTTCGTCCCACAGCACGACGGTTTCGCGCTGATTCGAAATCCCCACGCCGACGATATCGCGCGGCTCGCCGTCAAACGCGGCCAGACACGCCGCGACGGCCTGCAAGACCGAATCGTAAAGCGCGTCGGCGTCCTGCTCGACGAAGCCCGCCTGCGGATGCGTGCACGCCACCGCCGCGAAGCCGCGCGCGTGCACCTGCCCTTCGGCGTCGAAGACGAGCGCCTTCGTGCCGCTGGTTCCCTGATCGATAGCCAGAACGTAGTGCATGTCTTTTTCCCGGGTATCGGATCAGGCGGTCAGCGAAACCATGCGCGATTGCAGACGCTGCTGCAACTGGTCGACCACCACGGCGAAGATAATCACGAGCCCTTTGATGACCATCTGCCAGAAGTCGCTGATCCCGCACATCACCATGCCGTCGCCGAGGATGCTGATCACGCACGCGCCCACCACCGAGCCGAACACCGTGCCGCGTCCGCCCATCAGCGCGGTGCCGCCGAGCACCACGGCCGCGATGGCGTTCAGTTCGTAGGTCTCGCCGGTCAGCGGGTGCGCGGTCTGCAATTGCGCCGTAATCACCAGCCCGACGATGGCCGCACAAAAACCCGAGAACGTGTAGACGAACAGCTTCACGCGATTGGTGCGAATGCCGGAAAAGCGCGCGGCCTGCTCGTTGCCGCCGATCGCATAGATGCGTCGTCCGAGCGGCGTTTTACGCGCGATGAAAATGGTGATGGCCGCCAGCGCGAGCATGATCCACACCGGCACCGACAGGCCCATGATCGTGCCGTTGCCGAGGAATTCGAAACCCGTGTTGCCGAGCGCCGGATTGCCTTCGAGGTCCGCATAGGTGCTGCCGTTGTTCACGAGCAGCGCGGCGCCGCGCACGACATAGAGCATGCCCAGCGTGGCGATGAACGGCGCAACGTTGAGCGCGGTGATCAGATAACCGTTCACCGCGCCGATCAGCGCGCCGAGCAGACACGCAATCAGCGCGACGCCAACCGGATTGAAGAACACCACATAGTGGCCGATGTGTATGCCTTGAAGCAGCAGATAACCGGCCGCCATGCCGCTGATCCCGACGATCGAACCCACCGACAAATCGATGCCGCCGGTCAGGATCACGAGCGTCATGCCAATCGACAGAATCGCCACGACCGTCACGTGCTTGGCCATGATCAGCATATTGCCGGTCGAGAGGAAATTGTCCGCGGTGAGCGAGAAAACAATGAAGATCGCGAACAGCGCGATAAAGATGCGCAGCTTGAGCAGATTGACCGCGAAGCGCGCCGCCACATAGGCGCCCTGGCGATTGTGTTTCGTGTGCACCGGATGCAGCGAAGGATTGCTGCTATTGGGAGTATTCATGGTGTCTACCTCGGTTGCCTCAGACCACTGCCGTGGCCGGTGTCGATGCGCGCACGATGCGTTCGCTGTCAAACTGCGAGCGCTCCATGATGGCCGTGAGCTTGCCGCTGGCCATCACGAAGACCCGATTGGAAACCGCCACGGCTTCGTCGAGTTCGGAGGTCGCGTAGATAACCGCAATGCCGGACTTCGCGAGCAGGCTGATCGTCTTGTAGACGTCTTCCTTCGCGCCCACGTCGATACCGCGCGTCGGTTCGTCCATCAGCAGCACTTTCGGCGACGTCAGCAGCGCCTTGCCGATCACCACCTTCTGCATGTTGCCGCCGGAGAGCGACGTGATCGGCGCATCCACCGAAGCGGCCTTGATGGCGAGCCGCTTGACGATATCGTCGGCCGCTTCGACCTGCTTCTCGCGCTTGAGCGCGCCGAATTTCAGCCGGTTCGCGAATTTGCCGAGACTCGACAAGGTCATGTTTTCCAGTATCGACATCAGCTGGATCATGCCCTGCTTCTGGCGATCCTCGGGCACCAGCGCGATGCCCGCTTCGATGCGCTTCGGAATCGGCAGATCCTCGATGGCCTTGCCGGCCAGTTCGATTTCGCCCACTGCGTTCGGCTGCGCGCCCAATAGCGTTTCGAGCAGTTCGGTGCGGCCCGCGCCCATGAGCCCGTAAATGCCGATCACTTCGCCGGCGCGCACCGAGAACGACACATGATCGACCGCGTAAATGCCGTTCGAGCGCTTGAGCGAAACGTCGCTGACTTTCAGCACCTCGTTGCCGATCGCGTGCTGTTCGAACGCGAAACGTTTCTTCGACGAGCCAACCATCGCTTCGATGATCCACGGAATGTCGATATTCGCAATATCGTCTTCCGCGACGAGCCGCCCGTTGCGCAGCACCGTGATGCAGTCGCCGATCGCCATGATTTCCTCAAGGCGGTGCGAGATATAAATCACGGTCACGCCTTCTTCTTTCAGCTGACCAATGATCTTGAAGAGAATCTCCACCTCGTGCCGCGAGAGCGCCGACGTGGGCTCGTCCATGATCAGCACCTTGATGTGCCGCGAAAGCGCCTTGGCGATTTCCACGAGCTGCTGCTGACCGACATAAAGATCGCCGAGACGCGTGCGCGGATTGATCGGAATCTGCAGACGGTCCAGCAGGATTTTCGCCTGATGAATTTCGTCTTTCGAACGAATCACGCCGCCGCTCGTCAATTCGTTGCCGGTGAAGATATTCTCGGCGACACTCAAATCGGGAAAGAGATTGAGTTCCTGAAAGATGATGCCCACGCCATGCGCCTCGGCGCTGCGCACGTCGCTAATCGTCGCGAGTTGCCCGTCGATATGAATCTCGCCCGACGTCGCGGTTTCGGCGCCCGCGAGCAATTTCATCAGCGTCGATTTACCCGCGCCGTTCTCGCCGATCAGCACATTGACCTTGCCGCGCCGAACCTTGTAATCGACGTCCACGAGCGCCGCGGTGCCGGGATAGATTTTCGACAGCCCGCGCGTCTCGATCACATTCGCGGCGTTCGCGAGCCGCGACTCGTTCGCTTCGATCGTTTCGCTCATTTCCATGCCACCGGTATCGCCCGAATTTCGCCTGCCGGTTCGCTCCAGCTGCTATAGACGGCCGCGACATCCACGGTCTGGCCGACCTTGAGCTTGAGCGATTCCTGCGCGCGCGCCACAACGAGCTTGTTGATTGCCTGACCGAACACCGCGAACTTCGATTGATCGTCGAAGTCGCCGTATTTCACGCCGGGGAAGCCGTCGCGCACGCCGGTGCCGATCACGACCGGGCCGGTTTCGAGCGCGACGTGCACCGGCTCGCCGCCGCTCGCGGGCGTCACGTCCACATAGGCGCGGCCGACGCGCGAGGTGGTGTCGATACGCGTGACTTTGCCTTGCACGCGAATCCAGAAATTGCAGGGGAATGCCGAGCTTTGCCGCACGCCGTATTGCTTGCAGGCGTCGTCGAAATTCTGGCTGAGCGCGCCGATGACCTGGGCCGCCGGTTTGGCGTTCTTGTCGGCGTAGGGAATCATCTGCTCATTGAACATCGCGACCGGATCGGGACCATGATGCTGGCCTTGCGCGCGTATCGCGGCCAGTTCCTGATCCGTCACGACATGACAGCCCGCCAGCGAGGCGACACCCAGCACAACGAGCCAGCTTTTCGCGGCACGACCACCCTGGCTTCGTACCACGGTGCAAATCGAATCAACCATGACGACCTCACTTGAAGACTTCCACGGGCGCGGCGCATGCCACGCTTTGCCGGCCGCGCCCGCGTGACACCGAAATGCTTTTACTTGGTGTAGTAGAAATCGTTCACCTTGGAGGCGTTGTCTTTCGTGATCAGAATGCCGCGCGTGAGTTGACGCTCGGGTTCGCCCGTCGCGCCGGTGCGGATGTATTTGTCGAGCAGATCGACGCCATGCTGCGCGATGCCTTGCGCCTGGAGCATGACGGTCGCCTTCAGCTTGCCCGCGCGGATCGAGTCGCGTTCGTCGTTGCTGCCGTCGATGCCCATGACAATCACGTCCTTACGGTTGGCCGAATCGAGCGAGGCAATCGCGCCCAGCGCTGCCGGACCGTTACCGGCGATCACACCCTTGATATGCTGATGCTCCTGAAGAATCGAATCCATCGCCTGCTTGGCCGGCAGCAGCGCGCCCTTCACGTCCTGGCGCGCGACCATCTTCAGGTCGGGATACTGATCGAGCACCTGATGAAACGCCTGCGAGCGCGTCACGCAATTCTTGTCCGCGAGATTGCAGGTCAATTCGACATATTCGCCCTTTTCGCCGATGGCTTCGACGAAGCGCTGCGCGACTTCCGAACCCGCTTCGAGATTGTTGTGGCTCAGTTGCGCGATGGCGATGCCGTCCTTCGGAATCTCGCGATTGATCAGCACCACCGGCACGTGCTTCTCTTTTGCAGTCCGAACCGTGGCGACGCTGGAATTCGAATCGGCATTGTCGAGAATAATGCCCTTCACGCCCTTGCCGATAACGAGATTCACCAGTTCATTCTGCTTGTTGACGTCCTCGCCATGGGAAAGCACGATCGTGTCGTAGCCGAGCTTCTTCGCTTCCTTTTCCGCGCCCTTCGCTTCCGCCGCATAGTACGGGTTGTCGAGCGCATTCACGAGAATCGCGATGGTGCCTTTACCCGCCGCGAGCGCGTTGACGGGTTGCAGGGCAGCCACGCAGGTGGCGGCGACCGCGGCCGTGAGTGCAAGCTTCTTCCACATGTTTTGTCTCCGGATTGAACGTCTTTTTTTCATGAAGCGGCCCGCATCGCGCGGGTCCGCACCAGACCTGCCGTGTCAGCAAATGGTGTAGCCGCCGTCGATCATGATGTCGGCGCCCGTGATCATGTCGGCGCCGTTCGACAGCAGGAACAGAATGGCGGCGGCGATTTCGTCGGTGTAGGCGAAGCGGCCCACCGGAATCAGCTTCTTCATGTTCTCGCCCTTTTCGCCGTCCCACGCCGCCGCGCCCATCGGCGTCAGCACCACGGTCGGCGAGACCGTATTCACGGTAATGCCGCGCGCGGCCCATTCCTTCGCGAGCACCTTGGTCATGCCGATCAGACCCGCCTTCGCCGACGTGTAGGCGCAGTGCTGATCGATCGCGACCGTCGCCGCCTGCGAGGCGATATTGACGATCTTGCCGCCGTGGCCGCTCGCGAGCACATGGCGCGCGAAGTGTTTTGAGCAGAGGAATGGACCGGTGAGATTCACGCCGATCTGCTTCTGCCATTCGTCGAAACCGATGTCCACGGCGGGCGTGAGCGTGATGCAGCCCGCCGCGTTCACGAGCAGATGGAGGTCGCCGAAGTGCTGGACCGCCGCCTTGATGGCGCGCTCGACATCCGCTTCGTTGGCGACGTCGCAGGCGAAGGCCTTCGCGTTGGCCGCGCCCAGTTCCTCGACCGCGGCCTGCACGCGTGGCTCCTCGAACGCCGGATAAAGGATCGCGACGCGCGCGCCCTTCGCGATCAGCGCTGCGTTGGTCGCCATGGCGATGCCGCCGAGGCCGCCCGTCACGACCGCGACCTTGCCGTCCAGACGAAAGTCGAAATCGACGCCGTGGCGCAGCGACATGTCATATTGAATGCTCACTTTTCCGTCTCCTTCCTGTGCCTCTCGGGGCTGAAATTGGATGCTGTCCGATGCGTCGCGCGGCTCAGCGCGCGGATTGTGCCTGCACCGCTTCGGCAATGCCATCGGCGTCGATACCGTAATGGCGGCGAATGCCCTTGCGCGTGCCGTAGTGCGCGAATTCGCCTTCGGTCACGCCGAGCGTGGTCAGGCGGCGCGGAATCTGGCGGCGCGCCATCAGCATCGCGACGATCGCGCCGATCCCGCCATGCAGCGAATGTTCCTCGACGGTGACCACGGCATCGTGCCGCTCGATGATCGTGGCGAGCGCGTCCTGATCGAGCGGGCGCAGCGACGAGAGATTCACGAGCGTCGGATTCATGCCTTGCTGCTGCAGACGCTCGCAGGCTTCGAGCGCCTCGCCGACCACCGAGCCCAGCGCGATGACGGCGACGCCGCGGCCTTCGATCAGCACATCGGGACGGCCCGGCTCGAAGCGATACGACGCGTCGTGGACCACGGGGAATTTCGCGTTGTCGAGGCGGATATAGACCGGCCCGTCGACGGCGGCGGCGTAGTCGATCACCTGCACCACTTCCGCTTCGTCGCACGGCGCGAAGATCTGCACGTTGCCGAAGCCGCTCATGATCGAGATGTCGTCGATGGCATGGTGGGTCGACGCCAGCGGACCGTAGGCCACGCCCGCGTTCAGGCCCAGCATCTTCACGTTGGTCGCGCTGTAGCAGATGTCGTTCTTGACCTGCTCGTTCGCGCGGCCCACGAGGAACGGCGCGGCGTTGGCCGTGAACACGATGTGCCCGCCCAGCGCGAGACCGGCGGCCATGCCGACCATGTTCTGCTCGGCGATGCCCACGTTGATGACGCGCTCGGGCCAGCTTTCGAGAAACGGCCCGATCTTCGAAGTGGACGTGGAGTCGGCCACCATCACGATGATGTCCTGGCCCGCGGCCGTCAGGCGGCTCAGCGCGCTCACCGCGCCATCGCGCAAATCGGCGGAATCACGCATGGTCCAGCTCCTCCAGTGCTTGCTTGAGTTGTTTCTCGTCAGGGAACTTGTGATGCCAGGCCGGCACGTTCTCCATGAACGACACGCCGCGACCCTTGATCGTGTGCGCAATCAGCACTTTCGGCTTGCGATTGGCGTAATCGAGACTTTCGATTAGTTTCCAAACGGCGTCGGAATTGTTTCCATTGACGTCGTGAACTTCGAATCCGAACGCGCGGAATTTCTCATCGAGCGGGTCGAGGTCCATGATGTTGTGGGTGAAATCGGCGAGTTGCAGACGGTTGCGGTCGACGATCACCACGAGGTTCGACAGTTCGAAGTGCGCGGCGGCCATGGCGGCTTCCCAGTTCGAACCTTCCTCCAGTTCGCCGTCGCCGGTCAGTACGAACACGCGCCCCGTCGGACCTTCCGATTGTTCGGCGTGGCGCTGTTTCGCCATCGCGAGCCCCGCCGCGATCGGCAGGCCGTGGCCCAGGCCGCCGGTATTGACGGTCACGAGCGTCGGCAGCTTTTGCCGCACCGGATGGCCCGGCAGCCGCGAATTGTCCTGCAGATAGGTGGGCAGCTCGGCGCCCTCGATCCAGCCGAGTTCCGCGAAGCAGGAATAGAGGCCGCCCACGCCGTGCCCCTTGCTGAGGATGAACTCGTCCTGCCACTTCACGGTGCGGTCGGCCTGCACCTCGTAGCGCAGCACATGGAAATAGAGCGCCGCGAGGATGTCCGCTTCCGACATGTCGCCGCCCGTATGACCGCTTTTCGCCGCCGAATTCATCGTGCAAATCTTCTTGCGGATTTCCTGCGCCCGCCTGTGCAGCGGCTCGCCAGACTGCTTGTAGGGGTTTTCCATTCCCTGCTCCCGAACTTCCTGTTTGCGTGAAATCGAGTTTCTGTTACTTTCTATAGAAAGTCAAAGAGAAATCAAAGCAAACAGGGAAAACACCAGGCCGGTCGCGGTACGGCCTCGAATCGGGCAAAATACAGGCCGTAACGTCCGGATTTGCGGGGCGGGCGGCTTGCAGGGAAAAAACATGGACCAAAGGACCAGAACAGAGAAGATTTTCGAAAAGGTGCAGGCGGCCAAGCTGGTCAAGCTTTCCGAGCTTTCCAGCGAATTCGGCGTTTCGATGCCCACCATTCGAAAGGACATTGACGAGCTGCAGCGCCTCGGACACGTCGAACGCGTCCATGGCAACGTGCGCCTCAAGACCGCGCAAGCCGAGCCCGCCCAGAAACTGCCGAGCGCCAGCATCCTGCCGACGAGCGAGGAAAAGGCGCAGATCGGGCGCAAGGCGGCGACGCTGATCGCGAACGGCGACGCGGTCATTCTCGATTGCGGCGCGACGACAACCGAGCTTGCGAAGAATCTGCTCGACCGCCAGAACCTGCGCATCGTCACCAACGCGCTGAATATCGCGATCCTGCTGGGCGCCGAGCCGACCAACCGCGTGATGCTCACGGGCGGCATCTTCAAGGCGGAGACGATTGCGGTGTCGGGCGAGAAAGCGTCGACGTTTTTCGAAGGCATGTTCGTCGACAAGCTCTTTCTCGCGGCGGGCGGCGTCGCCATGGAATCGGGCATTTCGTATCCCGACTTCATCGACCTGCACGTGAAGCGCGCGATGATCGACGCGGCAAAAACGGTCTATCTGCTCGCCGATTCGAAGAAGTTCGGCAAGCGCGAATTCGCCACGTTCGGCGCGATGGACCAGATCGACTATCTGATCACCGACGAAGGCCTGGACGCGGAATTCGCCGACTGGGTCACGAAGCTCGGCATCAAGATCATCTACGCGTAAGCGTTGGGCGCGAAGCGTGGCGCGCAGTCGTCCTCACAGGCACATACGCACACACGCACACACGCACGCTGATCGCGCCGAACACGACGTCCCCTTCCATATCGCTTCGGCTGCGCAAGTCACGCAGCCGAAACGCGATGCAGCAATGTCAATGCGCTGCCCTGCCGCCGTTATCGTCGCCGTGCGCGACCGGTCAACGGCCATAGGACCAACGTCCGATTGACTCAAAATCCCGCCGCGCCACCATAAGATCCAGCCGCCAGTATCGCGTTCGACAACGGTTTGCGAACATCGACGCCGTTCGAGCCACCGCTCCCGGCCCGTCACGCCGTCTGGAGGCGTGACCTCTACTGCGCTGACCTACCTGATGGGAGATGTCGTGGACAAGGCCATTTCACGCAAAAACGCGCAGCAACACGGCACGCCGGCGCCCGCTTACAGCTCGCCGGACGAACGGGCCGCACAGGGGCGGACCCTGCGCGACGCGGTGCCCCGCTCGTCCCAGGCCGGGTGGAAGACGCCGGAGCCGCGCCCCGATCTGGTCGAACTGCTCGAAGCCTCGAACGAAGGCCGCATCGCGAGCCTGATTCCGGTTCGCTTCGGCCGCATGGCGGCGTCGCCCTTCGCGTTCTATCGCGGCGCGGCGGCGGTGATGGCCGCGGACCTCGCGACGACGCCCACCAGCGGCCTGCGCGTGCAGGCATGCGGCGACGCGCATCTGATGAACTTCGGCGGATTCGCGACGCCGGAACGCAACGTGATCTTCGACATCAACGATCTCGACGAGACGCTGCCCGCGCCGTTCGAATGGGATTTGAAGCGTCTTGCCGCGAGCGTCGTGATCGCCGCGCAGCATCTGGAACTGCCCTACAGCGACATTCTGCGCGTGACCACCGACCTCGCGCGCGAATATCGCGAGCGGATGCTCGACTACGCGTCCATGCGCGCGCTCGATGTCTGGTACGAGCGCATCGATCTGCAAAAGTACGAGGACCGCGCGGGCGATCCCGCCGTCGTGGAGAGGGTGCGCAAGCGTATCGCCCAGCGCATCGAAACCGAGCGGCGCAAGACGGTTCCCGACCATCTCTATCCGAAGCTCGTCACGGAGGCAGGCGGCCATCCGCGCATCAAGGACGAGCCGCCGCTCATTTACCATCCCACGGGCGACAGCGTCCCCGGACTCGAATCGGGCTATGCCGAGGCGATCGCCTCGTATCGGGAGAGCCTGGCCGAGCACGTGCGCGTGCTGTTCGACCGGTTCGCATTCGTCGACCTGGCGATCAAGGTGGTGGGCGTGGGCAGCGTCGGGACGATGTGCGCGGTCGGCCTGTTCATGGCCTCCGACAACGACCCGCTATTCCTGCAGGTCAAGGAGGCGAAGGCGTCGGTGCTCGAAGCCTATGCGGGAAAGAGTCTGCATGCGAATCATGGCCAGCGCGTGATTGCGGGGCAGCGCATCATGCAGTCCGCCAGCGATGTTTTCCTCGGCTGGTGCCGGGGAAAGAACGGGCGCGATTTTTATCTCCGGCAATTGCGCGACATGAAAATGTCGGTGGTGATCGAATCGCTCGATACGGGCATGCTCCGCCAATACGGACGCATGTGCGCCCACGCGCTCGCGCGTGCGCACGCGCGTTCGGGCGATGCCGCCGCCATTGCCGGTTATATGGGATCCGGTCAGACCTTCGACGATGCCATTACCGAATTCGCCACGGAATACAGTTCGCAGAACAAACGGGATTATCGGGAATTCATCAAGGCGATTCGTGAGGGCAGAATTACGGCCATCATGGAGGATTGATCAAGGACCGATTAAATCCCGCTTCGCCCGCAGTAAATGTCGAATAACGCGCGAAAGAACCGGTCATAGGCCGGCGCGCGAGGATCGCGGCGCTCGCATGCGCGGAGATAGACGGATTCATACTCCTCGCGCTTGCGGCCGCGCCCGACCCAGATTTTGTGCTCGCCCCACACCTCGCCAACAACCGTCACCCGATTGGCGTTTCGGGCAACGTCGAGTTGCGCATAGCACCAGAGTTGCCCCCAGATATTGGGCCAGAGATTCGACGGAATGGTCATCCAGGAGTTTTTGATCTCCACCACCATGACTTCGTTAAAACGCGGATGCCGATAAATCAGGTCGGGCGCCGCTCGCAACGCCTCGCCGTTCACGCGCAATGAGTCGATGGTGAAGTAATCGACATGATCCTGACCGGGCATGTGCAGCCCATTGTGAATCAGCCGCCACTCCGAGCCGATGCTGCGTAGAAAGCCGTCGTGAACGCCGCCTTGCCCCTGCAATCGAGTCTGGTAAATCAACGGTTCGCGCGCCTTGCCGCGCTCGCGATCTTCTTCGTCGCCATATGCGGAGGCGTAAAGCGAATAGATCCATTGCGAGAATGCCGATACGGTGGCTTGCGGATCTTCCGGCCGCATGCGCTGGGCGCGGCGCAGGAATTCGGATGGCACGATCTGAAATGGCGCAGGCGTCGTTCGCTTGAAACTCAATCCCGCCTGAGGATCACGCGGTAATTCGTGACCAAAGAGCACATTGGCGCGGTGCTCCATCCTGCCGCGCAGTCCGTCTGCGCTCACGCGGCGGCGCGGATACACGCGCCAGGCAACCCCACTCGCAGACGGCAATCGAGGACCGACCAGTTCCGGCGCAGCCTCTTCCCGCTCGCCGCTTTCCCCGTCATCTTCTTCCCATTCGCTGCTCATTGTTCTTGCATCGGAATTATTTGCACGCAGCTTACCATTTCCTTCCGATCTTCTTGTTCGATGAGGCATTCGCAAGCGCGCGCGCCTTAACATTTTCTTGATGACAGAACGTGTATAGGCAACGAAGCGGCCTGGTTAATTCCATCCCATTCGCCACTGTGGTCCATACGAAATACGCAAACTGTAATCGTCCAATACAACGACGAGACACTACATTGAGGATGGCTTAACGGCCTCTCGCTTGTGAAACACGAATAAGGAATAGCATGAAATCAAGTATCGCTGCGTGGATGTCCACCGCAGTCGTCGCACTGTCTTTCGGAACCGCACATGCTGAAGACACCGTGAGAGTGACCTATGCCGGTTCGATGGGTGTCGTGATGGATCAGGGCCTGGGGCCGGCCTTCGCAAAGGCAAACAACGTGCAATACCAGGGGCAAGGCGAAGGCGCTTATGGCATGGCCCGCCTTCTGGCGTCGAAGAAAATGGTCGCCGACGTATTCTTTTCCATCACACCGGGGCCGATGGCCATTCTGAAGCGCGCGGGACTCATCGATGAAGCAATTCCCGTGGCCAGCACCAGCATGGTGATCGCGTACAACCCGAGGAGCGCCTACGCGCAGCAACTCGCCAGCAGTCAATCCAACGGCGCGAAGCCGTGGTGGGAAGTGCTTGCGCAACCGGGCCTGCGCTTTGGTCGAACGGACGCGAAGATCGATCCGCAAGGGCAGAACATCATCTTCACGATGAAGCTGGCCGAACGTTACTACGGGCAACCAGGTCTCGAGAAAAAGCTTCTCGGCGACGTGGAGAATCCGCAGGAGGTCTTTGCGGAAGGCGGTCTGCTGACTCGCCTGGAAGCGGGTCAGGTCGACGCATCGTCGGGATATGAAAGCGCCGTCAAGTCGGCCGGCCTGCCCTATATTCCGCTTCCCGATCAGATCAATTTGAGCAATCCGGCTTATGCGAAAGACTGGTACAACACGGTCTCTTTCGATATCCGCAATCCTCAAGGCGACATAAAAACACTGACGCCGCAGCCACTCGTGTTTTATGTCGCGATCCTGAAGAATGCACCGCATCCCGAGGAAGCGCAGAAGTTCGCCGCATTTGCCCTGAGCCCCAGCGGGCAGGCCATTTTCAGGGAAAAAGGATACGGACAACCGAAGGGCGATACGCTGCACTAGGTCGATGCTTGCCCACCTCACTGCGCCCGGCCGAAAGCGTCATCGCATTTTCGGCTGGGCTTTGCGTCTTCCGGCGCTCGCCATTATTGCGGTGCCGTTGCTCGCCTTGATCTGGGAGACACATTGGCGCCACCTCGAAGCGGCCTACGGCGATTGGGACGCCGTGCGTGTTTCATTCAGCCTCAGTACCTGCGCACTGGCGATCATCGTCGCAATCGGCACGCCGCTTTCATTCTGGCTCGCGAAAACAAAAGGATGGCTGGCCCGGGCGGTCGAGACACTCGTGCTGTTTTCCTTACTCACGCCGTCGCTCGCAACCGGCATTCTGCTCGTCAGTGCGTATGGTCCTTATGGGCCAATCGGCTCGCTTCTCGCTCATCTGGGCCTGTCGATCAACAACAACACACCCTCTTTCATCGTCGCGCAGATTTATGGCGGACTGGCGTATTTCATTACGTCTTCCAAAACCGCTTTCGAAAACATACCGCCGACGCTTGAGGAAGCGGCACAAGATCTCGGTTGCACGCCGTGGAAAGCCTTCTGGCTCGTGAATCTCCCGATTGCCGCGCGAGAAATCACGACGGGCGCCGTCATTGCCTGGGTGAGAACCATTGGTGAATTCGGTATTGCAGCGGTGTTTTCGTATTTTCCCCAGGGCGTGCCCGTCAAACTGTTCGTCAACCTGCAAAACGACGGGCTGCAGTCGGTGTACGTGCTCGTCTGGATTTTGCTGCTTGCCTTGCCGATTCCCATCATCCTGCTCTCGATCTTTAAACGCATGGGCCGGGATTGAGACTTCGCACTCGCGGCGCTCGCCTTGTCGGGCAAGCGTCCGCGAGGCGCGGCTAATCGGAACGATCAGAACTTATGGCGCAAACCGATTCGCAAAGCGAGTTGACTGCGCGCGCCCGTCCCCGAATTGCCGATGAAACTCGTGCTCGATCCAATTTCCGCCTGGACCGGAACCCACTTGCCGTCGATGAAGTTGCTGCCCGATGCGCGTTGATAGACGCCCACCGCGTACACGTCAGTAGTCTTCGACAAGGCGTAATCCAGGGCGGTATTGATCTGATTCCAGCGGCCGGCGTATTGGCCGCTCAATTGCGAGAACGTGTAGCCCACGCCCGCGCTCAACGCCGGGCTAATGGCATATTTCCCGCCGATTTCATAGTTATTGAACGTGGAAGCCGTATTCGTGAGCGTCGAAAGCCACGTGCGTGTCCAGTTACCCCACACGGTAAAGCGCGCGAGTCGATAGCGCGCCCCGACACCGAACGTCTGCAGATCGCGCAGACCACCCGTATCCACGTTCGCCACACTGACACTGAAAGCCGGGCTCGCGCCATTCGGATATCGGATATTCGTATAGGCCGCCCCCGCTGCGAATGACCCCGCTGCATAGTTGGCGCCAAAGCTATAGGTGCTCGACGAGCCTTGCGTTTTCACGCCGTCGACCGTGGTCGTCGGCGTACCGGCGAAGCTGCCGGCCTGATTCGAAAAACCATACAACGCGCCGAATTGCAGACCGGCATAATTTGCGCTGCTGAACTTGACCGAATTATTAATGCGGCTAGCGGTGAGCTGGTCGAGATCGTTGATATGGAACGCGTAGTTCCCCGCAACGGTTTGATTACCCATCGTGTAATTCCCGCCGATATATTCATCGGAGAGCGAGTATTGACGGCCGAACGTCAGCGTTCCAACGCCCGCCTGAGCAATGCCGACCGCGGCATGGCGCCCGAATAATGCGCCGCCTTGCGCAGACGATCCATCCGCGCTGCTGAACCCGCTTTCGAGAACGAAGATCGCTTTCGTACCTCCGCCGAGATCCTCCGACCCGCGAATCCCCCACCGGCTGCCCTGCGCCACGCCATCGCCATATTTAACCAGGCTGTCATGACCGGACGACGTCGCCGCATTGTTGACATAGGTGATGCCGGCGTCCACCAGCCCGTAAAGGGCAATACTGCTTTGCGCATGGGCCGCTGTGCCGATACAACCCGCCGCGACTGTGAGGATGATCTTTCTGTTATTCATTGCTTTAGCCTTCTACCAACTTGATACCGTGGCATTCGACCGATTCAGCCAGACAAGGCGTGATTGAATCGGCGGAATGACGCTCCGCATGCTCAACCCGATTACCGGGTCGATATGCCCGCCGAAATATATCGAAGCGGGCACAATGCCAACGGGCACAGTTACGGGAGATCGCAATGAGTACAGTGATTCAAGGGTATTGTTTCAAGCGATGCGGCATTTACACCTTGTCGCGTGAATAAAACGTTAAGCCCACTCAAGCAGAAACGCGCATTTGACAGAAATAAAATCTGAGAATTCTGGGCGATTAACACGGCGAAAGATCACGGCAGCGCAGGATAAATTCGACCGCTTTTACATCGATTCATCGAGCCGACCAGGCGCTTTTTTCTCCCCTCGCAATTGACGCGCAGCCCCTCCGCCCTTTACCCTTGCGCACTGATGGTTCCCGGCAACGGGATCAAAAGGGAACGCAGTGACGACGCCCGGCGTCGAGTCTGCGGCTGCCCCCGCAACTGTAAGCGGCGAGTTCGTGCCATTGAGCGCCACTGGGAAACCGGGAAGGCCGGCATACGAACCGTGACCCGCAAGCCAGGAGACCTGCCATCGACCGAGGTCCATGCAGCCGCAACGGGCGGGGTGTCCCAATGCGCAAACCACGGCTTCGTGCGGTGGTCCGTTGCAGGACAGCCCCGACCTCAGGAACTGTCATATGTCCATCGCTCTCGAAACGGCCGCCGCGCCGGGAGCCCTTCGCCGCCGCGTCGCCGGCATTTACGTCGTGCTCGCGGTATTCAATATCGGCGCATGGATCTGGGCCTTCATCGCCTTTCACGCCCAGCCGCTGCTGCTCGGCACCGGCCTGCTCGCCTATGGATTCGGCTTGCGGCACGCCGTCGACGCCGACCATATCGCCGCCATCGACAACGTCACCCGCAAGCTGATGCAGGACGGCCAGCGTCCGGTCTCCGTGGGCTTCTTCTTCGCGCTCGGCCACTCGGCCGTGGTGCTGCTCGTGGCGATCGCCGTCGCGGCGACCGCGGCGGCGCTGGAGAGCCGCTTCGAGGCCTGGAAAGATATCGGCGGGGTCATCTCGACGAGCGTCTCCGCGCTGTTTCTGTTTCTGATCGCCGCGATGAACATCGTGATTCTGCGCGGCGTGTGGCGCGCGTTCGGCAAGGTCCGACGCGGCGAGCGTTACGACAACGACGATCTCGATCTGCTGCTGAATAGCCGCGGCCTGCTTTCGCGTCTGTTCCGCCCGCTGTTTCGTCTCGTTTCGCGACCGCTGTGGATGCTGCCGCTCGGCTTTCTGTTCGGACTCGGCTTCGACACCGCGACCGAAGTGAGCCTGCTCGGCATTTCCGCGAGCCAGGCGGCGCAAGGCGTGTCGATGGGCGTGGTGCTCGTGTTTCCCGTGCTGTTCGCAGCGGGCATGTCGCTCGTCGATACGACCGACGGCATCCTGATGCTCGGCGCCTACGACTGGGCCTTCGTGCGCCCCATCCGCAAGCTCTATTACAACCTCACGATCACGCTCGTTTCGGTCGCGGTGGCGGTGCTGATCGGCGGCATCGAAACGCTCGGACTGCTCGCGGACCACTTCAACCTGAAAGGCGGCTTCTGGGACGTCATCGGCAGCCTCAACGACAACTTCAACAACCTCGGTTTCATCATCATCGGCGTGTTCATTTTTTCGTGGGTCGCGTCGTTTGTGATCTATCGCCTGAAAGGCTATGACGACCTGGTGGCGCCGCAGTCCGACAAGCCATAAAAAAAGGCCGTGGCGAGGACATTCCCCGCCACAGCCATGACCCAACTACGACGTCACGCGAACGAACGCGTCACATGCCGCCAAACGGCTTCTTCACCGTCAGTTTGTTGGTCACCGACACGACGCCGGGCACGCCTCGCGCAATCGCTTCGACTTTCGGAATCTGCGCCGCGTCGGTCACGGTGCCGTTCAAGGTCACCGCGCCATCCTTCGCGCTCACGCTGATATCGCCCGCGCGAATCTCCTTGACCTTCACGATCTCCGCATAGACCTTCCTGCGCAGCGCGCGATCGGCTTTCCTGCCCGTCGGCGCGCTGGCGCTGGCGCCGGACGCGGCGACCGCCGCGTCACTGGCCGTTGCCGGCGTTTGCGACCACGCGCTCAGCGAGATCGCGACGATCGAGGCCGCCGCCAGCCCGAATACCGTGGATGTTTTCATCAGTTTTTTGCTCCGCTTGATCAGCATGGCTGGATCAGAAGTTGTGCCGGAGGCCGATCATGGCCGCCGTGGTCGAGACGCCCGGCGCAACCGGCGCGCCGTAGATAATGGTCTGGTTCATCGTCCCCTTGTTGTCCACGTAGCCGACCTGGGCATAGGCCTTGGTCCGCACGGACAGGTTGTATTCGGCGCCGATGGCGATTTCGGTCGAATGATTCGCCGAGTGATTGCGGTCCTTCAGGTAGTAGAAACCGGACGTGACCTTGAAGCGCGGGCCGAACTGGTAGCCAATACCGCCCGATGCCATTTCGTAGTCGACGAGATTGCTTTTCTCAGGATTCCTGCCGATTGCATAGGAACCGGACACCGACCACCCGGAGATCGTGTACATCGCGCCGAAGTAGTAGAAGCGATTGTTGTCCACGCCGGTCGCCGCGGCCGCCGGTGCGGCCGGATAGGTCAACGGAAACGGATTGGTGTCGTGCCCGTTGTAGTAAACCGCCGAGAGATTCAGGCCATAGTTCGAATACTTGAGCACGGCCGATTCGCGCGTGCCGCCCTGGAAATGCCCTGCCACGCCGCCCGGCGCATATTCGAGCGCGAACGACGCGCCATGGAATTTCGGCGACGTATAGACGAGCGCATTGCTGTCGTACAGCGCGCCGATCGGCGCATTCGTGCTCGTGCCGGTCCAGCCCGCCGCCTGGTTCATGCCCAGCCAGGCCGTGAGAATACTGCCGAAATACTGCGCGCCGCGAACGTCGGTCTCCGCCATCGCGTAGATCATCGGGATGATCTGGCGGCCGGCGTCGAACGTGCCGAACGGCCCCGATGCCCCGATCGTCGCGAACTGGTTGAAGATCGCGGTCGTGCCCGGCGTATCGGAGAGCCCGAACCGGCCGGTCGCGCTGTTGAACGTTCCTTGCAGCTTGAAGTTGACCTTGTAGCCGCCGCCAATGTCTTCGCTGCCCTTCATGCCCCAGAAGCTCGAATAGATGCCCCCGTCCTTCAATTGATACGTATGCCCCTGGTTCTTCGCAGTAGGCAGGAACGTAGCCGCCGAGGTGCTCTGGTACAGGAATCCGCTATCGATCACGCCGTACAGCGTGACCGACGACTGCGCATGGGCGGCCGTGGCGAACAAGGCCAACGCTGCCAGGCTGCTCAACTTCACTTTCATTTCGTCGTCTCCTCCAGAAACATCCGCGTGCGCTGTCGTGGCGGCACCGTAGGTCTTGGGGTTATTGTGGGAAATATAACTGCTTGTCTCTCAGGTTCAGATCCGGCTTTCGGCGCTGGCTAAGCCGCCGGGCCGGGCGCTACGGGGTCGTCGATGCAGACCCTCCATCTCCCGTCTACGGCCTCGACCGGGAACGTCGTCAGGCACAGTCCGCCAGCCCCCGCCATGCGGCCCGTGCGCAAGTCGAAACGCAGGCCATGCGCGGGACAGCGCAGCACGCTGCCTTCGAGCTGGCCTCCGGCCAGTGCTGCGCCGTTGTGGGGGCACGCGTTGTCGATGGCGCAGAGCGTGCCTTCGATATTGAAGATCGCAATGCTGCGCCCGTCGACGAAGGCCAATCTGCGCTCGCCCGGCGCGAGGCCGTCGAGTGTGCCGATCTGAATTTCACGTTGCATGCGCCCCACCTTTAATCAGCAATCCAAATTAAAAACCATATCGTCACGCCGTCAACGACGTGTGTTTTCAGACCAGTTCGTCGATCAGCAACTGCGCCATCGGCCAGTCGCCGAAACCCGAGGCCGGGTTCAGATGACCGACGTCGCCCAGGTCGACGAGACGGCTGCCCCAATCGTCCGCCATGGCCGACACGCGCTCGAACGACGCGAGCGGATCGTTGCGGCTCGCGCAGACGATGCTCGGAAACGGCAGCGCCTGTCGCGGCAGCGGATGCCAGCCATTGATGGCCAGCGCGTCCATCGCGGGATACCCGGCGGGCAACGGCGTTTCCAGATCGGCGGGCGCGGCGAACAGCGCGCCGTGAATCTGGCGGCGGCACCACTGCGCCCAGTGCACCGTGATCATCACGCCCGCACTATGCGCCACGAGAATCACCGGCCCTTCGATCTTCGCCAGCGCCGCGTCGAGCGCGGCCACGCGCGCCGCGCAGCCGAGCTTGTCGTGTTCGAGCGGCGGCACCGAAGCCGCCTTGGGCAGCTTGCGTTCGAGCAGCGTCTGCCAATGTTCGGCGACGTGATCGCGCAGCCCGGGGACCATCAGGATGGTCGGTGTCGTATCGACAGTCACGATGCACTCTCCCGCGCGCTCAGTAAGGCTTGTCGCCGATAATGCCCGCGCGCTCCATCTTGCGATGGCAAGGCGCGTAATCCATCACCGCGTAGTGCTGCGTGCTGCGGTTGTCCCAGATGGCGATGCTGTTCGGCTGCCAGCGCCAGCGCACCTGGTACTCTGGAATATAGGCCTGACTGACGAGATAACGCAGCAGATCGCCCGCGCCCGGATTCGCGTCCTGCCCGAAGCGCACGCGCTGCGCCGTGTGATAGTTGGTGAAATGCGTGGTGAACGCATTCACGAACAGCACCTTCTCGCCGGTTTCGGGATGCGTGCGCACGACCGGATGCTCCGCGTCGGGAAACTGCGCCTTCAGCGCGAGCCGCTTCTCGATCGGCATGGCGGCGCCGAAGCTCGCCTCGATGCTGTGCCGCGCGCGCAGGTCCGCGATCTGCGTCTTGATGTGCTCCGGCAGATTCTCGTAGGCGAGCACCATGTTGGCCCACATCGTGTCGCCGCCAACGGGCGGACATTCCACGCAACGCAGCACGGCGCCGAACTGCGGCGCTTCGCGCCAGGTCGCGTCCGAGTGCCACGCGTTTTCGTAGCGGTCGTTGGGCTGCTCCGGGTTCTTGTAGATGCGCACGAGGCCCGGATACTCCGGGTCGCTGCCCGCAACCGGATGATCCTCCAGTTCGCCGAAGCGCCGCGCGAAGGTCACGTGCTCGGCGCGCGTGATGTTCTGATCGCGCAGGAACAGCACGCGATGCTTGAGCAGCGCCGCGCGGATCTCGGCGAAGAGGCCGTCGTCGCGGATCGCATCGGCGAGATGCACGCCCGTCAGTTCGGCGCCGATCGCGCAGGTCAAAGGTTCGACTCGCACAACGTGCCTCCTCAGATAACGAAGACCGACGAGCCGGTCGTCTTGCGCGATTCGAGATCGCGATGCGCCTGCACGGCATCTTCCAGCGCGTAGCGCTGGTTCAACTCGATCTGGATACGGCCCGTGGCCACGTGCGCGAACAGCTCGTTGGCCAGCGCGTTCTTTTCCGCCGGATCGGCGATATAGTCGGCCAGCGCCGGGCGGGTCAAATACAGCGAACCCTTCATCGCGAGGATTTGCGGATTGAACGGCGCGATCGGGCCCGACGCCGTACCGACGCACACCATGAGTCCGCGACGCTTGAGTGAATCGAGCGAGCCTTCGAAAGTATCCTTGCCGACGCTGTCGAACACGACATCCACACCTATGCCATCGGTCAGCTCGCGCACGCGCTTCGCGACGTCCTCGCGGCTGTAGTCGATCACATGTTCGCAACCGTGTTGACGGGCCACTTCACCCTTGCGCGCATTCGACACCGTGCCGATCACCGTCAATCCGAGCAGCTTCGCCCATTGCGACACGATCAGGCCGACACCGCCGGCCGCCGCGTGCAGCAGAACGGACTGGCCCGGCTTGAAGTCGTGAATGCGGCGCAGCAGATATGCAGCGGTCAGGCCGCGCATGGTCATGCCCGCAGCCGTTTCGCACGCAATCGCATCGGGCAGCTTGATGAGCGCCGCGGCCGGAATCAGGCGTTCGGTGCTGTACGCGCCCAGCGTGTTCAGAAAGCCCGTGTAGGTGACGCGATCGCCAGCGGCAACGTGGGCCACATCGGGACCGACCGCCTCGACCACGCCCGCTGCCTCGACGCCCATGCCCGCAGGCAGCGGCACCGGATAGAGACCCGAGCGGAAATAGGTATCGGCGAAATTCAGGCCGACCGCTTCGTGGCGCAGACGCACCTGCCCAGGGCCGGGCTCACCGACTTCAACGGTCTCGTAACGCAAGACTTCAGGGCCACCGGTTTCATGGAAACGCACTGCTTTTGCCATGGAGAATCTCCTTTGCTTATCCAGATTACTTGTTCACTTCGCGGAGCGCCAGGCCGTCTGCCCGTTCAGGACGCGGCCTGCTCACGCAGGTTGTTCACGCGATCGAGGTCGGCGGCATAGCGGCGACGCCCGATATAAAACGCGATGGCGGCGGCCAGCGGCGCGAGCGGCACGATCTGCAGCGCGCCCAGCAGGCCGATCCGGTCGGCGACCATGCCGGTCAGGACCGCGGCCGGCGCGAGACCCAGCAGGTTGTTCGCAAGCGTCAGGGTCGCGAACGCCGACGCATGGATGGACGGCGGCGTGAGATTCGCGACCATCGCGCCCGACGGGCCCGTGGCACCGGCGCAGAAGAACATGCCGGCGGCGATCATGAGCAGCTGGGCAGGCCCGGCGGGCAGATGCAGACCGATCCCGAGCAGCACGAAGCAGAGCAGACAGCACACGATCGCCGTGGACCATTTGCGCACGGGCGCATGCTTGCCGAAGCGGTCGGCGAGATGCCCGCAGGTGACCATGCCGAGTGCGGTCGTCAGCACGAACAGCGCCGCGCCCATCGCCGCCTGGCCTGGCGCCATGCCGTAGTAGCGATTGAGGAAGCTCGGCATCCACGCCCACACCGCCGCCGGCACCAGCAGATGAATCCCGCTGCCGATATAGGCGCAGACCACGGACCTCGTCGAAAACAACTCGCGGAGCAGACTGCGCAGGCTCATCGTCGCGGGCGTGCGGCGGGTTGCGCGGCACGCCTGCAACGGCGCGAGGCGCTTTTCGGAGACCGCGATCCGGTAGATCACCAGCAGCAGGAACCCGAGGATCGCCATCGCGCCGAACGCCGCGCGCCAGCCGAGGTGCGCCGCGACGGCGCCACCCAGCGCCATGCCGAGCACCGAGCCGAACGCGCCGCCCGCCATGAATGCCGCCGTCACGGTGGCGCGCAGCCGCACCGGAAAGATGCTCAGCACCACCGCGACGCCCACGCTGCCATACGCCGCCTCGCCGATGCCGACAAACGCACGCGCCAGCAACATCTCGCCATAGTTGGCCGAGACCGCGCAGCCGAGCGTCGCGAGACTCCACATCGCGGCCATCAGGACGATGCTTCGCACCCGGCCCCAGCGATCGGCGAGCACCGAGAGCGGGAAGGTGAGCACGCCCACCATCAGCGCGACCACGCTGCTGAGCGATCCGAGGTGCGTGTCGGAGAGCTGCCAGGCGGACTTGAGTAGCGGAAATACCGCGTTGAGCACCTGCCGGGACATATAGTCGGAGAGCAACAATCCGACCGTCAACGCGAACACGACCCAGGCATAAGCCCGTACATCCGTCTGTCCCTTCGTCACTTCGCCCGCTGCGGGCTCCGCATGCGTGAGCATGTGTGTCTCCTTCATCTCGATCCGGCTCCGATGGAACCGGCCTTGCCCATCCTGGCGAGCCGCTGCGTCCGCGCGGCCGCCCGCTTCCTCAAGCCACGCGCAGCGGCAGATTCTTCACACCGGCTTCGCGGTTCGGCGCCATGCCGTTGGCCGCGAGCGTTTCGCCGATTGTTTGGTACTGCACACCAATCCGGTAGATCTCGCGCGCTTCCTTGCCCGTCGCGATCTCGCGGCCCAGTTCGTGCGCCACGCGCACGCACTGCTCGATCTGCTGCACCGAGGTCATGCGCTTGCCGTGCTGGTCGATGATCGTGTCTTCGATGCCGCAGCGCGGATGCAGCCCCATCGCCATTGCCATCATGTTGAACGGCAGCACGTTCTTCAACAACGATTCGGCAGTCAGCGTGCAGCCGTCCGGCGCGCGATGCACGAAGTTGAAGAAGTTGAACGGATTCGGCCCGTCGAAGCCGCCGCCGATGCCGATCCACGTGAGATTCAGCGGTCCCTTATAAGCGCCCTTGCGCACGAGGCGTTCGAGTGTCTCCAGCGCGTGGATGCCCGTGAGCTGGAAATGCGGCTGGATGCCCGAGGCCTGCAGGCGGCGCAGATGCTCCTCGACCCAGGCGGGACCGGCCGGCACCGTCATTTCACTATAGGCCGCCATGAACGCCGGATTGGCGAGCGACGTGCCAGCCAGATACTCGGGATAGAGCAGCTCCATGATGTTCATCTGCGTGGTATTGATCGCCACGGTCACCTGGTCCGGCTTCGGATCGAGATCGGCCAGCATGTGGCGCGTGTCGTCCGAGAGCCATTTCGCCGCTTGCCCATCGTCTTCGGGCGCGAACGAAATCGAGCCGCCCACCTGGATGATCATGTCCGGCACCACTTCACGCACGCCCGCGATAAGCTCGTTGAATTTCGACAGACGTTTGGAACCCTTGCCGTCGAGTTCGCGCACATGCAGATGCAGCACGGTTGCGCCGGCGTTGTAGCAGTCGACCGCCTTCTGGATCTGCTCCTCCATCGTCACTGGAATGTCTTCGGGAAAGTCCTCGGGCATCCACTCGGGACCATAGGGCGCCGTCGTGATGACAACCTTGCTCTGATTCTCGGGATGCAGCGAATCGTCTAGAAATTGCATCGTGTTCTCCGTGTTGGGTGGCGATATTCCGGTCACGGCGATCGGTTGATTACCCGAGTTGCGACCGGAAGATGACGAACTGATGAGATGGCACGATACGGCAATCCCGCACTATACTTTTGTGATAGCGCGCCATTGTTTTAGCTTTCGATGCCACCGGCGTTAAACCAGGCGTTAACACCGATCCCAACGAGCGCGCACGAATAAACGTTGATAAACATGGAGATACGGACGGCGAGGCGCAGTCCGTCCGCAGCACGGAGACACAACGATGGAGACAATGCTGCGCTCGGTCGCCCTGAGCGGGTATTTCGACGTGACGCGACGTGTGGGACTGAATCCCGTCGAACTGGCGAAACAGGTGGGGATCGATGCGGCGGCGCTCGCGAGCCCCGACGAACGCATTTCGGCAGCGGCTGCCTGCCGGCTGCTCGAACTCACGGCCGAACAGGCATCGTGCAGCACCTTTGCCTTGCAGATGGCGGAAACACGGCAGAAGTTCGGCACCGGCGTGGTCAATGTCCTGCTGGCGCACAAGCGCACGCTGCGCGAAGTGCTGCTCGCCACCGCCGAATACCGGCACCTGCTGAACGAGGCGCTCGCGGTGTTCGTCGAGGATGCCGGCGCAACCGTGACCATCCGCGAGGAAATGGTCGTCGAACCCGGCACGCCGACGAACCAGGCGATCGAACTCGCGGTCGGCGTGCTGGCGCGTCACTCCAGCGCGCTGCTCGGCGAACACTGGAAGCCGCGCTCAGTCCATTTCGTTCATCGCGGTCCCGCCAGCCTGACGTTTCATCGGCGATTCTTTGGGTGTCCTCTTGAATTCGGCAGCGACTTCAATGGCTTCGTCTGCGCAACCGCCGATCTCGACTACCCGAATCCCGCCGCCGATCCCGAACTGGTGCGATACGCCGAAAGCCTCGCCGACGCCCTGAACGTCTCGGGCGCGGACACGACCCCGCTCGAAGTCCGCAAGGCGATCTACCTGCTGCTTCCGCTGGAGCAGGCGACGGTCGAGTGTGTCGCCAGTCATTTGCATATGAGCGTGCGCACGATGCAGCGCCAACTCGAAGTGGCGCAAACCAGTTTCTCGCGTCTCGTGGAAGAAGTGCGCGGTGAACTCGCGGTGCGGTATATGAGCAATCCACGCTATCCGATCGGACGCGTGGCGGCCTTGCTGGGTTATTCCCAGCAGGGCTCGTTTACGAACTGGTTTAGTGGACGATTTGGTGAGACGCCGCGCGATTGGCGGCGGAGCCATCCGAAGTGATGGCTGACGGGGGCGTGCTGACGGCGACTGAAATGCGCCGCCCTCGCCCCCTGCGCTGCCACACTCATTCCCAACGACGTTGATCAAACCAGCGCGACGACCGCCACGACACCCGCGACGATCGTCCCGGCAGCCTTGAGGCCGTCCTCAACCTGTTTAAGCAGGATTCCCCAATCCCAGTTAACGTTCGCCGACCACTTCCAGTGAGACCCGGCACACAGCGCGGCCCAATGTGCATGGATCTGCGGGTTGTTTCCCGTCTGGTGCCAATCGCCGTCACGAGATCCCGATTCAAACGTGCCGTTGAGGTGAACCTTGGCCTCGAAACTGAAACCCGTGCCTTCGTTGTCGACGATGACCCAGGCAATTCCGGCGTCATAGGACGGAGCACCGGAGTCGTGAAAATGGCCCCAGAACTCGTAGTTTCCATTCTTGTAAAGACGAATCTCGGCCCAACCGCCTACCGGACATCCGTTGCTGAACGTTATCTGATTCGTCCTGAAGTCAAGCGATGCCGGGAGAGCATCCCAGATCGCCTGCTGTTGGGCTGCCTCGGCGGCCGCCTTGGCCGCTGCGGCGTCCCTCGCCTTCTCCGCAGCCTTTTCCCGGGCGATTTCCTGCATCTCCTTTAACTTCGCGAGTGTGGACGGTGACAGTTGAACGATCTGACTGTGCGGCCCCTTGAACATACTTTCACCAGAAACAAGTGCAGCGCCCGCCAGCCGTCTAGCTTGCAATGTTGACATTCTTATCTCCATTCGGACGTAACTAGTACGTGTAATCAAACACATCATCAGTAGTACGACTCAATTTACGGATGCCTTGTTTCCCGGGTAGGCGAGGCTAATTGTAGGAAAGTATTTTTCTTTGGAAAGAATTTATTAATACAATTGTCGGGAAATCAATCGGCAATTGCATCCCCTTGTGATCGCACGACGAGAGGCTTATTTAAATGGCTACCGCAGTCGGGAGAGAATCAGCCGAAGCAGGCTTTCAGATTCCGTGGAGAACATCGAACCGCTTCAATAGTTGCGCTGAAGTTGTCAAACGTGGAGTTGATCCTGATTTCCGGATTGGCCGAAATGGACCCGCGAATCGAGGGATATTTTTTTCCGTTATTACCTATCCTCTATGAAGCGGCGTTCTCTTGCGCGTTCGTCAGTTGCGCCGCGCAGGAGGTAGCACATGAATCCCAACGTCCCGACGGCACGGTTCCCTATACGTCTGCACCGGTATGGTCATGCTGCAGTCTTGTTCGCCTCCCTCATCACACCTATTTCCGCCCAGGAGCCCACTACGCCTGTTGCCGACGCACCGGTCTACCAGGTCGGTGACACGTGGACGTTTTCGACAGTCAAGGCGAACGGCGACCCCGGCGACACGACCGTACAGACAGTCATGGCAGTGAGTGGGAATCAGACGCGAATCGACGCGTCGAAAAACGGCGAGCCGCCCTACGAGGTCGATCTCAACAACCAGGGCGACATGTTTCGAAGCGGCGACACAACATGGGAACCCAGCATCGGATGGCTTAGCTTTCCGATGAGGGTCGGCAAGAGCTGGAGTTTCCACGATCTCAAGCGCACCCATTCGGCGATTGCAGACATCGCCGAGGATGTAAAGGTCGTGGCGTTCGAGCGTGTTCTGGTGCGCGCTGGAGCGTTTGACGCTTACAAGATCGTCATACGCGGCGTGTATGCAAAGCACCTTGGCGGTGGGCTAGCGGTGCAAATCCATTCGACCTACTGGTATGCGCCCAGCGTAAAGGCGATCGTCAAGTTCGAAACCGGTTGGACAAACTATCACAACGGTAATAGCGAAACCACCGTTGAAATGACCGCTTTTTCACTTGCACAGTGAGAAGCCGAACCGTCACGAGTCTGTACGGCAAAGGGCCAACGCGATCACGTCGCCACGTGTGCTTGATGGCGGCGTCGACTGTGAGCACCTCGCGCTACCCGAAACAAAGTGAGCATGCCGGACCGTCTGCAACGACCATTCCTCTGCGTTGGGTTAGATAAGATCCGTGATCTTTGCGGCAAGGATCGCCACTGTTGATACATCGAAGTCCCGCCCGGCGATCACCGGTCAACACCATACACTCACCGTCCCACACTCAAAACGCAGACCGAATCGTGCCGCCGTCGACCCGGATCGTCGCGCCGCTCACATAATCGGCATAAGGGCTCGCCAGATAGGCAACGGCCGCCGCGATCTCTTCCGGGCGGCCAAGACGGCCCACGTCGTTCGGCACCATATCGCGCACACAACCGCGCTCGATGTCCTCCCACGTCTCGCCCCATCCGTGCTGCGGCGCGATCTTCTCCAGCAGCGCCTTGACGGACGGCACGAGAATCGCGCCAGGCGCCACGATGTTCGAGGTCACGCCCGAGTCTTTGAGATCGCGCGCCAGCGACACCGCCAGATTGTGCCGCGCCGCCAGCGACGCGTTGTAATCGGGCTGCATGGGAACAGGCTGACCCGCGAGCCCGCCGCCGATCTGGATCACGCGCCCCCAGCCGCGCTCGCGCATCGCGGGCACGAGACGCTGGATCATGCGCACGGCGGACAGCACGTTGACCTCGTAGGTCTCGATCCATTTGTCGGGCGACGCCGTGACCCAGTTCAGATGGTGATAATAGCCAGCGTTGTTGACCAGAATATCGATCGCACCGCCTTCGCGCGATTGCGCGGCCACGGCGTCCGCTCCCGCGTCGGTGGCCAGATCGCCCAGCGCGATCTCGGCGTGGCCGCCCGCAGCCGTGATCGCTTCCACGACCGCGCTTGCACGATCGCCGCTGCGGCCGTGGACGATTACCGTCGCGCCTTCCGCCGCCAGCAGTTTCGCAATCGCCTCGCCGAGTCCGGCGGTCGAGCCCGTCACCAGCGCACGCTTGCCATTCAGTTGCAGATTCATGATGTTTTTACCTCATCGCATCAACGTTTATATGAGTGTGTCAATCGGCGTGCATCAGGGCGTCGCGTAGACCAGCCACGTTTCCGCAATCGAAAAGCCCATCGATTCATAAACGCCGCGTCCTGCGGGCGTGCAATGAAGAAAGGCGGTGTGAGCGTCCTGCAAATACGCGTCGCGCAGCACTGCGGCGGTTGCCGCGCGCGCGTAGCCGCGTCGCCGGTAGGCGGGTTGTGTCGATATGTTGAATACGCCCACGTGCCCATTTATCAGCACGCCGAACGATGTCGCAACGGCAGTTCCATTTTCTTCAACCAGATAAGCCGTCATGCCTTCGGCACCCAAAACAGCGGGCGCGCTGAAACCTCTGAAGACCTGTTCGGGCGCTTCGTAGCCGCAGGCCAGCGCGCGGTTATACACCTCGTGATCTTGCGGGGGAACACGCCGGATGCTGACCGCATCGGGCAGCGTCACGTTCGTTACGTCGGCATCCAGACGCCGCATCATGAACGGCAGAGCGAAGGACTGCGTCAGGCCGCAGCGCATCGCGATTGGCTCAATCGCAGCATCGCCACCCGTGCCGCGCGACTGAATGCTCCACGGAAGGCCCTTGTTGCCGAACGATGCAGCGAACGCGCTCAACTCGTCCACATCGGGCTCGCGCGTCGTGCTGATGACCGCGTTCAATACCGATACCGGCGTGCCGCTCACCATCGCTCGCGTGCCGTGCGGTCCTGCTTTTACGTCGCCGTCCGGTTGCAATCGGCAGAATGTTTCGATCGCGTCATGCCACGCGGCAACGGCGAGATCGATGGACTCGTTTGCGTAATTCATTGCGTTGCTCATATTCTCAACGTGTTATCTGATTGTGATAAAGACGATCATCGTGATTACTGAAGCGCGCAAAAAAATCAGCGCTCAAAATGACGTGCGTTCTTTTCTTCGAGTAACTTCACCAGCGTATGCAGCGTGCGATTCGCGGGCGTTGGAATACCCGCGATCTCGCCTCGCCGCACGATCGCGCCATTGAGAAAGTCGATCTCGCTAGATTTGCCGCGCGCCAGATCTTGCGCGGTGGACGAATATTGACCACCCGGAATCGTCGCTTCGATCTGCTCGACCATGCGCGCCGCGTCGTGCTCGAAGTGCACGCCTTCGGCGGCGGCCACAGCCAGGCATTCGGCGACCACTTCACGCATGGTGTCGCGCAGCGCGTCGCGATGCGCCATGGCGCCGAGCGGCAACTGCACGATCGCGGAAACCGCGTTATAGGCGCAGTTGAGAATGAGCTTTTGCCACAGCGTCGTTCGCACGTCCGCGGCGATTTCCGTGGGAATGCTGGCCGAACGCAGCACGCGCGCCAGGGCTTCGCTCTGAAGCGACGCTTCGATCGCCAGTTCGCCCCGGCCGTGATGCAGCAGATGACCGGGCCCGGCCATTTCGCTCGCGACATACACGGCCGCGCAAATCACGGGCTGCGCGAGGCGTTCGCGCAAGAGCGCGGCGTTGTCGACGCCGTTTTGCAGACTCACCACGATCGCATCCGGCGCGAGCATCGCGTCGAGCCCGCGAGCGGCTTCGGTAGTATCGGTCGACTTCACGCAGACGAACACGACATCGGCGTCGGCGGCGGCCTCGATATCGGTTGCGGCGCGCACGGGCAGCCGCATGTCGAACGATTGCGACTGAATGCGCAAACCGTCCTGATTCATCGCCGCGACATGCGCCGCCCGGCCAATCAAGACCACGTCATGACCATGGCGCGCGAGCATGCCGCCGAAATAACAGCCGACCGCGCCGGCGCCCAGTACCGCGAACCGCATGATGCCTCCCGTTATGCACGCCACTCTCAACCTCACCGAAACACGCGAGGCGGGCCGCTTATTCCATGCGGTGTTCGAGAACATCAGCGGCACGCTTACGATGGATGGCGCATTTCCCTTTTTATCGGCGTTGAAATGAGCCATTGCGTCAACGGCCCGAAACTGGCGACAATCCCCTCTCGCCCTTTACGATCCGGGCAGCGTCGGCCTTCAGGCTTACGCGGACGACCGGCCATTTCCGCATCGGATGGAAATGGGCTCGCCGCACGCGCGCTATGCCTTCGCCACGCTCACCGAGTCGGGCTGGATCGCGGAATGTCGCGCCGTGGCCTATGACTGGGACACCGCCTCGGCAATCGCGCAACAGAACGGACGACCCGATTGGGCGACGGCGCTGCGCAGCGGCTATTGCTGAATCACGGCCCGACCCGGCTTAACCGACCAGGCTCAACCGGCCCGACTTAACCGACCAGGAATTCGACAACATGAAGTTGCTGGCCATCTCCGGCAGTACGCGCCGCGAGTCCACCAATACCGCCTTGCTGATGGCGATGCAGGATTATTTGCCGCCAGGCGCCGAGTTGTCCGTCGTGGCGTGGCTCGACAAATTGCCGGTTTTTTCACCCGACGCCGAGCACGGCGCGCTGCCCGCCCCAGTGGCCCGATTCATCGAACTCGTCTCACGCGCCGACGGCATCATCATTTCCAGCCCCGAATACGTCCGCGCCCTGCCAGGCGGCCTCAAGAACGCCATCGACTGGATGGTTTCCCGATTCGAAGTGATCGGCAAACCCATCGCCATCGCGCATGCGTCACATCGCGGCGAAGACATGCTCGCCTCGCTGCGGCTCGTTCTCTCCACCATCAGCGACGGCTTTCTCGACTCCGCCTTTCTGCGCATTCCTCTGGTCGGAAAATCGCCGGAAGACGTCAAAACCGCGCTGCAAACGCCCGACAACGAAGCGGCCATCACGCAGTTTCTCGCCACTGTCGTCGCGTCGATTCGCTCGACCCTCACCCCTGCAACACCGGCCCCAGCTTTTCCACCAGAAAGTCGATAAATACCCGCACGCGCGCCGTCATATGGCGCTGATTGCTGAAAATCACGTGGATATCCTCGATATCGCCGGGGTTGTAATCCGCCAGCAATTCCACCAGCCGCCCGGAAGCCAGATCGTCCTTGATATGAAATAGGCCGAGGCGGCTGATGCCGAGCCCCGCGAGCGTCAGCTGGCGCATCGTCGCGCCGTTGTTGGTGAGAATGTCGCCGCGCACGGGAAAGTGAAACGTGCGCCCGTCGATGCGAAACGGCCATTCGTCCATCGAGCGTCGGAAATTGAAATTGAAGCAGCGGTGGCCCGCGAGATCCTCGGGCGCGCGCGGCACGCCGTGCGCCTCCAGATATCCCGGCGCGGCCACGACCGCGCGCCCCGTCGAACCGAGCTTGCGCGCGTGGAAATTCGCATCCGATAACGGCCCCGTGCGCACCGCGACGTCGACGCGTTCGCGCTGTAAATCCACCACCGCGTCCGTCAACGACAGATCCACGCGGATGCCCGGATAACGCGCCGTAAACAACGGCATCAGCGGCACGATGTAATGCGTGCCCATCGGAATCGACACGTTGATGCGCAGCGCGCCGTGCGGCGCCGTGATGCCTTCCGAAATGCCGTGCTCGGCTTCGTCGATGTCGTCGAGAATGCGCACGCAACTGTCGTAAAACAGCCGCCCTTCGTTGGTCACCGCGAGGTGCCGCGTGGAGCGCTGGAACAGCAGCACGCCAAGCCGTTCTTCGAGGCGGCTGATCACCTTGCTGACCGCCGACGGCGTCAGCTCCAGCGTCTTGCCCGCCGCCGAAAAACTGCCGGTTTCGACCACGCGCGTGAAGACCCGCATCTCTCCGCTTCGACTGTCCATGTCACCGCTTATTCGAGAATTAATTTCATAAATGATATTCCATTGCACCAGCTAGGAAAAGGAATGCACGGCGGCCACAATGGATGTCTCGAAGGCGCACGCACGCCGCAGCCAAGTACAGGAAGCCACATGACGACACTTTTCGACGCATACGATCTCGCGGGCCGACCGCTGCGCAACCGCGTGGCGATGGCGCCGATGACGCGCGCCCGCGCGCCGGGCCACGTGCCGAACGAGGAAACGGTCCGCTATTACGCGCAGCGCGCGAGCGCGGGCCTGATCGTCACCGAGGGCACGCCGATCAGTCCCGAAGGCAATGGTTTCGTCGATTGCCCCGGCATCTGGAACGATGCGCAGGTCGCCGCGTGGCGCCACGTCACCGATGCGGTGCACGATCTCGGCGGCACGATCTTCACGCAGATCTGGCACGTGGGCCGCATGAGCCACGTCTCGCTACAGCCGGGCGGCGCGGCGCCGGTCAGCTCAACGTCCGCGCAGGCGGCGAAGAGTTCCGCATTCGGTTACGACGACCACGGCCAGCCCGCGTTCGTGACGGCCAGCCAGCCGCACGCGCTGACGCTCGACGAGATCGCGCGCGTGATCGAGGACTTCGCGAACGCCGCGCAGAACGCCGTGGCCGCGGGCTTCGACGGCGTCGAGATTCACGGCGCGAACGGCTATCTGGTCGAGCAGTTCATCAACGGCGCGGTCAACGACCGCACGGACGCCTATGGCGGCGACAGCGTGGAAAACCGCGCGCGCTTCGCGCTCGCCGTGGTGGACGCCTGCATCGCGCGCATCGGCCGCGAGCGCGTCGGCATCCGGCTCTCGCCGTTTGGCCGCCTGCACGAACTCGGCGACTTCGAGGGCGAAGCGGAAACCTTCCTCTATCTCGCCCGCGAACTCGGCGCGCGCGGCATCGCCTACGTGCACATCATGGATCAGGCGAGCCGCGGCGCGCCCGCCATGCCGGCAGGTTTTCTCGAACGCTTCCGCGAGGCGTACCGTGGCACGCTGATCCTCGCGGGCGGCCTCGATTTCCAGAAGGCCAGCACGCTGATCGGCAATGGCACGATCGATCTCGCCGCGTTCGGCGCGCCCTATATCGCGAACCCGGACCTGGTCGAGCGCCTGCGCCACGGCTGGGCCATCGCGAAGGTCGATCAGCGCACGTACTACGGCGGCGATGCGCGCGGTTACACCGACTATCCGCATTACACGGGCGATGTTGCGGACGAACGCGCGGATGAACGCGCGGATGAACGCGCGCACGACGTCGTTGCCTGATTGTCCCCACACGCTGTCCCCACACTCACTCTTTCGCACATCGACATGAAACCGGTACTTATCGTCATGACCAGCCACGGCAGCAAAGGCGAAGGCGGCGACCCGACGGGCTTCTACCTCTCGGAAGTGACCCATCCGCTCGCCGTGCTCGAAGCCGCCGGCATCCCGGTCGAATTCGCCTCGATCCAGGGCGGCGAGCCGCCCGTGGACGGTCTCGATCTCGACGATCCGGTCAACGCGCGCTACTGGAACGACGCGCGTTTTCGCGCCGCGATTGCAGGCTCGACAGCGCTCGCCGATGTCGATGCGAGCACGCTTTCCGCGATCTTCTTCGCGGGCGGCCACGGCGCGATGTGGGACTTCCCGACGAGCGCGGCCGTCAACGACACAACCCGCGCGGTGTGGGAAGCGGGCGGCGTCGTGGGCGCGGTCTGCCACGGCCCGGCCGCGCTGGTCAACGTGACGCTCAGCGACGGCCGCTATCTGGTCGCGGGCCGCAAGGTCGCGGCGTTCACCGACGCCGAGGAAGAAGCGGTCGGGCTCACCGACGTCGTGCCGTTCCTGCTCTCCAGCACGCTCGCGCAGCGCGGCGCGCAAATGCAGCCCGGTGCGCAATGGACCTGCACCGTGGCCGTCGACGGCCAACTCGTGACCGGCCAGAACCCGCAGTCGGCGACCGGCGTGGGCGAAGCGATCCGCGATCTGCTCAAGTAAGCGGACGTATCGGCGATTCGATGCGGCGTGCGCGGCGCTGTTTCGCGCAGGCCGCAGGCGAGTGGGACTGGCGCGAGTCGCGCGCGACGGCGCGTCGCTGCGGGCATTGATCGATTGGCTGCGCGAGGAGCGCGGGTGACAGCCTCCGCCGAATCATCGACAATCGACGGCTGGCTCGCTCCAATCCCTCACTGCCCTCATGCAAACCACTCGACCTGTCGCCCTCGTCACGGGCTCGACTTCCGGCATCGGCGCCGCGATTGCGCGCCGTCTTTGCGCCGACGGTTATTCAGTTATCCTGCATTCCCGCAGTTCGGCGCAAGCCGGACACGCGATGGCGCGCGAACTCGAATCCGCCGCCTACGTGCAGGCCGATCTGGCGAACGATGCGGATCGAACCCGGCTCATCCGCGAAGCGGGCGCTGTCTGGGGCCGCCTCGATGTGCTGGTCAACAACGCGGGCATCAGCCGCGTGATTCCTCACGACGATCTCGCCGCCGCCACGCCCGATGTCTGGCAAGAAATGAACGAGGTCAACGTAGTCGCGCCGTTTCGCCTCGTCACCGAAGCGCTGCCGATGTTGCGCGAGGCCGCCGCGCGCGGCAAGGCGGGCTGCGTCGTCAACGTGAGTTCGCATGCGGGCGTGCGGCCCAAAGGCGCGTCGATTCCCTACGCGGCGAGCAAGGCGTCGCTGAATCACGTCACGCGCCTGCTCGCGCTCACGCTCGCGCCCGATGTGCGCGTGAACGCCGTCGCGCCGGGTCTCGTCGATACGCCGCTCACCGCGGAGTGGACACAGGCGCAGCAACTCTGGAGAGAACGCTCGCCGATGCGGCGCGCCGCCAGCCCCGAGGACATCGCTCAGGCGGTCGCCATGCTCGTTGCTTCGGATTATTTGACGGGCGAGATTCTGCTCTCGGATGGCGGGCTGAACCTCACCTGAGCGAAGCGCGACGACCGAAGCCGCGCGCTCGTTATTAACGCGACATTGACTCGCTACTGACTCATCACGCGCCGCGCCGCCTCAAACGACTCGCATCGACCTCATCGGGCCGCGTCACGCCGAGCAGCGCCATATTGCGGCGCATTTCCGCCGCGACGATCGCGAACGCGTGCAGCACGCCCGCCTGCCCCGCCACCGCGCCCGCGTAGTTGAACGGCCGGCCGATGAACACCGCGCGCGCGCCGAGCGCCAGCGCCATCAGCACGTCGCCGCCGCGCCTAAAGCCGCTGTCGATCATCACCGGGCAGTCCGCGTCGACGGCGGCCACCACGCGCGGCAGCGCGCGCAGCGGCGCAATCGAGCCGTCGAGTTGACGTCCGCCGTGATTCGAAACGATCAGCCCGTCCACGCCGAGGTCGCGCGCGCGGCGCGCGTCGTCCGCGTCGAGAATGCCTTTCACGACCAGCGTGCCGCGCCAGCGCTGCCGGATCATCCGCAGATGTTCCCAGCTCAGATGATCGCGCGCGCCGAAGTCGCGCAGCACGTTCGACGAGAGAATCGGCGCGCCGCGCGTGACGCGCGAGTTCTCGAAATGCGGCATGCCGTGCCGCCAGAGCGTGCGCAGCGCCGTGCCGAGCAGCCAGCGCGGATGCGTCAGCCCATCCCACGCGAGACGCGGGCCGGGGCGCAGCGGCGTGGAAAAGCCCGCGCGCAGATTGTTCTCGCGATTGCCCGACACCGGCACATCGGCGGTCAGCACCAGCGTGCGAAAGCCCGCCTGCGCGACGCGATCCACCAGCGCCGCGATCGTCTCCGGTTCGCCCGGCACGTACATCTGGAACCACGCCTGCGGATTCGCCTGCGCGATGGCCTCCATGCGGATCAGCGACGAACCGCTCATGATCATCGGCAGATTGGCGAGCGCGCTCGCCTGCGCCTGGATCAGATCACCGCGATACGCCGAGAGCGCGCTGATGCCCATCGGCGCGATGCCGAACGGCGCGGCATAGGTGTGGCCGAACAGCGTCGTGTCGAGCGTGCGTTGCGAGGTATCGACGAGCACGCGCGGCACCCAGTCGTACTCATCGAACGCGGCGCGGTTCTCGCGCAGCGAGCGGTCGGTTTCGCAGCCGCCGCTCACGTAGGCGAAGATCGGGCGCGGCAGATGGCGGCGCGCCGCCGCTTCGAAATCGGCGAGCGAGAGCACGCGCGCGAGACGGCGCGGCACAGGCGGCGACGCGCCCGTGCGCGGCGCGGAATGGTTCGCGAGCGGATAGTCGCTCAGGCTGAAGGCGGCGGTCATGGCGCGCTCCTCGCAGCGGATCAGGCCACGCGCGGCAAGGCGATGCCGGGCGCGACGGCGTCGGCGACCAGCACATTGCCGAGCTTCGATTCGGTGATGAAGATCTGCTTGCGTTCGCGCCCGCCGAAGGCGAGATTGGTCACCGTCTCGCCCGCGCACGACTTCACGCGCGCGATGCACGCGCCGTTCGGCGCGAACACGAACACATGGCCGAGAGAGGCGTGCGCGACGTAGAGATGGCCCGCTTCGTCCATCGCGAGGCCGTCGGGGCCGCTCGTGCCGAACAGCGTACAGAAGCGGCCGACTTTCGCGGTGCCGCCGTTGTCGAGCAGCGGCACGCGCCAGACCGCGTTGTCGCGCGTCATCGCCACGAACAGCACGCGGCCCGACGGATCGAGCACGAGTCCGTTCGGGCTCACGCCGTTCGAGAGCAGGCAGTCGAGCCGGCCATCGGCGCGCAGGCGATAGACGCGGCCCGTGGGATCCTGGAGGCCCGTCTGCCCCTGATCGGTGAAATAGATATCGCCATTCGCGGCAATCGCGAGGTCGTTGCAGCCCTTGAACGACTCGCCGTTGCGCGAGGTCAGCAGCGGCTCCACGCGTCCGTTTTGCGGATCGAGTTGCATGATGCCGTTGCGGTAATCGGCGATCAGAATGCGGCCGTCGGGGTGGAACTTGAGGCCGTTCGGCTCGCCGTCGTATTGCGCGACGAGCGTCCAGTCGGTATCGCGCGTACCGTCTCCGTCGATGCGGAAAATGCGGCCAAACGGAATATCGACGACATAGAGCCGACCTTGCGCGTCGAACGCCGGACCTTCGAGAAAGCTGTCGACGCTCTGCCCCGCCTTGTTGGCGTCGGCCCAGGCCGAGCCCACGCCGGTCTGGCGAAAGCACGCGGGCATGGTGGAAAACACGCGCGTCTGCACGACGCGCGGCGGTTCATCGAGATAGAACATGCGGTGCCCTCGGGCAAAACCAGATTAAGCGAATTCAACCGGAGATCTGTTCGAGGCTCAGGCCGCGCGAGCGCGGGCCGAACAGGCCGATCGTGAGCATCACCACGAACATCGATCCGGCGATCAGCGCAAACACGCCGGGCACGCCGAGGTGACGCAGGAAGAAGCCGATCAGGAAGCCCGAGAGCATCGCGCTGATGCGGCTCGCCGAATAGACGAGGCCGATGGCGCGCGCCCGCATGCGCGTCGGGAACAGTTCGGCCTGGTAGGTGCGGTACGAGAACGTCATGCAGTTGCCCGCGAGCGTCATCAGCAGGCCCATCGCGACGAGCAGCATCGGCTCGCGCTGCTGCGCGAAGATGACGCCGAGCACCGCCATCGCCGCCGACGCGCCGACGATCAGCCATTTGCGCTCGACGCGGTCGGCGATCAGCATCGACAACAGCGGCCCGAGCGGACTCGCGATGGCGATCAGAAACGAATACCAGAGGCTGTGCGTGAGCGTCACGCCTTTTTCGGCGAGCAGCGTGGGCACCCAGCTCGCGAAACCGTAATAGCCGATCGACTGGAAGAAGTTGAACACCAGCAGCATGATCGTGCGGCGGCGATAGCGCGCGTTCCACGGGCTATCGCTTTCTGTCGATGCTGATACCGTTGAAGTTGCGTGCGCAACGTTATCGACCTGAGGCGCGACCTGCGGGACATGAGCAATCGGCAACGGCTTGCCCGTCGCGCGCTCGATGCGCTTTTCCAGCCGCGCGACGATCGCTTCGGCTTCGGCGATGCGGCCATGCTGGATCAGCCAGCGCGGGCTTTCCGGCAAACCGAGGCGGATCAGCCAGACGAACGCCGCGCCCGAGCAGCCGATCCACACGACCCAGCGCCAGCCGTCCTGACCGAACGGCGCGATCGGCACGAGCTGCCACGAGAGAAACGCGATGGTCGGAATCGACGTGTACTGGATCGCCTGCACGAACGCGAAGGCACGGCCGCGCAAACGCGCGGGCACGAACTCGGAAACGTAGGCGTCGATGGTCACGAGTTCCGCGCCCACGCCGATGCCCGCCACCACGCGCCAGAACACGATCCAGCCGGGCGCGTCCTGCAGCGACATCATCACGGCGGCGAAGGTATAGCAGAGCAGCGCGCCGACGAACACGCGGCGTCGGCCGAGCCGGTCCGCGATAAACGCCACGCCGATCGTGCCGATAAAGAGCCCGAGAAACAGCGCCGCGACGAACGCGCCCAGGCCGCCGAGATCGAACAGCGAGGCCGTCGTCTTCGTGAAGATGCCGGCCTTGACGAGCCCCGGCCCGATATAGGCCGTGAGGAACATGTCGTAGATCTCGAACCAGCCGCCGAGCGCGAGCGCGCCGATCAGGAGCCACACGGGCGCGCTGGGCGGCAGCCGGTCGAGACGCGCCGAAATCTGGCGCGCGTGGACCTCGGGCGCGGCATAGGCGCGATGGACTTCGTGCGCGCCGTCTGCGGCACGCGGCCCATCGGCCGCCTCGCGCGCATCATGCACACCGGCGACGGGGGTGCTCGATTGCATAGCCTAGTCTCCTGTCTTGTTTTTTGATGTCGCTGCGTTTGCGTGTTCGCGTTCGCGTTCGCGTCGGCGTTTTAAACCGGGCAGCCCTTCTTGCGCAGCAGCGCGTTGAAGCGCTCCGGGTCCGCGCTGCCCGCCTGGTTGGTCGCGCGGATCGTGTCTTCCTTGTCGGCGTGCGCGCGCACCAGCGGCAGCAGCGCGTCGAGCCGGTCGACCGGCACGGCGATCACGCCGTCGGCGTCGCCGAGAATCAGGTCGCCGGGATTCACGACCATGCCCGCGCACGCGATCGGCACGTTCACTTCGCCCGGACCTTCCTTGCTCGGACCGCGGAACGTGTGACCGCGCGCGTAGACCGGAATGCCGCCTTCGGCCCACTCGGCCAGGTCGCGGATCGCGCCGTCGATCACGAAGCCGCCGATCTTCTTCGTCAGCGCCGACGTGCGCATCAGCCCGCCGATCAGCGCCTGGGTCAGATCGCCGCCGCCGTCGACGACGATCACATCGCCCGGCTGCGCGAGTTCGATCGCCTTGTGGATCATCATGTTGTCGCCGGGACGCACGCGCACCGTGATGGCCGGGCCGCACATCGTCAGCGTGACCGAGTGGTGATAAGCGCTCAGACCGTAAGCGCCGGTGCTGCGGCCCATGCAGTCGCCCGCATGCGCGACCGGCACGCTGCGAAACGCCTCGATCTGCGCGGCGCTGGGCAGCGAGGTGCGCTGGCCGACGAAAAAGCCTGCGGGCCAGCCGGCCCGATCCTGGTTGGAGTTCATGCGATGACCTTGATATCGGATTGATGATGCTTGAGCACGGCGCCGTTCACGCAGGCGGCGGCATTAACCACCTCGCCGCGCAGGAAGCGCAGGCAGGTTTCGGCGGCGGACACGGCGACGGCGTCGAGCGCGTCGGGCGTCGAGCCGCCCACGTGCGGCGTGAGCACGACGTTGGGCAGCGCGGCGAGCGGATCGTCGGCGGGCAGCGGCTCGTTGCGGAAGGTGTCGAGACCCGCCGCCGCCAGCTTGCCGCTGCGCAGCGCGGCCACGAGCGCCGCTTCGTCGATCAGCTCGCCGCGCGCCGTGTTGACGACGATCGCGCCGTCCGGCAAACGCGCGATAGCCTCGGCGTCGAGCAGATTGCGCGTGTGCGCGTTGACGGGACAATGCAGGCTCAGCACGTCGGCCTGCGCGAGCAGCGCGTCGAGCGACGATTCGAGCGTGACGAAAGGCTGCGCGTCGGCCTGCTTCGCGACCGGATCGAAGGCGCGCACGTGCAGGCCGAGCGCATGCGCGATCGCCGCGACGCGCTGGCCGATCTGCCCGTAACCGACGAGGCCGAGCGTGCGGCCATGCAGCTGACGGCCGTCGCCCGTGCGGGTCCAGCGGCCCGCGCGCAGTTCGCTGTCGAAGAAGTTGAGCTTGCGCGCCGCGGCCAGCATCAGGCCGATCGCGAGTTCCGCGACCGAATGCGTGTTCGTGCCGGGCGTCGTGAAAACCGGAATGCCGCGCTGCGTGGCGGCGTCGACGTCGATATTGGTCACGCCCACGCCGTGCTTGCAGATCACGCGCAGCGTCGGGCAGGCCGCGATGGCCGCGCCGCTCAGTTCGACCGTGCGCGAGATGACCGCGTCGATGGGCTGCGTGGCGAGAATGCGCGCGACCTGCGCGGCGTCCTGGGCGTCGTCGATATAGACGGTCTCGCACTGCGCGGCGGCCAGCACGCGCTGACCGGCGGGCGCCAGACGCGGCGCGGTGACGAGAATGCGATACGACATCGGGTGTCTCCTTGTTGAACGCGAAGGCCTGATGGCTTCCTCACGCCATTGTTGACACCGCGACTCATAATGTCTATTTTCGATTTTTCATCTTTTCATTCCCATCAGCTATGAATTCCTCACGCGGCGCAGACGCCGGAAGGCGGCGCGCATGGTCATGAATCTGCAGGTGCGCGACCTGATGTATTTCGCGAAAGTGGCCGAACTCGGCCATCTCGGACGCGCCGCCGAGGCGCTGCACGTGAGCCAGCCCGCGCTCTCGAAGTGCATCGACCGGCTGGAGCAGACCTATGGCGCGGCGCTGTTCGAGCGCAGCGGGCGCGGCATCCGCCTGACCGACGCCGGGCGGCTGCTGCAGGAGCGCGTGCGCCTGGTCGAACGCACGCTCGACGAAACCCAGCGCGAAATCGCCACGCTCGGCGCGGGCTTGTCGGGGCTCGTGAAAGTGGGCGCGGCGGCCACCATCGCCGAATTCATCATGCCGACCGCCTGCCGCGTGCTGCACGAGGAAGCGCCCGCCGTGGTCGTGGAACTGCAGATCGGCATGAACGACGTGTTGCAGGACGCCTTGCGCAAGCGCCAGCTCGATGTGGTGATCGGGCCGCTCGGCCGTCACGACGACGCGCTGGTGCAAATCCCCATCCTCGCCGATGACGTGGTGGTGGCCGCCAGCGCCACGCATCCGCTCGCGGGCAAGCGCGCGACGCTCGAAGCGATGTCCGCGTGCGGCTGGGTGCTGCCCGCGCAGTCGGTCGCGACGCGGCAGTGGCTCGAAGCCGTGTTCGCGGCGCACGGCCTGCCCGCGCCGCGCGCCGCCGTGATGACGAGTTCGATCGCGGCGGTGCCGCGCCTGATCGCCGAAACCGGCCTGCTGAGCTTTATTTCGCGGCGCAATCTGGAGGCGGGCCGCTTCACGCCCGCGCTGGTCGAACTGCCGAACCCCGTCACGACGATGACGCGCGAATTCGGCGTCGTGCATCGCAACGACGGCTATCTGTCGCCCGCCGCGCGGCGGCTGATCGAGATCGTGCGCGCGCAGCACGAAGCGGCTGCGGAGATGACTGAGGTGGACGAAGCGACTGCGGTGAAAGCGCGTGGCAAAACCGCGGCGGGGACGGCGCGGAAAAGCCGGAGCCGATAGGCGTCCCTTTTTTCCATCGGCGGTTTGCACGAATTTTCTTGAAATTGCACGAGTCTGCACGTTACCATGCAAGGCAGATCGAGCCGGATTCGTGCTGCTCACGCACGCGCTGCGTTCCGGCTCGCGCCCAGAAAACCGCCATTGGAGACTCGCATGACCGCCACCCGCGACCGCGTCCGCATCGTCGATACCACCCTGCTGTCCGATAACTGGTACGTGCTGAAGAAGGTCACGTTCGACTACCGGCGCGGCGACGGCAGCTGGCAGCGCCAGAGCCGCGAAACCTACGACCGCGGCAATGGCGCGACGATCCTGCTGCACGATCCCGCGACCGGCAATGTCGTGCTCACGCGCCAGTTCCGCATGCCCGCCTTCGTCAACGGCCACGACGGCATGCTGATCGAAACGGCGGCCGGGCTGCTCGACAACGCCTCGCCCGAGGACCGCATCCGCGCCGAAGTCGAAGAGGAAACCGGCTATCGCGTGCGCAATCTGCGCAAGGTGTTCGAGGCGTTCATGAGCCCCGGCTCGGTGACGGAGAAGCTCTACTTCTATCTCGGCGAATACGATGCCTCGCTGCGCACCGGCAAAGGCGGCGGGCTCGCGGATGAAGGCGAGGATCTCGAAGTGCTCGAACTGCCGTTGCGCGAGGCGCTGGCGATGATCGAGCGCGGCGAGATCGTCGATGGGAAAACGATTATGTTGTTGCAGTATGCGGCGCTGCGCGGCCTCACGGAGGGCGCCCACGCCGCCTGATCGCGCGCCTCTACCATGGCCTCGCCCACTGTCACGGAATCATCATGTACATCGTCAACCTGACTTATCTCGTCTCGCACGAACGCATCGACGACGCGCTGCCCGCGCATCGCGTCTATCTCGATGCGCAGTTCGCCGCCGGCAACTTCATCGCCGCCGGGCCGAAGCTGCCGCGCGACGGCGGCGTGATCGTCGCGTCGAACATGGATCGCGCGCGTCTCGATGCGATCCTCGCCGCCGATCCGTTCGCGCAGCAAGGGCTCGCCAGTTACGCGGTCACCGAGTTCAAGGCCACGCGGCTCGCGCCCGCTCTGAATCTGCCGATGCCTGAAGCGCCGTAACGCGCGCGTGCCTGCGTATGAGCGTGCATGACCGTCACGCGCCATCGTCCGGCGTAACGTAACGCGCGCAGTCGGCGCACGCGCCGCGTTACGTAACCCGACCGCGTGCCCGGCAACACGCTCGCTCCGTTGCGCACGCACCGGATGCCGCCGCGCCGTGGCATGGCTCCTGCTTGAACGAAGCGCATAACCCCACGTGCGGCGCACGCCCGCACGGACTACACGCGACTTCGATGAGCACGTCCACCGTCTACGAAACGGCCTTTCTCGCCGCGCCCTTCGGCGCATTTCTGTGCCGCGCCGATGGCGTGTTCGCGCGCGTGAATCCCGCCTACGAACAGCTCACCGGCTATCGCGCGCAAGACCTGATCGGCCAGCGCAAATTCATCGCGCTGCACGATCCCGCCGAACTCGCGCGCCGCATCGGGCCGCTCGCGGGCGCGAGCGGCATCGAAGGTTTTCAGGGCGAATGGGCCTATGTGAAGCGCAACGGCACGCGCGTGCCGGTCTCGCTCGCGCTTGCGCCGCTGCCGGGCGCGCGCGACGCGCGTTACATCGGCATCGCCGTCGACACCACGCGTCACGCGCAGGCCGAGGCGCAGCTCTGGTACGTTTCGCATCACGACCGCGCCACGCATCTGCCCAATCGCGAGTTGTTCCTCGAACGGCTCGATCTCTCGCTTGCACGCTGCCGGCGCGCGGACACGGCGCTCACGGTCCTCGTGGTCGAGATCGACGATCTGCACAAGACGCGCGACGCGCTCGGTCCCGATGGCGCCGATCTCGTGCTCGAATACGCGGGCGAGCGCTTGCGTCGGCTCGTGCAGACCGAGTGCGGCGAGAGCGCGGTCGGCTCGATTGGCGGCGATCAGTTCGCGATTGCTCTGCCCGGTCTCGGCGACGACGCGAGCCGCCTCCCGCAACAACTGATCGACGCGTTCGCACGCGCGGACCGCGCGCAGCCGACGCGCGGCGCGACCATGAGCGTGGGCGCGGCGCGCTTTCCCGCCGACGGCGAGGACGCCGCCACGCTCGTGCGCCGCGCGGGCGTGGCCGTTTCGGAAGCGCGGCGCGCGGGACGCGGCCAGCTCTGCCGCTTCGCGCGCGCGCAGGAAACGCGCGCCACGCGCCAGCTCGAACTCGAACAGGCGCTGCGGCGCGCCATCGACGCCCGCGAATTTTTTCTGCACTATCAGCCGCGCGTCTCGCTGAAGACGGGGCATATTACGCAATCCGAAGCATTGCTACGTTGGCGTCATCCGGCATACGGCCTCGTGAGTCCCGCCGAATTCATCCCCGTGGCCGAACAGGCCGGGCTCATCGACGCAATCGGCGCGTGGGTGATGGACACGGCATGCCGCGAAATCGGCCAGTTGCAGCGCCTCGCGCGCACGCCCACGAAGGTCGCCGTCAACGTCTCGCCGCAGCAGTTCGCCAATCCGCGTCTGATCGAGCAGATCGAGCGCGCGCTGGAAAGAGCCGCCATCGCGCCCGAGCAGCTCGAAATCGAAATCACCGAAAGCCTCTTGCTGACCGACACCGAGCGCACCGTGCGCACGCTGCACGCGTTGCGCGCGCTCGGCATCGAGGTGGCCGTCGACGATTTCGGCACCGGCTATTCGAGTCTCGCGTGGCTCGCGAGCCTGCCGCTGAACCGACTCAAGATCGACCGCTCGTTCATCGCGAAGATGGGCACCGACGCGCGCAGTGACGCGCTGGTGGCCGCGATCGTCTCGATGGGACACGCGCTGGATCTGAGCGTGACCGCCGAAGGCATCGAGACCGCCGCGCAGGCGCAGCGCGTGCGCGAACTCGGTTGCGACGAGGCGCAGGGCTTCTGGTTCTCGCGGCCGGTTTCGTTGCAGACGTTGCGGAATTTGCTGGAGCCTAAGCCGGGTTTGGTGTGTCAGGCGTGAGCGGCGTTCACTGCGCCTGCGTCATCCCCGACCACACGATCTCCAGTTCCACCCCGATCGAGCGCGCAAGCCCATCGAGGCCCGGAAACAGCGAGGCGTTGGTGATATTCATCCGATACAGCCACTTCATCGCGTCCATGCGGATGCGCGCGGGCAGCACGATCTGATGCAGCAGTTCTTCGTTGCTCTCATAGCCATCGAGAATCGCCTGAAGCGGTTTATCGATCACGCCCGGCACCACGAAGGTGCCCGACTGCGCGACCAGCCGGTCGTCCATTTCGGTCGGCTCGCCGGACCAGAGAATTTCGTTCGTATTGCAGAAGAAATAGCGTTCGAAATGGCCGGGCACGCGCGGATCGATCACGTCGCGTGTGAGCACGGGATCGGTTTTCGGACGCGCGCGATTATTCCAGAGCGCGGGCGTATTGAGCGCGTACACCGCCGCGTCGCCGGTCGCGCGTTCGAGTGCGAAGAACGCGGCCACGAATGGGCTCTTGGTGAAGTCGAGCAGACGCGTGGGCGCGCCGTGGTGCTGCATCAGCGCGAGGCAACGCAGGTCGTCTTCGAGTATCGCGGGATGCGCGAGAAAGTTATGCGCCTTGCGGCGGAACACGCGAATCGCGCGTTCCTCGCGCGAGCGCCATTGCTCGTGGTCGCCCACATAGTCGCGCATATAGCGCGACAGCGAGCTTTCCAGCCGCCATTGCGCATTCTGCTGCCCGCGAAACGCCCACCCGTCGAGTTGCGTGGTGAGCGCCATGAACTGATTCCAGTCGCTGAGTTCGGTTGTCTGCATGCCCTGTCCTTTCGCCGCGCGGCTCGGCCCGCGCCGACGCGCGCATCGTCGGACAACCTAACACATCGGCGGTGACAGCGTGAAGTCCGTGCGCGCCGCTCACGGCGCTTGCGTCGCTTGCGTCGCTTGCGTCGCTTGCGACCTTCACGCCGCCGCGCGGCGCGGCAGCGGCTCCATCGGCACGCGGCTGACCCACGCGAGCGCGGCGAGGCTGATGGTCGCCGTGAGGATCAGGTAATAGCTGGGCGCGCTCTTGTCGCCGGTCGCGCCGAGCAGCCACGTGACGATCGCGGGCGTGAAGCCGCCGAACACCGTCACGCCCACGTTGTAGCCGATCGCCATGCCGGTCGCGCGCGTGGCGGGCGGAAAGATCTCGGCCATGAGCGCGGGCAGCGCGCCGAAGTAGATCGACTTCAGCAGGGCGAGCCAGGCGATCAGCACGTAGAGCGAAGACGCGCTGCCGCTCGACGTCGCCCAGACGAAGCCCGGATACGCGCTCACGGCGAACAGCAGCGCGATCCACGTCATCTGGCGGCGTCGGCCGATACGGTCGGAGAGCAGGCCCGCGAACGGCGTGACCACCGTGAGAATCACGCCGCCCAGCATGGTGGCCGCGAATCCCGTGGCCGCCGGCAGATGCAGTTCGCGGATCGCGAACGTCGGCACGTATTGCAGCAGATAATTCACCGCTGTCGAAACCGTCAGGAGTCCAATCGATGTCAGCACGAGACGCTTTTGCTGCGCGAATACGGCGCGCACCGGCGATTCGCTGCGTTCGCCTTCGGTGAAGTCCTCGGCATCCTGAAGAAAGCGCCGCAGATACAGACCCACCGGGCCGATCAGCAAGCCGAAGAAGAAAGGCAGACGCCAGCCCCACGCGGCGAGATCGGCGGGCGCCATCGACTTCGCGAGGCCATAGCCGAACGACGCGGCCAGCAAGGTCGCGAGCCCTTGCGTCGCGAACTGCCAGCTCGCGATAAAGCCACGCCGATGCGGCGCGTGCTCGATCAGCAACGCCGTCGACGCGCCGAATTCACCGCCCGCCGAGAAGCCCTGCACGAGCCGCGCCGCCAGCACGAGCAGCGGCGCGGCCACGCCGATCGCGGCATAGTCGGGCACCAGCGCGATGATCGCCGTGCCGAGCATCATGAGGCTCACCGAAAGCATCAGCGCCGCCTTGCGGCCGCGCCTGTCGGCATACGCGCCGAGCACCATGCCGCCGAGCGGGCGCACGAGATACGAGGCGCCGAACGCGCCGAAGGTCAGCAACAGCGAAGCGGTCTCGTTCGCAGCCGGAAAGAAGTGCTTGCCGATAAACACCGCGAAAAAGCCGTAAATCGCGATGTCGAACCATTCGAGCGCGTTGCCGACCGACGTGGCGACGACGAGTTGCGTGAGACTGGGCGTGCGTTTCGTGGACATGGTGTGGGGCGCGCGCGGCGCAGGCAAGAGTGACGATGACGGCTAGCGGGCGGCGCGGTTTTCAGCGCTCGCGGAACCTGACGCAAGACGCTTCGCATCCTCGCCGAGATCGAACCAGAGTCCCGCCATCACGGCGAGCGACTCGCGCGCGACGCTGCCGAGCAGATGCTCGTTCGGTGCGTGCTGCGCGCAGGCGGGATACGAATGCGGCACCCACAGCGTCGGCAGGCCGAGCGTTTCGGCGAACACGTCGTTCGGCACCGTGCCGCCCAGGTTCGGCAGCAGCGCGGGCTTCTTGCCCGTGCTCGCGCGCAGCGAATCGAGCGCCCAGTGCACCCAGGCGTCGTCGGGATCGAGGCGCGTGGCGGCCGCCGTCTGCGTCACGCGCACACGCACGTCGGCGAAACCGAGCCGTGCGAAATGCGCCTCCAGATGCTCGCCCACACGCCGGTAATCGGTGCCCACGACGAAGCGCAATTGGCAGGTCGCGTGCGCGCGCGGCGGAATCGCGTTGACGGGCGCATCGGGATTGCCGGACTTGAACGCGAGCACTTCGAGCGTGTTCCAGGCGATCACGCGTTCGGTGGGCGTGAGGCCCGGCTCGCCCCAGTCGGCGTCGACGGCGGGCGCGTTCTCGTCGCCGCCCAGTTCGATGTCGGCGAGCGCGGCGCGCACGCTCGCGGGCACGGGCGGCGGACGCAGACCCTCCACCGCGATCGCGCCCTGCCGGTCGACGAGGCTCGCGATCGCATGCGAGAGCACGATGGCGGGATTGCGCAGCGCGCCGCCCCAGTTGCCCGAATGATGCGCGCCCTCGCGCAGATCGATCAGGAGTTCGAAGGTTACGCCGCCGCGCGAGCCGAGGAAGATCGTCGGGCGCTGCGCGCTCACGCGCGGACCATCGGAGGCGATGAAGACATCCGCGGCCAGCGCGTCGCGCTCGGCGGCGCAGACTTCATCGAGACCCGGCGAACCGATCTCCTCGCCGGTCTCGAAGATCACTTTCACGTTGTAGCCGAGCTTGCCCTCGCGCGCCGCGAGCACCGCCGCGAGCGCCGCGAAGTTGACCGAATGCTGGCCCTTGTTGTCGGCGCAGCCGCGTCCGTACCAGCGGTCGTCCTCGACGCTCACGCGCCACGGCGCGAGGCCCGCGCGCCACTGGTCGTCGTAGCCGCGCACCACGTCGCCGTGACCGTAGGTCAGCACGGTCGGCAGCGCCGGATCTTCGATGCGTTCAGCGATCAGAAACGGCGCGCGCGCGTTCACCGGATTCGCGGCGAGGCGGCTCGTGAAGCCCAGTTGCGCGAGCGCGGGCGCGATCTCGTCGCTCAGATAGGCGCGCTGCGCGTCGGCCTGCGCGGGATTCTGGCTTTCGGTGCGAAACGCCACGCGGCGTTCGAGGTCGCGCAGGAAGTCGCCGCTATCGAAGTGATGCAGCGCGGCGTCGATGGCCTGCTGGCGTTGCACGGCGTTCCTGTCCACATTGACGTTGGCGTTCACGAAGTCTCCTTTCATTTCGGCGATGCGAATTTTTCGATGGGTTTGCGATTCGAATTCGCTGCGATTGCGATGCTGCGGAATGGAAACCAGTCTAGGAACGCCAAAAATTCGCAACAATTTCAAATTTTGCGGATAGCATTGCCGAAAAGGCAACGCACAACGATTCCATCCCCGGAGAGTGTCCTCATGCTGCACGGCATCGCCCTGCGCTATTTCGTCGAAGTGGCGCGCACCGGCTCGCTCGCCGCCGCCTCGCAGACGCTGCACGTGGCCGTCTCGGCCATCAGCCGCCAGATCGCCAAGCTCGAAGAGGACGTCGGCACGCCGCTGTTCGAGCGCATGCCGCGCGGCATGGTGCTCACGGAATCGGGCGAACGGCTCGCCGCGCACGCGCGCCGCGCGCTGCTCGAAGGCGACGCCGTGCTCGCCGACATTGCCGCCGCCAAGGCGCTCGGACGCGGCATCGTGCGCGTCGGCTGCACCGAGGGCTTCACGCGCTCGTTCCTTCCTAGCGCGCTCGCGCGCCATCACGCGGCCGTGCCGCACGTGCATTTCATGCTGCGCGCGGGCACGCCCGCGCAGGTCGAGCACTGGGTCGCGGCGGGCGAAGTCGATCTCGGCCTCGCGTTTTCGGGCGGCGATCCGGCGAAAGTGCACGTGGAATACACCGCGCGCGCGAGCGTCTGCGCGCTGCTCAATCCGGCGCATCCGCTCGCGCAGCGCGCGTCGCTCACGCTCGCGGACCTGCGCGGCTATCCGGTCGCGCTGCTCGAACGCGGCAACACCGCGCGCCAGTTGCTCGACGAATGCTGCGCGCGCCAGGGCGTCCAGCTTGAGCCGATCCTCACGAGCAACAATTCGAGCGCGCTGCATGCGTTCGCCGCGCTCGCGAACGCCATCACGCTCGGCAGCCGCCTCTCGCTCGCGGGCCTCCAGCATCTCGCCGACGACCTCGCGCTGGTCGCGCGCCCCATCGACGAACCCGAGCTGAGCCAGCGCAGCCTCTGCATCACGACGATGCGCGACCGGCGCCTGTCGTCGGCGATCGAAAGCGTGTTGAAAGCGCTGATCGAGGCGATCGAAGCCGCGTCCTGAAAGTCACGCGGCGGAGCGTCAGCCCTGAAATCCGCGCCTATCCAGACGATCGCAAACGATTTGCGAAATGTCATGCGCCGCGCATCGCGCGCCTTCAGTTCCCCTCGCCCGCGCCGATAAACAGGTCGGGAAGGCGGCCATGCATCGCCTTTTCGCCATGAACCGGGCTGCCCCGCGACGCGCGCGCGTCGCGACGGCCCGCCAAGGAACGGGGACCGCTCCATCTGGAGCCGCACGGGAATCAGGAAAACGTGAAGCGACTATCGTTGAATCAGAAGGCGTGGAGCATCGTCGCGCTGTTGTGGATCGCACTCATCGTCATGGTCGTGGTCAACGCGATCATGACGCGCACCGGGATGCTCGACGACCGCAAGGCGTCGCTCGCGCAGCAGACGCAGACCGCGCTCGGCACGGTCACTTACTTCCAGAAGGAAGCGGCGGCGGGCCATCTGTCCGTCGACGAGGCCAAGCGCCAGGCCATCGGCGCGCTGCGCGTCATGCGCTACGGCGCGGACCAGAGCGGCTACTTCGGCATCTACGACAGCTCGGTGCTCGCGCTGCTCGTGCCGCCCAAGCCCGAACTCGAAGGCAAGAGCCAGGCGAACATGACCGATCCGAATGGCACGCCCGTGGCGTCGGAGATCGTCAAAAGCTCGTCGCCGGGCGGCAATCACTTCAGCACCTATGTCTGGCCCAAGCCCGGCCACGACAAGCCGGTCGGCAAGATCACCTATGCGGATCTCGTGCCGGACTGGGACTGGCACGTGTTCACGGGCATCTACGTCGACGATATCGACGACGCCTTCTACGGCTCGCTGCTGCGCAATCTCGCGCTCGTGATGCTGATCGGCGCGGCGCTCACGCTCGGCATGTTCTGGCTGATCCGCAGCATCCGCGCGAGCCTCGGCGGCGAGCCCGATTATGCGGCCGATATCTGCGAGCGCATCGCCTCGGGCGATCTCACGGCGCGCGTGCAGGTCGCGAGCGGCGACGAACGCAGCCTGCTGCATGCGATGAGCCAGATGCAGCATCAGCTCGTCGATACGGTGCAGCGCATTCAGACTTCGGCGGAATCGATCACGACGGGCGCGCAGCAGATCGCCGCGGGCAATCTCGATCTCTCGTCGCGCACCGAGGAGCAGGCCGCTTCGCTTCAGGAAACGGCTGCCAGCATGGAGCAGCTCACGACCACGGTGAAGCACAACACCGACAACGCGCGCCAGGGCAACACGCTCGCCGTGAACGCGTCGGACGTGGCCGCGCGCGGCGGCGACGTGGTGCGCCGCGTGGTGCAGACCATGCACGATATTTCGGAGACGTCGAAGCGTGTCGAGCAGATCATCGGCGTGATCGACGGCATCGCGTTCCAGACCAATATTCTCGCGCTCAATGCGGCCGTGGAAGCGGCGCGCGCGGGCGAACAGGGACGCGGCTTCGCCGTGGTCGCGGGCGAGGTGCGCACGCTCGCGCAACGCAGCGCGGGCGCGGCGAAGGAAATCAAGGAGCTGATCGGGCAATCGGTCGCGCAGGTCGTGGAAGGTTCGAAGCTCGTCGACGAAGCGGGTTCGACGATCGACGAAGTGGTCCAGCAGGCGCGCCGCGTGGCCGATCTGATGGGCGAGATCGCGGCGGCTTCCGAGGAACAGCACACGGGCATCGAGCAGGTGAACCGCGCCGTCTCGCAGATGGACGAAGTCACGCAGCAGAACGCGGCGCTGGTGGAAGAAGCGTCGGCGGCGGCGCAGTCGATGGCCGCGCAGTCGAATGGCTTGCGCGATGTGGTGGCGGTGTTCCGCATCGGTTCGCAGACGGCGATGCAGACGAACACCCATACGACCGCGCAAGCATCGACGCAATCCGCGCGCCGTACAACGCGCGCCGTGCAAGCGGTTCGCAGCGCGCCTGTTGCCGCGAAATCCACGCAAGCGACGCAAGCGCTTCCATCTGCGCAAGCCGCGAAATCGAACGAGGTTCTGAAGCGTCCGAATCTCGCGGCGAAAGCGAAAAGCGAAGGCGCGCCGAAGCCCGCAATGCCCTCGCCCGCCGTCGCATCCGCGGGCAGCGATGAGGACTGGGAAACGTTTTAATCCGCGCCCGACGGCTTCGCGCCGTCACCGCAAAACGCCATGAAAAAAGGCGCACGCCGTGAAGCGTGCGCCTTTTTTATCGTCCGCATGAACGCGCGTTTAATTCATCACGCTTCGCGCCGTGTACGCAGCCATTGCGCGAACGTCACGCACTCCTGCGCGAGTTCGACGCCTTCGATGCGCGTCCAGCTATAGTGCGCGTCGGGCGCGCCTGGCAGCACCTGCGGCTCGGCGAATTCCACGCGCGCCATGCCCGGGCGATACGCTTCGTTCGGCCAGAACACCGGCATGATGCGCCGCCCTTCCATCTCCTCGCGCAGCGCCGAAGGACCGCCTTCGTCGGTCACCACGTCGCATTGCGCGTCCCAGTCGTGCGCGTCCCACGCGAGAAAGACGCCGGGGTTGCCCGACGCGTCGAACGTGAGCACGGCGTTCTGCTCGGGCCGCCAATAATATTCGACGAGCCGCTCGCGCTGCGCCAGCGCATGCAAGGCGTCGTTGGTGCGGCGGTCGGCGTAGATCGCGCCCACGCCGTGCACGCCGATATGCCCGCGCCCCGCGCAATGCTTCTGCTGCGCGTTGGCGAGCGCATGCGCGAGCTTGCGCGTCATGCCCGGGTCGGACTTCTTCAGATAGAAGTGAATGAGGCCCGCGTTGAAGGCGTCCACGGCATGCGATTCGTCGGCGGTGCCGGTCAGCAGAATGCGCGTGCAGTTCGTGTCCTTCACCGAAGCGAGGAATTCGAGGCCGTCCTGGCCCGGCATGTCGTAATCGACCACGATGGCCGCGACTTCCTCGAAACGCGCGGCGTCGGCGAGCGCGTCCTGACCGAGCGCGTTGCCGCCTTTCTTTTCGAATTCCGACCACGCCTCGCCCGACATCGGGCTATGCGCCGCGCCGCCCGCGCCGCGCTGTTCGATGAACGCACGCGCTTCCTGCTGCGAGGTGAAGAAATGATGCGTGGGCAGGTTCGGAAAGAGGCCGCGCAGTGCGTTGAGAAAATCCGCACTGTCGTCGAGAAAGACCACGGATACGGGATAAAAAACCGGCTGTCTGACGATGGAACTCATGTTTTTGCCTCGGTGAACGCGCCGTCTTGCGCCGCGCCTTCACGTCTCGTGCGCTATGAACAGATGCGATGGCGGCAGGAGCCTCGCTCCGCATGGCGATTCGCGCCCCGCGTTGCCCCCGACGATACGGCAAGCTGCCGCCGCCCGGTGATTATGGGGCCTTGCGGGCGCACTCGGCAACCATTCGCCCACGCGTTCGCCCATTCGCCAGGCATGAACGCGACAGTCCCGGTTCGCCGCTCGACGCGATTCACTTCGCATCCGTGCGCATGCAAGCCGGCATCAAACGTTTGCGCGCCCCGCCGCGCCGCATGAATTCGCGCAAAGCGTCGAGGCCGGCCTCAAGTATGTGAGCGATGCGGTATTGGCTGCCCGTGAACGCGCACAGAATTGGGGGCATGTCTTCAAACATCGAAGGCATGCGAGGCCGCCGCCAGCGGCCATTCCGATCTGGAGTCAATCGCATGAATGCACGTGAATCGATCCCCGCAGTTCTTTCCCGTGGCGCCAACGGATTTTCCAACGAGATCATGGAGGCGACGCCGAGCAAGACCTTCCATCACGTCATCGACATTTATCTCAAGGACTCGAATGCCTTCATGAACACCTATTTCGCCCGCTATTTCGAGTGGCAGGGCATTTGCCGCGAGCGCTGGTTCCACGAGTGCATCCATAACAATCTGCTCGCGGCGGGCGGCGTCTTCGTGACGAAGCGCGCGCATCAGGAATATGTGCAAGAGACGTTTCCGTTTCAGCGCGTCGATTGCTACATGAACACTTTCCAGGTGCGCCAGTGCTCGGCCTATCTCGTGTTTCGTTTTTGCGTCGACGGTCGGCCCGTTTCGCTCGGCTACCAGCAGATTCTCTTTGCCGGCACCGACAAGCGGATCCGCCGTTTCCCGCCGGGCATCATCGAGCGCGTCAAGGAGTATGAACTCGTCCTGCCGACCAGCGCGAACTGAACACCGAACGTCCGTTAGCGTTCAGCCCGTGTGATCCTGCCCCGCCGTGCGGCGGGGCTTCCCCGGCGCGTCGTGCAGCGCGCGGTCCGCCGGGGAGCCCGGCTCGGGCAGTTGCAGCGTGAAGAGGGTGGCCACGCCCGGCACCGACTCGCAGACGATCGTGCCGCCCAGCGCATCGGCCACGCGGCGGCAGAACGCGAGCCCCATGCCCGCGCCCTTGCCATGCGATTTGGTCGAATAGAACGGCTCGAAGATATGCGGCAGCACGTCGGGCGCGATGCCCGGCCCGCTGTCCGTGAAGCGCAGCACGCAATAGCCGTTCTCGCTCGCCGCGCCGATCTCCACGCGCCCGCCGCCGCCCGCATGAATCGCGTAGATCGCGTTCTTCAGCAGGTTGAACAGCACGAACACGACGAGCGAATCGGAGCCCGAAAAACACAGCTGCGGATCGATGGCATCGACACGCACCATCTCGCGCTCGCCGGGCCGGAACGGAAAGCGTTCGAGCGCGGCATTCACGCACGAGCGGATCGGAAAGGCCTCGAAGCTGCGGCGGTCGAGCCGGTCGAGCGTGAACGATGCGAGCGACATCTCCACGACGGTGCTGGTGCTGTCGACCTGGCGGCGAATCGAAGTGGCGAGCGAGGAGAGCCGTTCCGATTGCCCCGGATACAGGCCATCGACGCAAAGCTGGTGCTGCACCGCGAGCTGATAGCCGCGCATGAGTTCGGGCAGCACATTGCCGATCTCCTCCGCGTGCATGCCGATGGCCGCGAGCGGCGTCGCCACTTCGTGCGCCACGGTGGCGGCGAGCAGATACGGCCGCATCAGCCCGTAACGCACGATGGTGACGGCGAGGATGCCGAGGCTCACGGCGATGAACACGGCGCCGACCGGATAGAACGCGACGCCGTAATTGACCGCGTAATCGGTGGCGGCGGCGCCGTAGAGCCCGAGGCTTACCAGGCAGAGATCGAGCAGCTTGCGGCGGTCGCGCGCCTCGGTCTGTCGGCGCGCCGCGAGCAGCAGCCAGCCGCTGCGCAAGGCGAGCAGCACCGTCTGCGCGACGTGCACCGGATGCAGCAGGCCCGCGTGCGGATACTTGCCGAAGAAGAAGCTGCCGTAGCCCGCCACGACTTCGTCGCTGACCACGAGCAGCATCGCGAGCAGCACGCTGAGCCCATACGACGCGACCAGCAGCGGCCGCTCGCTGCGCCGCCCGCTCACTTCGATCACGAAGTGATAGAACGTGGTGGGCAGGAACAGGATGAAGAGATAGCCGAACTTGACCAGCGCGTCCGCGAGGTCGGGGTCCGAGGTCTGGAACAGGAATGCCCACGTGCCTTGCCAGACGAAGGTGGTCGCGCACATCGATGCGAACGGCACCGAGAGCCGCGTGACGCCTTCCGTCAGCAGTACGTACACGCCGAATCCGAGAAACAACGCGGACACGAACGCGGGCAAGATCGAGTACATAAAATGTCGCGTGGGTTTTTGTTTTTGCTGAACAGCGCGCGGCACGCACACATCGCGCATCGTTTCCTGCGCAACCTCCGCGCCCGCTTCTGGTGCATTCTCGTGTTGCACGCGACGGCGCGCGCGGTTTGACGCTACGGTTTGACGCTGTGGTTCGACGCTGAAACCACTGGCCGCGTCTCCCGTTGACGGGATGTCCCCGTGCGGCCGTTTCTGCTTCGCTGCTTTGCTGCCTGTTCCGACCGGAAAGCCGCTTGTCGATGCGCCTTGCATCAGCCGATGCACCGGGCCGTTCGAACCCCGCGATTATCGCCGGGATCGACGCTTTCTGTCTGAAATATTGCCGCCAATGCCGCGCTTCATGCACGTTTCATGCGCGACGGGTCGCATCCGCCGATCCATCGCCGTCACCCGCGAAGCGTCGGCGATATTCGGCAGGCGTCACGCCCACGTGCTTGAGAAACGCGCGGCGCAGCGTGTCGGCGTTCGCGAAGCCGCAGCGCGCGGCCACGCGCTTGGGCGCCTCGCCGTGCGTGTCGAGCAACGCGCGCGCCGCGTCGACGCGCGCTGCCTCCACCCACGCGGCGGGCGTCACGCCCACTTCGGCCTGAAAGAGCCGCGCGAAATGCCGTGGGCTCAGCCCCACGCGCGCGGCCAGTTCCGGCACGCGATGCGGCAGTTCGGGATTCGCCGCCACCCAGCGCTGCAATTCCTGTAGCGCCGAGCGGCCCGAAGGACGCGTCTCGCCCTTGCGGCTGAATTGCAGCTGGCCGCCGGGCCGCTTGAAGAACATCACCAGTTGGCTCGCCACACGCATGGCGATCTCGCGTCCGAGGTCCTCCTCGACGAGCGCCAGGGCGAGATCGAGCCCCGCCGTCACGCCCGCCGCCGTACGCAGCTTGCCGTCGCGCACGTAGAGCGAATCGGGTTCGATGATCACGCCAGGACACGCCTGCTCGAGCGCGTCCACCGACGCCCAGTGCGTGGTCAGCCGGCGCGCGTCGAGCAGGCCACTCGCCGCCAGCGCGAACGCGCCCGTGCAAACCGAGCCGAAGCGCCGCGAACGCGCCGCCGTGGCGCGCAGCCAGTCGCGCACACGCGGCGCAAGCTGCTGCGTGGCGGCGTCGGGCGCACCGGCCACGAGCAAGGTGTCGATGCGTTCCGTGGTCTGTCCCGCCACGGCGTCGGGCAACAGACGCGCGCCCGACGAACTGCGGATCGGGCCCGCGCGGCACGCGATCACGCGCAGATCGTAGAACGCGCGGCCCGATTCGGTATTGGCCTGTGCGAAGACGTCGAGCGGCCCGCTGACGTCGAGCAGCTGCACGCCGGGCAGCGCGAGAATGGCGACGATTTTCGGCATGAGGGTCGGATTCCGGGGAGAAAAACCGCGCGGCTGAATCGCGCGTTTTACGTCAATTTCAGCCATTTTCCTGCGCGGCTCACGCTATGTCCTGATTACGCGCGAAATGGCAGAAATCGACGTACTCAGTCGATTCTGGACAATGCTAGCACAGCCCAGAATAGCGTCCATACCCACCCGACGGAGTCCCGCCATGAGCCTCGAACTCGCAGACGTTGCCATCCCCGACAGCCAGCTTGCGCGCGAAATCACCGAATTCGTGCGCGATACCGAATCGCCCTTGCTGTTCAACCATTCGAGCCGCGTCTATTACTTCGGCGCGCTCGCGGGCCTCAAGCGCGGCCTGAAGTTCGACCGCGAACTGCTCTATGCGGGCGCGATGTTCCATGACGTCGGCCTGATGCCTACGCACAGCAGCGCGCACGAGCGCTTCGAGGTGGATGGCGCGAACGCCGCGCGCGAGTTCCTGCGCGCGCGCGGCATCGCGCAACAGGACATCGACCTCGTGTGGACCTCGATCGCGCTTCACACTACGCCTGGTATTCCTCAGCATATGCATCCCGTGATCGCGCTGGTGACGGCGGGCGTGGAGATGGACGTGCTCGGCCTCACGTATCACGAGTACAGCCATACGGAGCGCGACGCCGTCGTGCACGCGCATCCGCGCACGCCGCATTTCAAGGAAGACATCATCCAGACCTTCTACGACGGCATCAAGCACAAGCCCGATACGACCTTCGGCAACGTGAAGGCCGATGTGATCGCCGATAAAGACCCGCATTTCCACGCGGGCAACTTTTGCAGCGTGATTCGCCGTTCGGCGTGGGGCGCGTGAATTTCGCGTCCCTATCGTGCGTTTTTCACGCGATCGACGCCCGAAATGAAAAAGGCGCGCAGCCGGTTTGACCGGTTGCGCGCCTGCTTGCATCGAATATCCGCGTCAGATCTTCACGCGCACACCCGCCTGCTTGCGGGCGATCACGAAGCCCAGCGCGCCGCACACCGCCAGCATCGCGAACGCAAAGCCCGCCACGGAAGGCCACTGGCCCTTCTGCCAGAACCAGCCGCCCCACGAGCCCAGCACGCTCGACCCCAGATAGTAGGCCAGCAGATACAGCGAAGTGGCGTGGCCCTTCGCGCCATCCGCGAGTTGCCCGACCCAGCCGCTCGCGACCGAATGCGTCGTGAAGAAACCCACGGTGAGCACGACGATGCCGATCACCACCAGCGCCAGCGCGCTCGACAGCGTGAGCGCGAGCCCGATGGCCGCCACGATCACGCCGCCGATCAGCACCGGCGCGCGGCCGCAGCGGTCCGCGAGCGCGCCCGCCGCCGACGCCGCCACGATGCCTGCGAAATACGCGCAGAAGATCATGCCGGTTTGCGTCGCGCTCAGGTCGAACGGCGGCGCGAGCAGACGAAAACCCGCGTAGTTGTAGACCGTCACGAACACGCCCATCGCGAGGCAGCCGGTCGCGAACACGGCAGGCAGCGTCGAGGCCGACAAATGCTTGCGCCAGAGCGCGACGTGATGCGCGGGGCTCAAATCGGTGCGTCGCACGAAGTTACGCGACGCGGGCAGCAGCACGAAGAACGCCAGCGCGGCGGCCACGTCGATCACGCCGATCGTCAGCATGGCCGTGCGCCACGACAGATGCTCCGCGAGCCAGCTCATGCCCACGCGCCCCACCATGCCGCCGAACGCGGTGCCGCCCACGTACAGCCCCATCGCGAGCCCGAGTCCGCCTGCCGATATTTCCTCGGCGAGATAGGCCATCGCGACCGCGGGCACGCCGCCGAGCGCGAAGCCTTCGAGCGCGCGCGCCACCAGAATGCCGTGCCACGCGGGCTCGAACGCGGCGGCCACGTTGAACAGCGCGGCCAGCGTCATCGAACCGAAGATCAGCCCGCGCCGCCCGACGCGCTCCGACAACGCGCCCGCGCAGAGAATCGAAATCGCGAGCAGGCCGGTCGACAGCGAAAGCGCGAGCGAGCTTTGCGCCGCGCCGATGTGGAATTCGCTCGCGAACACGGGCAGCAGCGGCTGCACGCAATAGAGCAGCGAAAACGTCGCGAAACCGGCGAGAAACAGCGCGAGGCTGATGCGCCGGTACGCGGGCGAGCCGGGATCGACGCCGGTGCGGCTCGCGGGCGACGAAACGGCGGATGAGGAAGACTGTGAAGCGGAAGACTGTGAAGCGGGCGCGACGGCCGAAACGCGGCGCGGTGCGGCGGGATGCTGGGTGCTCATGATGACGAAGCCTCGCGGCGATCTGCAATGACGAGGCAAATTGTCCCGCTCGTTCGTTATACTGTCCAATATATGGAACTGGCTAGTGCGATATGTTTTAGCACTGGCCCTTCACGCGTACACCGCGCATATCGTCCCTCACCACGCCGCTCATGGAACTTCGTCATCTGCGCTATTTCATGGCGGTCGCCGCCGAACGCAATTTCACGCGCGCCGCCGAAAAACTCGGCATCGGCCAGCCGCCGCTGAGCCAGCAGATCAAGAGCCTCGAACGCGAACTGGGCGTCGAGCTGTTCGTGCGCACGCCGCAAGGCGCCACGCTCACGCACGCGGGCGAGGCCTTTCTCGTCGAAGCGCGCCGCGTGCTCGACGACGCCGCGCGCGCCGCCCAGGCCGCGCAACGCGCGGCGCGCGGCGAATCGGGACAGATCCGCATCGGCTTCACCGGCTCGGCGGCGTTCAATCCGCTCGTGCCCACGCTGATCCAGCGCTACACGCAGCGCTATCCCGACGTCCAGCTCACGCTCGACGAAGCCAATACGCCGATGCTGGTGCAAGGCCTCGCCGAAGGCCGCCACGACGCCGTGTTCTTCCGCCCCGGCCGCACGAGCCTGAGCGATGCGAGCGCGCTCGCGGGCATCGCGGTGCATCGCCTGCCCGACGAGCCGATGAAGATCGTGCTGCCCTCCGCGCATCCGCTGGCCGCGCGGAGGCGTCTGCCGCTCGCCGCGCTCGCGAACGAATCTTTCGTGCTGGTGCCCGGCCCGGCCGGCATCACGCTGCACGAGGAAATCGTGCGCGCCTGCGCCGAAGCGGGTTTCAGTCCGCGCCTCGCGCAGCCCGCGCCGCAGATCGCCTCGGTCGTGAATCTGGTGGCGGCGGGGCTCGGCGTGTCGATCGTGCCCGCCGCCATCGCCCAGGTGCAGGTCAAGGGCGTGCGCTATCTCGACATCACCGGCGTGCGGATGAGCGCGAAGCTCTCGCTCGGCTGGCGCGAGGGCGACCCCTCGGCCACGCTCCGGCAGTTCGTGGCGCTGGCGCGGCACGCCGAGCGGCACTGAACGGCGCGCTTCAGGGACGCGCCGCGAGCGCGTCACGCATCGGACGCCGCGCCGCCACCCGATGCTATGCTTGACCCCGGCAATCCGGCAGGAAAGCAGCGAACAGGCAACAAACAAGCGGCAAGCAAGCGACAAGCAAGCGGGCGGACGGGCAAGACACGCAGCACGCATTCGCAACGTCCGCCGCGCACGGGCACATCTCCGAAGGGGCCGGGCACGATGCAGCGCAGCGCGCAGGACACGGCAAACCGCAAGCCGGTCCGCTCACTCTCCAGCATGATCATGAAGCGGCCGCATCTCGTGGTCACGCTCTGCTTCGGCGTGGCGATGCTGCTCGTGGCGCTCGTCGGCCTGCGCCAGCTTTACAACATGACGCGCTACGACCTGCAAAGCCGTCTGCGCGATCTCCAGGTGCGCGCCGTGGGCGTCGACGCGCTGATCGAAGCCGAGCGCCGCCGCCTCTCCTTCCTGCGCAATTACGCCGAGCACGTGCTCGCCGCCGATGCCGATCAGCGCGCGAACATCCAGGACCCCGCCGTGCAGCGCGCGCTGCAAATCAGCGCGCAAACCGCGTGGCAGACCAGCGGCGAACTGAACGGGCCGCCCGTGTTCGGCACCAATGCCGCGACGCTCGTCGGCCTCGAAGGTTTTCATCGCGACGATGCCGACTTGCCCGGCGACATCGCGCTCGCCCGCGCGCTCAGTCCGCTCGTGGAAATCAGCCAGCACGCCGACGCCGTGCAGAGCACCGTCGCCTTCATTTCGACCAACGGCGTATTCGTGATCGCGCCCGAGCAGCACAACTGGAGCGTGCCCGATCTGCTGCACCGCTTCAGCGCGATGAACTACTATCGCGGCCAGCTGCCCGACCGCAATCCGTCGCGCGACGTGCTCTGGACACCCGTTTACACGGGCCTGCAAAAAGGCGAGGCGATCTCCACGCTGAGCGCGCCCGTCTATCTGAACGACCGCTTTCGCGGCGCGGTGGTGATGGACATCACGCAGTCGCGCCTGCTGTCCTTGCAGCTCGCAACGGCCGATCCCGGCGAAGCCGACAACCTCGCCGCGCCGGTTGAGTTCGGCCTCCTGAACAATAACGGCAGCGTGGTCTACTTCCGCAACGGCATGCTCGCCGAAGAGCGTCCGCACCGCTTCAGCCTCGCGCTGCTGCAAGTGGCGCGCGATTCGGTCGATGGCTGGATGCGGCGCGGCTCGGGCTATGTCGAGCGGCGCGGCGATTACCTGCTGTATCAGCGCATCGGCCAGACGCACTGGCTGCTGATGGCCGCCACCAACGACCGCGAACTCACGCTCGCCGCCGCGCGCCGCGTGTTCAGCAGTCCGCTGATCGCCGCCTGGGCCGTGCTGGTTTTGCTGCTCGTCGGCACGCTCTTTATCGTCAAGAATATCTTCGGCAATTACGTGGAGGCCAGCGGGCGGCTCGAAGCGCTCGCGCGCAGCGACCCGCTCACGGGCCTCGCGAATCGGCGGCGCTTTCAGGACGCCTTCGACGAAGCGGTCGAACGCGCGCAGCGCGCCGACGATGCGAACCACGCGGCCCACGCGAGCGCAGAGAACACAGAAAACGACGCCGACGCGCCGCGCGAGAACGGCACGCTCGCCGTGCTGATGATCGACATCGACTACTTCAAGCGCGTGAACGACCGCTACGGCCACGCGGCTGGCGACGTCGTGCTCACGCTGCTCGCGCAGATGCTGCGCGCCAACCTGCGCAGCGTGGACGTGCCCGCGCGTCTCGGCGGCGAGGAGTTCGCCGCGCTGCTGCCTGGCGCCGATCTCGCGACCGCCAGCGCCGTGGCCGAACGCGTGCGCCTCGCGGTCGAACTGCACGCGCAGCACCTCGCCGGTCCCGCGAGCGCGGCGCATCCCGAGGCGATTCCGTTCACGGTGTCGATCGGCGTGGCGGTGTGTCCCGCCGACGGCCCCACGAACTACGAAGCCGTCCTGCAGGTCGCCGACCGTCGCCTCTACGTCGCGAAGGAAAGCGGCCGCAACCGCGTCGTGGTCGCCGATCCGCAGACGCTTGGCGCGTAGTGGAACAAGCTGTGGCACATCGTGCCGCGATCCGTGCCGCAAAAAACGCGCCGCGCGCTGTTATCCACGCTTTCATGCGCAACGAATCGCCGCCGCGCAGCGCCGCATCGGCGCGCGGCGAAAACCGCTAACATCGGGCGCAACGCTTCACCCTCGCGCCCGCTCCCCGCATGAAACGACGCCTGACCGCGCTGACGATGTTCTGTCTCGTGGCGCTTGCCCTCTCGGCAACGCTCGCGGCGGTGACGTATGCGGCCGATGCCGTGGTCGAGCACAATCAGCGGCAGCGGGTCGACGAGTATTCGCGCCGCGCGCTCATGCGCGCCGAAGTCGTCACCGACGAAGCGGTCTCCGCGTTGCGTGCGCTCGCGAGCTTCGACGGCACGCCCTGCACGCCCGCGCATCGGCAGGCGCTGCAGCAGACCGAGGAACAACATCGCTACATCCGCAACGTGGCCTGGACCGACGGCCAGTCGATCCGCTGCTCGTCGCAGTACGGCGACGCCGTGCGCGCCCTGCCGTCATCGGAATGGAGCTACGGCGCGGGCTTCACCGCCTGGCACTCGGAAATCGGCAAACGCGGCAACGAGCAGCGCATGCTGAACATCCGGCTCGGCGAACATGTCGTGGTGATCGATCCGCGCTTCTATCTCGACATCGTGCCGCTCGACGACACCATCGAACTCGCGCTGCTCGAATCGAGCGACGGCACGATCGTCGCGCGCTGGCCGCGTACCAATGCGCAACTGATGCAGGCCGCGCTCACGCGCGACGACGCCGAGCCCTTCTTCGAAAACCGCTATTACGTGGTCGAGCACTCGCACCGCTATCCGATTTCGGTGATCGCCTACGAGCCCGCCGACCGCATGCGCCCCAACGTGTTCGCGCAGCTGAAACTGCTCGCTGCCCCCGCGCTACTCGCGAGCGCGTTCCTGACGTGGCTCGCGCTGCGCTGGCGGCGCAAGCTGCGCACGCCGCGCAGCGCGCTGCTCGAAGGCATCCGGCGGCGGCAGTTCGCGGCGTGGCTGCAACCGATCGTCGATCTGCAAAGCGGGCGCTGCGTGGGCGCGGAGGCGCTGGTGCGCTGGACGCTCGAAGACGGCACCGTGATCGCGCCCGACACCTTCATTCCGATGGCCGAATCGCTCGGCCTGATCCAGCCGATCACCGACCGCGTGATCGAGTCGGTGTTCGAGGGCGCGGGCACGTTGCTCGCGCGCCGCCGCGATCTGCATGTCTCGATCAACGTCACGCGCGACGATCTGATGTCGTCGCGCGCGCTGCAATCGCTGCAAAGCGGCTTCGCGAAGCACGACGTGCGCCGCGAGCAGATCTGGTTCGAATGCATCGAGCGCGCGTTGATCGACGCGAGCGAGGCCGCGCCCGTGCTGCAGCGTTATCGCGACGCGGGCCACAAGGTGCTGATCGACGATTTCGGCACCGGCTATTCGAGCCTCTCGTACTTGCAGGATCTGCCCGTGGACGGTATCAAGATCGACAAGGCCTTCGTCAACGCGCTCGCGACCGGCGCGGAAGTGAACGCGATCGTGCCGCACATCATCGGCATCGCGCACGAACTCGGGCTGATGATGATCGCCGAGGGCGTCGAGGTCGAGCAGCAGGCCGAGTACCTGTGCGAGCGCGGCGTGCAGTACGCGCAGGGCTGGCTCTATGCGAAGGCCATGCCCGCCGCCGACTTCGTGCGCTGGGTCGAGTCGGCGCAAGGCGAGGCCGCCGCCCGCCGCGCGGATGCCGACACGGACACCGCGCACGCAGCGCCCGGCGCGTAAATCCCTTCGTCGCGCCCCTTTTCCAGCATATTGACCGCCAATTCCAACTTAGTGGATAATGCGTCCACTATGCTAGAACCCAGCCCGTCCGCAGCCGCCGACGACACCTCGGCCGACACCGGCATCAACGAACGCATCGCCCAGCGCGTGCGCGAATTGCGCGCCGCGCGCGCCCTCACGCTCGAAGCGCTGGCCACGCGCAGCGGCGTGAGCCGCTCGATGATCTCGATGATCGAGCGCGGCTCGGCCAGCCCCACGGCGGTCGTGCTGGAAAAGCTCGCGGCGGGCCTGGGCGTGTCGATGGCAAGCCTGTTCGGCGGCGCGAGCGAATCCGCGCCCGCCGAACCGCTCGCGCGGCGCGACGCCCAGGTCCAATGGCGCGACCCGCAGTCGGGCTACACGCGGCGCAGCCTGTCGCCGCCGAACTGGCCCTCGCCGATTCAGCTCGTCGAAGTGGACTTTCCGCCCGGCGCGCGCGTGGCCTACGAAGCCGGCAGCCGCGAGCCGTTCTATCACCAGCAGGTCTGGGTGATCGAAGGCCGCCTGAATGTCGAACTCGGCGGCCAGCTGCACGCGCTCGAAACGGGCGACTGCCTCGCGATGCGTCGCGATCAGCCGCTGATTTTCAGCAATCCGGCTTCGCAGCCCGCGCACTACATCGTCGCCATTTGCGACGCGCGCAGCAGTTGAAGCGGCGCGGCGCTCGCCGAATTCTCATCATGTTTGTATAGGAATCCCTATGAATACCGAATCGCAGCGCGACCGCGCGACGTTCATCGAATGCACCGAGGCCGAACACGCCGCCGCCATTCTCGAAATCCTGAACGACGCCATCGTCAATTCGACCGCGCTCTACGACTACAAGCCGCGCGCGCCCGAGGCCATGCGCACGTGGTTCGAAGTCAAGCGCGCGAACGGCTTTCCCGTGGTGGGCGCGGTGGACGAAACGGGCAAGCTGCTCGGCTTCGCGAGCTGGGGCGCGTTCCGCCCGTTTCCGGCCAACAAGTACACGGTCGAGCACAGCGTCTATGTGCATCGCGACGCGCGCGGCTTCGGGCTCGGCGAGCGCCTGCTGCGCGAACTGATCCGCCGCGCGCAGGAGAAGGAACTGCACGTGCTCGTGGGCTGCATCGACGCCACGAATGCCGCGAGCATCGCGCTGCATACGCGGCTCGGTTTCACGCACGCGGGCACGATCAAGGAAGTCGGCTTCAAGTTCGGCCGCTGGCTCGACGCGGCGTTCTACCAGCTCAATCTGGCGACGCCTGCGCAGCCCGTCGACGGCTGAATGCCGGGCCTCGCCGCTGCGAACGGCAGGTTCGCGGCGGCGGGTTTGCTGAGTATCGCGCTGTCGTAGCCACGGCCCGCGAAGCGCACCACGTCGACGAGACTGAAGCCTTGCGCGCGGTAGAACGCAATCAGGCCGGCGGCGGGAAACGGCGTGTCGAGCGCGAGTTGCGTGCAGCCGCGCGCGGCGGCCCAATGCGAGGCGAACGCCAGCAGCGCGCGGCCAATGCCCCGGCTTTGCCACGTCGGCTCGATGCCGAACTGATGGACCGAGGCCACGCCGCGCGCGCGGTACTGCTCGCAGGGCGAGTCGCCGTCGCGGCCCTCGATCGTCAGCGTGCCGACGATGCGGCCGCTGCACACCGCCACGAAACACTCGCCCGCCAGCGCGCGCGAACGCGTGGCTCCCGCCGCTTGATCCGCGCACGCGCAATGCAAGCCGACCGACGCGAGCCGCGCGAACGCACGATGCAGCAACTGCGTGAGATGCTCCCACGAATCGCGCTGCGGATCGAAGCGGCGCAGCACCAGACGGCCCATGCCGGGCGGCGTGCAGACGATCCGTTCGTCGTGTCGTTGCGGGGCGCGGCGTGTCGACATGGCTTCTCCTGTCGTTATCCTGAGCCGAAGTCTAGGGTCGCCGCGGCCTTGCCTCAAGAAAAAATCCTGTAAAAATCGTGACGATTCGTGTGAATACGGTGTGATTTTTTTCGCGCTTTATAATTCGTCATCCGAATTAAATAACGCAATGAGAAACTAAATAGACATCAATGAGACAATAGCGCCAACCGACCACACGGAGAACGACGATGGCGCACGGCGAACACACGTACAAGGTGAAAGTCCACTGGACCGGCAATCGCGGCAGCGGCACGTCGGGCTATCGCGACTATGACCGCGACCACCTGATCGAAGCGGCGGGCAAGCCCGCGATCCCCGGCTCGGCCGATCCCGCGTTTCGCGGCGACGCCGCGCGCTGGAATCCCGAAGACCTGCTCGTGGCTTCGGCGAGCGCCTGTCACAAGCTCTGGTACCTGCATCTGTGCGCCGACGCGGGCATCGCCGTGCTCGATTACGCGGACGACGCGCAAGGCACGATGATCGACACCGCGCAGGAAGGCCGCTTCAAGGAAATCGTGCTGCATCCGCGCGTGACGATTCGCGCCGGCGACGACCGTGCGCTCGCCGAGCATCTGCATCACACGGCACATGAGAAGTGCTATATCGCCAACTCGGTCAATTTTCCGATTCGCTGCGAGCCGGTGATCGAGCAGGCGAGCGCGTAAGTCCCGCGTAAGTCCCGTGTAAGTCCCTTCACGCACGCGCGCTCGCGAGATACGCCTCCAGCCCGCTCGCGAGTGCGTCGAACACTGCCTTGCAGCGTCGATTGCCGCGCAGGTCCTCGTGCATCGTGATCCAGACGGGCAGGCGCAGCGCGAACGCGCGCGGCAGCACGCGCACGAGCGAGGCGTCGCGCCGCGCGAGACCGACCTGGCACGCGCCAATGCCGCAACCGGCGCGGATCATCGCGAACTGCGCCACGTCGCTGTCGCTGCGCAGCGCGAACGCCTCGCGCTTCCAGAACGGCCACTTGCGCGTGGCCTCGCGCACGAAGGGCGTGACCGTGTCATAGCCGATCAGCGCGAACTGCGGGAGATCGGCGAGCGTGCGCGGCGTGCCGTTGGCGTCGAGATAATCGGCGCGCGCGTGCAGCCCCACTTCCGTTTCGCCGATACGCCGCGCGATCAGCATCTCCTGCTGCGGCTGCGTCATGCGCACGGCGATATCGGCTTCGCGCTGCAACAGGTCCTGCACGCGGTTGGTCGCGGCCAGTTCCACCACCAGCTCCGGATGCGCACGCCGCAATTGCGCGAGCACGGGCGGCAGCACCTCGACGCTCACCACTTCACTCGCCGAGACGCGCACCACGCCGCGCATGCCGTCGCCCTGCCCGGCCGCCGCGCGTTCGAGCGCGGCCGCTGTGGAGCGCATCGCTTCGGCGTGGCCGCGCAACGCGCGCGCCGCTTCGGTCGGCAAAAAGCCCGTGGGCGAGCGCGTGAACAGCGGCTGGCCGAACGCTTCTTCGAGCGCGGCCACGTGCCGTCCCGCCGTGGGCTGCGTGATGCCGAGCGCGCGCGCCGCGCCCGAGAGCGAGCCCTCGGTGAGCACCGCGAGAAAGGTCCGGTAGAGTTCCCAGTTCAGATTCGAGGCCATACATAAATGTATAGCCGATCGACTGTCTTCGGCAATTTTTTATGAGCACCGATCCGCGCAGAATGCAGCCATCGCATCCCCAACGGAGAACGGCAATGGCGGCAATTCCTGACACGACACGCACCGCACTGGTGCTCGGCGCGAGCGGCGGCATCGGCGGCGAGGTCGCGCGGCAGCTGCGCGACGCGGGCTGGCACGTGCGCGCGCTCAAGCGCAGCCTCGGCGGCACGAGCAGTACGCACGGCAAGAACGGCACCCGCCACGAGGGCGGCATCGAATGGCTGCAAGGCGACGCGCTCGACCGCGAGGCCGTCCTGCGCGCGGCGCGCGGCTGCGCGGTGATCGTCCACGCGGTGAATCCGCCCGGCTACAAGCGCTGGGCCGAAGTCGTGCTGCCGATGATCGACAACACGCTCGCCGCCGCCCAGGCCGGGCGCGCCACGGTCGTGCTGCCCGGCACGGTCTACAACTTCGGGCCGGAGACGCTGCCGCTCGTCGGCGAGGACGCGCCGCAGCAGCCGCGCACCCGCAAGGGCGCGATCCGCGTGGAGCTGGAGCGGCGCATCGAGGCCGCCACGGCGCACGGCGCGCGCGCGATCATCGTGCGGGCGGGCGATTTTTTCGGTCCGCGCGTCGGCAATAGCTGGCTCGCGCAGGGCTTCGTGCAGCCCGGACGGCCCGTGAGCACGGTGCGCGAGCCGGGGCGGCCGGGCGTCGGCCACACGTGGGCTTACGTGCCCGACGTGGCGCGCACGATGATCGAACTGATCGAAAAACGCGCCGAACTCGCGCCGTTCGCCCGCTTTCACATGAAAGGCCACTGGGACGCCGACGGCACGCAGATGGCCGCCGCGCTCTGCCGCGTCGCGCAGCGGCACGGCCTCGCGGCGCGCCGCAAGCCGTTCGCGTGGCCGCTGGTCGGGGTCGGCGCGCTGTTTTCGACGACGCTGCGCGAGCTGCTGGAAATGCGCTATCTTTGGCGCGAGGCGCTCGAACTCGACAACGCGCGCCTCGTGCGCACGCTCGGCCGCGAGCCGCACACGCCGCTGGACGCGGCCGTGGAGGCGTCGCTGGCCGGTCTGGGCTGTCTGGGCGCGCCGGTTGCGGCGCTGGCGGCGGGACACTGACGCGCGAGACCGCTTTCCGGCATGTTTCAGCCGGTTCCGGCACGCTTTTGCACGCCCTGACACGCTTTCGCGCGGCCCCGGCGCGCAAGCACCGGAAAGCCCGCGAAAGCGCCGGAAAGCCCCGGCGCGCCCCAAAACACCCCTCGCGCGCGCCGCACGGCGCTGGCTCGCGTACAATGCGCCCCGTCCCTGCAAGTACCTGAGATAGACGGAGAAGTCTGATGATTATCGAACCACGCGTTCGCGGCTTTATTTGCGTGACGGCACATCCCGCCGGTTGCGCAGCCAACGTGGCCCAGCAAATCGAATATGTCAAAGCGAACGGCGCCATCGCCAACGGCCCGAAGCGCGTGCTCGTGATCGGCGCGTCGACGGGCTACGGCCTCGCCGCGCGCATCTCGGCGGCGTTCGGCAGCGGCGCGGCCACGCTCGGCGTCTGCTTCGAGCGCGCCGGCAGCGAAACGCGCCCCGCCACGGCCGGCTGGTACAACACCGCCGCCTTCGAGCAGGCCGCCGCGCAACAGGGCCTGTACGCCACGTCGATCAACGGCGACGCGTTTTCCACCGCCGTGAAGGACGTCACGATCGAAACGATCAAGCGCGATCTCGGCCAGGTCGATCTCGTCGTCTACAGCCTCGCTGCGCCGCGCCGCACGCACCCGGTCACGGGCGCGGTGCACGCTTCGACGCTCAAGCCGGTCGGCAAGACGCTGCAGATGCGCGGCATCGACACCGACAAGGAAGTCGTCAAGGAAACCGTGCTCGAAGCCGCCACGCAGGCGGAAATCGACGGCACCGTGGCCGTGATGGGCGGCGAGGACTGGCAGATGTGGATCGACGCGCTGCTCGACGCGGGCGTGCTCGCCCCGGGCGCGAAGACCACGGCGTTCACGTACCTCGGCGCGGAAATCACGCACGACATCTACTGGAACGGTTCGATCGGCGCGGCCAAGAAGGATCTCGACCAGAAGGTGCTGGGCATGCGCGAGAAGCTCGCGGCGCATGGCGGCGGCGACGCGCGCGTGAGCGTGCTCAAGGCCGTGGTCACGCAGGCCAGCTCGGCGATTCCCATCATGCCGCTCTATCTCTCGCTGCTGTTCCGCGCGATGAAGGCAAACGGCTCGCACGAAGGCTGCATCGAGCAGGTCTACGGTCTGTACAAGGACTCGCTCTACAACGCCGCGCCCGTGCTCGACGACGAAGGCCGTCTGCGCGCCGACTACAAGGAACTCGCGCCCGAAATCCAGGCGCAGGTGAAAGCCGCCTGGGACCAGGTGAGCGCGGAAAATCTCTACGAGATCACCGATTTCGCCGGCTACAAGGCCGAGTTCCTGCGTCTGTTCGGCTTCGGTATCGAAGGCGTGGATTACGCCGCCGACGTCAACCCCGACGTCGCGATTCCGGGCATCCAGCAGCTTTAATCCGCCGGATTGAAGCTCGCTGCGCGCGGCGCGTCATGCGCCGCGCGCAGCGTCGCTAAATGCGCGCTCAACGCGCGCTCAATGCGAATGCCGGGGCACGTCCGCGCCCCGGCAACCCACCAGAAAGTCGAAATCGCAGCCTTCGTCGGCTTGCAGCACGTGCTCGACGTAAAGCTTGCGATAACCGCTGCCGTCGGCGGGCAAGGGCTGTTGCGCCGCGCGCCACGCTTCGAGCCGCGCGTTTATTTCGGCATCCGTAATATCGATGCGCAGCGTGCCGCGCTCGCAATCGAGTTCGATCCAGTCGCCGTTCTGCACGATCGCCAGCGGCCCGCCCGCGCGCGCTTCCGGCGCGACGTGCAGCACCACCGTGCCGTAAGCCGTGCCGCTCATGCGCGCGTCCGAGACGCGCACCATGTCGGTCACGCCCTGCGCGAGCAGCTTCGGCGGCAAGCCCATGTTGCCGACTTCGGCCATGCCCGGATACCCCTTCGGTCCGCAGTTCTTCATCACGAGCACCGAGTCGGCGGTCACGTCGAGATCGGGGTCGGCGATGCGCGCCTTGTAGTCGTCGAAGTTCTCGAACACCACCGCGCGGCCGCGATGTTTGAGCAGCTTCGCCGTCGCGGCCGACGGCTTGAGCACCGCGCCGTTCGGCGCGAGATTGCCGCGCAGCACGCACAGGCCGCCGTCGTGCACGAGCGGCTCGCCGATCGGGCGGATCACTTCGTCGTTGAAATTGGGCGCGTCGCGCACGTTCTCCCACAGCGTCTTGCCGTTGGCCGTGAGCGCGTCCGGATGCGGCAGCAGCTTCGCTTCGCCCAGACGTCTCAGCACCGCAGGCAAGCCGCCCGCGTAATAAAACTCTTCCATCAGGAAGCGGCCCGACGGCTGCAGATCGACGATGGTCGGCGTGCCGCGCCCGATGCGGGTCCAGTCGTCGAGTTCGAGCGGCACGCCGATGCGCCCCGCGATCGCTTTCAAATGAATCGCCGCATTGGTCGAGCCGCCAATCGCCGCGTTCGTGCGAATCGCATTCTCGAACGCCGCGCGCGTGAGCAGCTTCGAGAGCCGCAAGTCCTCGAACACCATTTCGACGATTCGGATTCCTGACATCTGTGCGAGCACGTAGCGCCGCGCGTCCACGGCCGGAATCGCCGCGTTATGCGGCAGCGACACGCCGAGCGCTTCGGCCATGCAGGCCATCGTCGACGCGGTGCCCATCGTGTTGCAGGTGCCCGCCGAACGCGACATGTTCGCTTCCGCCGACATGAAATCGTGCAGCGAAATCTTGCCCGCCTTCACCTGCTCGCTCAATTGCCACACCACCGTGCCCGAGCCGATGTCGCGCCCTTGATGCTTGCCGTTGAGCATCGGCCCGCCCGTCACGACGATGGCGGGCACATCGCAACTCGCCGCGCCCATCAGCAGCGCGGGCGTGGTTTTATCGCAGCCCACCAGCAGCACGACCGCATCGACGGGATTGCCGCGTATCGCTTCTTCGACATCCATCGACGCGAGATTGCGCGTGAACATCGCCGTGGGCCGCAAATTCGATTCGCCATTCGAAAACACGGGAAATTCGACGGGAAATCCGCCCGCTTCATACACGCCGCGCTTCACGTGTTCCGCGAGTTTTCGAAAATGCGCATTACAGGGCGTAAGCTCCGACCACGTATTGCAAATGCCGATAATCGGCTTGCCCGCGAACTCGTGATCCGGTATTCCTTGGTTCTTCATCCAGCTTCGATACATGAAGCCGTTCTTGTCCGTGGTGCCGAACCACGCGGCCGAGCGCAGGCGCGTCTTGCGAGTGTTCATGGCGTGACCCACTTAGTGAGAAAGTCCCATAAATAGCATGACTATATAACTCGGGAGGATCGGGAAAACGCTAATAAAAACCGCAAATGGCGTCGCATATAGTTTGGCTATTCAAATTGCAGGCGAACGGCTGCCGGTCTCCAACCGGCGGCGTGGGATGGCGCGAACATACTCGTGACACTGTCCGGCCGTGATGGACGCGGGTGTAGCGCCATGAATTAAAAAACTACAGAGCTACACATCGGAGACACGCATGAAATTCGCTACACGCATGGTGAGCGGGCTCGTCGCAGCAGCGGCGGCTTTCTCGATGGCTGCGGGCGTCGCCCACGCCGAAGATAAACAGATTACGCTCGGTTTCGCGCAGGTCGGCGCCGAAAGCGCCTGGCGTACAGCCAACACGGTATCAGTGAAGGCGGCCGCCAAGGACGCCGGCATCAACCTCAAGTTCTCGGACGCCCAGCAAAAGCAGGAAAACCAGATCAAGGCGATCCGCTCGTATATCGCGCAGAAAGTCGATGTGATCGCATTCTCGCCGGTGGTCGAATCGGGCTGGGAGCCGGTGCTCCAGGAAGCCAAGCGCGCCAAGATTCCGGTCATCCTCACCGACCGCAATATCGACGTGAAAGACCAGTCGCTCTACGTGACGATGATCGGCTCGGACTTCCTCGAAGAAGGCCGCCGCGCGGGCAAATGGCTCGAAGATCATTACAAGAGCAATCCCGGCCCGATCAATATCGTCGAGTTGCAAGGCACGGTGGGTTCCGCGCCCGCCAACGACCGTCACGCCGGTCTGATCGAAGTGATCAAGAACGATCCGAAGTTCAAGATCATCGCGTCGCAAAGCGGCGACTTCACGCTCGCGGGCGGCAAGCAGGTCATGGAAGCCTTCGCCAAGACGTATGGCAACAAGATCAACGTGGTCTACGCGCATAACGACGACATGGCGCTCGGCGCCATCCAGGCCATGGAGGAAGCGGGCATGAAGCCGGGCAAGGACGTGAGCGTGGTCTCGTTCGACGCGACCAAGGGCGGCTTCGAGGCGATGATCGCCGGCAAGATGAACGTCGACGTGGAATGCAGCCCGCTGCTCGGGCCGCAACTGATGACGGCAGTGAAGGATGTCGTGGCGGGCAAGCAGCTGCCCAAGCGCATCGTCACGAACGAAACGGTGTTCCCGATGGACGTCGCCGCGCAGGTTCTCCCGTCGCGCAAGTACTGAAATCGCAAACGCTTTGAAGCAGGGTTGAAGCAGGTTTGAAGCGCAGCAGGCTGTACCAGGTAGCAAGCGATCATTGAGCGCGGAAGTTACGCGCCCGGCGCGCGTCACGTGCATGGCGTGATGCGCGCCAGGATTTTTTCGGCGCCTGTTTAACGCATTGTTCGACGCATTATTCGGTTCGCCGCCCGTTTTCAGCATCCGACGAATTTGATTAGCACTTCGGATCATTCCGATTGAGCCCATGAGCGCCCCGCCCCTACTCGAAACCCTCGGTTTGTCGCGAACCTTCCCCGGCGTGCGTGCGCTCGACCGGGTCGATTTTCGTCTGTTCCCCGGCGAGATTCACACGCTGATGGGCCAGAACGGCGCGGGTAAATCCACGCTGATCAACGTGCTCACCGGCGTGCACGAACCCGAAGCCGGCGAGATCCGTCTCGCAGGCCACGCCGTGCGTTTCGCCACGCCGCAGGAAGCCGAGGCGGCGGGCATCCAGACGCTCTATCAGGAAGTCAATCTCTGCCCGAATCTCTCGGTCGCCGAGAATATTTTCGCCGGGCGTCAGCCGCGCAAGCGCGGCCTGATCGACTGGAAAACGATTCACCGGCGCGCCGCCGAGGCGCTCGCCGAACTCAATCTTTCGCTCGACGTCACGCAGTCGCTCGACACCTATCCGATCGCGATGCAGCAAATGGTGGCGATCGCGCGCGCGGTGTCGGTCGACGCGCGCATTCTGATTCTCGACGAACCGACTTCGAGCCTCGACGAAGGCGAAGTCACGCGTCTGTTCGACGTGCTGCGCAAGCTCAAGGCGTCGGGCATCGCGATTCTGTTCGTCACGCATTTTCTGGAGCAGACCTACGCGATCTCGGACCGCATCACCGTGATGCGCAACGGCGAGCGCGAGGGCGAATATCTGGCCGCCGATCTGCCGGTGCAGACGCTCGTCGCGAAGATGGTGGGCCTGAAGGATGCGGGCGAACGGCTCGTGCATCCCGAGCCGCCGCGCGCCGAGACGCAGGCCGAGACCGCGCAGACGCAAGCACCCTATCTCGCCGCGCAAGGCGTGGCGCGGCGCGGCGTGCTCAATCCGCTCGATCTCGAAGTGCAGCCGGGGCAGATTCTCGGTCTCGCCGGGCTGCTCGGGTCGGGGCGCACGGAAACCGCGCGTCTGCTGTTCGGCGCCGACCGCGCGGACGCGGGCGACGTGCGCATCGACGGCAAGACCGTGAAGCTGTCCTCGCCGCGCGACGCGGTGCGTCACGGCATGGCCTATTGCCCCGAGGACCGCAAGAAGGAAGGCATCGTCGCCGATCTGTCGATCCGCGAAAACATCGTGCTCGCGCTCCAGGCGCAGCGCGGCTGGTGGCGCATGATCAGCCGCGCGCGCCAGCGCGAAATCGCCAACGAATACATCGAGCAACTGGGCATCAAGGCGCGCGACGCCGAACAGCCCATCGGCCTGCTCTCGGGCGGCAATCAACAGAAGGTGCTGCTCGCGCGCTGGCTCGCGACCAAGCCGCGCCTGCTGATTCTCGACGAACCCACGCGCGGCATCGACGTGGCCGCGAAGTTTGAAATCATGGACCGTGTGCGCGCGCTCTGCGCGAAAGGGCTGGGGATCTTGTTCATTTCGTCGGAGATCAGCGAGGTGGTGCGCGTGAGCGACCGCATCGCCGTGCTGCGCGACCGCCGCAAGGTGGCGGAACTCGCGGGCGCGAAGCGCTCGGAACACGAGGTCTACGACCTCATCGCCGGAGATCGCCGATGACTCTGCCGCCCATCGATCCGCCCAAACGCGGCGCCCTGCCCGCGTGGCTCTCGCTGCTGCTCAAGCATCCGCTCGTGTGGCCCGCGCTCACGCTGATCGCGCTGTTCGCCGTGGACGTGGCCCACCGCGGGAACTTCCTCTCCATCACGCTGCTCGGCGGCCATCTGTTCGGCGCGCCGATCGACATCCTCATGCGCGCCGCGCCGCTCGTGGTGGTCTCGCTCGGCATGACGCTCGTGATCGCCACGCGCGGCATCGATATTTCCGTGGGCGCGGTGGTCGCCATCGCGGGCGCGGCGGCCGCCACGGTGCTCGCCGCCGATCCGTCGCGCGTGGGCGTGGCCTTCGGCGCGGCGCTGCTCGTGGGCCTCGCCGCGGGCATGTGGAACGGCCTGCTGGTGGCCTTCGTCGGCATGCAGCCGATCATCGCCACGCTGATCCTGATGGTGGCCGGGCGCGGCGTCGCGCAGCTGCTCACGGGCGGGCAGATCATCCCGATCGGCGCGAAGGGCTATCTCTACGCGGGCGGCGGCTATTTCGCGCTGGTGCCCTGCGCCGTGTGGATCGCCATCGCCGTGACGCTGCTGACCGTGCTGATCGTCAACCGCACGGCGCTCGGGCTCTTTATCCGCTCGATCGGCGTGAATCCGGTGGCCGCGCGGCTCGCCGGTTTGTCGTCGCAGGCGGTGGTGTTCGGCGCGTATGCGTTTTGCGGTTTGACCGCGTCCATCGCAGGCATTCTGATCAGCTCGAACGTGCGCAGCGCCGACGGCAACAACGCGGGCCTGCTGCTCGAACTCGACGCGATTCTGGCCGTGACGCTCGGCGGCACCTCGCTCTCGGGCGGGCGCTTCAGCCTCGCGGGCACGGTGTTGGGCGCGCTCATCATTCAAACGCTCACCTACACCACCTATTCGATCGGCGTGCCGCCCGAAGCGACGCTCGTCGTCAAGGCCATCGTCGTGCTGTGCGTCTGCGTGATCCAGTCGCCGGCCGCGCGCGGTTTCGCGGCGCTGCAGCTCAAGCGCCTCGCCATGAGCCGCCGCGCGCGCGCCTCGAACGCCTGATCGCCGCGCCATGACGCCACACGCCAAACAAGGACCATCTCGGGGATGTCAAGCATGAACCGCCCACCGCAAGCCACCGATTCGAACCCGCTCTCCGCCTTCAGGCGCGGCGTCGCGCGTTTCGTCGATCCGCGCGTGCTGCCGATCGTCGTGACCGTGGTGCTGTTCGCCGCGCTGTTCGGTTTCGGCTCGGTGATGTACACCGGTTTCTTCTCGTTGCAGGTGTTGTTCGGACTCCTCGTCGATAACGCGTTCCTGCTGATCGTCGCGATCGGCATGACGTTTGTGATCATCTCGGGCGGCATCGATCTTTCGGTCGGGTCGGTGGTCGCGCTCACCACGATTCTGTGCGCCGTCGGCACCGAGAAACTGCACTGGCCCGTCTACGTGGTCGTGCCGCTCGTGCTGTTGTGCGGCGCGCTCTACGGCGCGGCGATGGGCGCGCTGATTCACTTCTTCCGTTTGCAACCGTTCATCATCACGCTCGCGGGCATGTTCCTCGCGCGCGGCGCGTGCTTCCTGATCACGACCGAATCCATCCAGATCAACGACCCGGGCTTTCACGCGCTCTCCGAATTCAATATTCCGGTCGGCGGCGGCTCGCTCACCACGGGCTCGCTCACGGCGCTCGCGATGCTGGCCGCGGCGATCCTGATCGCGCATTTCACGCGCTTCGGCCGCAACGTCTACGCAATCGGCGGCAACGAACGCTCGGCGCTGCTGATGGGCCTGCCGGTCGCGCGCACCAAGATCGGCGTGTATGCGCTCTCCGGTTTCTGCTCGGCGCTCGGCGGCGTGGTGTTCACGCTTTACGTGCTCTCGGGCTACGGCTTGCAGGCGCAGGGCATGGAACTCGACGCCATCGCTGCCACGGTGATCGGCGGCACGCTGCTCACGGGCGGCGTGGGCTACGTGATCGGCTCGGTGTTCGGCGTCGGCATTCTCGGCACGATCCAGACGCTCATCACCTTCGACGGCACGCTCAGTTCGTGGTGGACGCGCATCGTGATCGGCGCCCTGCTCTGCGCGTTCTGCCTGATGCAGCGCGCCACCGAACGTCACGCGGCGCGCCGCAAGTCGACGGGCGGCGGACGCAGCGCGCCGCGCACGCGCAACGCGCGCACGCAACCGGCCGCGCCGCTCGATCAGGCGAAGCTGGCCGCCGCGCCGCCGCCGCGTCGCGCGTAGGGTTTAAGTCTTCGCGTTTTCGTCATCGCGTTTTTTCATCACAGACTCGCATCGTCCGCACGCTCGACCACGCCTCCCAACGCGCGCCGATTTTAATAGTCGGACTAGTTAGGGGTATACATGGATTAGGAGGCGCAACACCGCTGCACTAAGATTTTTTGCGGTACCGCACGGCGCGCAACGCATGTTGCCGAACATGTCCGAACGCGACACGCGCCGCTGTCCTGCTCACGATCCTTTCGGCGCTTTCACGGCGCTTGCGCCCGAAAGCCGTCCGTCCGCGAGTTTCCGGTGCCGTCCAGCATCTGCACGCACGCGCGTCGACGCACAGTCGACCACATCGACCACGAAGAAGAGAGCCGGAGGAAGACATGGCGCAGCAACGGGATGACGAGCACAGCGGCAAACAAGACGACAACAACGGTAACGAGCAAGGCGGCGCTTTCAGCAGCGCGCGGCGCGGCCTCATGCAAGGCGCGGGGCTGGGCGCGGCGCTCTCGCTGCTCGGTGCTGTGGGTGGCATTGGCGGCGGCGCAGGCGGGCTGATCTCGTCGGCGCAGGCGGCGGAAGCGGCGTTCCCCGCGCACAAGAAATGGAAGATCGTGTTCGTGAACCACGTCACGACGAATCCGTTCTTCGTGCCCACGCAGTACGGTATTCAGGACGCCTGTTCATTGCTCGGCATGGACTATCAGTGGACCGGCTCGGCCACGTCCGACGCGGGCGAAATGGTGCGCGCCGTGAACTCGGCGATTGCCGCGAAGGCCGACGCCATCGCCGTGCCGATCGTCGATCCGAGCGCCTTCGACAAGCCGATTCAGGCCGCGCTCGACGCGGGCATTCCGGTGTTCGCCTATAACGCCGACGCGCCGCGCGGCAAGACCAATCCGCGTCTCGCCTATATCGGCCAGGATCTGTATCTGTCGGGGTATCAGATGGGCGAGCGCATCGTCAGTCTGATCGACAGCGGCATGGTCGCCCTCTTCATCGCCACGCCGGGGCAGCTCAACATTCAGCCGCGTCTCGACGGCGCGAGCGACGCCATCAAGAAGTCGGGCAAGAAGATCGACATTCAGACCGTGGCCACGGGCGCGACCGTCAACGAAGAACTTTCGAAGATCAAGTCCTTCTATCTGGGCCACCAGGATCTCAAGGGCATGTTCTCCGTCGATGCGGGCAGCACGCAGGGCGTCGCGCAGGTCATGAAGGAATCGAATCTGCCCGCGAAGGGCGTGCATGGCGGCGGCTTCGATCTGCTGCCCACCACGATCCAGCTCATTCACGAAGGCTTCCTCGACTTCACCATCGACCAGCAGCCCTACGTGCAAGGCTTCTATACCGTGATGGAGGCGTTCGTGTTCCTCGCCTCGGGCGGCCTCGTCGGACCGGCCAACATCAACACGGGCCTGAAGTTCGTGACGAAGTCGACTGTCGAGCCGTACCTGAACACCTCGACGCGTTATGAAGGCAAAACCACCAAGCCGCAAATCGTGCCGATGAGCGGCGCAATCAAGTCGTGATGGATACGGTGAACGAACCTCGCAAGCTGGAAACCTCCCGCGCGCCCCGGCGCGCGGGGGTTTCGTTCGCATCGCACTGGGCGCCCGAGTTGCGCATCCTGCTCGTGGCCTTGCTGCTGGCCGCCTATTTCGAATTCGCGAACCACGACTTCCTGCTGACCAACGCCAGCCTCGTCAACCTCTCGCAGTTCATCGCGCCGGTGGCGATCATCGCGTTCGGCGAAATCATGCTGATGATCGGCGGCGACATCGATCTCTCGGCGGGCATGGTGTTCGCGTTCGCGCCGTTCATGATGGTGTTCGCGAACGACGCGGGCGCGCCCATGTGGCTCGCCGTGATCGCCGGGCTCGTGGCCGCCGCCGTGATCGGCTTCGTGAACGGCGCGGTGACAGTGTGGCTGCGTCTGCCCTCTTTCGTCACCACGCTCGGCACGCTGTTCCTCATCAACGGCATCACGCTGACCTTGTCGCGCGGCACGCCGGCTGCCACGCCGGGCTCGCCGGAATTCGCGGGATTCATGGGCGCGTGGGGCTACAGCGAAATCCTCTGGACGATCGCGCTCGCCTTCGTCATGCACGTGCTGTTGCGGCATACGCGCTGGGGCCTGCATACGCAGGCGGCGGGCGCGAATCCGGTCGGCGCGAGCGAGGCCGGCATTCAGGTGAACCGGCTGCGCCTCGGCAACTTCGTGCTGGCCGCCGTGCTCGCGGGCTTCACGGGCATTCTCGAAGGCTTTCGCATCACGTCGATCGATCCGCAGGCGGGCGGCAACCAGATCATGTTCCTCGCCGTGGCCGCGGCGGTGATCGGCGGCACGCCGCTCACGGGCGGCTCGGGCACCATCGTCGGCGGGCTGATCGGCGCGGCGGTGCTGGGCATTCTGAACGACGGCTTCACGCTCATCGGCATCAACGCGTTCACGTTCAACATCATCCTGGGCGCCGCGATCCTCGCCGCGATGATCTTCAACATCCACGTGGGCCGCATCCGCCGCCGGGGAGCACGCTGATGGACGAATCGCAGGCCTTCAACGGCCCGAATGCGGGCAACGCCGCCGTGACGGAGCCGCCGCTCGCGCTGCGCGGCGACAAGCTCGTCAAGCGCTTCGGCGCGGTGACGGCGCTCGACGGCGTCTCGCTCACGCTCGGCAAGGGCGAAATTCTCGGCGTGCTCGGCGACAACGGCGCGGGCAAATCGACGCTCGTGAAAATCCTCACGGGCTTTCATCAGCAGACGGGCGGCACGCTGTATATCGACGGCCAGGAAACGCTGCTGCGTTCCGTCGATCACGCGCGCGCGCTCGGCATCGAATGCGTTTATCAGGATCTCGCGCTGGCGAATTCGCTGAGCATTTACCACAACATGTTCCTGAATCGCGAGCTGGTGCGGCGCGGCCCGTTCAAACTGCTCGATCACAAGCAGATGCGCGAGCGCGCCGCCCAATGTCTCGACGATATCGGCGTGCACGTGCCTTCGGTGGATCTGCCGGTGGAGCGCCTTTCGGGCGGTCAGCGCCAGGCGATCGCGGTGGCGCGCGCCGTGCATTCGAACGCGAAAATCCTGCTGCTCGACGAGCCGCTCGCCGCGATGGGCGCGCGCGAGGCGGGGCTCATCATCGACCTGATCCTTCGTCTGAAGGAAAAAGGCGGGCTATCCATTATCATGATCATGCACAACTATGCGCAGACCCTCGATATCGCGGATCGCGTGATGTTGATGCAGCGTGGCCGTGTAACTTACGAACAAAAGAGCGCGCTCACTTCGGTGGCGGAGCTCATGGACATCGTGCGGCGGGAATATCGGGCCATGCGCGCCACCAGCGCGTAGCGGCCCTCACAACGGGGGGACGCCTGATCGGAGCCCCTCGCCGGGCATCCGGCAGGACGAATATGGATTACCGCAATCTAGAGAAACGCAAGAGCCAGCACGGGCGCATCGTGCAGGAACTCGGCATGCAGATCGTCGGCGGCAAGCTGTTGCCGGGCCAGCGTCTGCCGGCCGAACCCACCTTGTGCGAGACCTACGGCGTGAGCCGCCCGGTGCTGCGCGAAGCCACACGCGTGCTCGTGGCCAAGGGTCTCGTGGTGTCGAAGCCGCGTGTGGGCAGCGTCGTGCGCCCGCGCGACGAGTGGCACATGCTCGACCCCGACGTGCTGTTCTGGACCGTCAACAGCATTCCCGAGGGCGACTTCTTCCGCGCGCTGCTCACGGTGCGGCAGATCATCGAGCCCGCGGCCGCCGCGCTCGCCGCCATCTCCGCGACCGACGAGGAACGCGTGCGCATTTCGAAAGCCTACGCGCGCATGGAGCAGGCCAAAACGGCTGCCGACCTGCTCGAACCCGACCTGGAATTCCATCGCGCGATCATGGCCGCGACGCACAACGACATGCTCGCCTACATCGGCAACATGCTCTCGCTCGCGCTCACCGAGTCGATCAAGTTCACGAGCCGGCATCCGAACACGCACGCGCTGTCGCTGCCGCGCCACAAGGCGATCCTCACGGCCATCGAGCATCGCGACGCGCTGGCCGCGCGCCAGGCGAGCGTGGTGCAGCTCGACAACGCGCGTCAGGACGCCAATTCCATACTCGGCGGCGCGGCGCTGGAGACCTGAACACGCGCTTGAGCACGATGCGGTGCTCAAGTGCCGTGTCGCGCGTGCGCCGCCGTACATCATGCTCAGACCGCGCGCTTGCTGCGGCGGAACTGGTCGAACAGCACCGCGAGCAACAGAATGCCGCCGCGAATCAGGTACTGATAGAACGTGGGCACGTTCATGAGGCTCATCGCGTCCTGCACCGCGCCCATGATCAGCACGCCCACCAGCACGCCCGAGATGGTCGCCACGCCGCCCGTGAGCGACACGCCGCCGAGCACGCACGCCGAGATCACGCCCAGTTCGAGGCCGACCGACGTCTTCGGGTCGCCGAGGCTCATGCGCGACGCGAGCATCACGCCCGCGAAGCCCGTCACCAGACCTTGCAGCACGAACACCGTGATCTTGATGCGCGTGACCGGCAGGCCCGCGAGACGCGCGGCCTCGCCATTGCCGCCCACGGCCAGCACGTTCTTGCCGAACACGGTTTTCTTCAGCAGAAAGCCGAACACCACGAAGCCGATGATGTTGCTCCAGATCGGAAACGAAATGCCGAGGAAGGAGCCGCCGCCGAGATCGAAGAAGCGTTCTTCCGAGATCATCACGGCGTCGCCGTTCGAGGTCAGGAAGGCGAGGCCGCGCACGGCTTCCATCATCGCGAGCGTGGCGATCAGCGAATTGATCTTGAAGCGCGCGATCAGCACGCCGTTGACGAGACCCACGGCGCCGCCCGCGAGCACGCCCGCGACAATGCCGAGGATCACGCTATGCGACTGCGTGATGACGGTGGACGCGACCACGCCCGAGAACGCCACGATCGACGCCACGGAAAGATCGACCTCGCCCAGCGCGAGCACGAACATCATGGTGACGGCGATCGAGCCGATCAGCGTCACGGAGAGCAAAAGGCCCTGAATATTGCGGGTCGTGAGGAAATCGGGGACGGTCGCGGAAAGCACCGCGAACAGCACCACGAACACCACGACGATGCCCGACTTGTTGATCATGTCCCACGCGCGCGCACGCGACGGCGTGATCGGCGCGGCGGCTTCGTTGACGGTAGGCGTGCCCTGTGGCTGCATGGCTTCACTCATCTCTGGTTCATCGTTACGGGTCGGACGCGCGTGTCGCTGCGGATAGCGCTACGGCTTGCGTTGCTGCGGCGCGCGTCCAGAAAACAACTTCTTTTAAGGGGTATTCGCGAAACAATCAGCGCGGCAGCGCCAGCTTGATCAGTTCGTCCGGCGAGGCGTCGGCCTTCATGACGCTGCCCGCGATGCGCCCCTCGCGCATCACGATGATGCGGTCGGCCACGCCGATCACTTCGGCCAGGTCGCTCGACACCATGATCACGCTGCGTCCCGCTTCCGCGAGTTCGTACAGCAGGTTGTAGATCTCGGCGCGCGCGCCCACGTCGATGCCGCGCGTGGGTTCGTCCATCAGGAACACTTCGATGCGTTCGGCGAGCCAGCGCGACAGAATCACCTTCTGCTGGTTGCCGCCCGAGAGCGTGCCGATGGCGGTGTCGCCGTTGCGCGTCTTGATCGCGAGCTTCTTGATGTAGTCGTCGGTCAGCGCGCGTTCGCGCTTCGCGTCGAGCAGGAAACGCGCCGGACTGAAATGGCGGCGCGCGCTGATATTCAGGTTGTCGGCCACCGAGGCGATCGCCACGATGCCTTCCTGCTTGCGGTCCTCGGGACACAGCGCCATGCCCGCCCGCACCGCGTCGCGCGGGCTCGCGAAATTCACGCGCTTGCCGTCGAGTTCCACATGGCCCGCGGTGGGACGCTCGGCGCCGTAGAGCAGCTTCATCAGCTCGGAGCGCCCCGCGCCCACCAGCCCGAAGAAGCCGACGATCTCGCCGCGCCGCGCCTGAAACGACACGGGCTCGGCGAGGCCCGGCCCCATCAGCCCTTTCGCTTCGATCAGCACAGGACCGGCTTCGCGCGAGCGATAGCCGTAGACGTCCTCGATCGAGCGGCCCACCATCGCCGCAATCAGGCGATTGCGATCGAGGTCGGCGACCGAATCGAAAGTCTCGATACGCTTGCCGTCGCGGAACACCGTCACGCGGTCGCACAGCTCATAGACTTCGTCCATGCGGTGCGTGACGTAGATGATCGCGCGGCCGTCGGCGCGCAGCGCGTTGATGATGCGAAAGAGGTTTTCGGTTTCGCGCGCCGAGAGCGAACTCGTCGGCTCGTCGAAGGCGATCACGCGCGCGTCGCGCATCAACGCCTTGCCGATTTCGATCATCTGGCGCTGGCCAATGGAGAGATTCTTCACCGGCGTGCGCGGATCGATGCGCTCGCCGAGACGCTGCAATTCCTCCATCGCGCGCTTGACGAGCGTCTGCTCGTCGAGCACGCCGAAGCGGTTGGGCAGTTGCCCGAGCATCAGGTTGTCGGCCACGGTCAGCTCGGGCACGAGATGCAATTCCTGATAGATGATCGCGATGCCTGCGTCGAGCGCCGCGCGCGTGGTCGTGAAGCGCTGCTCCACGCCGTTCAGGCACAACGTGCCTGCCTGCGGCTGGTTCACGCCCGAGAGCACCTTGAGCAGCGTGGACTTGCCCGCGCCGTTCTCGCCCATCAGGCCGTGCACCTCGCCCGCGCGCACGTCGAGCGCCACGCGGTCGAGCGCCTTCACGCCCGGAAAGCTCACGGTGATGCCGTCGAGCTCCAGATACGCGCGCTTCCCCTGTTGATTCCCCGCCTGGCGCGTACCGGCCGCGTTCGCGGCATCTGCATGTGTCATGGTTTCAGTCATTGCATCCCTGCCCTTGCCGTCGCCTCCGTATTGCTACGGATTCCTTAGATACCCAGTTCGCTGCGCACAGCCGTCCAGTTGTCGCGCGTCATCAGCTTGCCGGTGGTCTGCGTGTCGGCGGCCGGTTGCTTGCCGTTGCGGATCCAGTCGACGAGGTTCTGCGCGCTGTCCTTGCCGTGGTTCGTCGAGCTGACGGCGATCGTGCCGTAGAAGCCCGTCGGCGCCTTCTTCTGGAACTCGGCGAATGCTTCGCCCGCGCCGTTGATGCCCACGCCGATCACGTCCGAAGCCGGCAGATGCAGCTGCTCGGTCGCACGCACGGCGCCCAGCACGCTTTCTTCGTTGAGCGCGAAGATCACCCACTTCTTGATGTTCGGATGCTGGGCCAGCACCGGCGAAGCCGCGTTGAAGCCGCCTTCGTCGTCGGTGGTCTTTTGCGGCGCGTCGAAGATGTTTTCCTTCTTGAAACCGCCTGCGATCAGCGAGGCCGTGGCGCCGTCGGTGCGCAGCTTGGCGGTCGGCAGTTCGTAGTCGGTGATGCGCAGCGCGCCCACTTCTTCCGGCTTCCAGCCGCGCTTCTTCATTTCGTCGGCGATGGCGGTGCCGACCTGATTGCCGATCTTGAACGCCGACATGCCGAGGTGCGGCACGTTGCCGAGCGGCTTGCCCGACGAGTCGACCAGCTGATCGTCCACCGTCACGAACTTCATGTTGTAGCGCTTCGCGCGGGCCGCGATGGCCGGTCCGAGACGCACGTCGGGCGCGCAGATCACGAAGCCCTGTGCGCCTTGCGCACCGAGGTTGTCGATCGCGGCCAGCACCTTCTCGCCGTCCGGCGTGCCGATGTTGACGACCGAGAAGTTCTCTTTCTGGCCGAGCGCCGTGGCGGCCTTCTGCTCGTTGATGAACCACGCCTGCTCGGGCATCTTCACGAGGAAGCCGATCTTGGTGGGCGAGTCGGCGTGCGCCGCCATGTTCATGCCGAGCGGCGCGACGCACAGGGCCGCGAGCACGGCGCGAAGGGTGAAGCGGCGGATGTTGCTGGTCATGCTGATGTCTCCTCTGATAGCGCTATTGCGTGTGGTGAAGCGGTTTATGTGGCTATGTCGGGTGCGGCGATGTTTCAGTGGCCGAAGGCCTCGACTTCGATATGGCGGCCGAGCAGGAAAGCGTCGGCCACGAGGCGCAGCGGGCGCACGTCCACGTCGTCGGTGCCGTGCGCGATCAACCAGTGAAAACGTTCATAGAGCGCCGAATATTCCCGTTCGGCGCCCAGCTCGACCGGCTCGCCCGCAATCGCGAGGCGCTTGCCGCCTTCGGAGATCGAGAGCAGGCCCTCGGTGGTCTCCACGTCGATTTCCCATTGCTCGACCGGGCCGTGGCGCCAGTCGAATTCGGCGCGCACCGGCACGCCGTCGGTGTCGATGCAGTCGAGTTCGGCGGCGATCGGCGTCGAGCAGTCGGACGGCACATGCAGCGACGCGCTGCGCAGCAGCACTTCGCGCGGCAGAATGCGCGTGACGATCGAGAGCGCGTTGATGCCCGGATCGAACACGCCGAGGCCGCCCGGTTCCCAGATCCATTGCTGACCCGGATGCCAGCGGCGCACGTCTTCCTTCCAGCGCACATGCACGGCGCGGATCGTGCGTTCGGCCAGCCACGCGCGCGCCGGCTCGACGGCGCTCGCGCAGCGCGAATGCCACGTGGCGAACAGCGTGCGCTTGTGCTGCTTCGCGAGTTCGCGCAGCGCTTCCACTTCGCTCACGCTCGCGCCCGGCGGCTTTTCGAGCATCACGTGCTTGCCCGCTTCGAGCGCGGCGCGCGCCTGCTCGTAGCGCACCTGCGGCGGCGCGCACAGCGACACGGCGTCGAGGTCGCGCTCGGCGGTCAGCAGCGCGCCGATATCGGCGTAATTGCGCACGCCGTCCACTTGCGCGTTGCGGCTCGCGGCGGCGACCAGCTCGAAGCCCGCGTTACCCGCGATGGCGGGCAGATGCTGATCGCGCGCGATCTTGCCCACGCCGACGATGCCCAGCTTGTACGACGCATTCATACCGATCTCCCAACCTTTGTGTATCTCGCGTATTTATCTCGCGCGTTTATTTCGCGCATTTAATTCGGAAAGCGAATCAATGCCTTACTTGCCCCAGCGCAGCACCAGCGGATCGAGGCGGCGCGCGATATCGACGAGTTCCTTGCGCGTCTCGGGATGCATCGCGGGCAGCGGATGGCGCGGCAGTTCGCAGTCGATCACGCCGCCTTCCTTCATCAGCGCCTTGCACGCGAGCAGGCCCGCCTGGCGGTTTTCGTGATTGATCAGCGGCAGCCACTTCTGATAGAGCGAGAAGGCGTCGTCGAGACGGCCTTCGCGGTGCGCCACGATGATCGGACGGATGCCGTCGGGGAAACCGCCGCCCGTCATCGCGCCGGTCGCGCCCGCATGCAGGTCGGCCAGCAGCGTGATGCCTTCCTCGCCGTCCCACGGACCTTCGATCGCATCGCCGCCGAGGCGGATCACTTCGCGCAGCTTGTTGGCCGCGCCCGGCGTTTCGATCTTGAAGTACGAGACCTGCTCGATCTCGCGCGCCATGCGTGCGAGGAACGGCGCGGACAGCACCGTGCCGCTCGCGGGCGCGTCCTGGATCATGATCGGAATGTCGATGGCGTCCGAGACGCGCGCGTAGAACTCGTAGATCTGCTGTTCGGGCACGCGGAAGGTCGCGCCGTGATACGGCGGCATCACCATCACCATCGCCGCGCCCAGTTCCTGCGCGCGCTTGCTGCGCGCCGCGCAGGCGATCGTGCCGTAATGCGTGGTCGTGACGATCACGGGCACGCGGCCCGCCACGTGTTCGAGCACGGTGCGCGTGACCAGCTCGCGTTCGTCGTCGGTGACCGAGAACTGCTCGGAGAAGTTCGCCAGAATGCACAGGCCGTCCGAGCCCGCGTCGATCATGAAATCGACGGCGCGCTTCTGGCTCGCCAGATCCAGTTCGCCGGTTTCGGTGAAGGTGGTCGGCACGACGGGGAAAATGCCCGTGTAACGGGGCGTACGGCTCGTAGTCATGTTGTCTGTCCTGCTTCGAAAATTGCGGTGTGCGGCGCGCGCACGCTTGCTGTGTCTATCTGCCGGAGACGCTCAGGACTCGCTCGCGAGCGTGCCTTCGGCGCGCGGCTGCGGACGCAGCGCGGCGCGCACCACGAAGGCCATGAGCACCGCGAACAGCAACGTCGCCGCGAGAAAATACAGACCGGCGGCAAGACTGCCCGTCGCGTCTTTAATGATGCCGATGCCATAGGGGCCGAGATAGCCGCCGAGATTCGCGAGCGAGTTGATCATCGCGATCCCCACGGCCGCGCTCGCGCCGGTCAGAAACTCGCCGGGCAGCGCCCACACCACGGCCTGGATCGAGTAGATCGAGAACGCGGTCAGGCAGATGAAAAACAGTTGCAGCGCCGGCGTGCGGAACCACGCGCTCGCGGCCATCGTCAGCGCGGCGAACGCCGAGACCACGACGATGTGGCCGTAACGCTCGCGGTGCTTGTCCGAATGACGCGGCACGATCAGCAGGCCCGCGACCGCGAACAGATACGGCACCGCCGACAGCAGGCCCGCCGTCGAATCGGTCACGCCGAACGCCTTGATGATGGTCGGCAGCCACAGCGACAAACCGTAGATGCTCAGCGGAAACGGCAGGAACAGCAGCGCGAGCAGCAGCACGCGGCGGTCCTTCAGCGCCGCGAACGGATTGCGGTGCGGATCGAGCGAATAGCTGCGGCGGTCGGCGGCCAGCGCGCGTTCGATCCAGGTGCGTTCGTGGTCGTCGAGCCAGCGCGCGTGCGCGGGCGTTTCGGGCAGCAGACGCAGCGTCGGGATGCACAGCAGCACGGCGGGCAGGCCGCTCACGACGAACAGCGTCTGCCAGTTCGACAGGCCGAAAAAGCCGTGCGTTTCGAGCAGCACGCCTGCAAGCGGACCGGTGACGATGCCCGCGATCGGCTGCGCGAGCACCAGGAGGCCGATCACGCGCGCGCGATGGCGCATCGGGAACCAGTGCGTGAGGAAATACAGAATGCCGGGATAGAGCCCGGCTTCGGCGGCGCCGAGCAGGAAACGCAGCGCATAAAAACTCTTCGGACCGCTGACGAAGGCCATCGCCATCGTAATCGCGCCCCACGTGAAGAGAATGCGCGCGAACCACACGCGCGCGCCGAAGCGCGACAGCGCGAGATTGCTCGGCACTTCGCAGAGGAAGTAGCCGACGAAGAACAGGCCCGCGCCCATGCCGTAGGCGGCATCGCTCAGGCCGATGGCCGCGTTCATGTGCAGCTTGGCGAAACCCACCACGGTGCGGTCGACATACGCGACCACGTAGATGAGCGCGAGAAAGGGCACGAGGCGGCGCGCGATATGGGCGACGATGTGCTTTTCTTCCTCGCTCGCGCCACTCGCGTGCGCTCCGGTGTTACGCGACCCGGTCTTGCTGGCTTTCAGCGCCTGCGAATTCGTCATCCTGTCTCCTTGATTCTTTTTTGCGGCGATGCGCTTCTGGCGCGTGTCAGGTGCGCTCGGGCTTGCCCGCGAAACGCCGCTTCACCTGCAGCGGATTCGCGTCGCGCAACGCGTCGGGCAGCCAGCCATCGGCGAGATTCTGGTAGCAGACCGGGCGCAGGAAACGCTCGATCGCCGCCGTGCCCACCGACGTGCTGCGGCCATCCGAGGTCGACGGGAACGGACCGCCGTGGACGATCGCATCGCAGACCTCGACGCCGGTCGGGAAGCCGTTCGCCAGCAGACGGCCCGCCTTGCGCTCGATGAGCGGCAGGAGCGCGCGCACGAGATCGCCGTCGGCGGCGTCCGCGTGCAGCGTGATCGTCAACTGGCCTTCGATATGGCGCAGCACGGCGCGCAGTTCGGCTTCGTCCGCGCATTCGACCAGCACGCTGCTCGGACCGAACACTTCTTCGCCGAGCGAGGCGTCCGCCAGCAGATCGCTCGCGCTCACGCGCAGCAGCGCTGCCTGCGCACGGCCAGGCGCCGCCGCGCCGCGTGCGAGCGTCGTGACCTTCGGATGCTCGACCAGACGGCCGATGCCGTGCTCATACGCGCGCAGGATGCCCGGCGTGAGCATCACGCCCGCCGCCGCCGCGCTGAATTCGCGCGCGGCGTTCGTGGCGAAGGCCTCGAAGTCCGCGCCCGCGAGGCCGAGCATCAGGCCCGGATTGGTGCAGAACTGGCCGCAGCCGAGCGTCGTCGATGCCGCGTAGTCGCGCGCCAGCGTCTCGCCGCGCGCGGCGAGCGCGCCCGGCAGCAGCAGATTCGGATTCACGCTGCTCATTTCGGCGTAGACGGGAATCGGCTCGCTACGTGCGGCCGCCAGCTTCACGAGCGCAAGACCGCCCGCGCGCGAACCGGTGAAACCGACCGCGCGAATCGCCGGATGCTGCACGAGCGCGCTGCCGACTTCATGGCCCGCGTCGAACAGCAGCGAGAACACGCCTTCGGGCAGGCCCGCCGCCGCGACCGCTTGCTGAATCGCACGGCCGACGAGTTCCGAGGTGCCCGGATGCGCCGGATGCGCCTTCACGACCACGGGACAGCCCGCGGCCAGCGCCGACGCCGTATCGCCGCCCGCCACCGAAAACGCCAGCGGGAAATTGCTCGCGCCGAACACCGCGACCGGGCCCACGCCGATGCGCCAGAAACGCAGATCGGTACGCGGCGGCTGACGTTCGGGCAGCGCCGGTTCGATGCGCACGTCGAGCGCGTCGCCGCTGCGCACGAGCGTGGCGAACATGCGCAATTGATTCGCGGTGCGCGCGCGTTCGCCTTCGAGGCGCGCGCGCGGCAGGCCGCTTTCGGCCATCGCGCGTTCGATCAGCGGCTCGCCGAGCGCTTCGATGCGCGCCGCGCAATCGTCGAGGAATTGCGCGCGTTGTTCAGCGGGCAGCGTGCGGTAGGTGTCGAACGCGGCGTCCGCGAGATCGCAGGCTCGTTCGACATCGGCTGGCAGCGCGCCGTGGAAAACCGGTTGCGCGATGGGCGTGTTGCTCGCGGCGTCGATCGCCTGGAACGCCGCGCCTTCGCCGCGCTTCGCGAGCGCGCCGATCAGCAGGTCGCCGGTGAGAGTCGTCGTCATGATGGTCGTCCTTGCGCGTCAGTGCGAGTGGCGCGGCACGGCCGAACCGCGCTTGCCCACGAGGAAGTCGAGGTCGCAGCCTTCGTCGGCTTGCAGCACGTGATCGACATAGAGGCGCGCATAGCCGCCCTTGCCCAGCTGCTCGGCGACGCCCGGCGCGGCGGCCGGATCGACGTCGCTCAGGCGGCGTTGCAGTTCCTCGTCGCTGATATCCAGATGCAGACGGCCGTTCTCGCAGTCCAGCTCGATCCAGTCGCCGTTGCGCACCGCCGCGAGCGGGCCGCCCGCCGCCGCTTCCGGCGCGACGTGCAGCACCACGGTGCCGTAAGCCGTGCCGCTCATGCGCGCGTCCGAGATGCGCACCATGTCCTTCACGCCCTGGCGCAGCAGCTTGGGCGGCAGGCCCATGTTGCCGACTTCGGCCATGCCCGGATAACCCTTCGGGCCGCAGTTCTTCATGACGAGGATCGAGTCCTTGTCGACGTCGAGCGATTCGTCGGCGATGGTCGCCTTGTAGTGATCGAAATTCTCGAACACCACGGCGCGGCCGCGATGCTTGAGCAGTTCGGGCGTCGCCGCCGACGGCTTCAGCACCGCGCCGCGCGGCGCGAGATTGCCGCGCAGGATGCAGATGCCGCCGTCCGCGATCAGCGGATTGTCGATCTGGCGGATCACTTCGTCGTTGTAGTTCGGCGCTTCGCGCACGTTGTCCCAGATGGACTTGCCGTTCACGGTGAGCGCGTTCGGGTGCGGCAGCAGGTTCGCTTCGCCCAGACGGCGCAGCACCGCCGGCAGACCGCCCGCGTAGTAGAACTCTTCCATCAGGAAGCGGCCCGACGGTTGCAGGTCGACGATGGTCGGCGTGTCGCGGCCGACGCGCTGCCAGTCTTCCAGTTCGAGCGGCACGCCGATGCGGCCCGCGATCGCCTTCAGGTGGATCACCGCGTTGGTCGAACCGCCGATCGCCGCGTTGGTGCGGATCGCGTTTTCGAACGCTTCGCGCGTCAGCACCTTCGAGAGCTTCAGGTCTTCGAGCGCCATCTGCACGATGCGGATGCCCGACATGTGCGCGAGCACGTAGCGGCGCGCGTCCACGGCCGGAATCGCGGCGTTGTGCGGCAGCGAGACGCCGAGCGACTCGGCCATGCAGGCCATCGTCGAAGCCGTGCCCATGGTGTTGCAGGTGCCCGCCGAGCGCGACATGCCCGCTTCGGCCGAGAGGAAATGATGCAGGTCGATCTCGCCCGCCTTGAGCGATTCGTGCAGACGCCAGACAGCCGTGCCCGAACCGATGTCCTTGCCTTCGAGCTTGCCGTTGAGCATCGGGCCGCCGGTCACGACGATGGCGGGCACGTCCACGCTCGCCGCGCCCATCAGCAGCGCGGGCGTGGTCTTGTCGCAGCCGCACAGCAGCACGACGGCGTCGATCGGATTGCCGCGGATCGCTTCCTCGACGTCCATCGAGGCGAGATTGCGCGTGAGCATCGCCGAGGGACGCAGGTTCGATTCGCCGTTCGAGAACACCGGGAACTCGACCGGGAAGCCGCCCGCCTCATAGATGCCGCGCTTGACGTGTTCCGCGAGCTTGCGGAAGTGCGCGTTGCAGGGCGTGAGTTCCGACCAGGTATTGCAGATGCCGATGATCGGACGGCCATCGAATTCGTGATCGGGAATACCCTGGTTTTTCATCCAGCTTCGATACATGAAGCCGTTTTTATCCGTGGTGCCGAACCACTCTTGGGAGCGAAGTTTGGGTTTCGTTGCCGACATTCTCAGGTTCTGTAGGGCCAAATGTTCGACATAGTCTAAGGAGATCTCTGATAACCTTCTAATGAAATATTTGCCTTTTCCGATATCGTTTTCGGCATTGGTATAAACACTTAAAACTATTTGGGAAATCGGCCCCCCACAGGCCGTAAAGAGGCGGAACACCATGCTGGAGACAAGCCCCTGGTACGTGCGCACGCGCCTGAAGACCCGCCAGCTGCTGCTGGTGGTGGCGCTCGCGGAGGAAGGCAATATTCATCGCGCGGCGGCGGCGCTGAACATGACGCAGCCGGCGGCATCGAAACTGCTGCGCGAGCTGGAGGAAATGCTCGGCGCGCTGCTGTTCGAGCGCATGCCGCGCGGCATGAAGCCCACGCTGTACGGCGACGCGCTGATCCGCCACGCGCGCGCCGTGCTCGGCAGTCTCGATCAGGCGCAGGAGGAATTGACGGCGTTGAAGGCCGGGCGGCTCGGCCACGTGGCGGTCGGCGCGATCACCTCGCCGGGCGTGAGCGTGCTGCCCGCCGCCGTGGCGGCGGTCAAGCGCACGCACGCGAACATGCGCATCTCGGTGGAGATCGACGCGTCCAACGTGCTGCTCGAACATCTCGCGCAGGACCGGCTCGATATCGTGCTCGGCCGCCTTTCCGCCGAACACGACAAGCTCGCGCTGCGCTACGAGGCGCTCACGGGCGAGCCGGTCTGCGCGGTCGTGCGGCCGGGGCATCCGTTGCTGGAGACGGCCGAAACCACCCCGCTCGCGCTCGCCGACGTCGCGCGCGCCACCTGGGTCGTGCCGCCGCTCGCGAGCGTGCTGCGCCATCGCTTCGAACTGATGTTCCAGCGCGCGAGCCTCGCGCCGCCGTCGAACGTGGTGGAAACGCCCGCGCTGCTGTTCATCACGCGCGTGCTGGAGCAGAGCGACATGATCGCCGTGCTCACCGGGGACGTCGCGCGCTACTACGCGGCGCACGGCATGGTCGCGATCCTGCCGCTGCCGATGGATTGCCAGATGGACGACTTCGGCATCATCACGCGCGCCGACAAGCTGCTGTCGCCCGCCGCCGAAGTCATGATCGAGGCCTTGCGCGCGGTGAGCGCGGAGATTTACGGGCCGCGCGACGGCGCCTAGATGCACGCGCCGCGCGAGCGCGCAGCGGGCTCGCTACACTGGCGCTGACATGAAGGAGACGCACCAAGGAGACGCCCATGCCCCACACCGCCGCCCCCGACAGCAGCGCCGTGCGCGTCGCGCTCTGGCGCGCGCTGCACGTGCAGGTCGACGCCGCGCCGCACGTGCTCGAAGACGAACTCGGCATGCAACTGGCCGCGCCCGACGTTCACTGGCGCAAGCGGGGCGACATGGACCCCGACGGCACGCGCGGCTATCGTGCGTCGATCGTCGGGCGCGCACGCTTCATCGAAGATCTCGTGACCGCTCAGGCCAGCGCGGGCGTGACACAGTACGTCATCCTCGGCGCGGGGCTCGACACCTTCGCGCAGCGCCGGCCCGAGATCGCTTCGTGGCTGCATCTGTACGAAGTCGATCAGCCCGGCACGCAGGCGTGGAAGCGCGCGCGGCTCGTCGAACTCGGCTTTCGCGAGCAGGACTGGCTGCGTTTCGTGCCGGTCGATTTCGAGGCGGGCGAATCGTGGTGGACACAGCTCGTGCAAGCGGGTTTCGATGCAAAGCAGCCCGCCGTGATCGCGTCGACGGGTGTCTCGATGTATCTCACGCGCGAGGCGAATCTCGCCACGCTGCGCCAGATCGCGCAGCTCGCGCCCGGCTCCACGCTGGCGATGACCTTCACGCTGCCGCTCGATCTCATCGACGAACCCGAGCGCTCGCAGCACGCGGCTGTGTACGAACGGGCGCGCGCGGCAGGCACGCCGTTCGTCAGCTTCTTCCGCCCCGACGAGATGCTCGCGCTCGCGCGCGAAGCGGGGTTTTCCGAGGTGAGCCATGTGGGCACCGCCGATCTCGTCGAGCAGTATTTCGCGGGTCGCAGCGACGGCTTGAAACCGGCAAAAGGCGAGTCGTTTCTGGTGGCGCGGGTTTAAAGCGCGAAAAACATCCGCATCGACACCATCGACACCATCGACACCATCGACACTTCGTCAGCTCAACTCGCAAAACCGCAGAATATTGCCGAACGGATCGTGAATCTGCATCTGGCGGCCCCAGTCCAGGGTCTCCACGCCGGGCCGCGCATAGCCATACGGTTTCGCGGCCAGCTCGCGATGAAACGCGTCGATATCCTCCACAGGCAGAAAGAGCGCCGTGCCCGGCGTGCCATCGCCGTGATGCTCGCTCAGATGCAGCACGAGCGCGTCGCGGTGCAGTTGCACGTAGAGCGGCAGATCGGGCTCGAAGCGATGCTCCCAGTCGGGTTTGAAGCCCAGATAACCGCAATAGAACGCGTAGGCTTTCTCGACGGAAAACATGCGCAGGATGGGAATGGGAGCGTGGAGTTTCATCGCGGTCGGCGGCGGTTGATGAACGGGCATTGAACGGGGATTGACCGGCCAGCCATGGCCGATCCGGCGCAGACGATTATCGCGTGATGCGCATGATCGTGCGCGATCCGCGTTATAGTCGGCGATCGCCGCCGCATCATGCGCGCCTCACCGTATTGCCTCGCTTGTCCATGCACACCGCTCTCCTCGCCCCGCGTCCGCTCGACGCGCTCGAACTGCCCGCCGATCTCGACGGTCGCGACGGCCTGAACCGCGCGGGCGGCCGCATGCAGATCGCGGCGGCCAACGATCTCGACGCGATCCGCGCCTGGCTCGCGCGCGTCGCCGACTCGAAGGCGACCTTCGAGACCTATCGCAAGGAAGCCGAGCGTCTGCTGCTCTGGGCCATCGTGCAGCTCGGCAAGCCGCTCTCGTCGCTCACGCACGAGGATCTGCTCGCCTATCAGCGCTTTCTCGCCGATCCGCAACCGGCGGCGCGCTGGTGCGCGGGCGGCGGCCGCAAGCACGCGCGCGACGATCCGCGCTGGCGGCCGTTCTACGGCCCGCTGTCGGCCACGAGCCAGCGCCAGGCGATGGTGATCCTCAACGCGCTGTTTTCGTGGCTCGTGAGCGCCGGTTATCTCGCGGGCAATCCGCTTTCGCTGTCTCGTCAGCGTGCGCGACGCGCACAGCCGCGCATCACGCGCTATCTCGAACGCGGCCTCTGGGACGAAGTGAAAGCGTCCGTCGACGCCCTGCCGCGCGAGCGCGCGCGCGAACGCGAACGCCACAGCCGCGCGCGCTGGCTGCTCACGCTGCTCTATCTCGGCGGCCTGCGCATTTCCGAAGTGGGCATCAACACGATGGGCGATTTCTTCGCGCGCCGCGACGCCTCGGGCGAGGAGCGCTGGTGGCTCGACGTGCTCGGCAAGGGCGAGCGCCGCCGTCTCGTGCCCGCGACCGCCGAACTGATGGCCGAACTCGCGCGCTATCGCGAGCAGCGCGGCCTGAGCGCCTTACCCGCGCCGAACGAAGCGACGCCGCTCGTGCTGCCCATCGGCCAGTCGACGAAGCCGCTCACGCGCGCGGCGCTGCACACCATCGTCAAGGGGATTTTCGCCGGCGCGGCGCAGCGTCTGCGCGACGCGGCGCAACAGGAAACCGACGCCGCGCGCGCGGCCAGCGGCATGGCGCGCGCGGCGCTGCTGGAGAGCGCGTCGGCGCACTGGCTGCGTCACAGCGCGGGCTCGCACATGGCCGATGGCGACGTCGATCTGCGTATGGTGCGCGACAACCTCGGCCATGCGTCGATCAGCACGACGAGCCTCTATCTGCATAGCGACGACGACCGCCGCCATCGCGAAACCGAAGCGAAGCACCGCATCGACTGGTGACGCCGTCCGGTCTGTGCGCAGACTGCTCGCGTCATTCAACTCACGAACGGCAGCTTGCTATGGCGCGCCTGCGCAAGCATCGAAACCGTGATCTTGCGCACCTCCAGCTTGCTCTGCGTGACGTGCGCGCGCAGCAGAATGCCCGCTTCGGCGGCCTTGCCGCGCTCGATCAGCGTGAGCATGGTCGCGTGCTCGTCGTAGGTCGCATCGGTGCGATGCGGCTTCAGGAAATCGAGGCGCCGCACGATGCGGATGCGCTCGGTCACTTCGTTGTGAACCCGCAGCATCTCCGCGTTGCCGGTCGCTTCGACGAGGCCGCGATGAAAGCCCTCGTCGAGCCGGAACATCCGCGCCGGATCGCTCTCGCGCGCGTCGGGCGCGACGCACCAGAGCGCCTTGAGCGCCTCGATGGCGGGATGCGGCGGCCGCGCGCTCGCCACGCGTTCGATCGCGGCGAGTTCCAGCACGATACGCAGATCGTAGAGTTGATCGAGCCGCTCGAAGTCGATATCGCAGACTTTCCAGCCGCGCCGGAAACCCACTTCCAGATAGCCTTCGCGCAGCAAACGAAACAGCGCATCGCGCATCGGCGTGCGCGAGACGCCGTAATGCTGCGCGATATCGGTTTCCGAAAAACGATCGCCGGGAAACAGCCGGAAATCGAAAATATCGTGCTTGAGCCGCTGATAGACCTGCTCCGCCAGGGGATTCGCGCCATAGACCACTTTTTCCGCGCTCGCAGTCGCGTCGTCCGACGCGTCCTTCGCGTCGGGGTGCAGTGCTTCGGCTTGCCGTTTCGGTTCGATGACCACTCTCCTGCCCGTTCCTCGTTGCTTTGCGGGTTACGCGCGCGCTTCGTAAGCCGCCACCGCATCGGGCGCGTCGATCAGACTCACATGCGCGGCCACGATGATCCAGCCGCCGTGCACTGCATCGGCCGAACCGAGGCGCGCCCAGGTCTGCATCTGGCGGCCGACGAGCGGCGTCGCATCGCTGGTGAATTCGGTGCTCACCGTCGCGTAGTCGCGGCCGAACGTCGTCACCACCGTGCGATGCCGCCTGCGCGACTTCGGCACCGGCGCGCACGCTTCGCGCCACGCGCGAATCGCCTCGCCGCCGTGCTGGATTTCGGCGATGCCGTAGCGCACCGTCTCGGGCGCGTCCCAGAACAGCACGTTCATGGCGGCGACATCATTGTCGATCAGCGCGCGTTCGTAGGCTTCGAACGCGGCCGTCACTTCGGCGACGATGGCCGGATCGTTGATCATCGCTTTATCTCTCGTGCTTTCGCTTGTTTTCATCATCACGCGTCGGCCTCCAGCAATTGCGCGAGGCTCGCGGTCCACCCGACGATGCCGCCTTGCGAGCGGACCATCGCGAGCGTCGCCTCCTTGAACGCGGGAATATAGCTCGCGGTGGCGTCCTCGATCAGCAGGCAGTCGTAACCGCGATCGTTCGCTTCGCGCATCGACGTCTGCACGCAGACTTCCGTCGTCACGCCCGCGAACACCAGATGCGTGATGCCGCGCTGCGCCAGTTCCTCGCCGAGCCGCGTCGCGTAGAACGCGCCCTTGCCCGGCTTGTCGATCACGAGTTCGCCGCCGATGGGCGCGAGCGCGTCGATGATCGCGTTGCCCGGCTCGCCGCGCACGAGAATGCGGCCCATCGGGCCAACGTCGCCAATGCGTGCGCTCGGCAGCCCGCGCAGCCGCTTGGCGGGCGGACAGTCCGAAAGATCCGCCGCGTGCGATTCACGCGTATGCACGACGAACCAGCCCTGTTCGCGCGCGTGATCCAGCAGACGCGCGACATCCGGCACGATGCCGCCCAGCAGCGAAACGTCGTTGCCGAGCGCCGCGCCGAAACCGCCCGGCTCGATGAAATCGCGCTGCATGTCGATCACCACGAGCGCCGTCTTCGAGGCCTCGAAAACAAACGGCGAAGGCCGTGCAGAAGCAAGAATCGGCATGGTCGATCAACCCTCGTAAGTGCGTTCGGGCGGCGCGAAACCGCAGGACGTGCCGTCGCTCACGCGCACCTCGCTTTCCCACGGCAGACGATATTCGCCGCGCACCATGTCCTGCATGAAGGTGTACGGGCAATCCTGCGCGCCGCCCTTCACGGCCACATAGCCGCGATGGCCGAGCTGATAGATATTGTTCTCGACGCCCCAATGCACGCGCGCCTCGCGCACCAGATCGGGCCGCATTTCGCAGGTGATGATTTCATCGGGACGATGGCTGCCGTCCACCATGACCGTGCCGTCGAAATCGCAGAACATGCCTTCGCCCATCGAATCGAACGTACCATCGCTGCCGCACAAACAAACGCTCGCGGTCTGCGCGAGATTCTGAAACGCATTCGACTGATTGGTGATGCGCCACGCGTGCCGGATCGGCGCCGTGTAGCCCGCCGTGCGCACGATCACTTCCGCGCCCTTGTACGCGGCTTCGCGCGCCATCTCCGGGAACATGCCGTCGTGACAGATGATGAGCCCGAGCTTGACGCCGCGCGGCCCCACGCACACCGGCACGCCGAGATTGCCCGGCTCCCACGGCTCGACCGGCACCCACGGATGCAGCTTGCGATAGTAAAGCTGGATCTCGCCGCGATCGTCGATGATCAGGCCGCTGTTATAAGGATTGCCGCGCGGATTGCGCTCCATGATCGAGAAACAGCCCCAGATGCGATGCTCGACGCACGCGGCCTTGAAGGCCGCCACTTCGGGACCGTCGAGCGTGCACATGATCGCGTCGTCGGTGCGCATCGACAGACCATGCAGCGCGTATTCGGGAAACACCACGAGTTCCATCGAGGCGTTGTTGCGCCGTGCCTTGCCGACCAGCTCGACGATGCGCTGCGTTTGCGCCGCGAGTTGCGCGGGCGTTTCGACATCGGGATTGCGCAGTTGCACGAGGCCGATCACCACGCCCGCGGGCGAGCGGTTCAATCCGCCGAGTCCACTCGAACTCATTGCTCAGGCTCCATGTAAGGCAGCGGACGGAACCGCCGCTTCGGTTTGACGATCGTCGCCGTGGCCAGCCATGTGGCGGCCGAGCACCACGCGGTCCGCGTTCTCCACGGCGGTTTCGAATACGAGCCGCCCTTGCGCGATCACCGCGATGCGGTCGGCCAGTTCCAGCAGTTCGTCCAGATCCTCGCTCACCAGCAGCACGGCCGCGCCCGCGTCGCGCGCCGCGAGAATGCGCGCGTGGATATCGGCCACCGACGCGAAGTCGAGCCCGAACACGGGATTCGCGACGATCAGCACGTCGACCGGCTGGCCCAGCTCGCGCGCGAGCACGGCGCGCTGCACGTTGCCGCCCGAGAGCGTGCCGATGGCGCGCTCCGGCACCGGCGGCCGCACGTTGAATTCGGCGATGCGCTGCTTCGCGCGTTCGCGCAGCGCGCGCCGGTTCAGACGCCAGCCGCCCGAGCGCAACGGCGCGCGGTCGAAATCGCGCAGCGCGAGGTTTTCGGCGACGCTCAGATTCGCCACGCACGCATTGCGCAACGGTTCTTCAGGCAGCGCGAACACCGACAAACGCGTCATCGCTTCACGCGTCGCGCGATACGGCTCGCCCTTCACGCGCATCGCGCCCGACTGCGCGCGGCGCTGGCCGACCAGCGCCTCGACGAGTTCTTTCTGGCCGTTGCCCGACACGCCCGCGAGCCCGAGGATTTCCCCGGCGCGCACGGCCAGCGAGGCCTCGCGCACGGCCGCCAGGCCGCGGTCGTCGAGCACGGTCAGCTTCGAGAGTTCGAGCGATACCGGCGCATGGGCGGCGAGCGGCTTGCGCGCGGGCCGCGCGGTATCGATGCCCGCCGTTGCGCGCGCTTCGGCGTTGGCGGCGGCATTGACGTCGGCGTCGGTGCCCATCATCCACGCGGCGAGGCGGTCGCGGTCGGTGTCGCGCACCGCGCAACTGCCGACGAGACGCCCTTTGCGCAACACCGTCACATCGTCCGCATACGCCATCACCTCGCGGAATTTATGCGTGATCATCAGCACGGTCAGCTCGTTGCGCGTCGCGAGATCGCGCATCAGGCCGAGCACTTCGTCGGCTTCCTGCGGCGTGAGTACCGAAGTCGGCTCGTCGAGAATCAGCAGACGCTGCCGCAAATACAACTGCTTGAGAATTTCGAGCTTCTGCTTCTCGCCCGCCGCGAGACTGGACACGGGCGCGTCGAGCGCGAGCCGGAACGGCATCTCCCGCATAAACGCATCGAGTTCTTTTCGTTCGGCATCCCAATTGATTTTCCAGGGCATGCGGCCGCGCGCGAGCACGAGATTCTCCTCGACCGACAAGCCCGACGCCAGCGTGAAATGCTGATAGACCATGCCGATGCCGAGCGCCTGCGCATCGCGCGGCGAAGCGATGCGCGCCTCGCGCCCATCGGCGACGATCTGGCCGCTGTCGAGCAGGCCATAACCGACGAGCCCTTTCACGAGCGTGCTCTTGCCCGCGCCGTTTTCGCCGAGCAGGGCGTGCACCGTGCCCGCGCGCACCTTGAGCGTGACGTCGTCGAGCGCGCGGAACGCGCCGAAGCGCTTGCTCGCGCCGAGCACTTCGACGCCGAGCGCGCCGCTTTTCGGCGGCAACGGTTTCATGCTGGCGAGCGTCGACATGATCAGCGTCCGAGCGTCGCGAGCAGCGCGTGCGAATCGGACACCGTGCCGAACACGCCGCCCTGCATCAGCACCATGTTCAGCGCCGCGTCGTGATTGCCCTGATCGGTCGCGCCGCAGCAGTCGGCGAGGATCGTGCACTCGAAGCCGCGATCGTTCGCCTCGCGCATCGTCGTGTGCACGCACACATCGGTCGTGATGCCGGTCAGCACGAGATTGGCGATGCCGCGCGTGCGCAGCACGAGTTCAAGATCGGTCGCGCAGAACGAGCCCTTGCCCGGCTTGTCGATTACGATCTCGCCCGGCAGCGGCGCGAGTTCGTCGATGATTTCCCAACCCGGTTCGCCGCGCACGAGGATCTTGCCGCACGGACCGTCGTCGCCGATACCGATGCCGTTCGTGCCCGCCTGGCGGCTGCGCCAGCGCTTGTTCGCGGGCAGATCCGAAAGATCGGGCCGATGGCCTTCGCGCGTGTGGATGATCGTGAAGCCTTGCGCACGCATCGCCGCGAGCACGCGCTTGATCGGCTCGATCGGCGCGCGCGTGAGCGAGAGGTCGTAGCCCATCTTGTCGACATAGCCGCCGAATCCGCAGAAGTCGGTCTGCATGTCGATGATGACGAGCGCGGTGTTATCGGCACGCAACGCGCCGTCGTAGGGCCACGGATACGGACGGGCTTCGATGAAACGGGTCATGTCGGTCTCCGGTGAGACGGGATTAGTCGATGGCGTAGTGGGAAGCATCAGCGCGTGAGGCTCAATTCCCCAGGCGCGCCGGCAAGCGTGCGGTCCGGGCGGCAGTTGACGATCATGATCGCGAGCGTCAGCACGTAAGGCGCGGCGTTGAAGAGGTAATAGCCGCTCGTCACGCCGATCGCTTGCAGCGCGGGTCCGAGCGCGCCCGCCGCGCCGAACAGCAGCGCGGCCCACAAACAGCGCAGCGGCTGCCAGCGCGCGAAGATCACCAGCGCGACCGCCATCAGCCCCTGGCCGCTGGAGAGCCCTTCGTTCCAGCTGCCCGGATAGACGAGCGACAGATACGCGCCGCCCACGCCCGCGAAGAAGCCGCCGACCGCCGTCGCGGCAATGCGCACGCGCGTGACCGGATAGCCCATTGCCCGCGCGCTCTCGGCGTTGTCGCCGACGAGCCGCAGCGTCATGCCCCAGCGCGTCGAGCGCAAACCCCATTGCAGGACGAACGCCATCGCCACGCCGATCAGAAACAGCGGGTTCACGTGCAGCGCGTTATGCAATTGCGGCGACGCGCTCCACGCGCCGAAATCGAACGAACGCAGCATGGGCGCTTGCGGCTCGATGAAAGGCTTGCCGAGATAGAACGCGAGACCGGTGCCGAACAGCATCAGCGCGATGCCGAAGGCGATATCCGAGACGCGCGGCAGCGAGCAGATCAAGCCGTGCAGGCAGCCGAGCAGCAGCCCCGCGCAACCGGCGATCAGCACGCCAATCCACGGCGAGCCACTTAGATACGCGCCCGCATAGCCGCTCATCGCGCCCGTCACGAGAATGCCTTCGAGCCCGAGATTCACGCGCCCGCCCTTCTCGGTCAGGCATTCGCCGAGACTCACGAACAGATAGGGCGTGCTCACGCGCACGGCGCCCGCGATCAGCGAAAGCAGCAGCACGGCAATCGGCGAATGCAGATCAGACATGGCTTTGCTCCAGCGAAGTCGCCGCTTCGGATGGCGCGGCGGTCTGCAATTTCACGCGCCACGCGGCGAGCCGTCCGCCGAGCGCTTCCCACGCGAGCAGGTTGGCGAACAGCAGACCCTGAAGCACGAGCGTGGTCGCGTCGGGCAGATCGAGACGGCGTTGCAGCAGACTGCCGCTCGCCTCGATGCCGCCGATCATCAGCGCGCACAAGATGATCGCGAGCGGATTCTGGCGCGCGGCGAACGCCACGAGAATGCCCGCGTAACCGTAGCCCGCGAGCAGCGACGCGTTCGCGCTGCCCTGCACCGCCGCGACTTCGAACATGCCCGCGAGACCCGCCGCCGCGCCGCCCAGCACGCACGCGGTCAGCGCGAGCGAATTCACCGGCAGGCCGACGAGACGCGCGGCGCGCGCGTTGCCGCCGGTCACGCGCATCGCGAAGCCTTTCGTGCTGTGGCGCACGAACACCCACGCGGCCACGCACGCCAGCGCGCCCCAAAACAGGCCCCAATGCACTTCGAGTCCCGGCAGCGAGCCGATGGAAAACGCATCGGGCAGCGGCGGCGTCGACGGCTTGTTCAGGCTCGCGGGATCGCGCAGCGGCCCTTCGACGAGAAACTTGAACACCGCGATCGCGATATACGACATCAGCAGCGAACTGATCGTCTCGTTGACGCCGCGCCACTGCCGCAACGCCCCGACCGCGCCGATCCACGCGCCGCCGACGATCATGCCGGCCAGCGCCATGACGGGCGTCGCGACGAACCACGGCGTGCCGTGCGGCAGCAGTGACGGCACGACCGCCGCCGCGAGTCCGCCGAGCGCGAGCGCGCCTTCGCCGCCGATCACGATCAGGCCGACCTGCGCGGGCAGCGCCACGCACAGCGCGGTGAGCATCAGCGGCGCGGCGCGCAGCAGCGTGCTCTGCCACGCGAACGACGAACCGAACGCGCCTTGCGCGATCAGCGCGATCGCGTCGCCCGCCGGTTGGCCTTCGATCAGCAAGAACAGCGAGAACAGCAGCAGCGTGCCGACGATGGCCGCGAGCGTCGGCAGTGCGGGCAGCAAGCCGATCAGCGCGCGGGCGCCGGCCGACGTCACCGAGGGAGCGGGAGCGCGCATGATCTCTCCTTGCGAGGTTGAGCGGTTTCGGACGTCACAGCGCAGTCGCGCGGAACAGGGTCATCGTTCAGATCTGCCCGACCACGCCCGCGACGAGGTAATTCATGCTTTCGAGCGTGATGTCGGTCTGCGCGTAGTTCGTGCCCGCCGCGATGGCCGTGCCGCCCTTGTTGTCCTTGAGCGGACCCTTGAAGATCGCGAACTGGCCGGCCATCATCTGCGCCTTGATCGTGTCGGCGTTCTTCTTCGCGTCGGGCGTGACCTTCGCGCCATACGGCGACATCTTCACGAAGCCTTCCTTGAGACCGCCGCGCAGAATATTCGGCTGCGGCTTGCCCGCCTGCGCGTCGGCCACAAGCGTCTGATACGGCGTCGCCCAATCCCATTCGGCGCCCGTGAGATAGCCCTTCGGCGCGAGCGCGGCCTGGCTCGCGTGGTAGCCACAGCTCATCGCGCCGCGCTTTTCCGCCGTTTCGATCACGACCTTCGGACCGTCGACGTGACAGGTCAGCACGTCGCAACCCTGATCGACGAGACTGTTGGTCGCCTCGGCTTCCTTCACCGGCATCGACCAGTCGCCCGTGAAAATCACATGCGTCGTGATCGACGGATCGACCGACTGCGCGCCGAGCGTGAACGCGTTGATGTTGCGTAGCACCTGCGGAATCGGCTTGGCCGCGACGAAACCGAGCTTCTTCGTCTTGCTCATATGGCCCGCGACCACGCCGTTCAAATACTGGCATTCGTCGATGTAGCCGAAGTAGCTCGCGATATTGGGCGGATTGCCCTGCTTCCACAGGCCGCCGCAATGCGCGAAACGGATCTTCGGATATTTGGCCGCCATCTTCAGCACGTGCGGATCGAAGTAACCGAACGAGGTCGCGAAGATCAGCGTCGCGCCGTCCTGCTCGATCATGGCTTCCATCGACTTCTGCACCGCGACGGTTTCCGGCACGTTCTCTTCCTCGACCACCTTCACGTTCGGCAGCTTCTTGATGACCGCCGCCGCTTGCGCCTGCGCCTGGTTGTAGCCGTAGTCGCCCTTCGAGCCCACGTAGATCACGCCGACCGTCAGCTTTTCGGCGGCGAACACGCTTTCGAAAGGCAGCAGGCTGCCGAGCGCGAGCGCGCCGGCCTGTTTGATGAAGTCGCGACGTTGCGTCATGATTTGGATTCCTGATGGTTATCGGTCACTGCGTTCGGTGTTCGCTGCGGTGTTCGTTCTGCGTTTCGGTTCAGCGCTTCGGCGCGCGGTGCGCCAGATACGCGCGCCAGCCGCCATAAGCGGTGATATCGGCTGCGCCCGCTTCGGCGGCCAGCGCCGACGGCTCGCAGACAAAGCCCTTCACGGTGCGCCCATCGGCGATATCGAGCGAGCCGATCGCAAGCGGCGCGGGCACAGCGGCCACGAACGCGCCGAAGCTGCGCAACGGCACGTCCCACAGTTCGATGGCGATTGCGTCGCCTTCCGCGCCCGCGCTCTGCCGCACGAGGCCCGGTTTCGGCGGCGTGGTGCCCGCGAGCGCGTAAAGGCGGTAATGCGGCGCCGTCGTGGTCGCTTCGATAAAGCGCGCGCCCGCCTGCAACAGTTGCCAGTTCAGCGGCTCGCCGCGCAGATGCGCGCCCACCACCGCGAGCGTGACGCTCGGTTCCTGGATCGGCAGCGGACTCGCGGCGATCGCCTCGGCATCGCGTGTTGCGTTGGCTGCAGTGGTTTCAGCCGCTTCGCGAAACAGCGCCTGAATGCGCGCGCCGAGCACCGCGAGTTGCTGATCCGCGCCCGACGGTCCGATCAGCGTGACGCCCGCGGGCAAGCCATCGGCGCGCGGCACGCCCGGCACGGCGAGCGCGCACCAGTCCAGCAGATTGACGAAGTTCGTATACACGCCGAGACGGCTGTTCACCTCGACCGGATTCGCCTGCACCTCGGCGATGGTCGGATGCGTCGGCGCGGTCGGAACGATCAGGATATCGAACTGTTCGAACAGTGCATCCGCCTCGCGCTTCAGGCGCGCGAGCGTGTACTGGCCGTCGAATGCCGTAGCCGCGTCGAAGCGCTGCGCCTGACCGATCACCTTCGCCACGGTCGGGTCGATTTCCGCGTGATGCGTATCGAAGAAGTCGCCGAGCGCCGCGCGCCGCTCCGCCACCCACGGGCCGTCGTAGAGCAGCGCCGCGACCTGCTGCAACGGCGCGAACGCGAAGCGCACGGGCGTGAGCGCCAGATGCGTGGCGATGCCGTCGAGCGTCGCGGCGAAGGCCTGCTGCGCGTGCTCGTCGTTGAAGAAGGTGAGCGTGTCGGGCACGCCGATACGCAAAGGTCCATGCGCCAGGCCGCGCGAAACGAGCGGCTTCGAATAGCCGTCGCGCGCATCGAAGGCCGCGAGGCGGTCGAGCACCGTCCACGCATCGGCGACATCGTGCGCGAACACCGAGAGCGTATCGAGCGTGCGGCACGCGGGCACGACGCCGCGTTTGCTGACGAGCCCGAGCGACGGCTTGAGGCCGACGATCCCGTTGCAGCCCGCAGGCACGCGCCCCGAGCCCGCCGTATCGGTGCCCAGCGAAAACGCGACGATGCCTGCCGCCACCGCGACCGCCGAGCCGGAACTCGACCCGCCTGAAATGTAATCGTCGTGATCGACCTGACGCACCGCGCCATACGGCGAACGCGTGCCGACGAGGCCGGTCGCGAACTGATCGAGATTCGTCTTGCCGATCAGGATCGCGCCCGCGTCGAGCAGACGCGCGACCGCGAACGCCGTTTCGCCGGGCGTGCAGGCGAACGCCGCGCAGCCGGCCGTGGTCGGCAAGCCCGCGACATCGACGTTGTCCTTGACGGCGAACGGCACGCCGAACAGCGGCATGCGCGCGAACAGCGCCGGGCCTTCGTCGGCGAGCTGCTGTTCGAGTTGGGCCGCGCGTGTCACGAGATCGGCGTCGGCGACACGCAGAATCCACGCTTCGGGACGATGCGTGGCCGCGAGGCGGCGCAGCACGGTGTCGATCGTTTCGCGTGGCGAAGTCTCGCCACGTCGATAGGCGTCGAGCAATGCGCGGACTTTCAACGGTTGGGAGCGTGGCATGCGTTCAATCTTGAATACAAGATGGCACGCAACACGCAGCATCCATGCCAGATGACCCGGAGCGCACTTCGAAGGCTTGCCTGGCGTGCTTGTCCGGCAATCATGCACATACCGCGCAGGCAGCACGCGGCGCGGTTCGCGCGCCATCGTGGTCCATGGTGGTCCATTTAGCGTCGCGTGAAGGTGCAACGATTCACGTTGCCTGTGCACGCACCCCGCCGTCGCAACTTCGTGCAGCGCGCCCCGCTTCGGGGCATACGCGCGCCACGCCGGATCGCCGCGCGCACAACTTCATCGCCCGATTTCGCTCGTCACTCCGCTGCGGCAAGCGCTGGCGCCCGCGCTCCGCACTGGCACCGATCTTGCATGTTTCAGTAAGTATCTTATTCATGAACGAACGCTACTCGCGGAGAGCCCCAGCCGATGTCCGAAGCCAACCTTCTTAACGACGCGCCCGCCACCGCCAACCGTCTCGGCCGCGCCGATGCCTATCACTGGCTCGCGAGCCCGGCGCTCGTCGACATGTCGGCACGCGGCCCCGAACCGCGTCTCGCGACGCTCGCCTGCGAGCCGCAGCACGTGCGCGTCGACCTGAGCCGCACGGCCATCGTCGTGATCGACATGCAGAACGACTTCTGCACCGAAGGCGGCTGGGTCTCGCAGATCGGCGGCGACTACAGCGCCGACCGCGCGCCCATCGCCCCGCTGCAAACGCTGCTGCCCGCGCTGCGCGCGCAAGGCGTGCCGGTGATCTGGGTGAACTGGGGCAACCGCCCCGACCTCGCCAACATGCCGCCGAATCAACTGCATCTCTACAAGCCGACCGGACACGGTACCGGTCTCGGCGAGCCGCTCGCGAGCAATGGTTCGCATGTGCTCGAAAAAGACTCGTGGGCCGCCGCCGTGGTGGACGAACTGAAGCCGCTGCCGCAAGACATCTGCGTGGATAAATATCGCATCAGCGGCTTCTGGGACACGCCGCTCGACAGCATCCTGCGCAATCTCGGCGTGCGCACGCTGCTGTTCGCGGGCGTGAATACGGATCAATGCGTGCTGCACTCGCTCACCGACGCCAACTTTCTCGGCTACGGCTGCGTGCTCGTCGAGGATTGCTGCGCGACGTCCTCGCCCGCGTTCTGCACCGAAGCCACGATCTGGAACGTGAAGAAGTGCTTCGGCTTCGTCACCGACTCGAAGCGTATTGTCGAAGCGGTCGAAGCAGTCGAAGCGGTGGAGCAGCCCGCGTGAACGCCTTCGTGCCCGGCGACGCCACCCGCGTCGCGCCGCTCGCGCGCGGCCCGCTCGACGGTCTGCGCTTCGCGGTCAAGGATCTGATCGACGTGGCGGGCGTGCGCACGGGCGGCGGCAATCCCGACTGGCTCGCGGCGCAAACACCCGCACGCGAGCACGCGTCCTGCGTCGCGGCCTTGTTGCGCGCGGGCGCAGCGCTCGAAGGCAAAACGATCACCGATGAACTCGCCTATAGCCTCGAAGGCGCGAATCATCATCACGGCACGCCGCTGAATCCGCGCTGGCCGCACGCGCTGCCGGGCGGTTCGTCGAGCGGGTCGGCTTCGGCGGTCGCGGCGGGCACGGTGGACTTCGCGCTCGGCACCGATACGGGCGGCTCGGTGCGCGTGCCCGCTGCGTTCTGCGGGCTCTACGGCATGCGGCCGACCCACGGCGTGATCGCGCTCGACGGCGTGGTCCCGTTCGCGCCGAGCCTCGACACGGTGGGCTGGCTCGCGCGCTCCGCCGAACTTTTGACGAGCGTCGGCGACGTACTGTTACCCGCCGATCGCGCGACGTCATCGCTCCAGCTGCTGCGCGTGGACGAAGCCTTCACGCGCCGCGCCCGCCACGAACCCGACGATGCCGCGCGCCTCGACGCACTCGCGCAATCGCTCGGCACGCACGACACCGTGCCGATCTTCGATCTCATTGCGGCCGCGGATTGGCTCGCGTGCTATCAGGCCGTGCAGGAAGCCGATATCGACGCCGCGCTCGGCGCGTGGCTACGCGCGGCGAAACCGCGCTTCGGTCCGTCGATCGCGCCGCGCTTCGCGCACATCGACGCCTACGACCGCACACGCACGCCGCATTGGCGCGCGCTGCGCGCGACGCTCGCCGCGCAACTCGACGCGCGGCTGCAAGACTGCGTGCTCGTCATGCCGACCACACCGCGCGCGCTGCTCGCGAAGGACGCCGACGGCGACACGCTCGCGCGCTTCTATGAAGACGCGCTCACGCTCAACGCCATCGCCTCGCTCGGCGGCCTGCCGCAAATCACGCTGCCGTTCACCGACGAATGCGACCGGCCGCTCGCGCTCTCACTGATCGGCGCACGCGGCACCGACCGCGCGCTGCTGCGGCTCGCGCAAACGCTGTCCGCACGTCACGGCGAGACCGCGAACATATAACGGAGTCCAAAATTTTGAATGCTTCAAACGCCCGCTCGCGCGATGGCATGGTGACGAGCCCGCACGCGCTCGCGAGCGCCGCCGGGCGCGATGTGCTGCGCGCGGGCGGCAACGCCATCGAAGCCGCCATCGCCATCGGCGCGGTGCTGTGCGTGACGTATCCGCATTTCACGGGATTGGGCGGCGACGCCTTCTGGGTCGTCGCCGATCGCAGTGGCGACGTGCGCACGATTTCGGGCGCAGGCCAGGCGGCCATGGATCTCCCCAACAACAACGGCGGCTCGATTCCGCTGCGCGGCGGCGCGGCGGCGCTCACGAGCGCGGGCACGCTCGATACGTGGGCGCGCGCCTTCGCTCATTCACGCGATACATGGGGCGGCACGCTGGCGTGGTCGACGCTGTTCGAACGCGCCATCGAATACGCGAAGGACGGCTTTGCCGTGACGCAGTCGCAGCACTTCTGGCAAACGCTGCGCGCCGACGAATTGAACGCGCAGCCCGGTTTCGCCGCGACCTTCGCGCCCGATGACGCGACGGGCGCAGCGCCCGCGCCCGGCTCGCGCTTCGCGCAACCGGCGCTCGCGCGCAGCCTCGAACGCATCGCGCGATATGGCGCGCGCGAATTCTACGAAGGCGAACTGGCCGAGCGTATCGTGCGAGGTCTGCGCGAAGCGGGCTCGCCGCTCGACTTGCACGATCTCGCCAGCACGCGCGCGCGCGAGGAAGCGCCGTTGCGCGTGCCGTATCGCGGCGGCGAACTCGTCGGTTTGCAGCCGCCCACGCAAGGCGTGACGATGCTCGAAATCATGGGCACGCTCGCGCACTTCGATTTCGCCGATATCGAGGAAGGCAGCGCCGACTACTATCACGTGCTCGTGGAAGCCGTGAAGTGTGCGTTCGTCGATCGCGACCGCTACGTGGGTGATCCCGATTTCGCCGAGGTGCCCGTCGACACGCTGCTCGCGCCCGAGACGCTCGCGGCGCACGCGCGCTCCATCGACATGCGCCGCGCGCGTGCATGGCCGCATCGTTTTCGTCACGGCGACACGGTGTTCATCGGCGCGACCGATCGCGAGGGACGCTCGGTGAGCCTGCTGCAAACGGTGTATTTCGATTGGGGCAGCGGCGTGGTGGCCGGCGACACCGGCATTCTCTGGCACAACCGCGGCGCGGCATTCGGCACCGACGCACGGCATCCCAACGCGCTCGCGCCGGGCAAGCGGCCGTTCCACACGCTCACGCCGGGCATGTATCTGCGCGATGGCCGCCCGCATCTGTTGTTCGGCACGCAGGGCGCGGACGGTCAGCCGCAAACGCTCGCGGCCATTCTCACGCGCTTGATCGATTACCGCATGGACCCGCTCGCGGCGCTCGCGAGGCCGCGTTTTCTGCTCGGCCGGACCTTCTCCGACACGCGCGACGCGCTCAAGCTGGAAGCCGATGCGGGCGAGACAGTGCTAGCGGAACTCTCGGCGCGCGGCCACGAGGTCTCGACGATTGCGGCGCAGAGTCCGCTCGCGGGACATCCCGGCGTGATCCGCATCGACGCCGATGGCTGGGCGCTCGGCGCGCACGATCCGCGCAGCGACGGTCTCGCGATGGCCGCCGATGCGAGCCGGCAAGCGCACACGTTCGCCCTGGACTGACGACCTCAGGCGCGCACGAACGCGCGCACCATCTCCTGCGCCTGCCGCTTCTGCTCGTCCTGCCAGCTCGGCGCGAGCAGATCGGCATTGAAGATGCACGACAGCGTGTACGCGTTCGACTTGTGGAACGAACACAAGCTCACGAGCGCGACGTAGAGATGCAGCGGTTCGAGCCCGGCGCGCAGCGTCTTGTCCTTTTCGCCGCGCTCGATCAGCGTGCGCAACAGCACGAGCACCGGCGAAGCCATTTCGGGAATGGCCTTCGAACGCTTCATCACGCGCGCGCGATTCAGGTTCTCGAACGACAGCAATTTGCCGAGTTCCTGATGCGCCGCGAAATGCCCTTCGATGAACTCATAGAGCAGCACAATGCCTTCGACGGGCTTGACGCGATCGACGTCGAGTTCGAGCTTGAGTTCTTCGGCGCGCAAACGGCCGAGCACGAATTCGAGCACTTCCAGATAGAGCGCTTCCTTGCCGCCGAAGTAGTGATAAATCATGCGGATGTTGACCTTCGCGCGGCTCGCGATGGTTTCCACGCGCGCGCCGCTCAAGCCCTTCTCCGCGAATTCCGCGAGCGCGACGCGAAAGATGCGCCCGCGCGTTGCCGCCGCCAGACGCTGCCGCATGGTTTCGCGCACGGGTTCCTGCGCCTCTTCCGCAGCGACACGCGCCGGCTTTTTTGCAGCGGTTTTTTTCGGCTTCGAAGGACTGGCGGAGCGAGCGGCGACACGCGTCATGGCAAAAGTAGGTTCGTTCGTGCGGAAGAAAAATCCATCGGCGCATGCGCCGCTTGCCGCGAATATAGCAGCACGGCGCGCACTGTGCGAACTCGCGGGCCGCTGCATCGATTGCAGCATGGATTGCTGCGTTGAATACCGCAACGAACACCGCATCGATTGACGCGAAGCCGCAGCGCGCCGCCGTGGTGCGTACGCGCGCCATCGCTTGCACGCACGCCCCGCGCGCAGGCATCGAAGGCGGCTTTGGTGCATGCGCGGCGCACTCGCGCGTGTGCGCACACGTTCGCTCAACGCCACGCTCACAGCCTCACACCACGCGCAAACCCCGATGCGAATGGACATCTCGCCGCTTTCGGCAAAACGATGACATGCGTTCGACATACATGGCATTCAACTTGCTTTTATCCGTTTCGTTCATGAAGAGTTCACTTACCGAAACTGCAAAACGAAACTCAAACGCTACGGCAAACAAGGAGTGTCACGATGTCTTCCGCGAAGCTGCTTTCGATTCGATTCCCGCAACGCCCTGCACCGGCGCGCCTGCGTCTGCGCGTGCTCGCCACGGTCGGCCTCGCGCTGGGACTGGGTGCGGTGACGCCGCCCGCGGTTTATGCCGCCGACGACGCCATGCATGTCGGCGTCCTGATTCCCGGCTCGAAGACCGACAAAGGCTGGATGGAATCGGGTTATGACGGCGTGATGGCCGCGCAAAAGGAATTCGGCCCGAAGCTCAAGACGCAGATCATCGAGAACATCAACTACGCGGACATGGAGCAGGCGCTCACGAATCTCGCCGCGAAGAACGAACTCGTGATCGGCGTGGGCGGCCAGACGCAGGCGGCCGTCATCAAGATCGCGAAGCGCTTTCCGAAAGTGAAGTTCTCGATCGTCGGCGGCAGCAAGGGGCAAGCGATGCCGCCCAACGTCGCGGGCTATGACGTGAAGCAGGCCGAAATTGCCTTCGTCGCGGGCGCGGCCGCCGCGATGCTCACGAAGACCAACGCCGTGAGCTACGTGGGCGGCATGGAGATTCCGTCGATCGTGAACGCGGGCAAGGAGTTCGGCGAAGGCGCACGCTATATCAATCCGAAGATCAAATACTTCGAGAGCTACACCGGCGATTTCGACGACGTAGCGAAAGCGCGCGAAGCCACCGCCGCCGCCATCGCGCAAGGCGCCGACATTCACTATCACATTCTCAATCTCGGCTTGCGCGGCATCGAGCAGGCGGCGAAAGAAAAGAACACGCACATCATCGGCAGCTACACCGACCGTTGCGGCAGCGATCCGCTCTATGTCGCGTACAGCATCACGGGCGTCGGCTATCAGGCGCAATACGCGATCGAGCAACTGGAGAAAGGCACGTGGCAGCCGGGCTACAAGGCCTTCGGTCTCGCGATGGGGCCGAAGTCGTCGGGCATGGCCGTGTGTCATTCCACGCCCGCGATCGACACGAAGCTCAAGCAGATCGAAGACGACATCCAGAGCGGCAAGATCAAGGTCATGGAAGGCTGATCATGAACGCCGTCGTGTCTCCCGCGCCCGCGCCGGTGCTGTCGCTCGAAGGGATCGGCAAGCGCTTCGGTGCGTTTCAGGCGCTCGACGAGGTGTCGCTCGACCTCATGGCCGGCGATGTGCATTGCCTGCTCGGCGAAAACGGCGCGGGCAAATCCACGCTCTGCAACGTGATCTTCGGCGTGTATCAGCCCGATGCGGGCACGATGCGCATGAACGGCGTCACGTATCGGCCGCGCAATCCGCGCGAGGCGATCGAGCACGGCATCGCGATGGTGCATCAGCACTTCAGTCTCGTCGACGATGCGAGCGTGCTCGACAACCTGCTGCTCGGCCAGGCGCGCGGGCGCATCGATCGCGCGCGCGAAGCCCAGCGCGTCGAAGCGACGCTCGCACGCGTGGGCCTGACGCTGCCGCTCGACGCGCGCATCGCCGATCTTTCGGTGGGCGAGCGCCAGCGCGTGGAAATCGTCAAGTGTCTGATGCGCGAGCCGCGTCTGCTGCTGCTCGACGAACCGACCGCCGTCCTGTTGCCCGCCGAGATCGACGCGCTGCTCGACACCTGCGCGCGCGTGGCCGCGAACGGCTGCGCCGTCGTGCTCGTCACGCACAAGCTCAAGGAGATCTGCCGCATCGCCACGCACGCGACGGTGCTGCAATCGGGCCGCGTGGTCGCGCGCTCCGAGGCGCCCGCGAACGACATCGACCGTCTCGTCGACGCGATGATCCGCCGCGCGTCGAACGCGCAAGCCGCCGATCTGCACGCGCAACTGTCGCTCTCGCAGCCGCATGAAGGCTCGCCGTGGTCGCGCGCGCTGAGCGACGAGGTGTTGCAGATCGACGGCCTCGCCGCGCGCGACGCCGAAGGCGTGCTGCGTCTCGCCGATTGCACGCTCGTCGTGAATCGCGGCGAGATCGTCGGCATCGCGGGCGTGGAAGGCAACGGCCAGAGCGAACTGGGCGCCGTGCTCGCGGGCATGATGCCCGCGGCGGCGGGCCGCTTCTTCGTCGCGGGCCAGGACATGACGCGCGCGACGCCGCGCGAACTCACGCGCGCGGGCGTGGGCATCGTGCCCGAGGACCGGCACGCGGTCGGCTGCGTGACCGGCATGAGCCTCGTCGACAACCTCATGCTCAATCATCTCGATCGCTACTCGCGCGCGGGCTGGCTGCAACGCCGCGCGATGCGCGAGCGCGCGGTCGAACTGATGGAACGCTTCGACGTACGCGCGAGCGGACCCGACGCGATCTTCGGCGGACTCTCGGGCGGCAATCAGCAAAAGGCCGTGCTCGCGCGCGAACTCACGCTCGACCCGCTGCATTTTCTGCTGGCTGCGCAACCGACGCGCGGGCTCGACGTCGGCGCGGTGGCCGCCGTCTACCGGCACATCCGCGCGGCGCGCGAACGCGGCGTGGGCGTGCTGCTGATCTCGTCCGAACTCGACGAACTGATGAGCGTCGCCGACCGCATCGTCGTGCTGTATCGCGGCCGCATCATGGGCAGTTGCACGCCCGAGGCGGCCAATCGCTCACGTATCGGCGCATGGATGGCCGGCGCAGGAGACTCGCAATGAATTCGCTTCGTAAATCGCTGGCCGCGCGCGCCTGGCCGCTGGCGTCGCCTACCGCACGCGGCGGCGCATCGCCGTTGCGCGGCGCGGGCGTGATCGGAGGCGCGATCGTGTTCGCGTTCTGCGTCGCGCTCGGCCTGATCGCGCTGATGGGCGTGAACGTGCGCGACGCGCTCGCCGCATTCGCCGACGGCGCATGGGGCTCGCCGTATGCCGTGGGCGCGTCGGTCAATCGCGCGCTCGTGTTCGCGCTCGTCGGCATCGGCTTCGTGATTGCGCATCGCGCGCAACTGACCAACGTCGGCGCGGAAGGACAGATCGCCATCGGCGGCATCGTCTCGACGGCGATGAGCCTGTACGGCCACTGCGCGGGCCTGCCCTTCGGCCTCGCCTTCATCGTGCCGATGCTCTGCGCGGCCGCCGCGGGCGCGCTCTGGGGCGGCGTCTCGGGCGTGCTGAAAGCGAAGGCGGGCACGAGCGAAGTCATCAGCACGCTGCTGCTCTCGTTCGTCGCCGTGTGGCTGCTTTACTGGTGCGTGCAAAGCGAAGCGCTCTTGCGCCAGCCGATGACCAGCGGCGCCACGCTGCCCGAATCGCTGGAGATTCCCGACGCCACGCACTTGCCCGCGCTGTTCGCGGACAGCGGCCTCGGCCTGCATATCGGCCTGCCTGTGACGCTCGTGCTCGCCGTCGCCGCGACGCTGATGCTGCGCTACACGCGCTTCGGCTTCGCCTTGCGCGCGACCGGGCTGAACGCGGTGGCCGCACGACGCGCGGGCTTGCCGATCACGTCGACGATCGTCGCCGCGCTCGCGATCGCTGGCGCATTCGGCGGACTCGCGGGCGCGCTAATGCTGCAAGGCGATCAGGGCTCGCTCAAGGCGGGCTTCTCGTCGGGCTACGGCTTCGACGGCCTCGTGGTCGGCCTGCTCTCGCGCGGCTCGATCACGGGCGTGTTCGCCTGCGCGCTGCTGTTCGGCTTCCTGCGCTCGGGCGGCATCAACATGGAGATGGTCGCGGCGGTGCCGTCGGCACTGGTGCTGATCGTGCAGGGCATCGTCACGATCGCGCTCGCGGGCGGCGCGATCTGGCTCGAACGCAAGGGAGACCGTCAATGAACGCGGAACTGTTCGCTGTATTCGCGGGCTCGTCGATCCGCCTCGCCGCGCCGATGCTGCTCGCCTCCACGGGCGAGCTCGTGAGCGAGCGCGCGGGCGTGCTCAACATGAGCGTGGAAGGCATGATGCTGACGGGCGCATTCGTAGGCGCGACGGCCTCGTGGTGGACCGGCAACCCGGCCATCGGCCTGCTCTGCGGCGTGCTGGGCGTGCTGCCGGTGGCGCTGCTCCAGGCGTTCCTGAGCGTGACGCTGCGCGCGAACCAGGTGGTGACGGGCATCGGCATCAACATTCTCGCGCTGGGCGGCACGACGCTCGCGTATCGCGAGATTTTCGGCTCACGCTCGGAAGCGGCGATTCCGGGCCTCGCCCGCTGGTCGCCGCCGGGCCTCGGACAATTGCCGCTGATTGGCGACGCCGTCTTCCACCAGGTCTGGCTGCTCTACGCAGGGCTGGCGATCCTCGCCGCCACGGCATGGACGATGCGCCACACGGCGCTGGGCATCGCGCTGCACGCGGTGGGTGTGTCGCCACGCGCGGTAGACCAGTCGGGCGTCTCCGTAGTGAAACTGCGCTACGGCGCGGTGCTGTTTTCGGGCGTGATGTCGGCGGCGGCGGGCTGCTTCATTTCGATCGGCGACATCCACACCTTTACGGAGGGGATGACGAACGGCACGGGCTACCTGGTGATCGCGGCGATCATCTTCGGCAACTGGAAGATCGGCCGCACGGCGCTGGCATGCCTGCTATTCGGCGCGGCGACGGCGATGCAATTCCAGTTACAGATGTTCGGCCTGCACGTCCCGACCGCGTTACTGGTCATGCTCCCCTACCTGCTCGCACTGATCGCGGTAGCAGGCCTGATGGGCCGCCAAACGGCCCCCCCGTCACTAACCCGCCCCTTCACCCGATGAGGGCGAAACCCTGCGGGTTTCCCGAGCAAACCCAACCGCTGCGCGCATCGCGCGCAGCGGGATGAATGATTGCCTTGTCACTCCGCTGGTGGCCGCGTGATGCCAGACGCTCCGGAACCACTACCGCGGATGGCGCGTGGTGGACGGCGTCACACTAGCGGTGTGAGCGGCTTTCTTTTGCCTACTTTTCTTTGCCGCTGCAAAGAAAAGTAGGTGCCGCCCCGCACAGGGGCAACGCATGCAGACCGACAAGAAAACAAGGAAAGGCCAACACGAGAAGAAAACGCACGAGTAGTAACTAGCAGCCACGCTCCCGCAAAAAATTTTTCACAAGAAATATTAGCCATGCTAATCAAAATGAAAAGCCCAGCAAAAAACAAATCGGCAGCAAACCCGGCAGCACGGCTGCTTCTCGCAGCGGCAACACTGGCACTCACCTCGGCCGCGGCCCACGCACAATCGAGCGTCCAGCTCTACGGCCAGGTCGACACATGGATCGGCGCACAAAAAATGCCGGGCGGCCAACGCGCATGGGAAGTATCGGGCGGCGGCATGTCCACCTCATACTGGGGCCTGAAAGGCTCGGAAGACCTGGGCAACGGCTACAAGGCCGTCTTCGCCCTGGAAGACTTTTTCCTGCCTCAAAACGGCCAGGCAGGCCGCTTCACCGGCGACACCTTCTTCTCCCGCAACGCCTACGTCGGCATCGAATCGGTCTACGGCACGCTGACACTCGGCCGCCAAACCACGCCGCTCTTTATCTCGACGATCCTCTTCAACCCGTTCGTGGACTCATACGAATTCTCGCCGATGATCTGGCACACGTATCTGGGCCTCGGCAGCGGCCCGAGCTATACGACCGACATGGGCGTGATCGGCGATTCGGGCTGGAGCAATACCGTGCAGTATTCGACGCCGAACTATAACGGCCTCTCCGGCTCGCTGATGTACGGCCTCGGCAATCAGGCCGGCGAAAACGGCGCGAAGAAATGGAGCGCGCAATTCCTCTATTTCCATGGTCCGTTCGCGGCCACCGGCGTTTATCAATACGCGAATTTCAACAGCACGCCCGGCGATCTGAGCACGCTCGTCGAAGGCATGCGCAGCCAGAGCGTCGCGCAGGTCGGGCTGTCCTACGATCTGAAGGCGGTGAAATTCTTCGGCCAGTACATGTACACGAAGAACGACGAACTCGCGAGCAGCTGGCATGTGAACACCTACCAGACTGGTGTATCGGTCGCGCTGGGCGGCGGCACGGTGATGGCGTCGTATGCGTATTCGCGCGACAGCGGCGGCCTCGACCAGACGCGGCAAACCGCGGCGCTCGGCTACGACTATGCCCTGTCCAAACGCACCGATGTCTATGCGGCGTATATGTACGACCACTTCGACAAGCTGTCGAGCGGCGACACCTTCGGCGCGGGAATCCGCACGAAGTTCTAGGTCGATTCGGTCCGCGCGCGCACGCTTGCTCGCTCGACGAGATCGAACAGGGCGAGCGCTGCGAATCGCGGTCGTCGTCGGGCGTGATCGTGGCGACGGGTTGGGGCTCGATTGCGTGGATCACCTGCTCCACGCATTGCACGTGGCGCGGCGGTCCGCTTGGCCCAGGTCGTTCAACTGATTCGATCGACTAGCTCGCTCAACCGGGCCGTTTATCCAGACCGAGCTTCTCCATCGCTTCATGAGCGTCGATCACCATCGTCGCCACTTCGCCAACGGTCGCTCGCAAACGCGTCGCCCGCGAGCGGATATGCTCATAAGCCTCGTTTTCGCTGAGCCGATGCACATCGATCAAAATACGCATGGCGCGCTCGATGTGGCGGCGCGCCTTGATGGCATCTTCGAGCTTGCCGATCTTGCTTTGCAGCCGCTGCTGATAACCCGACGCCGCGCGCGCAAGCACCAGCGTGCTCAGAATGCCCGTCGACCGATAAGGCTTGGTGATCACGCCGTGCGCCTGCGTATCGAGCAGCATCTTCAGCGCGGTGGGATTTTCATAGTCGGAGAGCGCGATCAGCGTCGCCTGCGTGTCGGCCGCGCACCAGTTGCCCGCGCGGCGCACATCGGCGCCCACGAGAAAGAACACCACGTCCGCATCGCTCGGCAGTGGTGACGGAAACGGCCAGACCACCGTCACGAGGCAACCGATACGGCGCAACTGCTCGTCGAGCACGTTGCGGTCGTCGCCGGGCGGATGGATGACGAGCACGCGCAGCGTGCGCAGATCGTCGAACAGGCGGCGCGCCCACGTCGTCATGGCCGTTCTCCGTCTAGCCAGAATTCGCCGAAGCCGTACGAGATCAGGTACGGATCGGGTTTGATCGGCGCGCGCCCTTCCCAGACGATGTCGAACGCGCCATCGGGGCGGCAGACCGCGATGCGCGGCGTGAGGATCGCATGATTGTTCTCGCGGTCGATCCGCAAGAGACCCTCGGGCGAATCGAATTCGACTTCGTGCACGGCCTCCACGAGCTTCGCGGTGTCGAGCGTCTTCGTGCGCGCGAGCGCGAGCGCGAACAGATGCACCTGGTTGTACGCCATCTCCGACCACATGCTGGCAGGCTGATCGCCGAAGCGCGCGCGCCACGCGTCGAGAAAGCGCCGGTTGCCCGCGAGTTCGAGCGTGTTCAGATAACTGGCCGCGACGATATGGTGGCCGCAGAGTTCGGGGCCGATCATATGCGTCTCGCCCTCGGTCATCGTCAGGCTCGCGATGGGAATGCGCGCGGGGTCGATACCGTGCTCGCGATAGAGCTGATAGAACTTGCGCGCGCCGCGCCCGATCAGCGTGGAGAACACCACGTCGGGCTGCGCGGCGCGAATCTGCCGCACGACCTCGTCGAGCGCGGCCGGTTCGGCATCGCTCGGCAGATAGATTTCATCGACGATCTCGCCGCCGTGCTGCTCGACCATGTCGCGCATGATGCGGTTCGATTCGCGCGGATAGATGTAATCGGCGCCCACCAGAAAGAAGCGCTGACCATGATGGCGCAGCAGATACGCGGCGAGCTGCATGCTGTTCTGGTTCGGCACCGCGCCCGTATAGATGACGTTCGGCGAATACTCGAAGCCTTCGTAGATCGAGCAGTACCAGAGCAGCGCGTTGTAGCGTTCGATCAGCGGGAGCACCGCCTTGCGGCTCGACGAGGTCGAACCGCCGAATATCACCGTCACGTCGTCGTCCTGGAGCAGACGCGAGGCGAGCCGATGGTATTCGTCCGGGTCGCTGCGCGGATCGTAGACGACCGGATCGAGCAGGCGCCCGTCCACGCCGCCCGCCGCGTTGATTTCCTCGATCGCGAGCACGGTGCCGAAAAAATGCTCGGACTCGGTCGCCGACGTCACGCCCGTGCGCGAGTACAGCACGCCGACCCGCCATCCGGCCTCCGTGGCTGGCTGTCCCCGCGACTGTTGTGATGTGGACTGCATGACGCTTCTCTCCTGATTAGAGGCGGCCGGGATCAAGCACGAGGCACGCGGCATGCGCCCGACGTCAACGCTACGCCGCTCGATCGTACTCGAAGACGCGCTCCGGCACATCGAACTCACGTAACGGCGCCTAGACCCGCAGATGCGCGAAGATCGCGGGCGCGGCGCGGTCCGTCTTCGCGTCGCCCTCCTCGATGATCGCGCCTTGCTTGAGCACGGCGTAGCGGTCGGCGACCGCGAGCGCGAACGGCACGTTCTGCTCGATCAGCAACAGCGTCGTGCCGCGCCGCTCGCGCTCCCAGCGCAGCGCCTGCGCGAGCCGGTCGATGACCGACGGTTGCAGCCCTTCGGTGATTTCGTCGAGCAGGATCATCGATGGCGCCATCATCAGCGCGCGCGCGACCAGCAGCATCTTCTGCTCGCCGCCCGAGAGCGTGCCCGCCATCTGGCGCAGACGATCCTTGAACACCGGAAACACCGGCTCGATCTGCGCGAAGCGTTCATCGAACGTCGACGCCTGTTCGAGCCCGAGTCGCAGATTGTCGCGAATGCTCAGGTCATGAAACAGCGCGTGCTCCTGCGGCGCGTAGGCCACGCCCGCGCGCGCGATGCGATGCGGCGCGAGCCGCGTGACGTTCGCGCCGCGCACGTGGATCGTGCCGCTTTGCGTCGGCAGATAGCCCATGATCGTCTTGAGCAGCGTGGTCTTGCCCATGCCGTTCTTGCCGAGCAGCGCGAGCGCCTCGCCCGCCGCGACGCGCAGCGACAGCTTGCGCAGCACGATCGAATTGCGGTATCCGCTGGTGATGTCGCGAACGTCCAGTGCCGTATCACTCATATCGCTCATCTCACTCATGCCGCCTCCTGCGCGCTGCCCGCGTAGATGGTCTTCACCAGATCGGAGTTCACCACTTCGTCGAAACTCCCCTGCATCACCATCGTGCCCTGATGCAGCACGACGATGCGCGTGGCGACCTCGGCGACGAAATCGAGGTCGTGCTCGACGAGCAGACAGCAGAGCCCGTATCGATGCGCGAGCGCCGCGAGCACGCCGCCGATCTGCGTGCGCTCCACCTTCGTGAGACCCGCCGTGGGTTCGTCGAGCAGCACGATGCGCGGCTCCAGCGCGAGCACCATCGCCAGTTCGAGCGCCTGCTGCTCGCCATGCGAGAGATCCTTCGCGACGGCGTCGAGCTTGCGATCCAGATGCGTCGCGCGCATCACCTCGAGCGCATACGGCGGCAGCGCGAGCGTCGGCGAACGGCGCACGAACGACGGACGCTCGACGAGCGTGCGCGCCACGCGCAGGCACTCGGCGACCGTCAGCGTCTCGAACACATTGGCGTTCTGGAACTTGCGTCCGAGCCCGAGCTTCACGCAGCCCTCGGGCGCCAGCGTGCCGATGTCGCTGCCGCACAGCATCACGCTGCCCGCCGAACGCTCCGCGCCGTCGCTCATGCAGCGCATCAGCGTGGTCTTGCCCGCGCCATTCGGGCCGATCAGGCCGACCAGTTCGCCTCCGTCGGCGACCAGGTCGATGCCCTGCAGCACCTTCAGCGAGCCGAAGTGGCGCGCCACGCCGCTCATTTGCAGCGCCGGTTGGCCGGGCTGCGGTGCGTGATCGTCGCGCGGCGCGCGTTCGGTCAGCGCGGGCGCGCCGGCGCTGGCGGCCATGAAACGGCGCAGCGGCTTCACGAGCAGCGGCACGAGCCCTTGCGGCAGCATCACGATCACGAGGACGAACGCCGCGCCCAGAATCAGCTGCCACGCGAACGGCATGCTGCCGCTCAGGTAGGCGCTGGCGACGTTGATGAGCAGCGCGCCGATCACCGGCCCCCACAGCGTGCCGCGCCCGCCGAGCGCGACCCAGATGATGAGCTGCGTGCCGAGCACGAAGCCCGACAGTTCGGGCGCGACCACGCCGCTGAACGCGCCGTAGCCAAACCCCGCGAGCCCGGCGATTGCCGCCGTCACCGCCAGCAGCGCGATCTTGATCCGCGACGTGTTGATGCCGAGATAGGCACAGCGCGACTCGTTATCGCGGATCGCCGCGAGCAGGCGGCCGCCGTCGCTGCGCACGAAGCACCAGGCGGCGGCGACCACCGCCAGCAGCGCCGCGCCCGCGATGCCGTACCACGCGCCCAGCGAGAGATCGAAGGTCTCGAAGCCGGTGAGGCCGGAACTCGAACCGGTCCACGTGCCGCCCGACAGCAGCAGTTGGGTCAGCACGATCGGTAACACGAGCGACATCACCGTGGCGAAGAACGGCGACGCGCCGCGATAGAACGACAGCCACCCGACCACCGCCGCGACGACGACCGGCGCCGCGATGGCCGCGCCCGCGGCGAGCAGCGCATGCAGCGGCGAGAATCCCGCGTGCGTGAACACCAGGCCGGCCGCATAGGCGCCCAGCCCGAAGAACGCCGACTGCCCGAACGTCAGATAGCCGGTGTAGCCCCACAACAGATCGACGGTGACGGCGACCGCCGCGAAGAAAAAGGCTTGAATCAGGATGTTGAGCAGATACGAGCCGAACAGAAACGGCCCGGCGATCAGCAGCGCGAGCGCGCAGCCGAACACGATCGAGAGATCGCGCCACGACTGGCGGCGACGCGCGCGATGCGTGAGATGCGCACGATGCGTGGACGCGCTTTCGCCCTCGCCCGCGTGCGCATTTGCTTCGGTCCGATCGTGGGACAACGAGACGTCGATCTTAGCCATGAGCGAAGCCTCGCGGACGGATGCGCAGCGTCAGCGCCGCCAGCACCGCGATGGTCAGGCCGCCGAGCACCGGACTCACGAACGTGCTGACGAGTACCTGGCACGCGCCGAACACGATGCAGGTCACGAGCAGGCTGAGCATCGAATGCCCCGACACCATCACGAGCATGAAGGCGCTGACGATCCACGCGACGCCCATGTCGGGGTCCACGCTCGACAGCGGCGTGATCAGCGCGCCCGCGAGCGCGCCGAGCGCCGCGCCCAGACTGAACGTGATGAAGCGGATGCGCCCCGAGTGAATGCCGAGCCCGCGCGCGAGGTCTTCGTTCATGATCACCGCGCGCGTCTTCACGCCGAAGCGCGTGCCGGACAGCAACAGCGTGAGCACGGCGCACAGCGCGAGCGCAACCGGTATCAGCAACAAGCGGTACGCCGAATATTCGGTGCCCGCGATCGAGACCGCGCCCTTGATCGACGTCGGCACGAACTGCACCTCGCGGCCGAACACCATCACGATGATCTGGCCGATGACGATGCCGAGCCCCCACGTCGCGAGAATCGCATCGAGCGGCCGTTTATACAGCGGCCGCACGATGACCCACTCGACGATCATGCCGACCGCCGTGCCCACGACAATCGCGAGCGGCAAGCCGAACCACGGATCGAGTTTCAGTTGCGTGACCACGAAGCTCGCGTAACCGCCGAGCGTCAGCAGCGCGCCGTGAGCGAAATTCACGATTTTCATGACGCCGAAAATCACCATCAAACCGGCTGTCACGATGAACAGCATCGCCGCCGTCGTACCGATATCCAATACCAAAGCCATGTCGCCTCCTGCTCGTTCGGCGCGCGCTTCCTCGCGAAAGCACGCGCCCGATATCCGCCTGCGCTTACTTGAGATTCGGACACTGCAGGCCCGGGTCCACATCCTTGAACGTCTGCAACACCTTCACCGAACCGTCGGGCTGAATCTGCCCGAGCCGCATCGCGAGCGGCACGTGGCGGCTGCGGTTCATCTGCACCGTGCCGCGCGGGCCGTCGAACGACACCTCGCCGAGCGCCTTCACGACCTTCGCCGGATCGGTGGACCCTGCCTTCTCGACGGCCGCCTTGTAGAGGAAAAACGCCTCGTATTGCGGCTCCGACAACTCGTTCGGCGTCTTCACATCCGCGCCGAACTTGCTGTCGAGCGCGGCCATGAACTTCTTGTTCTGCGGCGTATCGATGCTCGTGAGATATGAAGCGGCCAGATAGACGCCGCTCGCGACATCGCCCATGCCTTTAGCCGTGCCTTCGTCGATCGCGAGATTGCCGTACGGCAGCGTGAGGCCCGCACTCTTCAACTGCTTGGCGAGCGCCACGTTCGGCGCGCCGCCCGCCGTCGCGCTGATCAGCGCATCGGGTTTCGCCGCGCGGATCTTCGAGAGCACCGGCGTCCAGTCCGTGCCGTCGATCGGCAGATATTCCTCGCCGATCACCTTGCCGCCGTGCTGCTCGATGTACTGCTTCGTGAAGTCGAGCATGCCGCGCCCGAACGCGTAATCGTTGCCGACCAGATAGAACGTCTTCGCGCCCTTCGTCTTGCTGAAGTAATCGACGATCGGCGCCACGACCTGCTCGGGCACCCAGCCGTTCACGTACATCCACGGGCTGCACGAACGGCCTTCGTAGAACGACGTGTAGATGAACGGCTTCTTGCCGCGCGCGACGATGGGCAGCGCGGCGTTGCGCGCGGCGCTCGTTTCCATCGAGATGATGGCGTCCACGTTCTTCTGGAACACCAGCGTGTCGTAGGCCTTTTGTGCGCCGACCGCGCCGGAGGCGTCGTCGGCGATTTCGAGTTCGACCGGGCGACCCAGAATGCCGCCAGCCGCGTTGATTTCGGCGACGGCGAGTTGCGACGACTGCACGACGGCCGGCGCGACGACGCTGTTGGCGCCCGACAAGCCGACCGCGACGCCGATTTTGATCGGCTCGGCCGCCGCCGCGCCCAGACAGGCGCCGACGGCAGTCGCCGCAACGGCGGCCGCGATGATGCGTTTGAACGACGTCATGATGCTTCCTCGTAGTTGTGGTGATTCGTGGTGGATTCGTGGTGCGGTCATGCGGGTACGTCTATTCAGGGGCGGCGCGCGATCTTCGTGCCGATCTTCGTGCCGATATTCGTGCCAAGCAGCGCGTCGTACAGATCGACGCGCCGGTCGAGCAGAACGTGATTGCGCGGATTCAGCGTGCGCCCGGCGCGTGTGCGCGCGACGTCGATCGCGCCGTAGAGGATCTCCTCGCGATCGGGGCTCGCGGGCCCGGCGATCGGCCAGCCGTCGCCGCCCACGATCACGCTCTGGCCCAGGAAGGGCTGGCCGCGCTCGGTGCCCACGCGGTCGGCGCAGGCAATCGCGAGACCGTTGCTGTGCGCGGCGGCCATCGCGAGCGTCGTCGCCATGGCGGGGCGGTCGTCGGGCTGCGAGGGCATCGGCACCCAGTTGGTCGGCACGCAGACGAGATCGGCGCCCTGCATCGCCGCGAGACGGAAGGTCTCGGGAAACCACGCGTCGTAGCAGATCGCCATGGCGATGCGCCCGAGCGGCGTGGCGAACACCGGCACGCCCACGTCGCCCGGCTCGAAGAAGCGCTTTTCCTCGTTCCAGAGATGCAGCTTGCGATAGATCCCGAGCGGCCCCGCCGGTCCCGTGAGCAGCGCGGCGTTGTAGAGTTGATCGCCCGCGCGCTCGGCGATTCCGCTGACGATATGGATTCCGAACTGTCTGGCGAGGACGTCGAAGGCCCGCGCCGTCTCGCCGTCGGGCAGTGATTCGGCGAGCGCGTACGCTTCCTCGCGGCTCTCGAACACATAACCGCTATTGGCCAGCTCCGGCAGCACCACGAGCGACGCGCCGTTGCGCGCAGCCGTCTCGATGAGCGCGCACGCACGCGCGACGTTCTCGCGGACTGCGCCGACGCGCGGCTCCATCTGCACGCACGCGACGGTGAAAATGCCGGGTGGCGGACCTGCGCTGGGGTACGGCTCCATCGTGTTTGATCTCCAGAAAACAAAAAAGCCCCCAAACCGGCGTCATCAGACGCAGATTCGGGGGCTACGTAGCCTTCCATATGTCGCGCGGCAACGCTGCCGCGGAGGCGCGCGTCGAACGTATCGACGTCACGCCTCAGTCGGAGCGAATGTAAAAAGCCAAATTGCGCATGTCAAGGGAATTTAAACGATCCCATCATCATGCGGTCGCCGCATCTGTTTACTCAGAAGGACGTTGCGGCCCACCTCCTGTCAAAACTCGATATCCCAGGATTGCCACAAAACAGGATGCGAAACGCAGTGAAAACCGATCACTACTCATGGGGGAGGCTTATCTCGATGGATTGGGGATCGATGGGTTATGCGCCAGGTGGTGTCGAGTATTGCTTGCTCCCAATCGATGGTCCCGCTATTTCAACCGGATTCCTTCGACTCGATTGGCCAGGCGTTCAGATTCACACCTCGTCGTGACGCGCGCAAAAGGAGATATCGTCGCCAATCGTTCACCGTTTCGCCTGACCTCATCTGGGTCGATTCGAACCGACGCAAGGAGGCACGAGTCGGCCAGTTTCGGCCAGTCATGAGTATTGAATCGGTGACGTTTGACGGTCCTTACTGCATCCGGGAGCCGTCATTCGCCGTATCACTTACCGCCGCGGAAGTACCCGGATTGCGATTCACGCGCGCCACTCAAGCACAGACGTCCGCATGGACCGCCCGCAGTGCCAGAAGGTAGCTCTCGATCCCGAAACCGCAGATCTGCCCTTTGACGATATCGGCGAACACCGAGTGATGCCGGAACGGCTCCCTCGCATGAATGTTCGACATGTGTAGTTCGACGACCGGACAGGTCAGGATAGCAAGCGCGTCGCGGATGCCGTAGCTGTAATGCGTCCACGCGCCAGCGTTGATCAGCACGGCGTCCTTGCCCTCTTCGTAAGCGTGATGGATGCGCTCGCACATTGCCGCTTCGCTGTTCGTCTGGAACGATTCGACCTGCACGCCCAGTTCTTCGCCCAGCGCCAGCAACCTGGCGTCGATATCGGCGAGCGTCACCGTTCCGTACTGCGCGGGGTCGCGCTTGCCGAACATGTTGTGATTGATGCCATGGAGCATCAGGACATTTTTCATCGGATTCTCCTTTGCTCGCCTAGTCGAGCGGCACAGTGAGACGGTCGATAACGGCGGCCGTTTGCGGACGCACGCCGCGCCACCATGCAAACGCTTCGGCGGCCTGCTCGACCAGCATGCCGACGCCGTCGGCGACGCCATGCACGCCTGCATTGCGCGCGAGCCGCAAGAACGGTGTGAGCCGCTTGCCGTACGCCAGCTCATACGCGGTGCCATCGGGACTGAACACGCTCGGCGGGACAGGCGGCAACTCACCCGTCAGGCTCGCGGAGGTCGCGTTGACCACGAGATCGAATCGGCCCATCGCAGGCAGATCGCCATAGCCGCGAACACGCAGCGCGGCGCCACGCGCGCCGACCTGGCCCGCCAATGCCTCGCCCTTGGACACATCGCGGTTGGCGATGACCAGTTCGGCGGGACCCGTCTCGAGAAACGGCAGCAACGCGCCACGCGCCGCGCCGCCGGCGCCGAGCATCAACACACGTTTGCCAGTGAGCGGAACGCCGAGATTGACCTCGATATCACGCAACAGGCCAATGCCGTCGAAATTCTCGGCAATGATCCGGCCGTTCTCGAATTTGAGCGCATTGGCCGCGCCCGCCATCGCCGCGCGTTCACTGCGTTCGTCGGCGAGCGCGAAGGCCTTCAGCTTGAACGGCGCGGTGACGTTCATGCCTTTGCCACCCTCGTCGGCGAACTGGCGTACTATCCTTGCGAATCCATCGTCGGGGTCGAGCGGACCTTCGATCGCGACGTACGACATCGCCTGTTGTGTCGCCTCAGCAAACAGGCCATGAATCAACGGCGATTTCGTGTGTCCGATCGGATTCCCGATCACTGCATACGGGTCAGTCATGGTGTCTCACTTCGAGTAGAGAACGCCTTCGGTTTGCATGGCATCGATTTCGGCGGCGGAGAAGCCGAGCGATTGCGCGACCTCCATGTTGTGCTGCCCGAGATCGGGCGCGAAGTCGCGGATGGTCGTGTCGCAATGAGAAAAGCGGAATGGCAGGTTGGGCAGACGCAGCTTTCCGTAACGCGGATGATCCTGTTCCACCACCATGCCGCGCGCCTGGATCTGTGGATCGTTGAGCACTTCGTCGATGCGCTGCACCTTCGCGCAAGGCACGTCGATGCCATCCAGCAATTCGAGCACCTGTGCGACGGGCCGCGCGGCAACCCACGGCTGCACGACGGAGAGAATCGCCTGCCGATGCGTGTTGCGGCCCACGCTATCGTGAAAGCGCGAATCGCTGCCGAATCCGGCTGGTCCGCCATGTGTTTCGATCAGCGCGGCGAGACGTTTCCATGCGTCATCCACTTGTGCCGCGATCACGAGGTCGCCGTCTGCGGCCCGAAACACGCCGTAAAGCGTCGAGGTAGGCATGTCGTGGCCGGTTTGCTCCGGCAGCACGCCTCGCAGCGTGTAGCACTGCACCGCGTACTCGTGCATCGAAACGAGCGTGTCGTACAGCGCCATGTCGATGTGCTGGCCGCGGCCGCTCTTCACACGTCCAAGCAGCGCCGCATTGATCGCCGCCACTGCGTGAATGCCGGTGTACATGTCGCCGAGCGAAATGCGCAGCAGCGGCGGCGGCTCGCCGGGCGTGCCTACCATCTGCATGATGCCGCTCTTCGCTTCCGCGATCAGGCCAAAGCCGGCGCGATGCGCGTCGGGGCCCGTGTGGCCGTATGCCGAGATCGAACAATAGACGAGACCCGGATTGCGCTCGGAAAGCGCCTCATAGCCCAACCCGAGTCTATCCAGCGCGCCTGGGCGGTAGTTTTCGACGAACACATCGGCGGAGTCGCACAGGCGGCGCATGAACTCCTTGCCGCGCGCGTCCTTCATGTTGACGCTGACGCCGCGCTTGCCCATGTTCAGTTGCAGGAAATAGCCGCTTTGCTGGTCGTCTAGCACGGTTGCGTGCTGGCGTCCCGCGTCGCCGCTTCCAGGGCGTTCGACTTTGATGACTTCGGCGCCGAGCGCCGCGAGGCAGCGGCCCACGTAGGGACCGGCGAGGAAGTGGCTATAGTCGACAACGCGTATGCCTTCGAGGGGACGAGCCTGCATCAGAACGCTCCCGGCCGGCGCGGCACCATCAGACGATGCTCGCCGCGTTGCACTACCTGGTTATCCTGATTGATCAATTCCGACGGCAGCACGACGATGCCCCAGCCCGGACGGCTGTTACTGGGCCGCATGGCGCCGACGCGAAACTTCACGTGCAGCACATCGTTGACCTTGATAGGTTGCAGAAAATCCCACGTCCAGCCGAGCGACATGCCGGGCAGAAAACGATAGTCGCTCTGGGTTTTGAGGCCGTCCGCAATCGAGAGCCCGAACAGCCCATGCGCGACGAGGCAGCCGAAGTGGCTCGCGTTGGCATACGCTTCGTCCACGTGCACGGGCGTGTGGTCGCCCGTGAGGTCGGCGTACGCGAGAATGCGCTCCTTCGTCACGGTGTAGTTCGGGCTCGCGCACTCGTCGCCTTCGCGGGCGTCGTCCCAGTACTTGTCGATGATCGTCATGCTCACGCCTCCACGCGCGGGTTGATGCTCAGCGCCTGCGCGACACACGACGCGGGCCTCGCCTGAATCAGTTCGACGGCAAGGCCGTCGGGCAGACGCAGCCAGTTGCGCCCTTGCGGCATTTCGCTTACGCCATAGGCCTTGGCCGCAGTCAATGCCGCTTCCAGGTCTGCACACATGACGCCAAGATGCGCGAGGCGCCCTTCCGGACCTTCGTGTTGCGGTGCATGGATGAACTGCAGGCCGCCGAGCGTCCAGTACTGGCGCGGCGCTTCGACGGTGCCGTCGACTTCGCGCATGCTCATGCCGAGCACGTCTTCGAAGAAGCGGATATGCCACTGGATGTCCTTCACCCAAATGGCGACATGCTCCAGATAAGCCTTCGAGCCGCTCATGCCGTCACCTCCTTGCGCTGTTCGTCGGCCATTGCGCGCTCGATGCCCTTGATGCACGCCACCAGTGTCGCGTTGACGGGCGTCGGCACGCCGAGCCGTTGTCCCCAGCGCACCACCGAGCCGTTGATGAAATCGATCTCCGTGATCGAGCCTTTTTCGAGGCTCTGCAGCATCGACGTCTTGAACGCGGGAGAGAGACCAGCGGCTGCGAGTGTCCAGGCCTGCTCGGGGTCCGTCATCGACAGCGCGATGCCCGCCGCCTGCGCAGCCGCCATGGCTTCGCCGATGGCCGCGAGCGCCGTCGCCTTCAACAACGGCTCGTCATAAAGCTGACCGTAGGTGAGCCGCGTGATGCCAGTGATCGCGCCCGTGGCGACGTTGACGAGCAGCTTGTCCCACATCGTGCCCATGATGTTGTCGCTGACCGTGGTCATCAGCCCGGCGGCGTTGAACCCGTCGGCAATCGCCTGCACGCGAGGCGTGATCTGGCCATCGAGTTCGCCGATATAGGTCGCCTTGCCGGTGACGCCCGACTGGATATGCCCCGGACCGCGCAGCACGCCTCCCACATACGTCTTGCCTGCCAGCACGCGCTCCCGGCCCACGATATCGGCGAGCACGTCTTCGTGTCCGAGTCCGTTTTGCAGCGAAAGCACGAGCGTTTCGGGCCCGATCAGCGCGAGTGCGCCGCGCATCGCCGCGTCGGTGTGGAAGGACTTGACCAGCACGACGACCACGTCGGCCACGCCGACTTCGCTCGCGTGGGTCGCTGCGCGCACCGCGACGCGCCGCGTGCCGTTATCGTCGTCGACCTGCAGACCGTCGCGACGCATCATGTCGACATGGACGGGCGAACGGTCCAGCAGCCAGGTTTCGTGGCCGCCCTCCGTGAGGGTGGCACCGATCGCGCAGCCTAGTGCGCCGGCGCCGAGAATCGCAATCTTCACTGAGCATCTCCTTGACGTGTAGGCACACGATAGGAGTTACCGCCCATATCAGCAATGCAATGACTACAATGGCATCATTGCCCCAGACAATAACGACCGCCACACCATGATGCCGCCCGATTTACCCGACCTGAAGCTGCTGCAGCTCTTCGACTTGCTGTACGACACGCGCAGCGTCACGCGCGTCGCGGAACAACTGGGGCAAAGCCAGCCGACCATCAGCATCTGGCTCGGGCGGCTGCGCGAAACGCTGCAGGACCCGCTTTTCGTCCGCACGCCTGGCGGCATGGCGCCGACGCCGCAAGCCGACGCGCTGATCGGACCTTGCCGCGAAATTCTCGAATCGCTCAGGCGCTTCGTCGCGTGGGAGATCGCTTTTGATCCCGCGACGGCGCAGCGGCGCTTTCGCATCTGCATGACGGATGCGAGCCACATCACGCTGCTGCCGCGCCTGCTCGCGCACGTGCGCGCGCAAGCGCCCGGCATCCGGCTCGAGGCTGCGGGAATCGATGGCAACACGGAGCGCGCGCTGGAGTCGGGTGAAGCCGACCTCGCGATCGGCTATGTGCCGTGGCTCAGCGGCGGCATTTATCAGCAGCAGCTCTATCAGCAGGACTGGGTATGCTTGACCAACCGGCATCACCCGCGCGTTCGCGGGCGCCTCGGTTTGAAGCAGTACCGTTCGGAGGGGCACGTCGCCATCGAATCGGGCACGGGTGCGCAACTGCTCGAACAGGCGCTGGCGCGCGAACGGATCGAGCGTGACGTCGTGCTGCAACTGCCGGGGTTCCTCGGGCTCGGAACGATCGTCCAGACCACCGATCTGGTCGCCACGTTGCCACGTCACATCGGCGAAACGCTCGCGCAGGCGGGCGATCTCGCCGTTCATTCGTGCCCGGTTCCCGTAGATGGCTTCGCCGTGCGGCAACACTGGCATGCGCGGTATCACCAGGAGGCGGGGAATCGCTGGCTGCGTGGGGTGGTCGCTCAGTTGTTCGGGGTTTCACCGTGAGAGTGAACCTAAGGCGCCGCGCGCCAGTTCACGAAGAATACGACCGTTGTACCTCTGCAACCTGCCGTTGAAGGCATGTGCAAACGAGCGTCCGAGATGGGTCGCACTGAGCCGGCCCATCATCGCAACGCCCTCCTCCACGACGCATGGGTCGGTAGCCGGCCAGAAACGCGCGTTGGCTTGCACCCGCGCGAGGACATTCGAACGTCGGCTCCCAGGAGAACGGATCTCGGCGTACCCATTGACAGCGATATCATCCGGTCGGACGAGAAGTCCCGTCGAGCCACAATTCAGCCCGATCGGCGGTCTGCTCCGAGCCGTCCACATGGCGAACTCCGCCACCCGCATGGCTTTCTCCGCCTGCTTCCACACGGTCACATTCCGCTTGTCGCTGAAGCGCTGGCGTTTCGTCGGACGGCGCCTTTTCATTTGGGAATCCGCCGAAGCTATAAAATACGGGTTGGCCACGATTCCCGTGGCGATCGCACCTTGGCACCCATGTTACGTTTATCCGAAATTAAACTTCCTCTCGACCATGCCGAAACCGATCTTGACGCCGCTGTTCGCGCGCGCCTCGCGGATCTCGGCATAGCCGCAGACGAGCTTGTCCGCTACACCGTATTTCGCCGCGCCCATGATGCACGCAAGCGCTCGGATATCAAGCTGACCTATATCGTCGACATCGAAGTCAAGGACGAAGCGGCGGTGCGCAAGCAGATCGACGGCCGGCCGCATTGCGGGGTGACGCCCGACATGACGTACCGGTTTGTCGCGAAGGCGCCCGAGCACACGACTCGTCCGCGTCCCGTGGTGATCGGCATGGGGCCGTGTGGTTTGTTCGCGGGATTGATCCTCGCGCAGATGGGGTTCCGCCCCATTATTCTCGAGCGCGGCAAGGCCGTGCGTGAACGCACCAAGGACACCTTTGGCCTGTGGCGCAAGTCCGTGCTCAATCCGGAATCCAACGTGCAGTTCGGCGAAGGCGGGGCCGGGACGTTTTCCGACGGCAAGCTGTACAGCCAGATCAAGGACCCGAACCACTATGGCCGCAAGGTGCTCGAGGAGTTCGTCAAGGCTGGCGCACCGGAAGACATCCTGTATCTGAGCCGTCCGCACATCGGCACGTTCCGCCTCGTCAGCATGGTAGAAAAGATGCGCGCCACCATCCACGAACTGGGCGGTGAAGTGCGTTTCGAAACCCGGGTTGACGACATCGAAATCGATCAGGGCAAGGTGCGCTCGCTCAAGCTCTCGAACGGTGAAACGCTGCCGTGCGACCACGTCGTGCTGGCCGTCGGCCACAGCGCCCGCGACACTTTCCAGATGCTGCACGATCGCGGCGTGTACATCGAAGCCAAGCCGTTTTCCCTGGGTTTTCGCATCGAACATCCGCAGGGGCTCATCGATCGCAGCCGCTTCGGCAAGTTTGCGGGCCACAAGCAACTTGGCGCGGCCGACTACAAGGTGGTCCATCACGCCAATAATGGGCGGGCCGTGTACAGCTTTTGCATGTGCCCAGGCGGCACGGTGGTCGCGGCGACCTCCGAGCCGGGCCGCGTCGTCACCAATGGGATGAGCCAGTATTCCCGCGCCGAGCGCAACGCGAATGCGGGCATCGTCGTCGGCATCACGCCGGACGACTATCCTGGGGGGCCGCTGGCGGGCATCGCGTTCCAGCGCAAATGGGAAGAGCGGGCGTTCGAACTCGGCGGCGGCAATTACCAGGCGCCCGGTCAGTTGGTCGGAGACTTTATCGCGGGCCGGCCGTCAACGTCGCTTGGCTCTGTCGTGCCGTCGTACAAACCGGGCGTGCACCCGACCGATCTCAGCACGGCGCTGCCCGACTACGTGATCGAGGCAATCCGTGAAGCACTCCCCCAGATCGACAGGAAGATCGCAGGCTTCGCGATGCATGATGCCGTGCTAACCGGCGTCGAGACGCGCACGTCGTCACCCATCCGGATTCGCCGCAAAGACAATTTCCAGAGCATGAACGTCGAAGGTCTGTATCCGGCAGGCGAAGGCGCCGGGTACGCCGGCGGTATCTATTCGGCGGCCATCGACGGCATCGAAGTCGCACAAGCCTTGGCACTCGATCTGGCATCGACGCACGCGTCCTGATGGGCGGGAAGGCGGGGCTGGAGGACGCGTCAGCGCATCCTCCACCTCGCCTGGCTGCCCGACCTGCGGGCAACAAGTCCTCGTGGTACCTGCCGCAGAGCGTTGCGCCGTTTCGATGCCGAAACCCACGGCAACCGATGCAGCCCTCGTCCTTGCACGACGGACTGCTGGACCATTGGAAGCGGATTTCGACCTCACGCGAGTGCCTACGACCGCGACGGGTCGCACTGAGCCGGTCGCCCGCCTTCCATGCCACCCTGGTTCACGCGAGGCAAACAGGCAGCGAGGGGAAACGTCTCCAACGTAAGCGGGACGTTCTCCTGCTCGCGCCGCACCAGTCCGAACTGCGATTGAGCCAGCCGCGCCACCTTCGCGCTCTGGGTTAGCGCAATCGCCACTCATCGCGGCCGACGGCTGCTTGTTTACAAGACGCCGCGCGCGGCTTTCGTCACCGCTTCCGCCGCCGCCTTCGTCGCGCCTATTCCTCCTCGCGCCGCTCCTTGAACAGCGCCACCGCGCACAGGCTCACGCAGCACGCGGGCGTCACGTACCAGGCGGCGGCGAGCGGATTGCCGCTCCACTTCACCAGCGCCGTGACGATGAATTGCGCGGTGCCGCCGAACAGCGCCACGCTCAGCGCATATGCGAGCGCGAGGCCGCTGGCGCGCACGCGCGCGGGCAGCGCTTCGAGCACGAGCAAAGCGACGGTGCCCGCGCTGAACGTCATCGACACGCTGATCAGGCCGACGCCGACCAGCATCGCGGGCAGGCTGCGGACGTTGTCGATCAGCAGGAAAACGGGCGTGCTCAGCAGCGTGGTCGCCGCGATGCCCGCGAGCGCCACCGGCTTGCGGCGCGGCAGGCGGTCGAGCAGACGACCGACGAAGGGCGGCAGCGCGAACAGCAGCAGCGCCGACAACGCCGACACCGCGAAGCCCGTGCTCGCGGGCAGATGCATCACGCGAATCACATAGCTCGGCATGAAATAGACGATGGCATAGACCGGAATCGTCTGGCCCATGACCATCAGCATCGCGAGACCGAGCGTGCGGCCATGCTCGCGCCAGAGTTCGACGAAAGGCGGCGCGGCGGGCGCGCGCGGTTCGCGCGGGGTGTCGCGTGTATCTCCTTTGTTGTCGATATCGTCGATGTCGTGCAGGCGGCTACGCAGATACACGCCGACCGGCAGCACGAGCAGGCCGAACCAGAACGGCACGCGCCAGCCCCACGCTTCGAGCGCCTGCGGTGAAAGCCGATGCGTGAGCACCAGACCGAACACGGCGCCGAGCAATGCCGCCGCGCCCTGGCTCGCGATCTGCCAGTTCAGGCGCGCGCCGCGACGCGACGCCGGCCCCGCTTCCAGCAGATACGCCGCCGCCACGCCGATGTCGCCGCCGAGCGCGAAGCCTTGCAGCGCGCGCGCCAGCACCACGACGAGGGGCGCAGCCACGCCGATCGTGGCGTAATCCGGGCACAGCGCGATCGCGGCCGTACCGAGCCCCGCGAGCCAGACCGTGCGCGTAAGCGCGACGCGGCGGCCCACGCGGTCGGCGTACGCGCCCAGCGCGAGCGCGCCGAGCGGCCGCATGAAAAAGCCCACGCCGAAGGTGCCGACAGCGAGCAGCAGCGAGGTCATCGGGTCGCTCGCCGGGAAGAACTTCACGCCGATCATCGCCGCGAAATAACCGAACACCGTGAAGTCGAACATCTCGAACGCCGTCACGAGCGAGGCGCTCACGACGCGTTTGAGCACGTCGCGCGGCGACGCTTCGAGCGCTTCGGCGTGCGTACCGGCATCGGCTGCATTCACTGTATTTGCGGCATCGGCGGGGTTGGCAGCCGGCCGGTCCAGCGCGTCTTGGCTCAAGGGCATGGGTCAGGAATTCAGTCGTTCGGATGCGGGGATATCAGACCAGCAATTGCCGCGACAGGACTTCGCGCGCCTGCGCGACCGTCTCGCGCTCGCCGGGCAGCGGCGGCGTGAGCGAGAACACGGCCTCGGGCAGCGCGGGCAGACGGTGGCGCGCGCCGAGCTTCATGAGCCCGTCGGTGATCGCTGAGGCGCAGAGGCAGCCCACGCCGAGGCCCGCCGCGAGCATCGACTGCAAACCCGCCACGCCGGACGCGCTATGCACCATCACGAACGGACGTCGGTGCGCCTCGAGCAGGCTCACGGCGATCTGATGCAGCATGCAGTCGCCGGGCAGCAGCACGAGCGGCAACGGCTCGGGCAGCGCTTCGGCCAGCGTCGGCGACGCCACCCAGTGCAGCGGCTCGCGGCGCAGCACCCAGCGCGGATCGCCCTGTGCGGGCCGCACCGGTCCGTTCGACATGTTCATCACCACGCCTATATCGATCTGCCCGCGCGCGTGCGCGAGTTCGATCTCGGTGCTTTTCATCGTGCTGACGTGCAGGCTCAGCTGCGGGTAGCACTCGCGCAGCCGCGCGAGCATGCCCGCCACCTCGTGCGTGCGGAAATAGTCGGTGATCGCCACGCGCAGTTCGCCCTTGATCGCCTGGCCGCGCACTTCGTCGAAGGCAGCCTCGTTGAGCGCCACGATGCGCCGCGCGTGCGTGAGCAGCCGCGACCCCGCGGGCGTGGGCTCGACGCCGCGCTTGCTGCGCACGAACAGCGGCACGCCCGCGCGCGCTTCCAGCTTGCGCATCTGGTCGCTAACGGTGGACTGCGAAAGATTCAGCGACGGCGCGGCCGCCGTCAGGCTGCCCGCTTCCGCCACCACGGTGAAGGTACGCAACTGGTCGAGTTCGAAGCCTCGCATGGCTTGCTCCTATCCATCGAATTACTCGATGAATACTACCGCAAATTCCGGCTTTTCTGGAGGATGCGCGACGCCTAAGATACCGGTTCGTTCAGGCTTCATCGGCGGCGATGTCATCTCCATCGATCCGCCCCCGCTTTCGACACAGGTTCATCATGACCGACTCTTCACTTGCCGCCGCGCCGAGCGTGGCGGTCTGCCCTTCAGCCGCTCCCACTCCGGCTTCGGCCCAAGCTTCGGCACCCGCCGCGCGCAGCCATCATGGCTGGGCGCTCGTGGTCCTGCTGGTGGGCGCCATCCTGCCGCCCGTCGATTACTTCATCGTGAATCTCGCGCTGCCCGCCATCCACACGGGCCTCGCCGCCAGCGCCGCGCAGCTCCAGATGGTGGTGTCGGCCTACGCCTGCGCCAACGCGGTCGCGCAGATCACCGGCGGACGTCTGGGCGACCTCTACGGCCGCAAGCGCATGTTCATGATCGGCATGGCGGGCTTCGTGCTCGCCTCCACGCTCTGCGGGCTCGCGACCTCGGGCGCGATGCTGGTGGGCGCGCGCATCCTCCAGGGGCTGTTCGCCGCCGTGCTCGCGCCGCAGGTGCTCGCGACCATCCGCAGCGTGTTCACGCCGCACGAACAGGTGCGCGTGATGGGCTTCTACGGCTTCGTGTTCGGCGTCGCGGCGGTGATCGGCCAGCTCGGCGGCGGCGCGCTCATCAGCCTGCATCCGTTCGGGCTCGGCTGGCGCGCGATCTTTCTCGTCAATCTGCCGATCGGCGCGCTCGCGCTGCTCGGCAGCTGGCGCTTCATTCCCGAAAGCCGCCCGCCGCGCGGCGCGCGCATCGACGTGCCGGGCACCGTGCTGCTGTCGCTCTTTCTGCTGATGCTCGTCTATCCGCTCACGCGCGGACGCGAGGAAGGCTGGCCCACATGGATGCTGATCTGCCTGGCCGCCTCGGTGCCGATGCTCGGCGCGCTGCTGCGCGTGGAAGCGCGCAGTCTCGCGCGCGGCCACGATCCGCTGCTCGACGTGCGCCTGTTTCGCAATCCGGTCGTGGCGCTCGGCCTCACGCTCGCGTTTCTGTTCTACACGCTGAGCGCGTTCTTCCTGAGCTACGGCATTTATCTGCAAGGCGCGCTGCACTGGACGCCGCTCGCTTGCGGCGTGGCGATCCTGCCGTTCGGTCTCGGCTTTCTGTCGAGTCCGCTGCTGATGCCGCGCCTCGTGTTCCGCCTCGGCGGCTATCGCGTGCTGACGCTCGGCTTCGCGCTGATCGCGCTCGGCCTCGCGGCGGCCGCGTCGCTCGCGAACGTGGGCGCGCCCGGCGCGGGCTTCTACCTCGGCCTCGCGGCGATGGGCGTCGGCCAGGGGCTCGTGCTGCCTTCGGTCGTGCGCATCGTGCTCGCGGAAGTCGAGCCAGCGCGCGCGGGCGTGGCCTCCGGCATGGTCACGGCGACCTTGCAGATCGGCGCGGCCGTGGGCGCGGCGACGCTCGGCGGCGTGTTCTTCTCGCACCTCGGCGCGCATCCGGCCGCGCTCGATTACGTGCAGGGCTTTCGCATTTCGATGTTCGCGCTGGTCGGCATTTTGGGCGTCTGCGTGCTGATCTCGCTTGCGCTCGGGCCGATGCATCGACGCCTGCATCCGCAGCAGGCGCAGCAGGTGTGATGTAACGCGCTCATGGCGCTGATCACAGGCTCGTGGCGGGCGACGTCTGGCGCACGAGGTGTGGGCCGTGTGCGCCGTTTTCGATGACAAAAAAGTCGCCGGTTTTTCAACGGGCGGCCAGATGGCAATGGGTCGTCGTAAAGCGCGACATGTACCGACGCTAGACGCAGCCGGCCCCCAGCATGGGCTGACAACATGCGGGGATGAAAACGAGGGAAGCGGAAAAGAGATTCATGCCGACGATGCTAACGTCGAACGGGTGGTCAAGCGCAGAACAAGGGCGGAACAAGAACGGAACACGCGCATTCGCGGGCGGCGACCGGAGGAGTCGCCGCCCGCGCGATGAATCCGCTTATTTGCTCAATTACTTCGAACACCTATGAATCCACGCGCCGTTACCGTCGCACCAGACCCATGACGAGCGTGACGAGGAAAATAACAAGGAAGATAAAGAACAATATCTTCGCGATACTGGCGGCGCCAGCCGCGATGCCGCCGAAGCCCAGAGCCGCCGCAACGATCGCGACGATGAAAAATACCAGCGCGTAATACAGCATGATGTGACCTCCGTCCGGTGTGGAATGTGTCGTACGCCCGACGCGATGCAAGGGCGGTCTGGGTCATTGAGCAAGCGCCATTCCCGCGCCGAACCGGCGCACCGTCCCCAATCATATGCGCGGATTGAAACCACTTGTTGCGCTATTCCCGGTTTTTGATTGCCGGTTAACGCAGGCATAATGCGCGGGCATAATGCCAATGGAGAAATGCGAGTAAACAGGGTCGTGTTCGCATTGCTAACGATTTTTTCAGTCGGGATTTTTCAATCCGCCTCCATTCAGGCCGAACGCTCGACCATCCGAGATTCGCGCCGCCAGTCCCTCCCGTACGATGTTTTTCGGGCGCCGCGCCAGCGGGCCCGCGCAGGAAGTGTTCGATGAAACCGGCAAGAAATTCGCTCTGGTCACGTGTTGGCCGCTATGTGGCGTGCGGCGCGGCGGTGGCCGCGCTCGCGGCAACCGTGGGTTTTCTGCATTGGCGGCAACAGCCGGCCGAGCCCGTTACGCAGCCCCAGCCCGAAGCGCTCAGCGGCGTGGCGAGCGAGATGCGTCACGACGCGTCCGCGTGGACGCATCGCGAGAAAGACGTGTCGGCCATGCTCGGCGATATCCGCGCGCATGACGTGCGCGCCATCGGTGTGAGCCGCGACGCGATTCTGGTTTCGACCCTGCAAGGCGATAAATATTACGTCGCCGATCACAACGGCACGTTCTCGAACGCCCTGCTGCTCGGCGACCTGAAACCGGACGGCGCCGCGCCCTGGCAACTCGTGTGGCTGCCCGACGCCAACGTGCGCACCGGCCTCGCGCGCTGGAGCGACACCTTCGACCATGTGCGCGACGCGCTGAGCCTGCTGCTCTCCGTGCTCATGCTCGGCGGCCTCGCATGGTTCGTGCGCCGCGAAATGACGGGCGGCGCGCAACTGCTCGGCAAGCCGCCCGTGCTCCGTTTCGACGATGTGATCGGCGCGGGCGAAGCCAAATCCGCGCTCGCCGACGTGCGCGCGTGGCTCACCGAACCCGCGCAATTCACCGGCATGGGCGTGCGCGCGCCGTGCGGCATCCTCATGACGGGCGGCCCCGGCGTCGGCAAGACGCGTCTCGCGCAGGCGCTCGCGGGCGAATGCGGCGCGAGCTTCATCGCGATCACAGGCAGCTATTTCAGCGCGAAGTATTACGGCGTCGGCATTCAAAAAGTGAAGCGCCTGTTCGAACTCGCGCGCAAGAACGCGCCCACGGTCATCTTCATCGACGAAGCCGACGGCCTCGGCAAGCGCACCGACACGGGCGGCGGCCCGGTCGAAGCGGAGAGCAACCGCATCATCAATCAGCTGCTCGCGGAAATGGACGGCTTCGCGTCGAACGAAGGCATCATCATCGTGGCCGCGACCAATCACCCGGACAATCTCGACGAAGCGCTGCGCCGCCCTGGCCGCTTCGATCGCACCGTGGCCGTGCGCCTGCCCGATCTCGAAGACCGTGCGGACATCCTGCGCTTCTACGCGGCCAATCTGAAGACGAAAACCGACGACATCGATTTCGACCAGCTCGCGCGCCTCACGACCGGCCTCTCGCCCGCCACGCTCTCGATGATCGTTAATCAGGCGGGACTCGTCGCGCGCAAGGCGGGCGACCGCCATGTGGGCGCGGCGCATTTTCTCGAAGCCATCAAGATCGCGCGCATCGGCGATATCAACGGCGCGGAGCGCGCGCTGTCCGACGACGAGCGCACGCGCATCGCGATTCACGAAGCGGGCCACGGACTCGTGGCCGCGCTGCTCGGCACCGGCGTGCTCGAAGAAGTGACGATCCTGCCGCGCGGCGGCGCGCTCGGCGTGGCGCTCATCACGAAGATGCAGGACAAGTATCTGTACCGCGAAACGGAAATGCGCAACGAGATTCAGGTGCTGCTCGGCGGGCGCAACGCGGAACTGCTGATGTTCGACGAAGCGTCGAGCGGCGCCGCGCAGGACTTGCAGGAAGCGTCGCGCATCGGGCTCGACATGGTGTCGAAACACGGCTTCAACGCCGACGGCAATCTGTTCAGTCTCGCCGCGCTGCCGCAGCAGGTGGCGGGGCTGCAACTCAAGAGCGCGATCGAGCACGCGAATGCGCTGCTGCACGAACTCAACGACGCCTGTTTCGCGCTGCTGCGCGCGAACGAACCGGTATTGCGCGCCATCGCCGACCGGCTGCTCGACGAGGAAACGGTGCCGGGCGAAACGGTGTATCGCCTGATTCGCGAGCACGCGGCGAAAACCGCGGCAATCGAAGAAGCCGACGACGTAATCGAAATTGCAGCGGCTTGATAATTGATTCGGATGGCGAATTATTTTCGTCATCCGCGCATTCCGCAAAAATATAAAACGCGCCTCGTATCTCACGAGGCGCGTTTTTTTTATGCGTGCCGAAAGCCTTGAATCAGGTGCCTTTCGGCGTATTGCCGCCATGCAGCGCGCCGAAGTGGCGCGCCGCGAACAACCCCATCGCCAGCACGCCGAGCCCGAACGGCACGACATCGGCGCTCGTCTTCAGCGAGAAATCGCCCACGCGGCAGACCAGAAAATAGCCCGCGACGAGATTCAAGCATCCCCACAGCACATTCACCGTCGACGACGACAAGCCCTTGCCCGGCGGATTCGCAAACGGCGTCTGAAACGGCTCGCCCATCACGCCGCCGACGAAATGCGGCACGGCATTCGCAAGCAATGCGCCGCCAAAGAAGTACGCAACAACCTGTGACCCAACCATTTCAGACGCTCCTCGCGGCAAGTAAATCGATGATGTCCTGAGCCACGCCCGTTTCGCCCAGGCGGGGAAAAACGTGCGCGATGCTGTAGTCGTGCGCCTCGGCGCGCGCATCGGTCATGGCGTCGATCGCGAGGCTCACGTTGAAGCCGAGTTCGTAGGCCTGACGTGCGGTCGATTCGACGCCGGTGCCGGTCGCAACGCCCGTGATCACGACTTGCGTGACGCCCAGCGCCTTCAAACGCGCGTCGAGCGCGGTGTGAGCGAATGCGCCCCACGTGCGCTTCGTCACGACGATATCGGCGGGTTGCTGATCGAGATCGTCGATGAAATCCGTCCAGCCTTCGGGCAGCACGTCGTGGCGTCGCGGCCGCTCCGTGCGTCCGGGCGCGATGCCCGCCACGTTGACCAGCACGACCGGCAAGCCGCGCGCGCGAAACGCGCGCAGCAACGCGCGGGTCCGTTCGATCACGGGTTCGATGGGATGCACGAAGGGCGCACCCACGATGCCCTTCTGCAAGTCGACGACGATGAGCGCCGTGTTGGGGTCGAGCGCGGTGTAAGGCATGAGATTCCGTGGCGTGACTGGCGTGACGATGCGGTTTAGAAGTCGGCGAGACGTTGCAGCAGCTTCACGGCATCGGCGAGCGCGGCCCGCTCTTTCGCCGAAAGCTGCGCCTGCAGCGCCTGCACGAGCCAGTCCTCTTTCGCGGCGCGGCTCGCGTGCAGCTTGCGCCGGAACGCGGACGTGAGCTTGATGAGCGTTTTGCGGCCGTCGTCGGGATCGGCCTCGCCCTCGACCACGCCCAGCGCCTCCAGCCCCGCGACGGTGATCCGCATGGACTGCGGCTTGACGCTTTCGGCGCGCGCCAGTTCGGAGACCGTGGCCGGACCGCTGCGGTCCAGATGCACGATCACCGACTTCTGCGACGAGGTGAAATCGCCGGCCTGCGCCTGTCCGCGCACACGCCGGACCAGTTTGCCGACGGCCACGCGCAACTCGCCCGCCAGCGCGGGCAGATCGGTGGCGCTGTCTGTGACGCTATTTGTGGCGTTATCGGTCGAGTGGGAAAGGGATCGCGTTGTCATGGGCGAAGACTAGCATATATACAGTTAAACTGTACATATAAACTGTATAAATTGCGCCCGAGCGCTCGCCGCCCCCAAGGGTAAACACCCAACGAACCCGATTAATTTCCAGTGCGAACGTGCCGTTATACTTTCCATACACGGCATGATGTTTCGTATATGGAACAATAATGAAAAGCCTGACTATCAATTTGCGACTCGCGCTGACGGTCGTGACACTCGGGGCACTGGTGGTGGCGATGGGCGTTGTCAGCCTGATCGGCATGGATCTGACCAATCGCGCGCAGCACGACGCGTATGCGGTGCATTTCGCTTCGGCGGTGGCGCTCGGCAAATCGGGCACGGCCATGTCGCGCGCGCGCTTCGGTCTCGACTGGGCGGTGGCGAATCCGCATTCGCCGCAACTCGGCCCGCAGCTCGACCGCGCGCAAATGCTGCTCGCCGAATCGGACCGCTGGTGGCAGCAGTTCCGCGCGCTGCCCAAGACCGCCGAACTCCAGGCGCTCACCGACGACCTCGACGCCAAACGCGGCGCCGTGCGGCGCGACGCGATCGACCGCCTGATCGCCGCCATCCGCAGCGGCGACACGAGCTGGATGGACGAGCACCGCGCCGCCGAGCTGATCGGCCTCTACACCGCGATGAACACGAGCCAGGGCGCGCTCGAAAACTATCTCGACGAAGCCGCGCGACGCGCCGACGCGCAATCGAGCGAGCGCTTCCACACGCTCGGCGTGGTGTGCGGCGCGAGCATCGCGCTGGCGCTGCTGATCGCGTTCCTGAGCTGGCGCGGCCTGCGTCGCGCGGTGATGGACCCGCTGCGCGCGGCGATGGCGCATTTCGAGGCAATCGCGGCCGGCGATCTCACGACCCGCGTCACCGCCCATCGCGCCGACGAAATGGGCCTGCTGCTCGACAGCCTCGCAGCGATGCAGACGCGCCTGCGCGAGACGATGGAGCAGGTGCGCAGCGGCGCGAACGCGATGGCGACCGCCACGCAGCAGATCGCCACCGGCAATCTCGACCTCTCGCAGCGCACCGAGGAACAGGCGTCGTCGCTGGCGCAGACGGCTTCGGCCATGCAGGAGCTGATCGGCACGGTGCAGGCCAACGCGGTCCACGCGCAGCAGGCGCGCGAACTCGCGCTCGGCGCCTCCGACGTGGCCGGGCGCGGCCGCGACGCGGTCACGCGCATGGAGCAGACGATGCACGAGATTCATGCCAGTTCGTCGAAGATGACCGACATCATCGGCACGATCGAGAGCATCGCGTTCCAGACGAATATCCTGGCGCTCAACGCGGCGGTCGAAGCGGCGCGGGCGGGCGAGGAAGGCCGCGGCTTCGCCGTGGTCGCGGGCGAGGTGCGCAATCTCGCGCAGCGCGCCTCGGCGGCGGCGCGCGAGATCGGCGCGCTGATCGCGGGCTCGACGGGACGCGTGGCGAGCGGCGCGGAACTCGTCACCGAGGCGAGCGGCGCGATGGCCGAGATCCAGACCTCGACGACGCGCGTCGCCACGCTGATCCACGAAATCGCCGCCGCCTCGCGCGAGCAGAGCGACGGCATCGAGCAGGTCGGCCTCGCCGTCACGCAGATGGACGAAGTCACGCAGCAGAACGCGGCGCTGGTCGAAGAAAGCGCGGCGGCCGCGTCGTCGCTCGCCGAGCACGCGAATTCGCTCAATACGCTGATCGCCGGGTTCAAGGTCGAGGGCGGCGTTGTGGCGCCGCTGTGACGTATGAGGCGCCCGTCGCGCACTTCGCCTGAAAGGGCGAGCGATCCGCAACGCCGCACGCACACAAGCCACTTGACCAGATGCCAGACTTCGTGTAATGTCGACAGGTAAATCTTCAGCTGTGTCTGCTCATCTTTTGCCGCTACCGGTCTGCTTTGGCTGATCGACATTAGCGGCTCTCGTTGACCTCTCCTGCTTGATACTTTATTCGCCCTTTCCGGGGCGCATGTGTGTTTATTGTTTATTCAAGGATTTTCTAGTGGAAACCGGTACCGTCAAGTGGTTTAACGACAGCAAGGGCTTTGGCTTCATCACCCCGGACAAGGGCGGCGACGACCTGTTCGCTCACTTCTCGGAAGTGCGTGGCACGGGCTTCAAGACCCTGGCAGAAGGCCAGAAGGTCAGCTACGAAACCAAGCGTGGTCCGAAGGGCCTCCAGGCTTCGAACATCACGCCGCTGTAAGGTGTTTGCATCGCGTCCGGCCTCTGGCTGGACGCGCTTGCCCTGTCTCAGACCGTGGCTGTCACACGCCACGCGTATCTTGTGCGTGTTCCCGCGTTTGTGTTCGCTGCGCCCGCAGGCCAGGACACCTGGTGCACACGCGCCCGATGGTCGTTCCGGCGGATAATCTGGCTCACGCCAGCACGTCCGTGTTCACGGTTGGCTCATCAAGAGCACGAGTTGCCCACGCATTGGCGGACGAACGTCGCGGTGCGGGATCGCCTGATTCTGGCGGCCGAGGGCCTCGCCGTTGCCGGTTCCCGAGCGCATTTGCCGTCTCGTCCGCGTGCATCGCGGGCGCGGGGCACCGGGCAACCGTAGCGAGCCGACGGCGTTCGTACAGGGCATCTCAGCGCGCTCCCCGCGAGCGCGGCATTGTGTATTTCAGGAGGAATGGATTTGGCGAAGGAAGAACTGCTTGAACTCGACGGCGTCGTCGACGAAGTGCTGCCGGACAGCAAGTATCGCGTCACGCTCGAAAACGGCGTGGTCGTGAACGCTTACGCGTCGGGCCGCATGCGCAAGAACCACATTCGCATCATCGCGGGCGACCGCGTCACGCTCGAATTGTCGGTCTACGACCTGACGAAGGGCCGCATCAACTTCCGCCACAAGGATGCATCGGGCGGTGGCCCGCGTCCGGCGCAAGCTCGTCGCCGCTAAGCAGTTAGCCCGCAGTTAGCCGCTGAACGGCCGTCCCCGGCGCGAATGCCCGGGTGAGGCCGTCGTCGGCGTGTGCCCGCTTACCCGCGCACCTCCCGGTAGCGCGCGGCGCGGGCACGGCTGTTTTCGTCTGACGCATGCATTAATTGCATGGTTTGGCCGCATTCATCCGGTCGACTCATGACGTCCCGCGCTTCGGTGTGGCGGCCGTCGCGAGGAATCGATCCAGCTGGCCCGCAAAGGTCCGGCTGTCACGCAGCGCATAAGGCGCCGGGCCGCCGGTGTCGATCCCGGCGCTGCGCAGCTGCTCCATCGCGTCGCGCACCGTCAGCCGCTCGCGAATATTCTCAGCCGTGAACCAGCTCCCGCGCGGATCCAGCACGCGTGCGCCCTTGTCCAGCACCGCCGCCGCGAGCGGAATGTCGGCCGTGATCACCAGATCGCCGGGCTCGGCCATTTCGACGATGCGTTTATCGGCCACGTCGAAACCGGCGGGCACCTGAATCGAGCGGATGAACGGCGACGGCGGCGTGCGCAGATATTGGTTCGCGACCAGCGTCACGATCACTTCGACGCGGCGCGCCGCGCGAAACAGGATGTCCTTCACGACGACGGGACACGCGTCGGCATCGACGAGGATTTGCATGGGGTTCGCTTGCTGAAGGGCTTGAAGACAGGCTCAAAGAAAACTACGCGCCGACACTATATCGGATCGCGTCACCGCGCCGGGCGCGCAGATTTTTCAAGCGCCAGAGCAGCGCTTACCGCGTCGATCGCTCTGACCGCTCGTCGTCGCGCCTGAGATCCAACGTCAGACGGGGCAAGGCCGCGATTGGCATGGTCCATGCAGATCATCGAACACGATCACCCGATTCAGGGAGTCAAACGATGAGCACGCCATCCAGCGACAGCAATGCACGTGACGAGCGCGCCAAACGTGACGAGCGCGCCGACGCCCCCGACACGCCGCCCGACGACGACACCCGCCCCACCGACCTGCCCAAACCCATCGGCGACGCCATTCCCGCGCCGACCGAACCGGGCCTCGATCAGCCGCTGCCGCCAAAATCGCGCGACAAGACGCCTGACGACAAGTCCGACGTCAAGCCGGACCAAACGCCCGAACCCGCGCCCGATCAAGACGCCCCGCCCGTCGACCTGCCCCGGCCGTTCGGCGACGCCGTCCCCGCGCCTGCCGAGCCGGGCCTCGATCAACCCTTGCCGCCCAAGCACGGCTAGCGCTTCACCGACACGCCCTCACGCGCTCGCACTTTCCCCAGTCTGCCCGGCCTGCGCGCCCGCCTTGCGCTGCGTCTCCAGCATCTCGACGAGCCGCTGCACGGCCGGCGAGCGCAAATCGCGCCGCCACACCAGATAGATATTCACCTTGCGATACGCCGCCGGCAGCCGATGCGCCTTGACCGCACTGCGGTTCGGCAGGCTGTCGAGCAGGCTCGCGGGCATGAGCGCGAGCCCCGCGCCCGCCGAGACGCACGCGAGCATGCCGTGATACGACTCCATTTCGAAGATGCGCCCCGGCGCCGCGCCGTCCTCCTCGAACCAGCGCTCGAAGGTGCGCCGGTACGAGCAGTTCGAGCGGAACGCGTAGAGATTCGCGCCGTTCACGTCGCGCGCGCATTTGATCGGCGCGCGGTTCGCGGCGGAGATCAGGATCAGTTCGTCGTCGAAAACGGGTACGCCCGTGAGCGCAGGATGCGCGACCGGGCCGTCCACGAAAGTGGCCGCCAGCTCGCCTTCGATCACGCGGTCGATCAGTTCGCCCGACGGCCCCGTCGAAAATTCGAGCGTCACATCGGCATAACGCTGGTGAAACGCCGCCAGCACGGGCGGAATATGCACGGCCGCGGTGCTTTCGAGCGAGCCGAGCGGCAGCGCGCCGCGCGGCTCGTCGCCGGCCACCGAGAGTTTTGCTTCGTCGACGAGATCGAGAATGCGGCGCGTGTAGTCGAGAAACGCCGCGCCCGTCGCCGAAAGCCGCAGCCGCATCTTCTCGCGGATAAACAGTTCCGCGCCCAACTCCTCTTCGAGCTGGCGCAGCCGCGTGGTGAGATTCGACGGCACGCGATGCAGGCGCTGCGCGGCGGCCTGCACGCTGCCCGCGTCGGCGATTTCCCTGAAAATCTGCAATTGGGCCAGTTCCATGCATTCGCTCCGAGAGAACAATTTGTTCAATATTATTCACTTTCACTGAGCATTGCCAGCCCGTATCCTTGCAGCAATCACTCGCTCAAGGAGCCCACCATGACCGCAGCAACCCGCACGGAACACGCCGTCTCGCTCAATCCCGCAACCGGCGAGATCATCGCCCGTCACGCATTCGACAGCCGCGAGGCCGTCGAGGCGGCGCTCACGCGCACCGCCGCCGCCGCGCGCATCTGGCGCGACACGCCCGTGGCGCAACGCGCGAACGTGCTGGTCCAGCTCGCCCGTGTGCTGCGCGAGCGCAAGACCGAATTCGCGCTGATGATGGCCGACGAAATGGGCAAGCCCATCGCCCAGGCGCGCGGCGAAGTCGAGAAGTGCGCGGCGCTCTGCGAGTGGTACGCGGAGAACGGCCCGGCCATGCTCGCGCCCACGCCCACGCCGGTTCTGCAAGGCACGGCGCGCCAGGAATTCCGTCCGCTCGGCCCGATTCTCGCGGTGATGCCGTGGAACTTCCCGATCTGGCAAGTGCTGCGCGGCGCGGTGAGCATGCTGCTCGCGGGGAACACCTACGTGCTCAAGCACGCGCCTAACGTGATGGGCAGCGCCTACCTGCTGCGCGACGCGCTCGCCGCCACCGACCTGCCCGCCGGCGCATTCGAAGTGCTGAACCTGCCGCCGGAAGACGTCGCGCCGGTGATCGCCGACCCGCGCATCGCCGCCGTCGCCGTGACCGGCAGCGTGCGCGCGGGCGCGGCCATCGCCCAGCTCGCGGGCGCGGCGCTCAAGAAGTGCGTGCTGGAACTGGGCGGCTCGGACGCCTTCATCGTGCTCGCCGACGCCGATCTCGACGAAGCCGTGCGCTCCGCCGTGCTGGGCCGCTTCGGCAATACGGGCCAGGTCTGCCTCGCGGCCAAGCGTCTGATCGTCGAAGCGCCGGTGGCCGCCGAATTCGAGGCGCGTTTCGTCGAAGCCGTCAAGGCGCTGCGCATGGGTTCGCCGCGCGATGAGGCGAACTTCATCGGCCCGATGGCGCGCTACGATCTGCGCGACGAGCTGCACGGCCAGGTCGAGCGCACGCTCGCCGAAGGTGCGCGCCTCGTGCTGGGCGGGCACAAGGTCGAAGGTCCGGGCAACTACTACGAACCGACCGTGATCGCCGACGTCCAGCCCGGCATGACGTCGTTCCGCGAGGAACTGTTCGGCCCGGTCGCGTCGATCATCGTCGCGCGCGACGCGCAGCACGCGGTCGAGATGGCGAACGACAGCGAGTTCGGTCTCGGCGGCACGATCTGGACCCGCGACCTCGAACGCGCGGACGCCATGGCCGCGCAGATGGAAACCGGCGCGGTGTTCATCAACGGCGACGTGGCGACGGACCCGCGCGTGACGGTGGGCGGCGTGAAGAAAAGCGGTTTCGGCCGCGAGCTGTCGAGCTTCGGCATGCACGAGTTCTGCAACGTGCAGACGGTCTGGACCGACCGCCGCTAAGCGCACGGGAATCGGCGCGCGGGCGCAAAGCGCAAGGCTCAAGCCGAAAACGTTCAGCGATGCTGAACGTCAGGACGCGACATGCCGCAATACGCCGCGACATGCCGCGACACCCGGCGAAAGGACGGGTTTGTCCTGATGCACCGAATCGCGGTGTCATCCGTTAATCCGTTCATGGAGCGCGGCGAAGGGCCGCCTGACTTGCCGGTCCGGCGCCGCGTGCCATACCCTGTCCCCGTTCATTCTGGGACCATGCAGAGTCGAAGTATTCAGCGCCGACGGGAAGCCGCCGGCGCTTTTTTTTGCGTGCGCCGGAAGCGAAGAAAAAGAAAAAACGGGGATAGTTCGAACGACGAAAGAACTTCGCCGAAACAGATATCGCTGCGGCACGCTCACTTGCGCGCGCCGCGTTCGATGTTCAATAGACGTTTAATGGACGCTCAATCGACGTTCAATCGATGCATCAACCGATGCTCAATCGACATTCAATGCGCGTCGTAACTGCCGGCTTCCTCGTGCGGCACGAGGCGCGTTTGCGCGCGGCCGAGCGCTTCGAGCAGCGAACGGCCTGCGCTCGTGAGCGACAGGCGGCGAATGCCTTCGGCGCGCTGTTCGAGCGCGACGAGCTGACGCTCGAAAAGAATATCGAGTTCGTGGCGGTTCATATCGATCTGCTCCGGCGCGTGGCGGATCAGCATCAGCGTGGCAAACTCGTGGGGGCTTAGCACTTCTCCTCTCCTTGATCGACACCTCTGGAATGCAACCAGGGGCGCAGGGCCGCATATCATCGGGGTGCAATGTGACGCGCGCGTGACTGTCATATTGCGTGTCACGCGCAAACAACGTTCGACACGCTCGCCACACTTTCCCCGTCTGCCCGGATCGCCGAGTTCGCCGACGCGTTCGCTCAGCCTCGCGGCTGGACGAGCGCCGTGCCGCACGCCTCCACCAGATCGCGCAGCGTTGGCGCGAGTTGCGTGAGGGCGTCGTCGGCGATGCTCATGCCTTCCTCCCTGCGCACGGCGCGAATGCCCACCACGATCGACGCGTCGGGCGCACGCTCGCGCAGCCGCCGCACCAGGTTGCGGAGATACGGCGGCGACTCCGCGGCGTCGAGCGACACCACGCAGACCGCGCTCGTCTGCGCATCCACCATGCCCGCGCGCGTGGCGCGCACTTCCTCGTAGGTGGTCGCCGCGCTCGGAATCTTCGCGCGCCCGAGCAGCTGGCAGACGACCGCCACCGCCACGTCGTCGAAGGCGCCGCGCCCCGGCACGCAGAGCACCGCGCGGCCGTCGTCGGGGATCTCGGCGGGCAGTTCGGCCGCCAGCCCGGCGGCGTTCTGCTTGCGCGCGCCGTGTCCGCCGTTGCCGTTGCCGTTGCCGTTGCCGTTGCCATTGCCGCGCGACGCATGGCGCGAATCGTCCACGGAATCGAGATCCTCGACGATATCGAGCAGCGCCTGGTTGATGCGCGCGATCTGTTCGGCGGGCAGCACGCCGCGCAGCACGTCGTTGCGCGCGAAGCGCAAGCCTTCGAACACGACCTGCTCGTAATAGTCGATCAGCGGCATCTCGTTGAGCAGGCGGTCGGCCTGCAGCAGCGCTTCGTGCGGATCGTCGGCGAGCAGACGCTGATAGCAGGTCTGCGCGGGCGTGAGCGCGGGCTGGTCGCCGAGCAGGATGGTCAAAAAGTTCAGGCGATCCACGTAACGCCCGAGCGTGACGATGCACAGCGTGAGCGGCGTCGACAGCACGAGCCCGACCGGCCCCCAGAGCCAGCTCCAGAAAATCGCCGCCACCACCACCGCGAGCGGCGACAGGCCGGAGCGGCGGCCGTAGAGCATCGGCTCGGCGAACTGGCCCGCCACCACATCGACGACGATGAAGAAGACCAGCGTCCACACCGCCATCGTCCATTGCGGCTGGATGGCGGCGGCGAGCAGCGTGGCGAGCACGGCGGCGATCCAGATGCCGATGTACGGCACGAAGCGCAGCAGCGCCGAGAGCGCGCCGAACAGCAGCGCGCCCGGCACGCCGATGCCCGCCAGCCCGATCGCCAGCACCGCGCCCACCGAAACGTTCACGCCGAGCTGGGCGACGAAGTAGCGCGACAGGCGCTCGGAGGCGTCGTTGATGGCGGTGGTCGTGCGGTGCAGGTCGTCGGAGCCGAACACGCTGATCAGGCGGTCGCGCAGATCCTCGCGCTGCAAGAGGATGAAGATCGTCACCACCAGCACGATGAAGCCGGTCTCCAGCGGCGCGACCACCGGCGAGAACGCGCGCTGCGCGAGCTGCAGCGGCGTGGGCGCGGGCGTGTGCACTTCCACCGGCATCGGCTGCTGCGGCTGGTTGCGCGCGGCGCGGCCGCGCGGCTGCGGCGGCGCGGGCGGCGGCGTGGGCGTTACGCGTTGCAGCGCGACGGCGGCGCGCGTCATCAGCGAATCGGCGCGGCCGACGGTCTTTTGCTGCACCGTCTGCACCTTCTGCTCGATCTCCTCCTGATACTGCGGCAGGTCGGCGGCAAGCTGCACGATCTGCGCGCCGATCAGCGCGCTCACGCCCGCGAGCGCGAGCACCGTGGCGAGCACGGCGATCAGGATCGACAGGAACTCGGGCAGCCGCACGCGCCGCAGCGTGTTGACGAGCGGCGCGAGCAGAAAGCTCAGCAGCACCGAGAGCGTGATCGGAATCAGCACCGCGCGGCCGAAGTACAGCGCGCAGACCACCGCCACGCCGGTGATGACCGAGGCGAGCGTGTGGACCGTGGGCGTGCTCGGCGGGAACACGCGGTTGCGGCGGCCCGTGGCCGAGCCGGGATGCGGCACCTGCCAGGGCATGGGGTACGGTCGGCCGGACGCGTCGTCGGACAGGCGCTCGGCGGCGCCGTCGGAAGCGGCATGCGGCCCCTCGGAAGCGGAATCCGACGGTCGGCGAGACGACGCGTCGGGCGGCAGCGGAAAATTCATGGCGAAGCGGTCAGCGTTGCGGTAAGGGTTCGGGCGTCGGCGCCCGTCTGGTTTTCATCGTAGTCGCCCGGCTCCAGGCGCGGCGGCGGGCGGGTCTGCGTGCGGCTTTGCGTACGGCTTTGCGTGCGGCTTTGCGTGTTAGTCCCGGTCATTCAGAGCATGGCGCGCGCCGGGACGTGAGCGTAACGCATGTGCGCCGCGCCGCGCAGTTCCAGGCGGCTCCGGCGCGGCACGTCAAGGCTTGCCCGCCTGCAACTCCTGGTTGCGCGAGCTGAGGAACTGGATCAGCCCGTCGACGCCGCCCTGCTGGATCTTCTCGTTGAACTGCGCGCGATAGGTCTGGATCAGCCACGCGCCGAGCACGTTCAGGTCGTAGAGCCGCCAGCCCTGCGGCGTCTTGTAGAGCCGGTAGTCGATCTCGACGGGCTTGCCGCTCGTCTGCGCGAGCGTGCGCACGACCACGTCGGTGTCGCCGGGCGCGTTGCGCATCGGCTGATAGTCGATCTGCTGGTCGGGCTTGAGCTGCGCGAGCGCGCCCGCATACAGATGGATCAGCAGGAGCTGGAACTGCTCCATCACCTGTTGCTGCTGCGCGGGCGTCGCCTGACGCCAGTGCGGCCCCATCGCGAGCTGCGTGGTGCGGCGGAAATCGACGTAAGGCAGGATGTCGCGATCGACGATGGCGCGAATGCGGGCGATATCGTCGGGCGCGATGGACTGCGCGCGCACTTCGTCGAGCACCTGCTGGGTCGCCGTCTTGATGAGCGCCTGCGGGTCCGACTGGTCGACCTCCTGCGCGGCGCGCGCGGCCGGGACGAAGCCCGTCACGAAGCTGGTGAACAGCGCGGCAAGCAAAAAGAGCCTCTTCATTCGATATCTCGTCCGTCTCGATCGTGGGGAAGCGGGCCGGCGCGCGACGCTGCGCGGGCGCGGGGCGGATGGGCGGCGCGAGGACCGCTGACGACCAGTCTAAAGCGTCGCCGCCAGCGCGGCCGCGATGCGGGCAGCGGGCCGGTGCGCGGCGGGTGCCGGGCGGACTGAAAACTGGCTGAAACTGGCTGAAATCGCGGCGGCGATCGCGCAGTGACTGCGGCCCGTGACGGAGTCCGCGTCGCGGTTCGACGTCGCCCGAAGTCGACCGGAAGTGCGCAAGCGTAACGCAACGCCGGGCTGCGCCCGAGGCGCGCTGTTACGTTACGTTACATATGAAGAAACCTGGTTACAGATGTTTCCCGGTGACGGCCAGCATCTGTCGGCGCATGACTTGAGGATGACTTCGGGATGACAGATGTGCCGCAAATGCGCCGCAGAGGCGTGGAAATTCAGATCGCTAAAATGTGACGGCCGGCACGGCTTGCGCCGCACCGGCCCTGATTGCGCGCTTATGAACAGCTCAATCGCGCTTCCTCCCTACACTACCCTGCCTGTTAGCCATCTGCCAGCCGGCCTGGGCCGTGGGCTCGGCGAAGAACGCCTCCAGCCCGAACAGCCAGGCGACGCACCACGACAAGCGTGACAGCACGTCGCCGCCTAAAACACTCCCTGCATCCTGCTCGTCCCCGGATTGCGCGTCCGGCAAGCCCGGCGACGCGGTGAACACGGCCCCTGCCGTTCCGCTCGCAAGACTGCCCGGCGTCGATTCCTGTCGTGAAACGGGATCGATCTTCATGTGGCACCCCTCTCCTCGTTTTTGTGTGTGGCGGGCTAACTGGAGCAAGCTCCGTACCAGCCGCGTTTTCGGCCTGCAAGCCGACTTCTTCCCCGCTGCGTGCGTTGCCGCACCAAGGCCGCGCGGTGCGTGCGCGCCCTGCTTCGCGCGCCCGCATCGCCTCGACTCTGTAAAAACTACAAGCACGCCATGAAAAGGCGAAAAGCCCCGTGATTACAGCAGGATTGGCGGGCCGCGAAGGTGCGCTCAGGCACGTATCGGCCGTCTTCATGTTCGCGAACCTTTTCCGTGTGAGTAATAGCTTCAATCGGGTGGATGGTGTAAGGTTCAGCGGTTCGTCTCGAAAAAGAGACCGCCGACACGGAGAGGAGGTCGCATGACTACACCCGACCGGGCCCGCCTCGCGGACGTCCTGAATCAGCACCGCGACGCCCTGCTGGCCGACTGGATCCGCCTGCATCTGCCGATCGCGCTGCGCCGCGGCCTGGCGATGGAAGCCGAAATCCGCGAACAGTTCTCCGCCTTTCTGAACACCTTTCTCGACACGCTCGCGCGCGCCGAGACCTTCGACGCCTTGCGTCCCGAATGGGAGCCGGTGCGCGCCTTCCTCGCCGACATGTCCGCGCACCGCGCGCGCCAGGGCTACACGCCGGTCGAGACGGCCACCTTCGTGTTCTCGCTCAAGCAGCCGCTCTACGCGCGCCTGCGCGAAGCGTTCGCGAGCGACGCCGCCCAACTCGCCGACCTGAGCTGGTCGGTCAATCTGCTGCTCGACGGCCTCGGCCTCTACACGACCGAAGCGTTCCAGAAAAGCCGCGAGGCGATCATCACGCGCCAGCAGGAAGAACTGCTCGAACTGTCCACGCCGGTCGTGCAGCTCTGGGAAGGCATCCTCGCGCTGCCGCTGATCGGCACGCTCGACTCGGCGCGCACCCAGGTCGTGATGGAAAGCCTGCTCCAGAAGATCGTCGATACCGGCGCGAGCCTCGCGATCATCGACATCACCGGCGTGCCGACCGTCGACACGCTGGTCGCCCAGCATCTGCTCAAGACCGTGGCCGCCGCGCGCCTGATGGGCGCGGACTGCATCATCAGCGGCATCCGTCCGCAGATCGCGCAGACCATCGTGCATCTGGGCGTCGATCTGACCAACGTCACCACCAAATCCACGCTCGCCGACGCCTTCACGGTCGCGCTGAAACGCACCGGCTCGACCATCGTCACGCCGAAGGCCGCGTCTTGAACGGCGCGAGCGACCGGGCGACGTGAACGACGGCGCACGGATACACGACGAAGGAGGACGCGCAATGGACCGCATTCCGATTCTGCGCATGGGCGACTGCCTGATCGTCACGATTCAGGTGGACATGCACGACCGTCTCGCGATGGCGCTACAGGACGACCTCACGGCGCGCATCGTCAAGGAGTCGGCCAAGGGCGTGCTGATCGACATATCCACGCTCGACGTGGTCGATTCCTTCATCGGCCGCATGATCAGCAACACCGCCGCGATGGCGATGGTGCTCGATGCGCAGACCGTGGTGGTCGGCATGCAGCCTTCGGTGGCGATCACGCTGGTCGAACTCGGGCTCACGCTCGACGGCGTGCGCACCGCCCTGAACGTCGACAAGGGCATGGCGCTGCTCAAGCAGCGTCGCGCCTAGCATGGCGTTTGCTTTCGACATGAACGGCACCGGCGCGAGCGCACAGACCGTGGCTGAGGTGAGCCTGCGCTCGGACGAGGAGATCGTCCGGCTGCGCCAGATCGTGCGCGACCAGGCCATCGCCCAGGGCTTTTCGCTGATCGAGCAGACCAAGTTCGTGACGGCGGCCAGCGAACTCGCGCGCAACACGCTCCAGCACGGCGGCGGCGGCGACGCGCGCGTCGAGGTGCTGACGTCCGGCGTGCGCGTGGGCTTGCGCCTGACGTTCATCGACGGCGGCCCCGGCATCGCCGATATCGAACGCGCGCTGCGGGACGGTTTCACGAGCGGCAACGGCCTCGGGCTCGGGCTCGGCGGTTCGCGCCGCCTGTGCGACGAATTCTCGATCGACTCGACGCCCGGCAACGGCACCACCGTGACCATCACGAAATGGAAAGTACGCTAGACGGCGCCTCCGGCATGGCCGGCGGCACGCATCGCTCCTTTGAGATCGGCGACGCGAGCGGCGTGGCATTCGCGCGGCGCGGCGCGGCGCAGGCCGCGCATCTGGCCGGTCTCGACGAGACGCGCGCCGGGCGGCTCGCGATCGTGCTCACGGAGGCGGCCACCAATATCCTCAAGCACGCGGGGCACGGCGAACTGCTGGTGCGCGCGCTCGACCATGGCGTGGAGCTGATCGCGCTCGACCGTGGCCCCGGCATGAGCGACGTGCACGCCGCGCTCGCCGACGGCCACTCGACCGCGGGCACGCCGGGCACCGGGCTCGGCGCGATCCGGCGGCTCTCGGACCAGTTCTCGCTGTGGTCGCAGCCGGGTCACGGCACGGTGCTGCGCGTGCTGGTCGCGCAAGGCGATGCCGCCACCGGCGCGCAGGCCGCGTCGCGCGCGGCGCTGTCCGGGCCCGAGATCGGCGGCGTCTGCGTGCCGTATCCGGGCGAGGAAGTCTGCGGCGACGGCTGGCGCGCGCAGGCCGACCAGAACGGCTTCACGGTCGCGGTCGCCGACGGCCTCGGCCACGGCGCCGAAGCGCACGTGGCCGCGACCGCCGCGCTCGACACCTTGCGCCGCCGCGCCGGACTCGCGCCCGCCGCGCTCATGACGCTCACCGACGCCGCCTTGCGCCCGACGCGCGGCGCCGCGCTCGCGCTCGCGCGCTTCGACCTCGCGCGCTCGACCGTGAGCTTTTGCGGCACCGGCAATATCGCGGCGGCGGCGTTCGGCACCGACAAGCCCGTGATGAGCGGACCGGGCGCGCCAGGCGGCATGAGCGCCTCAAGCAGCGGCCGCGCCTGGACGCGCGGCACGGAAACTGCTGTCACGGCCGCCGGCTCGGGATTGGCGAGCGCGGCGCGCGACAGTTATCAGCTCGTCTCGCGCAACGGCATCGTCGGCCATACGATGCGCGGCACCCAGGAATTCGAGTTCGCATGGCGCGCCAGCGGCATGCTGATCCTGCATTCGGACGGCGTGGGCACGCGCTGGGATCTCGCCGCCTGGCCGGGCCTCGCGCATCAGCCCGCCGTGGTGATCGCCGCCGTGCTGTATCGCGATTTCTCGCGACGACGCGACGACGCGACCGTCGTCGTCGTCAAGGCGCAGCCGGGAGTACAGTTGAATCATGAATACGCCACTGTTGCGCATCCGGCTTGAGGCCGCCCAGGACGTCGTCGCCGCGCGCCGGCGCGCGCGCGAACTGGCGGCGGGCTTCGGCTTTTCGCCGCTCGACCAGACGCGCATCGCGAGCGCCGTCTCGGAGATCGCGCGCAACGCCGTCGACTACGCGGGCGGCGGCGAGGCGCTGTTCGCCTTCGACAGCGCCTGCGCGCCGCAAGCCTTCGAGATCGTCGTGCGCGATCGCGGCCACGGCGTGCGCGAACTCGAGTCCGTGCTCGACGGCACATATCGATCGCCGGGCGGCATGGGGCTCGGCATCACGGGCAGCCGCCGCCTGATGGACCGCTTCGAGATCGACTCGACGCCGCAAGGCACGACCGTGACGATGGCGCGCCAGTTGCCGCCCGAGCGTCCCGCGCTGCGCGGCGACGAACTCGAACGCATCGTGCGCGGCGTGAGCGCGGGCGAGCCGCAGGCGCTGGAATCCGACTCGCTCGAAGAGATGCGCCAGCAGAACCGCGAACTCGTCGCCACGCTCGACGAACTGCGCGAGCGCCAGGACGAACTCGCGCGGCTCACGCAGGAACTGGAGGCGACCAATCGCGGCGTGGTCGCGCTCTACGCGGAACTCGACGAGCGCGCCGAGGAACTGCGCCGCGCCGACATGATGAAGACGCGTTTTCTGTCGAACATGAGCCACGAATTGCGCACGCCGCTCAGCTCGATCCGCGCGCTCGCCAACCTGCTGCTGAACCGGCTCGACGGCGATCTGAGCGACGAGCAGGACCGCCAGGTCCAGCTGATTCTTTCGTCGGCGGAAACGCTCGGCGAAACCGTCGACGACCTGCTCGATCTCGCCAAGATCGAGGCGGGCAAAACCGAGGTGTCGCCTGCGTGGTTCGATCCCGCCGATCTGTTCGGCGCGCTGCGCACCATGCTCATGCCGCTGCTCACCACGCCGCACGTCACGCTCGAATTCGCCTCGACCGCGCATCTGCCGCGCCTCTACACCGACGAGCCGAAGCTCACGCAGATCCTGCGCAACTTCGTCTCGAACGCGCTCAAGTACACCGAGCGCGGCCAGATCCGCGTGGGCGCACGCGTGGAGGCGGACGGCGCGCGCATCGCGTTCTTCGTCGCGGATACGGGCATCGGCATCGCGGCCGAACATCATCAGATCGTCTTCGAGGAATTCGGCCAGGTGCAGAACCGCCTGCAACAGCACGTCAAGGGCACGGGCCTCGGCTTGCCGCTGTGCCGCAAGCTCGCCGCGCTGCTGGGCGGCGAAGTGGGCGTGGAAAGCGAACCGGGCGTGGGCTCGACGTTTTACCTGAGCGTGCCGGTGCGGCTCGAAACCGGCGAGGCACACGACGCGATACACGACGCGACACTCGACGAGCCACGCGCATCCCACAACACCGCGCCCGCCGAGCGCGCCACATCTGGAGACGGCGCATCATGACGCCCGCCGCCACCCTGATCCTCAACGTCGACGACAACGAAGGCGCGCGTTACGTGAAATCGCGCGTGCTGCGCCACGTGGGTTTCGACGTGATCGAAGCCGCCACGGGCCAGGCCGCGCTCGACGCCGTGCGCGAGCACGCGCCCGCGCTCGTGCTGCTCGACGTGAAGCTGCCCGACATCAGCGGCATCGAAGTCTGCCGCCTGATCAAGAGCGATCCGCAGACGAACTCCACGCTCGTGCTGCAAACGTCCGCTGCGGCCGTGCAGGCGCGCGACAAGATCCGCGCGCTCGACGGCGGCGCGGACAGCTATCTGACCGAGCCGGTCGAGCCCGCCGAACTGGTCGCGAACGTGCGCGCGCTGCTGCGCCTGTACGCCGCCGAAAAAGCGCTGCGCGACGCCGACCGACGCAAGGACCGCTTCCTCGCCACGCTCGCGCACGAACTGCGCAACCCGCTCGCGCCGATCCGCAACGCGATCGAACTGCTCGATCCTCGTCACGGCGCGAGCGACGCCGGACGCGCCGATGCGCGTCTGATCGCGAGCCGCCAGGTCGAGCATCTGGGCCGTCTCGTCGACGATCTGCTCGACGTCTCGCGCATTTCGCACGGCAAGATCGCCTTGCAGATGAGCACGCTCGATCTGCGCCAGATCGTCGAAATAGCCGTGGAAACGAGCCGCCCGTTCCTCGACGCGAAACAGCAGCGCCTCAGTGTCGAGATGACGCCGGGGCCGATCCATATCGTCGGCGACGGCATCCGCGTCGCGCAGATCATCAGCAATCTGCTGTCGAATTCGGCGAAGTACACGGCCGAGGGCGGCGAGATCGGTCTGCGGCTCGATGTGAGCGCGCGCGACGTGGCGATCCGCGTGCGCGATAATGGCATCGGCATCGCGCCCGACGAACTCCCTTATGTCTTCGAACTTTTCATGCAATCACGCGAAGCCCTCAAACGCGCCGACGGCGGACTCGGCATCGGTCTCGCGCTCGTGCGCGAACTGGCGGAACTGCACGGCGGCTCGGTCGCCGCGCATTCGCAAGGCGTCGGCCATGGCTCCGAATTCGAAGTGCGCCTGCCGCTGAGTGTCGCGCCGGACGTGGACACGCCGCCCGCCAGCGCCATTCCTTCGGATATCGAAACATCGACGCCGAAACGCCGCGTGCTGATCGCCGACGACAACGTCGATTCCGCCACCTCGCTGCTGATGCTGCTCGAACTCGAAGGCCACGACGTGCGCGTGGCCCACGACGGCCCGACCGCACTCGCGATCGCGCAGAGCTTCCTGCCGCACGTGGCGATTCTCGATATCGGCCTGCCGGGCATGGACGGCCACGCGCTCGCCAAGGCGCTGCGCGCGCAGCCCGCGACGGCGCACGCGCAACTGATCGCGCTGACCGGCTACGGCCAGGAGCGCGACCGCCAGGCGACCAGCGAAGCGGGCTTCGACCGCCATCTGGTGAAGCCCGCGCCGTTCGACGAGATCCTGCGCGAAATCGAAGGCAGCAAGGCGCCATGACGGGACAGTCTGCGTTGCCCGCGCTGCCTGCGCTCGCCGTGCGTCCGCTCGACGCCAACGATCTCGAACACGTCTGCCGCCATCGCGAAGCGATGTTCCTGGAGGCCGGACGCGATCCCGCCACCTTGCAGACGATGACCGCGCACTTCCGCGCGTGGCTCGCGCCGCGTCTCGCCGACGGGCGTTACTTCGGCTTCATGCTCTGCGCGACCGACGGCGCAGTGGACGACACAGCGGACGGCGCGCCCGTGGCCGGCATCGGCCTGATGGAAATCGACTGGCCGCCCCACCCCGCGCATCCCGACCAGGACCGGCGCGGCTATGTGCTCAACGTCTACGTCGAGCCCGCAATGCGGCGGCGCGGCCTCGCGCGCGAACTGATGCGCCTCGCCGACGCCGAATTCGCGCGGCGCGGCATCCGCTACACGATCCTCCACGCGACCGAGCAGGGCCGCGATCTCTATCGCGACCTCGGCTGGAGCGCGACGACGGAAATGGCGAAGACGCTCGGCGCGTGAGGCGCGGCGGCTTCGTCATCCGCATCGGCATCGTCGCTTCATCGCTGCGCCTTCATCCAACGCGATCGCGCCCTCAAGACACCGCTCAAAGCTGCCGTTAACCGGATGAGCTTTCAACCATCCATCACGGAGCCACGCTTGAACGGGAAAACGCGCGCCCTCACTGCCTTCCCCCACCTCGGCCGCCTCGCCGCGCTCGCGCCCATCGTGCCGCTCGCGGGTGCGCTGCTGCTGAGCGGCTGCGTCGCCGACACGCGCGTGGCCGCGACGCCCGCCCGGCCCGTGGCCGTTGTCGCGCCGCCGCCCGCGCCCGTCGTGGTGGCCGCGCCGGTCTACGTGCCGGAACCGCACGACGCCTACGTCTCCATCGCGGCCGACCGCGACGTGGTGTACGCCAGCGGCGCGACCTATATCTGGTTCGTCGGCTCCGACGGCCATCGTCATCGTCACTATTACGGACGCGGCGATCTGCGCGGCGAGGTCATGCACCGCCGCGCCGAACTGCGCAACGTGATGGCGCATCACGACGGCCATCTGCCGATGCAAACCGCTTTCGTGCCGCCGCCGCCCACGCGTGGCGGGCCGCCCGTGCATCGCGTGCGCGTGGAGATGACGCCGCGCGCACGGCCGATGGCGCGTCAGGCTGCGTATCAGCCGCATCCGCCCGCGCATGGGCCGCAGCACGCCGAGCATCGCCCGAACGCACCGGCCCAGCCGAATCGCAACGCCTCGCATCACGCGCCCGCGCAGAACCGCCAGGCCGGCGATCATGGTCATCGTCCGCAGAACGGCCATCCGGGCAATCCGCCGCCGATGGCTTCGGCGCAGCGTCCCGCCGCCTGATCGTCCGCGCGGCGGCACGCACCGCCACACGCAAAAAACGCCGGCGCGCTCAGTGCGCGCCGGCGTTTTTTTATGGACTGATTCATTCGAATACCTAATTATTTCGCACGACTTCAAGCGACGTCCTTTCCTCTAACGAATCCCGATCCGCCTGTCCAGAGGGGAAAATTCGGGCGTCACCATATATATCACGTTGCGATATAATCGCCGACTTCCCAAAGCACGTGTCCGCCTGGACGCGCCGTTCCGCCCCTCGATCGCCATGACGACCGTGTTTCGCTACAGATTGCTCCGCTGGCTGGCGCGCTTCGCGCCCAACCCCGTCACGCTCCGCTGGCGCGAACGCCTGCGCTCGGGCGTCGGCGCGCTGATCGGCATCGCGTTCACGGGCGCGCTTTCGCATCATCTGCTCGGCAACGCGTCGAGCATTCCGTATCTGATCGCGCCGATGGGCGCGTCCGCCGTGCTGCTGTTCGGCGTGCCCGCCAGCCCGCTCGCGCAGCCGTGGTCGATCATCGGCGGCAATCTCGTCTCGGCCACCGTGGGCGTGACCGCCGCGCTGCTGATCTCCGATCCCGTGATCGCCGCCGCCGTCGCGGTGGGCGTGGCGATCTGCGCGATGTTCACGCTGCGCTGCGTGCACCCGCCTTCGGGCGCCGTCGCGCTTACGGCCGTGCTCGGCGGCCCCGCCGTGCATGCGCTCGGCTACGAATTCGTGTTCGAGCCGGTCGCGCTGCAATCCTTCATGCTGCTCGCGGCCGCGCTCGTTTATCACGCCGCCACGGGCCATCGCTATCCGCACGCCGCGCCTGCCGCTGCCGCCGCGAAAGCGGCGCAGCCCGCCGTCGCCGGCAACGTAGCGGGCAGCTTCGCGCGCGCCGATCTCGAAGCCGTGCTGCGCGAGCGTAACGAACTGCTCGACATCGACACCGACGATCTCGAAGCGCTGCTGCGCGAAACCGAAATCCGCGCCTATGCGCGCAGCTTCGGCGAACTCACCTGCGCCGACGTCATGTCGAGCAACGTGGTGAGCATCACGCCCGCGACGACCGTCGAAACCGCGCGCGCACTGCTCAAGCAGCACGACGTGAAAGCGCTGCCCGTGGTCGATGCGCAGCAGCACGTGAAGGGCATCGTCACGCGCGCCGACCTCGCCGACGACGGCGCCGAACTGCATCCGCTGCGCGTGCTGCTCTACGCGATCCTGCCCACGCTGCGCCCGCACGCGAACAGCCTCGAAGTCGTCATGCTGATGTCGACGCACGTGCGCACCGTGGCGGCCAGCACGCCGATCGTCGAACTGCTCGGCCTGTTCGCGGGGCGCGGACACCATCACGTTCCCGTGGTCGACGGCGAGCGGCGGCTCGTCGGCATCATCACGCAGGCCGACCTGATTTCCGGCCTGCATCGTCAGACCAGTCCGCTGCAACGGCAAAGCGCCTGACCCCGCGAGAAGAATCGCACCAGCAGATTCACGCGAGGCCTTGTTTCAGGGCCTCGTCCGGCCATAAATATCATGTTGTGATATATTCGCCTATCGAAACGTCATCACACGGATACCCGATGAAGCACCGTACCCGCGACCTCGCCAAAACCGATTTCGAGCAGCTTTCCGAATTCCGCTACCAGATGCGCCGCTTCGAGCGCTTCTCGGAGCAGGCCGCCCAGGGCGAGGGCATCACGCCGCTGCAATATCTGCTGCTGCTGCACATCAAGGGCTATCCCGGCCGCGAATGGGCGACCATCGGCGAGCTGGCCGAGCGTCTGCAGGCGCAGCATCACGGCGTGGTCGCGCTGGTTTCGCGCTGCGAGGCGATCGATCTGGTCGAGCGGCGCGTGAGCGAGCGCGACCGCCGCCAGGTGGAAGTGCATCTGCTGCCAGCAGGCGAAGCACTGCTCTTGCGCCTCGCCGAACTTCATCGCGCCGAACTGCGTACGCTCGACGGCCGATTCACCATCCCGCAAATCGATCTCTGACGACCATGCATTCCGACGACTCCCACAAGCGCGACTTTTCGACGAACGCGCGGCTGCCCGGCATCAGCGCGCTCGCCGCCGTGATCGGCGCGCTGGCCACGCTCGCGGCCTTCGTGCTGCTGAGCCTGATCCACGGGTTCACGAACCTGTTCTTCTTCGGCCAGCTTTCGTTCGCCGACCGCTCGCCCGCGCTCAACACGCTCGGCGCGTGGGTGATCGTCGTGCCGGTGGTGGGCGGGCTGATCGTCGGGATGATGGCGCGCTTCGGCTCGGAAAAGATTCGCGGCCACGGCATTCCCGAAGCCATCGAGGCGATCCTGTTCGGCAAGAGCCGCATGTCGCCGAAAGTGGCCGTGCTCAAGCCGCTGTCGTCGGGCATCGTGATCGGCAGCGGCGGCCCGTTCGGCGCGGAAGGCCCGATCATCATGACGGGCGGCGCGCTCGGCTCGCTCGTCGCGCAGTGCGTGCGCGTCACGTCCGCCGAACGCAAGACGCTGCTCGTAGCGGGCGCGGCGGCGGGCATGACGGCCGTGTTCGGCACGCCGGTCGCCGCTGTGCTGCTCGCGGTCGAACTGCTGCTGTTCGAATGGCGTCCGCGCAGCTTCCTGCCGGTCGCGCTCGCGTGCGCCGTGGCCGGCTTCACGCGCGCCGTGTTCTTCGGCACCGAACCTTTGTTCGCACTCCAGACGAGTCCGCCGCAGGCCGTCGCGCTGTTTTCGTGCGTGATCGCGGGCTTGCTGTCGGGCGCACTGGCTTCGGGGCTGTCCGCCGCGCTCTACAAGGTCGAGGATCTGTTCGGCCGCCTGCCGCTGCACTGGTCGTGGTGGCCCGCGATCGGCGGCCTCGTCGTCGGCATCGGCGGCTTTATCGAGCCGCGCGCGCTCGGCGTGGGTTACGACGTGATCGGCGACCTGCTGCATCAGCACATCGTCGTGCAGGTGGCCGTGGCGCTGCTGGCCGTCAAGGCCGTGATGTGGGTGGTCGCACTGGGCTCGGGCACCTCGGGCGGCGTGCTCGCGCCGCTGCTGATGCTCGGCGCGGGGCTGGGCACGGTGCTCGGCCACGTGCTGCCCGGCAACGACCCGGCGCTGTGGCCGCTCGTGTGCATGGCCGCGACGCTGGGCGCCACGCTCGGCGCACCGCTCACGGCCATCGTGTTCGCCTTCGGCCTCACGCACGACGCCAACGCGCTGCTGCCGCTGCTCGCGGCCACGCTGGTCGCGCACGGCTTCGCGACCGTGGTGATGAAGCGCTCGATCATGACGGAGAAGATCGCGCGGCGCGGGTATCACATCTATCGCGAGTACGGCGTCGATCCGCTCGAACGACATTACGCCGACGAAGTGATGACGCGCGACGTCGACACGATCGACGCGAGCCTCAGCGTGCGCGAGGCGCTCGCGCAGTATTTCGGCCCGACGCAGAAGCGCCGCGCGTGGCCCGTGGTGCGTGACGGCGCGGTGCTCGGCGTCGTGGATCGCGCGACGCTCGAAGCGGTGCGCGCCAGCGAGGCGGGCGAGGCGCTTGATCAGCCGCTCGATCAGCCGCTCGGCAAGCTGCTCGCGCAGCGGCGGCCCGATGTGGCGCTGCCCGAGGAAACCTGCCGCCAGATCGCGACGCGCCTGGCCGTGCATGGGCTCGAACGGATGGCCGTGGTGAGCGATCGCGAGTCGATGCGGCTTGTGGGCATCGTCTCGCGCAGCGATTTCGTGAAGCTCTCGCTTTCGCACTTCGAAGAGGAAACGAAGAAGGAGCGCTTCCGGCGAATCGCGATCCGCAACGGGAAGCGGCGGTTTCCGCCGGTGCGGAAGGCGGGTTGAAGGTGACGACGTGACGGACACGTTAGACGTGTTTGACGCGCGATCGCGCAGGTGAAGTGAACGCGAAGAAGCGGCGCCGAAGTTGGGCGCCGCTTTTTTATTGCGGTGAGAGAAAGCGCGCACGGACGGACGCGAATGCTGCTCGCAAATGCCATCGGTGCTGCAACTTTCATCGATGCCATTGATGCCATCGATACCGCGAATACCGCTGCCGCCCCACCACCGCTTTCGCTCGCCGACGCCGCCCCGGCTTGGCTGTTAGTTGCGATTGCGCGCCGCACCCGATGCCACACCCTGCGCCACATCAGTGCAGCCACGGCGCAGACGCACTGCTGCGGTGCACCACCCCATGCAGCGCGATGGCTCACGGGCCGCGCCGCACGCGTTACGCCCCCACCTTGTGCACCGCAGCGCAACTGGCACGCACCTTGCTGAAACAAAGGCGAATCCCCATGACGCGCGAAGCCGCCTCGAAGCGGCCAGCCAGACAAAAACCCACCAGCGTCGACCCCAACATGCCGACGACCCACGAAACACCATGCTGCGCGTCCTGCTCGTAACCGATACCGACAAGCCGATTGGCGATCTGCGCGACGCGCTCGCGCGGCTCGGCTACGACATGCTCGCCGAACCCGCGACGCCGCACGCGCTGCATCGCGTGGTCGAGCGCGAGCGGCCCGACGTCATCATCATCGACACGGAATCGCCCTCGCGCGACACGCTCGAACAGCTCGCCGTGATGAACGCCACCGCGCCGCGCCCCGTGCTGATGTTCAGCAACGACGCGAACCAGCAGTTGATCCGCTCGGCCGTGAACGCGGGCGTGACTGCCTATCTCGTCGAAGGTCTCGCGGGCGAGCGCATCGCGCCGATCCTCGAAGTCGCGCTCGCGCGATTCGCGCAGGAAGCGCAGCTGCGCGAACGTCTCACGCAGGCCGAAAACGAACTGGCCGAACGCAAGCTGATCGACCGCGCGAAACGCATCCTGATGGAACAACAGAAGCTGACCGAGCCCGCCGCGTATGCGTCGCTGCGCAAGCGGGCGATGAACCAGAGCCTGAAGCTCGCCGAGGTCGCGCGCCAGATCGTGGCCGCCGCCGAGTCGCACGATTGAAGCGCCGAACGTCATGAACGAATCCACCCGCCCGGCCGCGCCGCCCGAAAAAACCCATCTGAAGATCGGCTTCGTGCCGCTCGCCGACGCCGCGCCCGTCGTCGCCGCCAAGCTGCTCGAATTCGGCCACGCGCACGGGCTCACGCTCGAACTGTCGCGCCAGCCCTCGTGGGCCGCGCTGCGCGACAAGCTGCTCGCCGGCGAACTCGACGCCGCCCACTCGCTCTACGGCCTCGTCTACGGCGTGCAGCTCGGCATCGGCGGCCCGCAGACCGACATGGCCACGCTGATGGTGCTCAACCGCAACGGCCAGGCGATCTCGCTGTCGAACCGTCTCGCCGACGCGCTCGCCGAACACGGCACGCTGCCGCGCGCGCTCGCCACGCTCGGCCGCAAGCCGGTGTTCGCGCAGACCTTCCCGACCGGCACGCATGCGATGTGGCTGTATTACTGGCTCGCGTCGCAAGGCGTGCATCCGCTCCAGGACATCGAGAGCGTGGTGATTCCGCCGCCGCAAATGGTGGCGGCGCTCGCGGAGGAGCGCCTCGATGGTTTCTGCGCGGGCGAGCCGTGGCCTTCGCTCGCGCAGCGGCGCGGCATGGGACGCACGGTGATCGGCAGCGGCGAGATCTGGCCCGAGCATCCCGAGAAAGTGCTGGCTTGCCGGCGCGATTTCGTCACGCGTTATCCGAACACGGCGCGCGCGCTCGTCAGCACGATGCTCGAAGCCTGCCGATGGCTCGACGGCGCGGGACATCGCAAGGAAATCGCGCAATGGCTCGCGCGGCCCGAGATGCTGGGCGTGGATGCGGCGCTGATCGCGGAACGGCTCGAAGGCGAAGGCCTGCCGGAGTCGGTGCGCATGAAGTTCTTCGCCGACGGCACGGTGAACATTCCTTTGGAATCCGAAGGAATGTGGTTCTTCACACAATTCGAGCGCTGGGGCATGATGGCGCGGCGCGACGATTACCGTCAGCTTGCGGGCGCGATCAATCAGACGGCGTTATATCGGGAAGCGGCGGCCGCGATTGGCGTAGCCGTGCCTGAGACCTTCGACGCGCCGGTTTTCGTCGATGGACGCCAGTGGAATAGCGCCGATCCGGCGGGCTATGTGGACGGCTTCGACATCAAGGCCTGATGAAACATTGCAAGCGCGGCGAGCTTGACGCCGGCCGCGCGCGCACGCTCAGGCCTTACTTCACAACCACTTCCGTGTGGCCCACGACCGGCGGCTTTTCGAAGAACGGGCCAACCAGACGGCGCCATTCCTGGAAGTCGGCGGACTCGCGAAAGTGGACCATGTGGTCCTCGATGGTGTCCCACTGCACGACCAGCACATACTGGTTCGGTTCTTCCACGCCGCGCTGAAGCTCGACCGCACGGCAGCCACGCGCGCGATGAAAGAGCGGCAGCGCCTGCGCCACGCCTGCTTCGAATTCGGCGTTCTTGCCCGCCTGCACCGTGATGTGCGCCATTTCGTAGACCACGTTTCGCTCCTTACTGTTCTCTTGCTGTTATGAGGGCGCGCGCGCCGCGCATTCGCGCCTGAAGCCCGCTCGCGGCTCACGCGCCCGACACGTTATCACGCCTGCGCGCCGAGCCGCACGATCACTTCGTCGGCGATGGCGAGCGAGGCCGTCAGTCCCGGCGACTCGATGCCGTACAGATTGACGAGCCCGCGCACGCCATGCACGTCCGCGCCCTGAATCACGAAATCGCCACCGTGCGCCCCATCTGCGAGCTTCGGCCGGATGCCCGCATAACCGGGCTGCAGCGCGCCATCGGCGAGCGCGGGCCAGTAGGTGCGGATCGCCGCGTAGAAACTCGCCGAGCGGCGCGGATCGACGGTGTAATCGATGCTGTCGATCCATTCGACGTCCGGGCCGAAACGGGCCTGATGACCGAGGTCGATGGTCAGATGCACGCCGAGTCCGCCCGCTTCGGGAATCGGATAAATGAGCCGCGAAAACGGTGCCGCGCCCGCCAGCGAATAGTAATTGCCCTTCGCATAGCGGCCCGCCGGAATCGATTCGGGCGGCACGCCGTCAATCGCGGACGCGACGTGTTGCGCGTACAGCCCCGCGCAATTGATCACGCGTTTCGCGAGCAATTCCATCGGCTCGTCGCCGCCCACTTTCAGCAGGATGGGCTCGCCCGCCTTCGCCACGCCGCCCGCGAGCGGCGAGCAGAACGCGAGCATGCCGCCCGCAGCCTCGAAGTCGCCTTGCAGCGCGAGCATCAGCGCGTGGCTGTCGACGATGCCCGTCGACGGCGATTCGAGCGCCGCCACGCAGTTGAGCGCCGGTTCCTTCGCGAGCGCTTCGTCGCGTTCGAGCCAGCGCAGATCGTCCACGCCGTTGGCGGCCGCCGCCGCGCGGATCGCGCGCAAGGCATCGAGTTGCCCTTCGTGCGTGGCGACGATGAACTTGCCGCAGCGCTCGAACGGCACGCCCTTTTCCTCGCAATACGCGTAGAGCTGCTGCTTGCCGCGCACGCAGAGCCGTGCCTTCAGCGAGCCTTGCGGATAATAGATGCCCGCGTGAATCACCTCGCTGTTGCGCGAGCTGGTGCCGGTGCCGATGGCGTTTTCCGCCTCGACGAGGATGGTCTCCCAGCCCTGCTGCGCGCATGCGCGCGCGACCGCGAGGCCGACCACGCCCGCACCGATCACGACGCAATCGACCGTGTCAGTCATCGAACTTCCTTTCTCGTTACGCGAGTTGTCCCCGATGCCGGTATTGTGCCGCGTTCGCGCGCGGCGCGTGCTTCGTGGCGCCACGTAAGCCGTTTTCACCGACGTGGCACGCGCGCGCGCAACTGCCCGGCTATCGGTGGAATACGGTCGATATCGGTGAATATCGGTGAATATCGGTGGATATCGGTCGAAGGAAGAGAGGGTGAGCGCGCCGCAACGCGATGGCGTCAAACGGGCTGCACGTAGACGTTGAGTTGCAGATCGACGATACGGTAGCCCTCTTGCGCCACAAGCTCATCGAGCCGCGCGAGCAGCATCGGATCGCTAAGCTCGACGATCTCGCCGCCGTTCACATCGACGATATGAAAATGGCGGCCCGTATTCGCCAGCTCGAAGCGCGCCTTGCCGTTGCCGATCTGCACGCGCTTGATGATGCCGTGCGATTCGAGGTCCGCCAGCACGCGATACACCGTGGCGATGCCGATGGCGTTGCCGCTGCGCTGAAACTCCAGATATAGCTCGGCGGCGGTGACGTGCGCACGATTGTCCGCGCGAAACGCACGCAGGATTTCCATGCGCGGCAGCGTGGGTTTGAGGCCCGCGCTGCGCAACTGCTGTTCGAGCGTGCTCGCGTGCGTACTCGTATGCGTATGCGTGTTCGTATGCGTGCGGGTGTCTTTCATGCGTGGCGGGTTCTCCATCGGCGTGGGTGGTCGCTCAATCATCGAGCGTTTCGTGCACGCCGGTCGCGCCGCGCTTCCAGTAGCTCGAAGCGCGAATGCGCGACTTGTGGATCGCGCGATCTTCCGCGAGATGCTGGCGCACCGCGCGCATGACCGCCGATTCGCCCGCCGCCCACACATAGCCCTGGCCTTGCGGCAGACGCGTCGCGCGCACGGCGTCGAGCAGCGCGTTCGCGCCGTGCTCGCTCGCGTAGCACCAGTGCTCCTGCACGTCCGCGCGCGTGTCGAATGCCATGCGCGCCTGCGCGTCGCGGCCTTCGATCGTCACCACGACCTGCACGCCCGCAGGCAGTTCTTCGAGACGGCGCGCGATGGCGGGCAGCGCGCTTTCGTCGCCGATCAGCCAGTACCAGTCGAAACCGTCGGGAATCACGAACGAGCCGCGCGGACCGCCCACGGCCAGATACTGGCCCGGCTGCGCCTGGGCGGCCCATTCGGTGGCCGGCCCCGCTTCGTGAATCACGAAGTCGATCGCGAGTTCGCGCGCCTGCGTATCGAAACGGCGCGGCGTGTAATCGCGCATCGTCGGGCGCGGCTCGCCGGGTGCGGGCGGCGTGCCGGGACCGCCTTCGGACAGCACCGGACGATCCGCGCCGGGCTCGGGAAAGAACACCTTCACGTGATCGTCGAAACCGGCCGAGACGAAGTCGTGCAGATCGTCGCCCGTAAGCGTCACGCGCTTCAGATGCGGCGTGAGCATGTCGACGCGCGCCACCTGCAGCAGACGGCGCTTGAGCGCATGGCGCACGCGTTCGGGCGTGCGTTCGGCGGGGACGCTGTTGACGTTGTTGCTGTCGTTGCCGCTCGGATTGTTGTGATCGGTCATCGGAGTTTCTCCGGTTGGGCGGCGCGGCGCGCTCGTGGCGCCGCGCACGCGGGTTTCTGTTCGGTGTGCCGGGTGAACGCTTGCTTGCGCGTCGAACTCGCGCGCCCGCGATGGCCCACTGAGGTCCGCTAAAGGCGCATAAAGAGCGCCCGCTTCCGCGCGCGGCGCGCTTCGCTCACTGCGGACACCCGGCCGGATTCGGCGGCGGCGTTGCGGCTACCTCGCACGCCTTCGTTCGCGTTCTCGCCTTCCTCCGCGCTCGCGCTCGCCTGCGCGGTTTCTTCGAGATCCCTGCGCGCCGATACGCCTTTTCCGCCGCGACATGTATCGTAAGATATATATCTTACGATAATCAGTCAAGCGCTATCGTGAGGGTCGAATCGCGCCGATGCCGCGCCGCCCGGCTAAAAACCGGCGTAAAACGCCCGCGAAAAACGCGCGAGCGCAAGGCGGCGCGGGGCGACGGTCCGGCCGTGCGCCCGCGTTCGATTGGGGATGGGGGATGCGCTAGTTGTAGCCGGGAATGGCGACGCGGTCGGTCCCTGCGCCATCGGCCGCGAGGAGATCGCGACCTTGACCGCGACGCTTGCGCGATGCGTCGCGGATACGGGCGTCGCGCCGGCGTGCGCGCCAGCCTCGACATGAACCCCATGATTCATGAGAACGCTTCGATGCGGGGGAAAGACCCGTCTATCGGCAGGGGCTTAGCGCGCGATTCGATCAGGATGCCGAACAATATTCGGGTGATGAGCGTGCACATCCGGTTCGATGATGTGAAAACGGGAAGCACTCAAGCGGCGCTTCCCGTTTTTTATTCCAGCGTGATATCCATGCGCAATCGCGTCAGCGGGGCATATTCTTCCACTTTCCCTCGTGCGGATACCAGAAGGTGCGGAACATATCGATCCCATACGACTTGCCGTCGTATTTGAATATCCGCCGCACCGTTCGCGTTCCCAGGTCCGCGTCCTTTGCGTCCGTCATTCGACTCCGCGCGATGTGCGCCGTGAGCGCCAGATCGGCAAATCCGTGGCTCGCGGTTTTCTCGATGGCGACGGTCATATGCGCCGACTCGCTGCGCGAGCCTTCCATGCCGCTGCCGCACGAATCCTCGTCGATGCTGATCCAGCCGTCGAGGTTCGTGCCGAACACCGGACGCAACTCGCTTCCCTCGCGCACCCACAGCGTCAATTCATTCTCCGTAACGGCGTCGGGGCAACTGGGTCCGCGCGCGGCGCTGTCGAACACGGTGCCGAACGCACGCACGTCGGGCGCGAGCTGATAGCGCGCGGTATCGACATGGAAATAGCCCACTTGCGTGGCCGCATCCTCCTCGATCACCGAACGATGGGCCGCCACAACTTTATCGCCCTCAACCAGCGCGACGACCTGGTCGAGTTTCCCGTCGTCGCTGTTCTTCCCGACATGATGTGTGTCGAAGGCGACAATCGCGATCGTCGTGCCGGGCGCATCCGGCATGGCCTTGCAGGCGGTCGCGGCAATCAGGCCATTGTCCTCGCGCCACGACGCGAGCTTGCCCGTGATGCCCGCCCATTGCGCGAGCGCCGCGACGGTCGGCCCGCTGCATGGCTGTTCGTCGTCGGCATACGCCGGAGCACTCGACACCATAGCGGCGGCGATCGGCACGGCGGCCCACAGAAGCTTGCGCATGAATCCAGATCCTCTTTGCAGATGGCGATGGCGGGCACATCAGGGTCCGCCCGCGACGCGCGACTCTAGCACAGGCCCACCCGCCGCCACTCGTCACACGCCCATGAAAAAAGCCGCGCCTCCTTTCGGAAGACGCGGCCTTCAAGCGTGGCTGGATCGCTACGTTTAGAACTTCGTATGCAGACCCACGCGCGCGACAGCCTGGGTCTGGCCGCTCGATGCACCGTCCGAGCTATTCATGCCGTTGATCTGCGCGAAGCCGCCCGAGCTGGCGCGCTGATACACGCCGAGCACGTAGACGCTCGTGCGCTTCGAGAGCGCGTAGTCGACGATCGCGGCGACCTGATGCGCGTGGTTGTTGTCCACGACATCGTTGCCCTTCATGTACATATACGCCGCGCCCGCGCTCAGCGCCGGCGTGAAGTAGTAATGCGCGCCGACCGAGCCTTCGTAGACCGAGCCGCCGTTGTACGAGTTGTGGACCGTCGTGAACAGCGCGTTCGTGATCCAGTTGCCGAAGCGGTAGTGGCCGCCGACACCCCAGTTGCGCACGCTCACATCGCCTTCGCCCGACACCACGTACTTGAGGTTCGTGTACGCGGCATTCACGCCCCAGTTCTTCTGCGCGTAGTTCAGCGCGAAGCTCTGGCCGTTGCCCGTGCCGATCGAACCCGCCACGTTGCCGAAGCTGTACATCGCGCCCGCGCTGAAGCCGTTGAAGACCGGCGACGTGTACTTGACCGAGTTGTTGACCGTCTCGCCCGCCATGCGGTCCCAGTCGAACGCGCCGGTCGCGTTGTTCGGCAGCGCGAGCTTCGTGAACGGACCCGCGCGGAAGTCGTAGAAGTGGCCCGAGAGTTCGGCCGGATCGTCGCCCGAGAAGTAGAGCGCGTCCGTCATGAAGTCGTACTGGTTACCGAGCGAGAGCTTGCCGAAGCGCTCGTCGCTCAGACCCACGATCGACGTGCGGCTGAACAGGCTCTTGTTCGGCATGAAGCTGCCGTTGTCCACCTGGAACTGGTTGGTCAGCTGGAAGAACGCCTTCAGACCGCCGCCCAGGTCCTCGGTGCCTTGCAGGCCCCAGAGGTTCGGGCCGTTCACGCCGTCGTCCATCTTGAGGTTGTGATGGCCGCCCTGGTTGCTCACGTAGGTGATACCGGTGTCCATCATGCCGTACAGCGTGACGCTGCTCTGTGCGAGCGCCGATCCGGCGCACGCCAGCCCCGCCAGCGCGATCACGATTTTTTTGTACTGCTTATTGTTTGCCATTCTCCAAGCCTCCTGATTGAACGTCGTGTGTTGTTCAGCGTTTGTCGATGTTGTATCCGCCAGCCGCCCCGTTTGATGGCCGGTCGGTGGGTGCGGCCTTGCGGCCGCAATCTTTCTAATGTGTGCGAGAAGCGACGTCTTTGTTGTTATGTGCGGCGATGAGCAGTGCTCAGGCGTCCGCGACCGGCGTGCTGATGAAGCGCAGCGCGAGCCGGTTGAGCAGGATCGCAACGGCCGCGATCAGTGCGGGCACGGCGAGCACCGAGAACACCGCGGCGAAGCTGAAGCCGAGCGAGAGCAGCACGCCGCCCACGAACGAGCCCAGAATGCCGCCGAGCCGCCCGAAGCCCAGCATCCAGCTCACACCGGTGGCGCGGGCGCGGGTCGGATAGCACGACGGTGCGAGCGCGTTCAGACCGGTCTGCGCGCCGCTCATGAAGAAGCCCGCGCAGGTGACCAGCAGCGTGAGCATGCTCGATTGCAGGCTGCCCATGCCGAGCGCGAAGATGAACACGCCGCCCAGCAGATAAGCCGCGCCGATCACCACGTTGCGGTCCATGCGGTCCATCGCGAAGCCCACGACGATCGCGCCCACCGTGCCGCCGAGCTGGAACATGCCGGTGATCGCCGCTGCGCGCTCGACGGGCAGGCCCGCGTCCTTGATCAGCGTGGGCAGCCAGCCGGTCAGCAGATAGATGATCAGGAGTCCCATGAAGTAGGTGACCCACAGCATCAGCGTGCTCATGGCGTAGCCGTCCGAGAACAGCATGCGCACGGGCGCCTTGGCGATCACGGCCGGTTCGGGCGAGGTGAAGCGCGTGCCTTGTGCGAAGCGATGGCCGCAGACACGCGAGAGCGTGGCCGCGATACGTTCGGCTGCGACGCGGCGCACGAGCAGGAAGCGCGCCGATTCGGGCAGCAGCAGCATGAGCACCGGCACGAACAGGATCGGCAGCACGCCGCCGAACACGAACACGCCGCGCCAGCCGAAGTGCGGCATCAGCGCGGCCGCGATGAAGCCGCCGCCGCCCGAGCCGAAATTGAAGCCGGTGAACATGATGGTGAGCAGCAGCGAGCGGCTTTTCGACGGCACGTACTCGGAGAGCAGCGTGGTCGAGTTGGGCATCGCGGCGCCGAGGCCGAGACCCGTGAGAAAGCGCAGCGCGACGAGTTCAGTCGGCGTCTGGGCGAACGCGCAGAGCAGGCTGAAGAGGCCGAAGCAGCCGACCGAGCCGATCAGCACTTTCTTGCGGCCGATGCGGTCGGCGAACGGGCCCGCCACCAGCGCGCCGATTGCGAGGCCGACCATCGCGGCGCTCATCACCGGTCCGAAGGCGGCGCGCGAGATGCCCCACTCTTTCATGACCACGGGCGCGACGAAGCCCATCACGGCCGTATCGAGGCCGTCGAGCGTCACGATCAGGAAGCAGAGCGCGAGTACGAGCCATTGCCAGCCCGACATGCGCCGTCCGTCGATGAAGCCCTTGATATCCACTGCGTCGGCAGAATTCATGCGTGTCTCCGAGATAAACATTCCCCCGCTCGCGCACTTCGTCGGTACGTGAGTTGTGCTGCGAAGCAGATTCAGCGGCGCGCCGTGGGGGCGGCGCGCGCCGTGCGGAGATCAGACGGCGTCCGGCACCTGGCGCGTTTTCAGGAACGCTTCGAGCGTTTCGCCGCGCATGCATGCGTACATGCCCAGGTTCGTGATCTTCACCACGCGCGCGAACTTCTCCAGCACGAAGAAGCACACGCCGTATTGCACGAGTCCGAGCCAGTCGGTGTTGTCGACGAGCGTGCGTTCCTGTTCCGTGAGCGCCGCCGCGTCATACGCGGCCTGGCGGTCGTTCAGCCACAGTTCGCGCGCGGCGGGCGTGCGCATCATCCAGAAGAAGCGGTTCAGGCGCATCGCCTTCATGCTCTGGCGGATGTCGAACGGGTAGGTGCCCGTCAGTTCCTCGATGCCGATCAGTTGCGGATTCATTGCGCGGCTCCGCTTTTGTCTTCGCTGGTTTCCACGCTCGATTCCACGTTCTCGTAGATCGTCACGGCCATCGCCGTGCTGGTCGCCAGATAGTAGTTGCGATGCACCTCGCGGATCGTCGGCGCAAGCGCGCCGCGCATCGCGAGCCACATGATCGTCTCGACGCTTTCCGCGCCGCCGAGCCGCACGTAATCGACGTGCTTCATGCGCGCGAGCCGCTCGGGATCGTTGACGATCAGGTCGAGAAACTCCATGTCCCACTCGGTGTTATTGAAGCCGCTGCGCTCGCCGTGCACCTGATGCGAGAGGCCGCCCGTGCCGACCACCACCACGTCGAGATCCTGATCGAACGATTCGATCGCGCGGCGCAGCGCCTGGCCGAGCCGGTAGCAGCGGTTCGCCGTCGGCAGCGGATACTGCAGCACGTTGACTTCGAACGGCACCAGCGCCGTGGGCCAGCCGCCCGCGTGCGGCAGCATCAGCGAGAGCGGCGAATTGCAGCCGTGATCGAGCGGCTTGTCCTGGAACACCGTGAGGTCGAACTCGTCGTTGACCAACTGCTCGGCGATATGGATCGCGAGATCGGGATGCCCGGCGATATCGGGCAGCGGACGCTTGCCCGCGCCTTCGTCGGCAAATTCGTGCTGCGCCGACACGCCCAGCGCGAAGGTCGGATAGCTGTCGAAGAAGAAGCTGTTGGCGTGATCGTTATAGAACATCACCAGCGCGTCGGGCTTGCGCTGCGCAAGCCATTCGGCCACGGGTTCGTACCCCTTGAAGAGTGGCGCCCAGGCAGGCTCGTTCTGCTTGCCCTTGTCGTACGCCAAGCCGATCGTCGGCACGTGCGAAGTCCCGATGCCGCCCACAATCCTTGCCATGCTGTTGTTCCTCGATTACCGCAGTTCACGCTCTCGCCTTCGCGGGAGCCCATCAATTGGGATACGAAATTACAGAACGCGGGTTCCGGCGGTAAGTCAGGGTTATCCACTATTTTGATGTCATTACGCATGAAAAAAGGGGTTTTCTGCGTTTTCGCCCGCGTGGCGCCACGCCGAAACCCGCGCGCCATAACGCTTTTTGGTATCCTGAACCGACCTCGGGATACCGTGCCCGAGCGCCACGGCGCAAGCCCGCCATAAACGAAACAGATACCAAAAGAACAAACTCGCAAGGCCGCGCCCCATGCCGGGGCGCCCGGCCTCGCGCAAGATAGCGACATGAACGAGACAACCCAGCAAACCATCGTGCAGGCGCTGCGCACGCGCATTCTGTCCGGCGAACTCGCGCCGGGGCAGCGGCTCGTCGAGGCGCAGCTCGCCGAACGGCTCGGCATTTCCCGCACGCCGCTGCGCTACGCGCTGAGCGTGCTCGCCACCGAAGGCCTCGTCGAGCGCTCGGGCGCGCGCGGCTATACGGTGCGCCGCTTCAGCGTGGCCGACGTGCTCAACGCCATCGACGTGCGCGGCGTGCTCGAAGGACTCGCCGCGCGGCGCGTGGCCGAACGCGGCGTCGATCCGGCGCTCGCGCGCGCCTTGCAGGACTGCCTGCACGAAGGCGACGAGATCATCCGCCCCGGCGCGCTCGACAACACGACCGAAACCCGTTACGCCGAGATGAACGGCCGCTTTCACGCGCTGATCGTGGCCGCCGCCGAGAGTCACGCGATCAGCGCCGCGCTCGGCCTGAACGAGAAAATTCCGTTCGTCTCGCCCTGCACGGTGGTCTTCGACGACGCCGCGCGCCAGCAGCAATACATGATGCTCGCCTACGCGCACCGCCAGCATCACGCCATCGTCGGCGCCTTGCTGAACGGCGAGGGCGCGCGCGTGGAAGCGCTCATGAAGGAGCACACGCATATCTCGAAGGAGAGCCTCAATCTCTCGGTCGAACATCTGCATCTGATCGCGGGGGCCGCATGAACGCGCCCGAATTGCTCAATCTCGCGCATCTGCGCGCGTTCCGCCTGGTCGCCGACACCGGCAGCGCCACACGCGCGGCCGCCGCGCTCTATCGCGCGCAATCGGCGGTCACGCGCTCGGTGCAGGAACTCGAAACCGCGCTGGGCGAACCGCTGTTCGAGCGCAAGCCCTCGGGCATGCTGCCCACGGCCGTCGGGCGCGTCGTGCTCGACCGCTGCGCGCGGATCTTCGGCGAACTCGAAGAACTCGCGCACTGGTGCGCCGCGCGGCAGACGCGCCGCCGCGCGCTCGGCGAAGGCACGCTGCCCGCCTATCTGCTCAACACGCGCCGCCTGCAATTGTTCGTCGCGCTCGCGCGCCACCGGCATATGCCGAGCACGGCCAGCGCGTTCGGCATCAGCCAGCCCGCCGTGAGCAGCGCGATGCGCGTGCTCGAAAGCGGCTCGGGCGTCACGCTGTTTCACCGCAGCCCGCGCGGCGTGCAGCTCACGGCCGAAGGCGAAACCTTCCTGCTGCACGTGCGCCGCGCGCTCAACGAACTGCGCCACGTGCCCGACGACATCGCCGCCTTGCACGGCAGCATTCAGGGTTCGGTCACGGTGGGCGCGCTGCCGCTCGGGCGCACGCTGATCCTGCCCGCCGCGATTGCGCGCATGAGCGCCCAGCATCCGGGCGTGCGCGTGGTCACCGACGAAAGCGCGTACGAGTTGCTGGTGGCGGGCCTGCGCGCGGGCGACGTCGATTTCGTACTCGGCGCATTGCGCGAGAACGACGCCGCGAGCGGCCTCACGAACGAGCGCCTGATGGCCGAGGACATGGTCGTGCTCGCGCGGCACGGCCATCCGCTCGCGCAGCAGAGTGCGCTGAACGTCAGCGATCTGCGCAACGCGCAATGGATTCTGTCGCGCGTGCATTCGCCCGCGCGCGGGCTGTTCGAAGCGCAGTTCAAGCGCCTCAAACTGAAGCCCCCGATGCCGACTGTCGAGACCGCCGACCTCGCCGTGATTCGCGGCCTGCTGATGGGTACGGACATGATCGCCGCGCTTTCGGCGCAGCAGTTGCACTATGAAATCGAGTCGGGGCAACTCGTGGTGCTCGACGTGCCGCTGCACAACACGCGGCGCGAAATCGGCCTGACCTTGCGGGCGCAGAGCGCGCCCTCGCCGGCCGCGCGCGCGCTGATCGACGCGATCCGTCTGGCGGTCGCCGACGCCGCGCCGGCGGTGCGGGTGATCGAAGGGAGAATGGCGGGTCAGGCGCGTTAGCGCCTGCGCGAAAACGGCAGAGTGAACTACAGTCGATCGAACAAAGCGCGCCAGTCGAACGGCGCGTCGAGATCCTCATAGGCGATGCCGCGCGCCTGCATGGCGTCGACGAAACCGTCCTGCAAGCGCGCACACGCCTCGCTCATGAACGGCTCCACGCCCGCGTCGCGCAGCGTTTGCGCGACTTCACGCATCTCGCCCGCGCGACGGCGGCCATGCTCGGCCACGCGGCTGACGAGATAACCCGCGAGATCGTGATCGCGCTGCATCTTCGAAAATGTTTCGGATAGCGAAGCAAGCACCACGGCTTCCGCGTCGTAGCTGCGCGCCGCGCGCAGACATTCGACAGTCAGCGCCTCGATGCCCTTGATCATGACGCTGCGGCACATCTTCGCCGCCGAGGCCACGCCGATGCGTTCCGCCACCGCCTCGGTCCTGAAGCCGCTCGCGTTCAGCCGTGCGCACACCTCGCGCGCGAGCGCGCCGCCAAGCAGCATCGGCACCGCGAGACCGTAGGGCGGCACCGGCGCCATCACCGCGGCTTCGACGTAATGCGCGCCGCGCGCTTCGATGCACGCCTGCGCGTGCTGCTTCGTCTGCGGCGAGACCGAATTGATGTCGAGCACGATCTGGCCCGGTGCGAGATGCGCCGCGAGCGCCTGCGCGACCTCGACATCGGCCTGCGCCGTCACCGCCGATATCACGAGTTGCGCGCCGTCGATGGCCTCGCCGAGCGTGGCCGCAGCACGCACGTGCGCCGCCTGCGCCTTCTCGCGCAAGGCGTCGAGCCGCAGGTCGTACATCGAGACGCTCGCGCCGCGCGCGGCCAGCGCCGCGCCGAGCAAACCGCCCGCCTCGCCGAAACCGACAAAAGCGATGTGTTCGAAAGCGGCGGGCGTCTCGCTCATGGTCAGGCGCTCCAGACCGAGGACGGCACGCCCACCACGCCGTCGAACAGCCAGCGCGCCGTGCGCAGCAGCGCCGCGCCCGTCACGTCGGTCGCGCCGTTCTCGTGCGCGAGCGTCAGTTCGACCGTGAATTCGCCGGTCGGATGCTCGACCGCGAGGCGCTTCACGTCGCTCTCGTCGCCGAGTTCGGCGATGCCGTCGCAGACCGTGCCCGGCAGCACCGCCGCCGTCGCCACGCTCACCGCGCCGAGCACGCCGATCGACGCATGGCAGCGATGCGGAATGAAGCTGCGCGTGCTGATCGCGCCACCCGCGCGCGGCGGCGCGATCAGGCACATCTTCGGCACCGTGCGCGCGCTGACGTCGCCGAGATTCATGCGCGGACCCACGGCGAGGCGAATCGCTTCAACGCGCGCCTTGAGCGCTTCGTCGGCGTCGAGTTCGTCGCGCGTTTCGTAGCCGGTGCGATCGAGATCGCGCGCGCGGATCAGCACGAGCGGCATGCCGTTGTCGATGCAGGTGACTTCCACGCCTTCGACCGTGTCCGTGAGATTGCCCGTGGGCAGCAGCGCGCCGCAGGTCGAACCGGCCGTGTCGCGAAACGCGAGCGGAATCGCGGCCGCCGTGCCGGGCACGCCGTCGATGCGCGCGTCGCCGTCGTACTGCACCTCGCGCCCGGGCGTCTGCACGCTCGCCACGGCGATCTGCCCCGTGTTCAACATATGGATGGCGACGGCCGTGGTGCCGTCGCGCGCATCGACGAGTCCGCGCTCGATCGCGAACGGGCCCACGCCCGCGAGAATATTGCCGCAGTTCTGGCCGTAGTCGACGCGCGCTTCGTCCACCACGACCTGGGCGAACAGATAGTCGACGTCGGCGTCGGCGCGCGTGGAGGGCGAGACGATCGCCACCTTGCTCGTGAGCGGATCGGCGCCGCCGATGCCGTCGATCTGGCGCGGATCGGGCGAGCCCATCACGGCGAGCAGCACGCGGTCGCGCGCGGCCGGATCGGCGGGCAGATCGGAGGCGAGAAAGTACGCGCCCTTCGAGGTGCCGCCGCGCATCTGCATGCAGCGGATGCGCGTCTGGCCGACGCCCTTCGCGGCCTGCGTCCCGTGTTCCGTCCCGCTTGCCGTCCCGCTTGCCGTGCCCTGTTGCTGACTGCCTGCTGCGCTCGTTGCCACCGCCCCTCCTTGTCTCGTCGATGTCGTCTGCCGCCGCGCGATGCGCGGCGCGCTTCGTCCCATTTTAGGGAGCGCGGGCACGCGCGCACTAACGAAACTGGCGGCGAATGCCATCGAATCTGTTTATGGGTCGTGTTCGCGGCGGCAAGCGCGAGCTAACGCGGATGCCGCCGTTAGCGCGCAATCCGTGTCGGCGCACGGTGTCGAACGCGCCCGAAATCGCCCTTTTTGACCAACGCAGCGAAAGCCAGACAAGCGGATCGCGGCCGCCCACCCCACACCCAGCACGCGCCGCCGATTCGGCCCTTAAACGTTTCCAGACATTTTTGTTGCGCCTACAACCACTGAAATTCATTGTCAGTGTTGTGTAAACGCTGAATAAGCGGGTTGACAGTGTAATTTCAAATAACAATCGTTCTCATTCACATATACAATCCGCATACTTTTTGACGGCCACGCGTCCGGGCTTCCGCGCGGCGGCGTGCGCACGTCAAACCAAAGCACCGCACCGGATGCCGGCTCTCTCGACCGGCGTCACGGCGCGGCAATAACGAATACACCGTTTCGAACTTTCTTATGTCCGTACCCCGTTTGGCTTCGCCTCGCCTCGTTGCGCCCTCCCGTCCTTCCAGCCGTCACGCCATCCTCGCCGCCATCGCCGTGGCCTTCGCCCTGCCCGCCGCCGCCTTCGCGCAGACGAGCGGCAGCGCCGACGCCAGCGATGCAACCGGCACCGCCAGCGCCGCCAGCAAGAGCAACGCCACGCTGCCCACCGTCAAAGTGCAGGCCGCGAAAGAAGCGCTGCCCGGCGACCTCGCGCCCACCTACGGCGGCGGTCAGGTCGCGCGCGGCGGCAACTTCGGCATGCTCGGCCAGCAGAAGAACATCGACGTGCCGTTCAGCATGACGACGTACACGGCCAAGGCAATCCAGGACAAGCAGGCGCGCACCGTCGCCGACGTGCTCTCGAACGATCCGGCCGTGCGCACCGCCTACGGCTACGGCAACTTCCAGGAGGTCTACGTCATCCGTGGCTTCCAGCTCGACAGCGACGACGTCTCGCTCAACGGCCTCTACGGCATCACGCCGCGCCAGATGGTGGAGACGCCCGCCATCGAACGCGTGGACGTGTTCAAGGGCGCGAGCGCGTTCCTGAACGGCGCGTCGCCGAACGGCAGCTCGATCGGCGGCAGCGTGAACCTGCAACTCAAGCGCGCCGACGACAAGCCGATCACCGAAGTCACGCTCGACGGCAGCGCCTCGGGCGAGTTCGGCGCGCGCGTCGACGTCGGCCGCCGCTTCGGCGATCAGGACCAGTTCGGCATTCGCGTGAACCAGTCGGGCCGCGACGGCGAAACGAGCATCGACGGCGAGCATCGACGCAACAGCCAGACGGCCGTCGCGCTCGACTATCGCGGCGACAAGCTGCGTCTCGAAGGCGACCTGCTGTATCAGCGCCAGCACGTGTCGGACGGCCGTCCGGTCGTCTACGTGGCGGGCTCGGAAGTCCCGGCCGTGCCGTCGGCGACGCACAACTACGGTCAGACGTGGGCGTTCAGCTCGACCGAGGACACGGTCGGCATCCTGCGCGCCGAGTACGACTTCCAGCCGGGCTGGACCGCCTACGTCGCGGGCGGCCTGCGTCACACCGATGAGTACGGCCAGTACGCGTCGCCGCACTACACGGACCCCAGCACCACCACCGCCTCGCGCATGTACGTGCCGCGCAAGGAAGACGCGGCATCGGCGGAAGCGGGCGTGCGCGGCCACTTCAACACCGGTCCGGTGAGCCACTTCGTGACGGCCGGCGCGTCGATCGTGAGCGTGCACACGGAGTCGGCGTGGAATATGTCGGGCAGCTTCAACACCGATCTCTACAACACGCCGCAAGTGGCGTCGCCGCCCTCGAAGTACTACTCGCAGGGTCTCGACGGCAATCCGCCGCTCACGGCGACGAGCCTGATGCGCAGCATCGCGGCGTCGGACACGCTCGGCTTCTTCCACGACCGCGTGCTGTTCACGGTCGGCGTGCGTCATCAGGAAATTGTCTCGAACGCGTATTCGTCGTCGACGCTGCTGCAGACCGAGGCCTATAACGACTCGATCACCACGCCGCTGTTCGGCATCGTGTTCAAGCCGACCCAGAACTTCTCGATCTACGCGAACCGCAGCGAGTCGCTGTCGGCGGGCGAACAGGCGCCGTCCACGGCGATCAACAACGGCGCGCTGCTCGCGCCGGAGCGCACCAAGCAATATGAAGTGGGCGCGAAGTACGACTCGGGCAAGTTCGGCGCGCAACTGGCGCTCTATCAGCTTGAGAAGCCGCAGAGCTACACCAACTCGTCGGGCTATTTCGTCGCCGACGGCAACGAGCGTCATCGCGGCGTCGAAGCCTCGGTGTTCGGCGAGGTCTACAAGGGCGTGCGCCTGATGGCGGGCGCCACCTACATCAACGCGGTGCAGCTCGACACGGGCAGCAACGACGGCAATCGTCCGGTCGGCGTGCCGAGCTTCATGTTCAACCTGGGCGCGGAATACGATCTGCCGTGGGTGCAGGGTCTGACGTTCTCGGCGCGCTACACGCACACGGGGCCGCAGTATCTGAACGCCGCGAACACGCTGTCGATCAAGGCCTGGGACACCGTCGATCTGGGCGCGCGCTACAAGACCAGCGTGTTCGGCCGCCCGACCACGTTCCGCGCCGACGTCTACAACCTGACGAACAAGGCGTACTGGAGCTCGGCCACCGGCGGCTATCTGACGATGGGCGCGCCGCGCACCGTCCTGTTCTCGATGACGACGGACTTCTAGGACTCGCGTCGGGCGCTCTTCGCCTGTGCATGAAAAACGCCGGTGCTGCGTGCGCAGCCCGGCGTTTTTTTATGGCGCGACGGCTTCGTTACGCGCCGACGATCGTGATCGCGAATCCGTCCCAGCCCTTGCTGCCGACCGTTTGCACCGCCGTGGTGTCGAGCCGTTCGTCCGCGGCCGCTTTCTCGAAGTAGCGGCGCAGGCCCGCGACGTCGGCTTCGTGATCGGCGTCGTCGGCGATGCGGCCGCTGCGCACCACGTTGTCGGCGACGATCACCGTGCCCGGACGCGACAGCTTCAGCACGCGGTCGAGGTAATGCGCATTGTTGCTCTTGTCCGCGTCGATGAAAACGAAATCGAACGGCGGCGTGGGTTCCGCGAGCATCGCGTCGAGCAAATCGAGCGCGAGGCCCGTGACGATCGTCACGCGTTCGGCGAGACCCGCATGCGCGATGTTCGCGCGCGCGACCGCTGCGTTTTCCGGGCTGTATTCGAGCGACACGAGCTGGCCGTCGGGCGGCAGCGCGCGCGCAAGCCAGATCGCGCTATAGCCGCCGAGCGTGCCGATTTCGAGGATGCGTTTCGCGCCCTGGATACGCGCGAGCAGATGCAGGAACTTGCCCTGATTCGGCGCGACGTTGATGGACCGCAGCCCGGCTTTCGCGCTCGCGGCCAAAGCGTTGTCGAGGGCGTCGTCGGCGCCGATCAGGCGTTCGGTGAACCAGTCGTCGACGGCGTGCCAGGTCTGCTCGTTCATTGCTGCGCTCCTCGGATCGGATGAACGCGGCAAGCTTAGCGCAGTCGTTGCGAGGCACGCAGTTTCGCGAGCGGCGCGATCTCGTCGTCAGGGCTCGCGCGGCGCGCGGTTATCCCGGTAATTTTTCCATGCTCGCGTTCTATCTGAATGCTTTCCAGATTGCGCGCGAATCCGAGCCGCAATAATTGCCGATTTGTTACCGCTTTTTTGCCGGTTCGTCGCCGAATTCCGTTTTGATTCGCTGCGCTTTATCGCTAATCGACATTCGATTGAACACTCGCGCATGGCGTCATTCGCCGTCTGTGAATTCACGTCGTGCGCGCATTGCGCCTTACATTATCTTTCATAAAGAATTGCAAGACGTTTTCATCCGTTCAATGCGGCATCTTTGATAGTATTCACGCGTTCACTCTCCGCTGCCCTGTAACGCCGGCGCGCTGCGCATCGTCGTGGTGCATAGGCGTCGTTCGCTGCGCAGTACGAAGCGTGCGGAGAACCTCGTTCCATCATCAAGGTGCCCTTTGGATACGGATACCACTATGCCCGCCGAAGCTCCCCCCGTTGCACGCGGCAGGGGAAGGCCGGTAACGATCACGCGCGAGGCGCGCCGCGAGCAGATCCTCAAGGCGGCCGAGAGCCTGTTCAAGCAGTCGGGTTATGCCGCGACCAGCATGGCCGATATCGCGCGCGTCTGCGAGACCTCGAAGCGCACGATCTACGAACTCTTTCCCACCAAGGAAGAACTGTTTCGCGCGCTGGTCGCCGACGCGGAATCGTTCCCCGACGTGGAGCACGAGATCGACGACACGCTCTCGCCTCAAGCCGTGCTCGAAGCCACGCTCGCCGAAATGGCCCATTACGTGCTCAACGAACGGCACGTGACCGTGACCCGTCTCGTGATCGCGGAATCGAACGCCTTTCCCGAGATTCGCCGCCACTACTACGATCAGGGCATTCACCGCAGCAAGCAGTTGCTGGAGTCGCGGCTCACGCTGCTGATCGAACGCGGACGCATCGCGTCCGTGAACGTCGACCGCATGGCCGACATGCTGTTCGGCGCGGTGATCGGCACGCATCTGATCGCGGCCATCAGCTATCGGCAGACGCCGGATATGAACGACGTCGCCGCGCGCGCGCGCGAATCCATCGCGGGGCTGATCAAGCCGATCGATTGACGGCAGGCAGCGCAAAGTCGAACGCCAAGTTTCTTGCGAACCTTGGCGTTTTTTTATTGCGGTGCGAATGGGTGGCATTCGGCGGGAATCCGGTTGGCGCTGAAATCGGTGTGACTCAAACACGTTTCAGCTTTCCTTCTTCACCGATCAGGATCGCTAATTAATCAAAACAGAAACGCAAATTTCAAACTCGATTCGTTGGTCGAGCGAATGCGGCACGCGGCGCTGATCGAACGCACCGATGCGGCGCGCGACCCAATCGCGTTCGACGGACTCGCGGCATGAATCGAACCATGAATCAAACTGCGCGCCGCGAGTTCGCGCACGCTGAGGCCTGGCGCATCAGGCAAGCACCTCGGCGAAAAGCGGCGCATGGCCGCGCATACGCACCGATCGCGGATGACTTGCTTCGTTACAGGCAATCGTTTGCGGCAGGTCGACCCGCCCAGCATCGCTGCCGCGACGCATCCACATCAGGCTGACGCGCAATCGTTTGGCACGCCGCGTGCTACAGCGGCTTCGTGCTGCGGTGCACCGTATCGACATAAGTCGCCAGGCGCCACGACACCCGGGAAATATCGACAACGTTTTAAATCGCATTGGCCAATGTTCGTTGCGCAAAAACGACTCTTTTACCCGCCATGACGTTCTTTAACAATTCAAGTTGAATAAACGGTGCTCAATCCCATGTCGCTACTGAGCATAGTCAGATAAACTCCGACGAATCTCAGAATAAAGCGTTGGCGCTGATCCCGGATAAGGCGGGTATTGCGAGACCGCCAACATCACTAGACGGCTGGCTGAGCAAATTGGGGGCAGCCGTCGCGAATAAGACAAAGGGCCGTTTGCGATGCGAGTTTCCGTTCATGTCCGCCTGGGCGCGTTGATTGCCGGGCTGTTGGTGGGATCGAGTTTGCTCGCAGCCGACAAGCCGGCGGCCGTGGCGCCTGCGAGCAAAGGCGCAACCTCAAGCGCAGCGTCGGTTGCGTCCGCAAGTACGGCATCAGGCACGGCAAATGCTCAACCCCTCGCCGCCGCTTCCGCTGCGAGCGCAACGAACGCCGCAACGAACGCCGCCGCGTCGCAAAGCGCCGGTCCCGCCGTGATCCAGACCGAGCCCGGCACGCTCGCGATGCCGAACGACAACGCCAATCCGGCACCGCTCGGCCCGCCGCGCACGCATGAGTTTTCGCTGCGCGACATGGGCGTCTACGGCCCGATGGAATTGCGCGGCCTCGATCCGACCGGCTACATGAACGTCGACGTGCGCACCGACGAAGTCGTGACGAGCGCGAAGCTGCGTCTCATGTATACGTACTCGCCGTCGCTGATTTATCCGCTGTCGCATCTGAAAGTCTTCGTCAACGGCGAAGTGGTCGCGACGATTCCGCTCGTCAAGGAAACCGCCGGTCAGCTCGTGACGAGCGAGATCAATCTCGATCCGCGCCTGTTCACCGACTACAACCGCATCAGCGTGCAGATGATCGCGCACTACACGCTCGATCATTGCGAAGACCCGTATCACACCACGCTGTGGACGGACGTCGCGCCGCAGACCACGCTCACGCTGAACACGGCGGGCATCACGCTGCCGAACAGCCTCGGGCTGCTGCCGGTGCCGTTCTTCGACCGCCACGACAACCGCCTGCTGCGCGTGCCGTTCGTGCTCGCCGCCAACGCGGGCGTGCCGACGCTGCGCGCGGCCGGCGTGGTGTCGTCGTGGCTCGGCGCTCTCGCGAGCTATCGCGGCGCGCGCTTCCCGGTCACGCGCACGGCGCCCGCCGACGCCAACGCCGTCGTGCTCGCACTGCCTGGCCAGATGCCTGAAGGTCTGTCGCTGCCCGAGATCAAGGGGCCGACGATCAGCGTGATGACCAACCCGGCCGCCGATCCGCAGTCGGGCCGCAAGCTGCTGGTGCTCGCGGGCCGCACGCCCGAGGAACTGGAGAAGGCCGCCGACGCGCTGGTGCTCGGCCAGGCCGGCATGGCGGGCAGCAGCGTGATCGTGCAGTCGGTCGATCTCGGTCCGGCGCGCAAGCCCTACGACGCGCCGAACTGGGTGCCCACCGACCGCCCCGTGCTGATGCGCGAGCTCGTGAGCGATCCTCAGCAGTTGCAGGTCTCGGGCTACAACCCGCCCGCGATCCGCGTGAACATGCGCGTGCCCGCCGACCTCTACGCGTGGGCGCGCACCAACGTGCCGCTCGACATCCGCTATCGCTACACGGCGCCGTCGACGTGGAACGATTCGATTCTCAACGTCAGCATCAACGATCAGCTCGTGCGCTCGCAGCGCCTGAAGCCCGTCACGCGCGCCTCGGACGAGACGCGCATCAGCGTGCCGCTGCTTTCGGGCACCGACGCGCGCGCGGCCAGCAACATCGAAATCCCGGCCTTCCGCGTGGGCTCGAACAACCAGTTCCAGTTCCAGTTCCATATCGATTCGCAGAAGACCGGCCTGTGCACCTCGACGGCCGTCGATGTCGCGCGCGCCGCCATCGACCCCGATTCGGTGATCGACTTCAGCGGCTTCGCGCACTACACGGCGCTGCCGAATCTCGCCTTCTTCGCCAATAGCGGCTATCCGTTCACGCGCATGGCCGACCTCGCGCAGACGGCCATCGTGATTCCCGACGCGCCCAACGCGCAGGACCAGGAAGCCGTGCTGACGATGCTCGGCCACATGGGCCAGTGGACCGGCCTGCCCGCGCTGCGCGCGACGCTCGTGCCCGCCAGCCAGATCGACAGCGTGAGCGGCGACGACCTGCTCGTGATCGGCTCGGGTTCGGCCGCCGATCTGCTCGTGAAGTGGGGCAAGGATCTGCCGCTGCTGATCGAGCGCGGCAAGACCGAAGTGACGACGCGCGACCAGAAAAGCGGCTGGCCGGGCTGGCTCGGCGGCACCGAGGACGACGACGAGCCGAAGCCCGCGGGCCGCTCGATCGTCTCGCTCGGCGGACCGATGGCGGCGCTGATCGGCTTCGAGTCGCCGCTCGCCTCGGGACGCAGCGTGGTGGCGATCTCGAGCACCTCGTCGGCGCAGCTCGGCGACGTGCTCGACGCGCTCGAAGACAGCGGCAAGGTCGCGCAGATGCACGGCGACCTGAGCGTCGTGCGTCAGAAGGAAGTGGAAGGGCTGCGCGTGGGCGAACGGTATTTCGTCGGCGATCTGCCCTGGTATGCGCGCGCGTGGGTGCATATCTCGCACTATCCGTCGCTGATGGCGGTGGCCGGGATTCTCGCGGGCCTGATCGTCGCGCTCACGGTGTTCTGGGCGCTCGGACGCATGGCCGCCCGCCGCACCGGAGACTAAACGTGCCGACCGGGTTGAGGGCCAAGCCCTGCCTCACGCGCCGGCTCGCGGCCGGCGCCTGCGCGCTCGCGCCGCTGTTGCTGGGCGCGCCGTCGCCTGCGCTCGCGGCGAACGCGAATGCGCCTGCGAATGCAACGGCGAAGGCGGCTGCCGCGAAAACAGCGTCCGCGCCGCGAGCGCCCGCTTGCGCGTGGTCCGACTGGACCGCGTTCAAAGGCGCGCTGCTGTCCGCCGACGGACGCGTGATCGACGCCAGTTCGCCGCGCCAGGTGACCGTCTCCGAAGGCCAGTCGTATGCGCTCTTTTTCGCGCTCGTCGCGAACGACCGCGCGGCCTTCGACAAGATCCTCGCGTGGACCGAGAACAATCTCGCCCAGGGCGATCTCGCGGCGCATCTCCCCGCGTGGATCTGGGGGCGCACCGACATCGATGAAAACGGCGCGCCGGTGGCGGCTTCGGCGGCTTCAGGCGCTTCGAGTGCTTCCGCTGCCTCGGCGACGCAAACGCCGTCCGGCACGTGGGGCGTGATCGACGCCAACTCCGCCAGCGACGCCGATCTGTGGATCGCCTACACGCTGCTCGAAGCGGGCCGACTCTGGAACGTGCGCCGCTACACGGCGATCGGCACGGTGATGGCGCGCAACATCCTGCGCCGCGAGACGGCCTCGCTGCCCGGCCTCGGCCGCACGGTTCTGCCCGGTCCGACCGGCTTCAAGCTCGACAAGACGTCGTGGCGCCTGAACCCGAGCTACGTGCCGCTACAGGTCATGCGACGTTTCACGCTGGCGATGCCCGAGAAGGAACAGGCCGCGTGGAACTCGCTGCTCGGCAGTTCGGCGCAGCTCGTCAACGGCACCGCGCCCAAGGGCTTCTCGCCCGATTGGGTCGTGTATCGCGCGCAGGGCAACAAGGGCGATTTCGGCCCCGACGAACCGACGCACGCCGAAAGCGCCTATAACGCGATCCGCGTCTATCTGTGGGCGGGCATGCTCGCTCACGACGACCCGGCGCGCAGCGCCACGCTCGCGACCTTCGCGCCGCTCTCGGCCTTCGTGGCCGCGCACGGCTTTCCGCCCGAGCGCGTCAACACGCAGACCGGCGAGCCTGGCCCGAATGAGGGCAATGGCGGTTTTTCGGCGGCGGTCGCCCCGTATCTGTCGGCGCTCGGACGCACCGATCTGTCCGACGCCCAGGTCGAACGCAGCCGCGCGCGCGCGCAAAAGTCGCCGCCCGGCTACTACAGCAGCGTGCTGATGCTGTTCGGCCTCGGCTATCTGCAAGGTCTTTATCGCTTCGACGCGCAAGGCCGCGTGATCCCCGCATGGACGGCTCAATGCCCGGCAGCACGATGAACGCCTTCGCGAAAGCGCCGCGCCCGGGCGCCGGCTCGCGCGCGCGGCGTCTCGTTCCGGCGATCGCGGCGCGGCTCGGGTCGCGCGCCGAATCGCGGATGGATACGCGCGCCGAAGCTCGGCCAGAATCGCGGCCCGAACCGCGCCTTGATGCGCGGATCGCGCGCCGGCTCGCGCCGCGCCTGTCGCCGCGCATCGCGTCGATGCTCGCGCTGCTGATCGCCGCGTCGCCGCTGGCCGCGCGCGCACAAAACGCACAGAACACGCCGAACGCCCAGAACGCGCCGCAGCCCGCCGCGAACGCCGCCGCGCCCGCCGCCCAGGCCGCGCAACTGCTCTCGGCAGCGCGCATGTGGATGGCGAAGAACCGCCCCGACGTCGCGCGCGGTCTCGTCCAGAAGGCGCTGCTGTTCGATCCGCGGGAGCCCGAGGCGCTCGCGCTGATGGGCGAGATCGAACTGCGCTCGAATCGCACGGCCGAAGCCGCGAAGGTGCTCGCGCAACTGCAGAAAATCGCGCCGAACGCGCCCGCGACCCAGGAGCTGTCCGACACCTACCGCGTCGCCACCCGCGACAAGAACGAGCTCGCCGAGATCCGCCTGCTGGCCAACGCGGGCAAGACCGAAGAAGCCGCCCCGCGCATGAAGAAGCTGTTCCCGCGCGGCGCGCCGCGTGGGGCGCTCGCGCGCGACTATTACCGCATCGTCGCGGGCACCGACGCGGGCCGTGTGCAGGTGATCGACGAACTGCGCGCGCGTCTGAAGCGCAATCCCGACGACGCGAACGCCGCGCTGATTCTCGGCGACCTGCTGACCGACCGCACCAGCACGCGCATGGAAGGGCTGAACCTGCTCTACGGCGTCTATCAGCGCCAGGACGGCAACCGCGCCGACGCGCTCGAATTCTGGCGCCGCGCGCTCGCCAGCGCGGGTCGCGACGATCCGGCCTATTACATCTGGTATGTGCGCTATCTCCAGGAAGTCCCCGACGACACCGACGCGAAGCAGACCGTCGCCGACCTCGCGAAGAAGCTCGGGCCGCAGGCCGTCGCACAGGCCAACGCCGCGGCGGCGAGCGGCAAGCCCGTGATGGTCGCGTCGGGCGGCACGCGCGCGTCCGGCGGCGCGTCTTCCGGCTCGCGCACGCGTGTGGCCGGTCCCGGCGCGCGCGCCCGCAACCAGGGCCTCGCGCAACTGGCGCGCGGCGATCTCAAGGATGCCGAAGCGTCGCTGCAAACCGCCCAGCGCGCGAACCCGAACGACGGCGAGACGATCGGCGCGCTCGGCCTCGTGCGTCTGCGCGAGGGCCGTCAGGACGAGGCGCGCGCGCTGTTCGCGCGCGCCGTCAAGCTCGACCCGGACAACGCCGGCAAGTGGCGCAGCCTCGAAAAGACCGCAGCCATCTGGGGCACCATTGGCCGGGCGCGCGACGCCAACGCGCAAGGCAAGCCCGAGCAGGGCGAAGCGCTCGCGCGCGAGGCGCTCAAGCTCGATCCGGGCAACGCCACCGCCACGCGTCTGCTCGCCGACTCGCTGATGGCGCAGAAGAAGTGGAGCGAGGCCGAAGCCGTGCTGCGCCCGCTCGTGACAGCGAAGGAGCCCGATCTGGACGCGCTGCGCAGCCTCGTCACCGTGCTGCGCGAAACCCATCGCGACAACGAGATCGGCCCGCTGATCACCGCGACGGCGCCGCGTCTGTCCGGCTCGGAGGCGGAACTCAAGCGTCTGCACGCCGAACTGCTGGCGATCCAGGCCGATCAACTGCTCGCCGAAAACCGCAAGAGCCCGGCCATCGCCAAGCTCGAAGACGCCGTGCGCCTCACGCCCGACGACGCCTGGACGCGCTTCACGCTCGCGCGCCAGTATCGCGACCTGAATCTGCCCGCGCTCGGCCGTCAGGTGATGGAGGACGGCCTGAAGGCCTCGCAGGCGCCCGACATGCGTTACGCGACGGCGCTGTATCTGAATTCCGTCGACGACCTCGACGGCGCCGCCGTGCAGCTCGACGCCGTGCCGGCCGCCGAGCGCAGCGACGGCATGCGCACGCTGATGGGCAACCTCGCCGCGCAGAAGAAGCTCGCGCAGGCGCGCCAACTGATCGCGCAAGGCAAGGACGACGAGGCGCGCGCGCTGCTCGACGCCGCCGCCGCGGACGCCAACGCGGCCAACGATCCGCAGATGCTCGCCTCGGTCGGCCGCGAATGGATCGCGCTCGGCGAGCCCGACAAGGGGCTCAAGCTCGTGCAGGACTGGCTCGCCGCGCATCCGGGCGACGACGGCGCGAACGGCGCGCGCGTGCGCTACGGCGAACTGCTGGGCGCCGCCAACCGCGACGACGACTGGTCGAAGTGGATCGACGCCACGCGCGCGCAGCCGGGCCTGACCGACGAGCAGCGCGCCGATCTCGACGACCAGGAGTTGCGTCTGGCCGTGCGCGCGACCGACCGCCAGATCGACAACGGCGACCTGCGCAGCGCGCAGCGCACGCTCGACGCGGTGCCGTCGCACCTGAAGTCGAACCGCCGCTGGCTGCTCGAAGAGGCCGATCTGCTCGAAGCCAAGGGCGACTACAAGGGCGCGCTGGCGGCCGCGCAGAAGGTGCTCGCGGCCAACCCGAACGACGCCGACGCGCGTCTCACCGTGGCGCGCCTGTACGAGCGCATGGGCCGCGACCGCGAGGCCACGCAGCTGGTACGCGACGTGCTCGCCGACACCGACGAGGACGACATCGACACGCGTCTCGCGATCGCGCGGCGCTTCACGGCGCAAGGCCGCAACCAGGAGGCGCAGGACGTGATCGACCCGCTGCGCGAACGCTACCCGGACCGCTCGGACGTGACGATCCAGGCGGGCCGCGTGGCGCAGTCGCGCGGCGACTACAACGACGCCGCCAGCCTCTATCGCAGTTCGCTCGCGCAGGAGCAGGCCGAGGGCGAGCAGCCGGGCCCCGACGGCCTGACCTCGGGCGCGCGCGCGCTGCAAGGTCTCGACGACCGCCGCCAGCCGCAGATCGCGACCGAGTGGTATCAGTCGAATCTGGCGGGCGATCCGGGCATCTCGGAGCTGCACGCGACGGAAATCCCGCTCTACGTGCGGATTCCGAACGGCTATTCGGGCCATTACTTCTTCCACGCCGACACGGTCTATCTGAACGCCGGCACGCTGCCCTCGGGCAGCGACGGCGTGTACGACTACGGCAAGTCGCCCGCGCTCAGCAACGCGAACGTGCCCGCCATGAACCAGACCGCCACCGGCGTGGCGCTCGCGGCGGGCTACGAGTTCAGCGGCGCGAACACGAGCTGGCGCGCCGACATCGGCAGCACGCCGATCGGCTTCCCGATTTCGAGCGTGCTCGGCGGCCTGCTGTACCGCTACGACTTCCAGCACGCGTCGGTGTCGGTCGACATCTCGCGGCGCGCCCAGACGAGCAGCCTCGTGTCCTACGCGGGCGGACGCGATCCGATCACCGGCGAAACCTGGGGCGGCGTGGTGCGCAACGGCCTGACCGTGCGCGGCGCGCACGATTTCGGGCCGGGCACGCTGTTTACGAGCCTCGGCTTCGGCCTGCTGACCGGCACCAACGTGCCGACCAACCAGGAATTCAAGCTGCGCAGCGGCTACGACTGGTCGGTCTGGCGGCGTCCCGACCAGTCGGTGTCGAGCGGCCTGACGATCAACTACTGGAAGTATTCGAAGAACGAGCACTTCTACACGTTCGGCAACGGCGGCTACTACAGCCCGCAGAGCTATCTGTCGTTCAGCCTGCCGCTCGACTGGACCGGCCGCTGGGGCAAGCTGTCGTGGGAACTCGACGGCTCGGTGGGCGTGTCGTTCACGAACGAGGACCGCTCGCCCTATTTCCCGACGCGCCCCGATCTGCAGGCGCTCGCGGGCGACCCGTACTTCGGCGGCGGCTCGGGCGGCGGCTTCAGCTACACGGCGGAAGCGGCGCTCGAATACCGCGTGACACCGCATTTCGTGGTCGGCGGACGCTTCCGTCTGGACCGCTCGCGCGACTACGCGCCGAACGTGGGCCTCGTGTACCTGCGCTATTTCTTCTCGCCGCAGCATGGCCCGGTGCCGTACCCGCCGACGTCTGTCAGGCCATACTCGGAATATTGAGGCATCGTATGAAGACTTCGACTCGAACCGTCATCGCATCCGCGGACCGGGCGACCCGATGAACGAGCCCGTCCGCGCCCCCCAGGCACCGGCCGCCGCCGACGCGCGCGCGCCGCGCCATTCGCTGCTCGCGCGCCTGTCGCAGCGCGAGCCGCTGGCGATCGACGGCCTGCCGCCCGCGCTCGCCGCGCTCGGCTCGGGCCAGGTGCACATCGTCTATGCGAACGCCTCGCCCGCGCGCGACGCGCTGTTCTGGGAAACCGCCGCCGCCGCGCTCGAAGGCCCGGCCACGGTGCTGTCCACGCGCGACGGCGCGAGCATCGCGGCCACGCTGCGCGATCACGGCATCGACATCGACCGGCCCGGCTCGACGCATCACTGGGCCAACGTCTGCTCGCTCGTGCCGCTCGAAGGCCGCGACGGCGCGCAGGTGCTGATCGAGGCGCTCGACGCGCTCGCCAACCAGTGCGCCGCGCCCGCGAGCCAGTTCTATCTCGAAGGCGCCGAAGCCTTTTTCGACTGGCACGACGCCGCCGCGCTCGCGCGCCAGGGCGCGCAGCTCGCGAGCTGGTGCGCGCAGCATCGCTACGGCGTGCTGCTGCTGGCCGAACCGCCGGGTCTCGGCGACGACCACGCGCATCCCGAGCTGGCCGCCTTCCAGGCGCGCTTCGCGGGCGCGGCGCAGTTGTTGCAGACGCAAGGCCAGTTCCATTGGGAAGTGGCGTTCTGGCGCTCGGACGACGCCGTGCTCGGCAGCCAGTCGCTGCCGCTGCGTTTTTCGGCGCTCGATCATCGTCTGACCGTCGACGGCGGCACCTTCGCGCAGACCGCGAGCGAAGTGGGCCTGCTCGCGCCCGACGAAGGCCGCGTGATCATCTCGCGCGACGCCGTGCTCAACGAGCGCGTGCTGCCGCCCGCCTGGCAGGTCGTCGACGACAACGAAGCGGCGCTCGGCGCCGCGCGCACCGCCGTGGCCGCCACGGTGATCCTCGACTTCGGCACGAGCCGCCAGCTCGAATCGCTCGCGGAGCAGGTCCACACGCTGCGGCTGCAATGCGGCAACGCGCTCAAGATCATCGTGCGCGAGGAAGCGGTGGCGATGCGCTACGAGTCGCTGATGCTCAATCTGGGCGCGAACCGCGTGATTGCGCGCCACACCACGCTCTCGCAGGTGGAGGCGATCGTCGACAGCCTGCAAGGCCAGGTGTATTCGCGGCCGGTTCCGGCGGATTATCGCCAGGCGCTCGCGGGCGTCATGCACGGCGAGGAAAGCGGCTATGTGGGCGCGGCGCATTTCGTCGAACTCGTGCGCGCGGCCGTGGAACGCAGCCGCGTGATCCAGTTGCCGAGCGTGCTGATCCGGCTCGCGCTGATGCCCGAAGTGGCGCACGTCGACGCGCTCAAGGCCTGCCAGCTGCGCCGCGCGGGCGATATCGCGACCGCTGCCGGCGACAGCCTGTACGTGTTTTTCTTCGCCTGCCGTCTCGGTGACGCCGACGCGGTGCTGCAACGCGTGTTCCAGAATCCGCTCGCCGAGCTGTTCCAGGGCGAGCAGCGTTGCGGCGATCCAAATTCGATCGGCGTGCTGCTCGAAACGCTCGAAGACGAAATCGACGCGCAGACGCCGCCCGATTATTCCGGCTGGCTCGCGATCCACGCGCCGCAGACGCCGCGCGGCGCGGCTCAGGCCGCTTCGGTGACGCCCACCGCTTCGGTCACGCCCGCCGCCGCCCAGGGCGTCACGCCGTACGCCCGTAGCGAAACCGCCGCAGCGAACGCACCCGCGCCCGACCCCGATCAGCTGCCCGCGCTGCCCGTCCTCGACGACGCGCCGCCGCCCGCGACCGCCCCGGCGGGCGCGCCGTCCGCCCAGGCAACACGCGCCGCGCGCGCCGAACCGCGCCGCGCCGCGCTGCCGCTCAAAGCCCAGGACCGCTAACGACATGGATATCTTCTTCGGTTACTTCGTCTGGGGGCTGATCCTCGCCGCGCCGCTCTGGTGGCTCGCGTGGCGTCTGCGCCTCGGACGCTACGTGCCCGACTGGGCCAGGCCCGCGCGTCAGCGGCCGCTCGAACTGCCGCCGCAGCTGGGCGCGCTCGTGATCCGCGGCAAACGCCGCAAGGAAGTCGCGATGCGCCGTCCGTCGGCAGTGCCGCCCGCTGCCACGCTCGCCACGTCTGCCGCGACCGCCAGCGCGGGTTCGGCCAGCCCGTCGGCCACGCTCGCGGAGCCGCGCTCATGAAGACCGTCGCCATCGTTTCCTCGGTCGGCGGCGTGGGCCGCACGACTTTCGCCGCCGCGCTCGCGAGCCTGCTCGCGGCGCGCTCGCATCCCGTGCTCGCCGTCGAATGCGATCCGCGCAACGTGCTGGGCCTGCACTTCGGCCTGCGCGAGAACGCGCGCGAAGGGCTCGTCACGCATCTGCACGACGCGAACCCGTCCGGCGACGCATGGGCGCGCGCCGCGCTGCAAAGCGACGACCAGGTGCTCGTGCTGCCGTGGGGCAGCGCGCCCTATCCAGGCGGCGTCGATGACGTCGACGAAAGCGCCGTCGACGGCTCGTCGCGCCTCGACGCCGACCCGCACTGGCTGCGCAAGCTGCTCGCGCGCGTCGATCTGCCCGCCAACGCGATCGCGCTGATCGACTGCGCGCCGTGGCCCTCGGCGCACGCGCGCCAGGCGATCGCCGCCGCCGACCTCGTGCTCGGCGTGGTCGCGCCCGACGCCACCGCCTGCGCGACGCTGCCTCGCCTGAGCGCCGCGCTGGTGCGCGCGGGCAAGCGCGCCGCCTTCGTCGCCAACGCCGTGGTGCCCGCGCGGCCGCTGCATACCGATCTCGTCGCCTTGCTGCGCGCGCGTCTGGGTGCGGCGATGCTGCCGTACATCGTCCACGCCGATAGCGGCATCCCCGCCGCGCTCGCGAGCGGCACGAACTTCTGCCTCGGCGCGCCGGGCTCGCAGGCGGCGCACGACCTGAACGGCATCGCCTCGTGGCTCTCGCACTGGGCGGCCAACGCGCGCCCCGACGCGCACAGCGGCCTGCCCGAAGGCGCGACGGGAGCGGCGCGATGATACGCGCGCGCATCGCCGCGATCTGGCACGCCCAGTGGGCCATGTTCTGGGCCGCCGTGCGCCGCGTGGGCGCGCCGCAGCTCGACCTCGCCGCCGACGCCTCGCGCGGCCAGTGGCTGCTGCGCCTGTTCTTCCGTCCGCCGCGCCCCGGCCGGCGCGACTGGCCCGCGCTCGTCTTCTCGACGCTCGGCGACGACATCGTCGAAAGCCTGAACATGGGCCGCGACCGCAGCACGAGCGCGTGGCTCTGGCGGCTGTTCCTGCGCCCGCGCCGCGCGCGCCGCCGTCTCGCCGCCGATCTGCGCAAGCTGCACAAGCAGCCGCATCCGCACCGCATCGCCTTGCGCGTCTGGCTCGACAAGCGCCTCGAACCGGTCTACCGGCGCGCCGCGCACGCGAGCGGCGCCGTGGCCGCGCGCCTGCCCGCCGTCGACTGGGACGGCATCCGCGCGCGCCTCGAAAATCTCTCCGAATCGCTCGACCGCGTGCCCTTCCTGCGCCAGGGCCTGCTCATCGTCGCCTTCATCACCGCCGTGGCGATCTGGACCACGCCGCTGCCGCTCGGCTCGCAGGTGCTGCTGTTCTTCCTCGTGTGGCTCATGGTGATGTTCGCGCGCCGCGTGCCGGGCCGCCTCGCGACCATGCTGATGGTGATGCTCTCGATCCTCATGACGGGCCGCTACGTCTGGTGGCGCAGCACGCAGACGCTGCACCTGACGTCGCCCGCCGAAGCCATCGTCGGCTATGTGCTGTTCGCCGCCGAGGTCTACACGTGGGTCGTGCTGATGTTCGGCTATGTGCAGACCGCGTGGCCGCTGCGCCGCAAGCCGGGCGCGCTGCCCGACGATCCCGCCGACTGGCCGACCGTCGACCTGTACATTCCGACCTATAACGAGCCGCTTTCGGTGGTGCGCCCGACCGTGTTCGCGGCGAGCACGATCGACTGGCCGCGCGACAAGCTGCGCATCTATATCCTCGACGACGGCGACCGCGACGAATTCCGCGATTTCGCCGCCGAAGTGGGCGTGGGCTATATCCGCCGCAAGGAGCACAAGCACGCGAAGGCGGGCAACATCAATCACGCGCTCACGCTCACCGACGGCGAGCTGATCGCGATTTTCGACTGCGACCACATTCCCACGCGCTCCTTCCTGCAGACGACCGTGGGCGTGTTCCTCGCCGATCCGAAATGCGCGATGGTGCAGACGCCGCACCACTTCTTCTCGCCCGATCCGTTCGAGCGCAACTTCGACACGTTCCATCGCGTGCCGAACGAAGGCAGCCTGTTCTACGGCCTGATCCAGGACGGCAACGACTTCTGGGACGCGACCTTCTTCTGCGGCTCGTGCGCGGTCATCAAGCGCGGCCCGCTCGAATCGATCGGCGGCCTCGCGGTGGAAACCGTGACCGAGGACGCGCACACCTCGCTGCGTCTGCATCGGCACGGCTTCACGTCGGCGTATCTGCGCACCGTGCAGGCCGCGGGCCTCGCGACCGAAAGCCTCGCGGGCCACATCGGCCAGCGCATCCGCTGGGCGCGCGGCATGACGCAGATTTTCCGCATCGACAATCCGTGGCTCGGCAAAGGTCTCTCGTTCTTCCAGCGCATGTGCTACAGCAACGCCATGCTGCACTTCTTCTACGGGATTCCGCGCCTGATCTTCCTCGTGATGCCGTGCGCGTACCTGTATTTCGGACTGCACGTGATCAACACGCCGGCGCCCGTGATCCTCGCCTACGTGCTGCCCTATCTCGTGATTTCGGCGACCGCGAACTCGCGCATCCAGGGACGCTATCGCCATTCGTTCTGGGCCGAAGCCTACGAGAGCGTGCTCGCGTGGTACATCGTGCTGCCGACCACCATCGCGTTCTTCAATCCGAAGCTCGGCAAGTTCAACGTGACGTCCAAGGGCGGCCACATCGAGAACGACTATCTCGACTGGACCATTTCGACGCCGTATCTGGTGCTGCTCGGCATCAACGTGTGCGCCGTGCTGGCCGGCATCGCGCGGCTGACGATCTGGCAGAGCGAGGAGCCGGCGACCGTGTTCATGAACCTCTTCTGGGCGGGCGTGAATCTCACGGTGCTCGGGCTCGCGGTGGGCGTGGCGAAAGAGGCGCGCCAGGTGCGCGTGGCGCACCGCATTCCGCTGCGCGTGCCCGCGATGCTGACGCTGCCCGACGGCCGCACGCTCGCCTGCAAGACCGAGAACTATTCGATGGGCGGGCTCGGCCTCGTGCTGCCGCCCGACTCGGGCCTCGACAAGCTCGAAGCGGGCGAGCGCGTGAGCGTGTGTCTCGCGCGCGGCGTGGTGGAGCACGACTTCCCGGCAGTGGTCGCGCGGCTGGCGGACCGGCGCCTGGGCGTGCGTTTCGAGGACATGAGCATCGAGCGCGAACGGCGTCTGGTCGAATGCACGTTCGGGCGCGCCGACGCGTGGCTCGAGTGGGACGACGCGACGCCCGAGGACGCGCCGCTTCATGGTCTCGTCGAGCTGATCATGCTGAGCTGGCAGGGCTATCTGCGTCTGGCCGATGCCTTCTTCGACGCGCTCGAAAACATCTTCACGCGGCGGCGAGTCGGACGGGGCGACCCGGCCGGCCAGCCCTGATACGACCACGTCGGCCACGCCTCAACGACCGACCTGACGAACGACATTAAGCCGCGCAACGCGGGAACGCGACACACCATGGGCCTCTGGAATCTCTACTTTGCCGCCAAGCTGTATCTGTTTTCGCTGGGCAAGATCAGCCCGGTCTGGCTGCTCAACATCCTGTTCGCGGCCGCGCTGCTGGTGCCGCTGCGGGTGCGCTGGCTGCGCATCGCGCGCAACGTGCTCGCCGTGCTGGCGGGCATCGCGCTGTTCTATCACGAGTCGGGCTGGCCGCCAATCAGCCGCGCGATCTCGCAGATCCCCGTGCTGCTGACCTTCACGCCGTCGTACATGCTCGAACTGCTCGGGCGTCTCATCTCGCTGAAGATGATCGTGAGCACGGTGCTGGCCATCCTGCTCTACTTCCTGATCAACCGCTGGATCCGCGTGACCACGCTGGTGCTGATCGCACTCGTCGCGGTGCCGCTGTGGCAGGGCGCGGGCACGCTGGTCGCGAACGCCAGCAGCGCGCTCGCGCAAAGCGCCTCGGGCGACGGCCCCGACGGCGACAGCCGCAACGCCAACGAGCCGCGCAACGAGCAGGCCGGCACCTACGACCAGCAGCTCGCGGCCTTCCGCGCCAACGAAGCGGGCCGCCACGTGAACTTCACGCCGCTCACGCAGGACGCCAACGCGCAGTTCGACATCATCGTCGTGCATATCTGCTCGCTCTCGTGGGACGACATGGACGTCGTGAAGGCGCGCAACAATCCGCTGTTCTCGCGCTTCGACTACATCTTCCAGAACTTCAGCTCGGGCGCGAGCTACAGCGGCCCGGCCGCGATCCGCGTGCTGCGCGCGACCTGCGGACAGGAAGCGCACAAGGCGCTCTACGATCCGGCGCCGGCCGAATGCCATCTGTTCGCGCAGCTCGCGCAGGCCGGTTACACGCCGCAGGCGCTGCTCAATCACAACGGCCGTTTCGACGACTTCCGCGGCACCGTGCTCAAGGAAATCGGCGTGCCGGGCGTGACGATTCCGTCGAACGACGGCCTGCCCGTGTTCATGAAGGAGTTCGACAACTCGCCGCTGGTCGACGACTACGACGTGCTCGCGCGCTGGTACAAGCAGCGTCTCGCGGCGGGCGGCGGTCCGGTCGCGCTCTACTACAACACGGTGTCGATGCACGACGGCAACCGTCTGCCCAACAGCAAGCTCACGAGCCTGCAGTCGTATCCGATCCGTCTGCAGACGCTGCTCGGCGACGTCGACAAGCTGATCGACCTGGTCGCGCAATCGGGCCGCAAGGCGGTGATCGTGTTCGTGCCCGAGCACGGCGCGGCGCTGCGCGGCGAGGAGAACCAGATCGCGGGCATGCGCGAGATTCCGACGCCGCGCATCGTGCACGTGCCGGTGGGCGTGAAGATCGTCGGCTTGCCGGCGGGCACGGAGCACGCGGGCGGCCCGGTCACGATCGACACGCCGACGAGCTATCTCGCGCTCGCGCAGCTGCTCGCGAATCTGGTGGCGAAAAGCCCGTTCGCGCCGGGCGCGGAACCGCTCGCGCAATACGCGAACGGCCTGCCGCAGACGCGCATGGTGGGCGAGAACGAAGGCACCGTGTCGATGACCACGCCGACCGGCTATGTGATCCACACGCCGGACGGCGTCTGGGTGGAGGGCAAGTAAATGGCGCTGAAACGCTGGCTGAACGGGCAGCGCGCGCGCAGCAATCCGCTGCTGCCGAGCGATATCGACGCGCTCGCGCGGCTCGTCGAAGGCGTGGACGCCGACCGCTATTACGACGTGCAGGCGCAGGACGCGTGGCAGGACGCGGCGGCGCGCTGGCCGCTGGTGGCGGCGGTGCTGGAGCTGGAGACCGGGCCGTTGCCCGAGGGTTTGCCTGAGTCTTTGCCGGAGTCTTTGCCCGACGAAACGAAGGAGTAAAACTAGCGCCGGATGCGTTTGAGACGCTACACGCGTTCGGCGAGCACCACGCGCTCCATCGGCATGCAGTCCAGCAGGCGGCCGGTGGACGCGATATAACGGCGCGCGAGCGCCTCGGGCTCCGGCTGCGCGATCACGCGCCAGCCGTAACCGGCGAGCAAGGCGCGCACCGCCTCGGGATCGATCCCGAATCGCCAGATCGCCCCCCGCGCAACGAAACGCCGATACAGCGCTTCTTGTCCCTGCGGCACCTTCCCTTCCAGAAAATCGCGGCTCACGTAGGTGAACGCCAGGCGGCTGCCCGCCGCCGCGCGCCCGAGCATCTCGAACGTGGCGTGCACAGTCGCGCTGTCGAGATATTGCGTGACGCCTTCCCAGACGAAAAACGTGCGCCGGCTGCGCGTATAGCCTTGCGCGGCCAGCACCGCGTCGAGCGCGAGATGCTCGAAATCGACGGCGACGAGCGTGACGTTCGCGGGCAGCTTGCCGAAGCGCCGCAGGAGGCGCTGGCGTTTGGCGTCGATGTTGGCGGGCTGATCGAGTTCCCAGGCGGGCACACCGGTGTCGCGCAGCAGGCGGAACGCACGCGTGTCGAAGCCCGCGCCGAGGTTCACGAACGCATCGATGTGCGGCAGCGCCTCGGTCAAGGCGTCGTCGATAAAGCGCTTGCGGCACAGCATGCCGCCCCATAGGCCCGGATAACGCCGTTCAGCCAGCGTGACGAGCCGAAGCGCCGTGCGCGTGCCCATCAGCGAAATGAGCCAGCGTGCGGGTGTCGGCAGCAGCGCGGCGGCCAGATCGTCGACGACGATGCGGCGCTCGACAGGCAAGCGCTGCTCGACGGCCACGAGCGCCATCGGACCGATGCCGGTTTGCGCGGCTTCGCGGGTCATTGAGTCATCGGGCTGGATTCACGGATGCTGTGCGCCGATCGCGCGATCACGCATCCAGCGCCGCCTGCGTGCGCCGCCGTCCCTGCACGCGCGTGACGGAATCGAACAGCGCCTCGGCGCGCGCGAGTTCATCGAGCGCGAGGTCCAGACGCGACTGCGCCGCGCCATGCGAGCGCGCAGGATCGAGGTCGCCGAACGCGGCCTGCTGCGCGGCGCGAAACGCCTGATCGACGTTGCGGCTCGCTTCAAGAAAGCGTCGGGCGGCCTCGGCCTCGCGCGAATGGGTGGGTATCGCCATGGAACAGTTCCATCGTGGATTGCGCCGGGTCGGCGCCGAACAGCAGATCGCCCTGCGCGATGTCGCGCAGCAGATCGCCTTGCGCGGGACCGTGCGAGACCGTGCGCGTGCGCACGCCGCGCAGCAGATCGTTCTGCGCGCGCCCCGGACGCGCGGGCGCGCAGTCGGCGGGCAGCAGGTCGAAGAGATCGCGCGCGAACAGCTCGCGCGTGACGCCGCGCGTGAGCGGCTGCGCGGCTTCGACGCGGCAGCGCGACGTTTCCGCGCCGAGCGTGAATTCGGCTTCGCGCAGCGCGGCGGTTTCGCGCGCCTTCGCGCCGAGATCGAACAGGTCGCTCGTCACGCCGCGCGCGGGCTGCGCGGGCGCGCTGCGCAGACGCCGCGTGAGTTCCACCCAGGCGTCGAAGTCCGCGTTGCGCGCGGCGTCGTGCAGCGCGGCCATGTCGCGCGCCTTCACGCGCGTGGGCTGCGCGAGGCGCACGAAGTACGGCGCTTCGAGTTCCACGCCGAAGGCGACCGCGTAGGTTTTGGCGGCCTTTGAGTCACTCGTCCCCTTCGCGTCCTTCGCGCCGGACCGCTCCGCGCGGTCCACCACCACCGTGCCCTGCGACGGCGACGGCGCCTTGCCCGTGCTCACGCTGCGCAGACGCTCGGGCTGCACGCGCAGGCTGCTGCCGAGCGTGAGTTCGGTGGGCGACGCGCACACGAGCGCGTAGTGATGATCGCGCGGCTTGCCCGACGGAAAGCGCAGGCGGCTCGTGACGAACACGTGCGGCGGCAGCGGGCGCACCTGGCCGCTCGCATCCACCCACACATTCCAGACCAGCGCGCCTTCACGGCGCAGCTCGGCCATGCGCGGACGGCTGGCCGCCGCCGAAAACAGCGCGAGCAGCGAGCCGGTGCGCAGCGCCGCGATCTGCGCGCTGTTGCCGAGCGGCTGATTGATGCCCCACAGGAACCGACCGCCGCCCAGCCTGCGCTCCCACTCCTTGCGCAGGACGATCGTCGGGAGATCTTCTCCCGTCTCCGATCCGATCCTGGACCAGCAAAACGTGGGGGGTAGGTGTTTGAGCGCCATCGACATCCTCAGAAATGCAGCGAGCCCGCCAGTTTCGGCGAGCAATTCAATAAGCGTTACTGTATAGGTATAATGCATGACATGGAAGCCCCAGACACTCATTTTCCCGTGCAGGAACTGCTGCGCCGGCTGACGGCGGACAGCCGCTCATCCAGCGAGATAGCAAGGCTTTCCGGCGTCAGTCAGCCTACGGTTTCGCGGCTGCGCGCCTCGAATGGGCGCAGGCTGCGCCGTAGCGCGTCATTCAATAAGCTATGCAGTTTCTATGGTGTGAAGGCCGCCGCGCGCCAGGCGGGCGCCTATAACGACCTGCTGCGCAACGCCATCGTCGAGGCGTGGGACGGCTCGGAGGAGCACGGCCGCGCCTTGCTGGTCGTCATCAACGGCTTGAAGGAGCTGCGGGAACGGCCCGGGTGAACGCGCTGAGCGCGTCGGGCGCTTGAGGTAACCGGATTTGGGAGGCGGCGCGTATCGATGGTCCCCATCGGCGCCAAAATCTGACGGAAAGTACGGTTTTTTGGGGGCCAACAGGGCTCCCAAGGCCTTGTGGCGCCTGCGATGCACGTCGCAGGGCGGATTTCGGCGCCGGAAGTCCCATAAGCGGTAACCTTTGGCCCATGGCATGTGACCGAGAAACGCGATATGGGTACCTCGCACGCGCCATCTCGTAACGTTTCGCCGGGTTTTCCAGCCTGGCCCGCTGCCAGGCCCTCTCCATGGACACAAACGCCACCCAATCGCCCCACGCCTCGCTGCGCGGGCAATGCCTGTGCGGCGCGGTGCGCTACCGCGTCAACGACGCATTCGGCTACGCGTTCAATTGCCACTGCTCGCAGTGCCGGCGCGCGACCGGCGCGGCGTTCAAGCCGTTCGCGGGCATCGAGCGCGCGCAGCTGTGCCTCGAAGCCGATCAGGCCGACGTGCTCGTCTACGGCGACGCTCAGGCCGCGCACGACATCCGCTGCCGCCATTGCGGCTCGCTGCTCTATTCGGTGGTGCGCGAAGGCGCGTATGTCCACGTGACGATGGGCACGCTCGTCGATGCGCCCACGATCCGGCCGCAAGGTCACCTGTTCGTCGGGTCGAAGGCACCCTGGCACGAGATCGCCGACGCGCTGCCGCAGTACGACGCATTTCCGCCGTAATGCATGGGTGCCCGACGGCGGTCAACGGTAATCAGGACAGCACGTTCTATATAGTGTGGATTGCGAGCGCCGCGGCGGGCTTCACGGGGACCGATAGCGGCGGCTGGCGATTGTGATGCGACGTGCAACTATCCGTTTCGGTGAACGATAGAAAAAGAGCGAACCAGGAACCTGGATACGTGTCTAATCCACACGCGCAGAGAAACGTCAAACAGGAATGTCAACGTAGACAAGCGATGCGGCAACGAAGTCTCCCACGCGGCTTTCATCCATTTGGAATACGCTCCGACCCTCAAAGGGCGGTGCGAACCATGGCGCGCGGCGCCAACACCACGTTCGGGTTGCTTCGCATGGCGTAACGCACTACCATACGCGATCTTTCTGCATTGCACGAAAATCCAGGACGCCACGCCGTCGTGTGTTGGCGCTCGCTCGGCGGGACCTCGCGCCCCCGCCCATTCCCCTGCAATTTCGTCATCGCCAGGACGCCACGCCGCTGGCGCGTGACCCTTTTTGCCCTCGTGGGGCAATTCCTTTCGAGGAGAATGTATTGACAAGCCATGACCGGGAAGACGCGCCCACGTCTACCCGCACCGCCCGCCGCGGTTCCAAGGACAAGACCGGCGATGCGACTCCGTTGGACGGCGCCTCGCAACTGGAAAAGCGCCAGCATCAGATGCGCGCGCTGATCAAGCTCGGTCGCGAGCGCGGCTATCTGACGCACGCTGACATCAACGACCACCTGCCCGATAACTTCGCGCAGACGGCCGCGCTGGAAACCATCGTCGCGACGTTTAACGACATGGGCGTGCAGGTCTACGAGCAGGCGCCCGACGCCGACACGCTGCTGCTGAACGAAGATTCGCGCGCCGACCGCCAGGCCGACGACGAAGCCGACGAAGAAGTCGAAGTCGCGCTGTCGACGGTCGACTCGGAATTCGGCCGCACGACCGACCCCGTGCGCATGTACATGCGCGAAATGGGTTCGAGCGAGCTGCTCACGCGTGCCGGTGAAATCGAAGTCGCCAAGCGCATCGAAGACGGCCTCCAGGAAATGATCCAGGCGATCGCGGCATGCCCGTCGATCGTCGCGACCATTCTGGCGGACGCCGATCGCGTCGCGGCAGACGAAATGCGCATCGACGAGCTCGTCGACGGTATCGGCAGCGACGAAGCCGCTGCGGAACCGGCGGCCGCCGCCGAAGCCGACTCGAGCGACGACGTCGAAGCCCAATCGAGCGACGACGACGAATCGGACGACTCGGACAGCGAAGAAGACGCAGAAGCCGACAACGCCAAGGCGAACGAAGCCCTGCTCGCGCAGCTCAAGGCAGACAGCCTGGCGATCTTCGCGCGCGTACGCACGCTGTTCGACGCCATGACCTGCACCGGCGACGCCAACGCACGCGCAACGGCCGCCGAAATGCAGATCTGCGCCGACATCCAGAGCGAACTCGCACCGATCCGCTTCACGGCTCGCACGATCGACCGCCTGTGCACGATGCTGCACGAGCAGGTCGCGGCGATCCGCGCGATCGAGCGCAACGTGCTGGCCATCGTCGTCGACCGCTGCGGCATGCCGCGTGAAGCGTTCATCGAACAGTTCCCGGGCAAGGAAACCGACCTCGACTGGGGCGTGCGCGCTGCCGCCGCTTCGACGAAGTACGGTCCCGCGCTCGAGCGCAGCCTGCCGGCCGTCCAGGCCGAACAGCGCAAGCTCGCCGAAATCGAAGCCGCGGCTTCGCTGTCGCTGCAGCAGATCAAGGCGATCAACCGTCGCATGACGGCCGCCGAAGCGAAGATGCGCCAGGCGAAGGGCGAGATGGTCAAGGCCAACCTGCGTCTCGTGATCTCGATCGCGAAGAAGTACGTGAACCGTGGCATGCAGTTCCTCGACCTGATCCAGGAAGGCAACATCGGCCTGATGAAGGCGGTGGACAAGTTCGAATACCGCCGCGGCTGGAAGTTCTCGACCTACGCCACGTGGTGGGTGCGTCAGGCCGTGACGCGTGCGCTCGCCGACCAGGCGCGCACGATCCGCGTGCCGGTGCACATGATCGAAACGATCAACAAGCTGAACCGCATCTCGCGCGAGATCCTGCAGCAGACCGGCATGGAAGCGCATCCGGCCGATCTGGCCGCGCGCATGGGCATGACCGAAGAGAAGGTGCGCGGCATCCTCAAGATCGCCAAGCAGCCGGTTTCGCTCGAAAGCCCGGTGGGCGACGACGGCGACGCCACGCTCGGCGACATGATCGAGGACGCCGGTTCGGCATCGCCGGCCGACGCCGCGATCCACGCGAACATGCGTGCTGCGATCGACGAGGCGCTCAAGGCGCTCTCGCCGCGCGAAGCGAAGGTGCTGCGCATGCGCTACGGCATCGACACGACCTCGGACCACACGCTCGAGGAAGTGGGCAAGCAGTTCGACGTCACGCGCGAGCGTATCCGCCAGATCGAAAGCAAGGCGATGCGCAAGCTCATGCACCCGAGCCGCGCCGACAAGCTGCGTCCGTTCCTGGAGCGCTAAGCGCTTTTCCGCGCGTCAGTGCAGTGTCGACTGAACCGCGCTGGAATGAAAAAGGCCCGTCACTTCGGTGACGGGCCTTTTTATTTGCGGCAGCTTTTTTACTACTCGCGACTTCAGTCCGTGCCGAACTTCGGCGAATGCGGACCGTAGAGCAGACCGGTCGGCGGACCCGCGTGCAGCAGGCGATAGCTCGTCACGCCGGCAATATCGTGGCTCTTGTCGGTCAGCGAGTTCGCGATCTGCTTGATCGCCGCCGTCACCAGCATGCCGATCAGGCCGCCGCCGCTACTGTTGTTGCCTTCGCTGCTGCTCGCGCTCGCGCGGCCTTGCCAGAGCACGTCGCCGCTGCTCAGATCGACGAGTTTCGCCGATGCCGTCACGATCGTCGCGCTGTCGAGCACGCGATACTGCGTGCCGTATTGCGTGATCGTCGTGTAGACGGCCGCATCGGCGCCGAAGATCTCACGCAGCTTCGCGGCCGAGGTCTGCTGGATATCGGCAGGCGTCGTGAGACCGTTCTGCTTGAACGTCTCTTCCATGACCGCGACCGGAATCACGTAGTAACCGGCTTCGGCGAGCGGATACGTCATCTGCGAAAGCATGCTGTTCGATGCGCTCACGTCGGTCGTCGAGTTCTCGGGCGGCAGCACGAGAATCGTGCGCGGACGGGCGTTCTTGAACGCCGAGTAGTCCACGTGCTTGACGGGCTGCGCACAGGCGGACAGCAGGGCGAGCACGGACAGCGCCAGCCAGAGCTTGAGGGAAAGGATTCGGGACATGTCGGTGCGCTCGCTTATTGTTGCTTCGTTTTCTTCTTCATCAGGAAGTCCATATAGGTCGTCGACTCCGGGAAGAGATGCTTCTCGGCGTCGAATTCCTGCATGGCCTGCGCGTCGTTGCCGACGTTCGCGTACAGCATGCCCAGTTGCGCATGGAAGCCCGGCGGCGTCTTGTTGCCCTTCGCGCGAATCTCCTGCAGCGACTTTTCGAGCGCGTCGATCTGCTGCTGCGGCGACTTTTCGCCCTTCAGGTAGTCATAGACGCCCGGCTGATAGCCGTTCCACTGATACAGCGACGGCGTGGCGGGCGCGCAGCCCGCGAGCAGCAGCGTTGCTGCCGTGACAGGCAGGCAAATTCCCCGAAGCGTGCCGATGTATTTCATTTAAAACCCCGTATGCGTAGTTATTTTGGTCAGCGATGACGCAGGTTCAGTGGGCGGTGCGCAGCGCGCCCGCGTCGACCTGATCGGCCAGGTGATTGACCGCTTCCTGGATCGCCAGCTCGAGCACCTTGCCGTTGAGCGTCGAGTCGTAGCTCGCGGTACCGCCGAAGCCGATGATTTCGCGATTCGACAGGCTGTATTCGCCCGCGCCTTGCGCCGAGGCGATCACTTCCGACGTCGTGGTATCGACGACGTTGATGTTCACCTTCGCGTACGCGATCTGGTTCTTGCCGCTGCCGAGAATGCCGAACAGCTGGTGGTCGCCGACTTCCTTGCGGCCGAATTCGGTGACGTCGCCGGTGATGACGTAATTGGCGCCCTTGATCGCCTGGGCTTGCTTCGCGAAGCCGGCTTCCTGGCGGATCTCGTCGAGGTTGTCGCGATCGAGCACGCTGAAGCGGCCGCTCTGTTGCAGCGACGTGATCAGAATGGTCTTCGCCTGGCCGCCGAGACGGTCGATGCCATCGGAGAAAATGCCGCGCATATAGGCCGAGCGGTTATCGAACTTGCCGACGGCGATCTTCACCGGCTGGCCGACGGCGGGACGCTGCGCGCTCGCGACAGGAGGAACCGGCAACGTACGCGACGACTCCGTTGCGCAACCGCTCAACGCCGCGATGGCGGCGGCGGCCAGCACGGCGCCACAGGTGATGGACAACTTCATGGAGACTCCTTGGTGGTGGAACTAAAACGACGACAAACATGCGCCAGGCGGCGCGTATGAATTGAAGCGACAGGAGATCGGAGAGTTGTCGCGAGGTGCGGCGCGGGATGGCGTGTTGTGCGGCACGGGCGCGTGTGAACGCGCCGCGCGGAGTGGCGCAGAAGTGTGTATGGCGCAGCACGGCGCTGCGCGCGTGGTCATTCCATCGGCATTGCATGTTTCGCGCTTCCTGCACGCGAGCGCGTGCACGGAAGTCCCCGGATTCTTGTCGGTGTAGCGTGTTATTTTATGTTCGTAGCAAAAAGCTACCCACGACTATATATCGTCGGAATTCTTCGAAACTTCAGTAATTTCGCGATTTAATGCTGTTTAAATATTCTGATTTTGAGCATTTAAATCTCTTTAAAGTCGTCTTGATATAGCGCTTTAAAGTGATGGGGGAACTTCGGAGGGGAATTGGTGAGGAGGTGTGCGTTTGGATTTCACGCACGTAAACGCCAGAACCCCGGCTCTCATGTTGAGAAACCGGGGTTCTGGACGTACTGCA